>NZ_BJNM01000001.1 GCF_006539685.1 Gluconobacter oxydans
TTGCCCGGATCGGCAACCTGACGCTGGAAAGCGGTGAGCGCTGGCTGGTCCGTGGGCCGTCAGGCTCGGGAAAAAGTACGTTCCTGCGCGCTCTTGCCGGATTGTGGCGTCACGGGAGCGGGGCGGTGTCCTTCAACATGCGTCAGGCCATGTTCCTGCCCCAGCGCAGCTATGTGCCGTCCGGAACCCTGCGTCAGGCCCTGAGCTATCCCGCAACGCCGGACCGTTATGAAACGCTGTCCTGCCAGCGGGTTCTGGAGGCTGTTAATCTGGCGGGATACAGCCATCGGCTGGATGAAATTGCTGACTGGGGAGATGTGTTGTCCCCCGGAGAACAGCAGCGGCTGGCGGTGGCGAGAGCGCTCCTGTTCCGGCCGGCGATCCTGTTTCTGGACGAGGCGACATCCGCCCTGGACGAAGGCAATGAACGCCGCCTTTACGAGGCCCTTCTTTCCGCGCTGCCCGGCACCACCTTCATCAGTGTGGCGCATCGCGATGCGCTGTGCCGCTTCCACGATCACGAGATTGTTCTTGGCGATGGAAATGCCGTCTTTTCCGTGCTTGAAAAATAGGGTGTTGGGGTATATTTCTCACGAACCCTTTGCAGAATCCTCCTAGCCGACAGGACCCTTTCCAGATGTCAGAAACGATCAGTTTCCCCGTCGGTGGCATGACCTGCGCCGCCTGTGCCGCACGGATTGAAAAAGTCCTCAACCGTCAGGACGGTGTGAAGGCGACCGTGAACTTCGCGTCCGAACGCGCGCAGGTCGCTTTTGAAAACGCCTCATCCTCCGTTGAAAGCGTCGTGGCGGCCGTGCGTCGTGCGGGCTTCTCCGTGGACGAGCAGAGCCTGGACCTGTCGCTGTCGGGCATGACCTGCGCGGCCTGTGCGGCCCGAATTGAAAAGATCCTGAACCGCCAGCCTTCCGTACAGGCCAGCGTCAATTTCGCGGCCGAGCGGGCGCATATCAATTACATTCCCGGCGTGGTCGAACCGGCTTTCCTGATCGGGAAGATCGAAAAGGCCGGTTTCGGCGCAGCTAGGCTAAACGAGGGGACGCGTGAAGACCCCAAAGCGAAGCGGGCCGCCATCTGGAAGCGTGAGCGCAACCGCTTCATCCTGACGCTCATCCTGTCCCTGCCGCTCTTTGCCGAGATGATCGGCATGTTCTTCGGCCGCATGATCGTGCCGGTTCCGTTGCAGTTCCTGTTCGCCACGATCGTGCAGTTCGTCTGTGGCGCGCATCTGTATCGCAGGGCCTGGAACGCCGTGCGCGGCGGGTCGGCCAATATGGATGTGCTGGTCGTGCTCGGAACGTCCATTGCCTGGCTGTTCAGTGCGGTCGTCGTGGTGTTCGGGCTGCACCAGCATGTCTATTTCGAAGCCAGCGCATCTATCATCACGCTGATTTCGCTCGGCAAGCTCATGGAGACCCGCGCCAAGAACAAGACGAGCGCCGGGATCGAGAGCCTGATCCAGCTTCAGCCGCAGATCGCGCATGTCGAGCGTGATGGCGTCATCGTGGATCGCGCGGTTGCGGACATGCATGTCGGTGACATCTTCGTCGTGCGTCCGGGTGAAAGCGTGCCGGTGGATGGCGAGATCATCGAGGGTTCTTCCGAAATCAACGAGTCCATGCTGACGGGTGAGAGCGTTCCTGTTCTCAAGGAAGTTGGCAACGAGGTCTTCGGCGGCACGATGAACGCCAATGGTGCGCTGCGTGTCCGGGCAACCGGTGTGGGTGCGGATACGGCGCTGGCGCGGATCGTGAAGATGGTCGAGCAGGCACAGGGGTCGAAGGCCAATGTGCAGCGTCTGGCTGATAAGGTTTCGGGCATTTTCGTGCCTGCGGTCATCGGAATTGCGGTGCTGACCTTCCTGATCGGCTGGGCCGTAACCGGCTCCGCGACATGGAGCCTCGTCTCCGCCGTGTCCGTGCTGGTCATTGCCTGCCCGTGTTCGCTGGGTCTGGCGACGCCAACGGCCATCATGGTCGGGACGGGGCGGGGCGCGCAGTCCGGCATTTTGTTCCGCAATGCCGATGCGCTGGAGCGGGCCGAGAAGCTCAAGACTATCATTGTCGACAAGACCGGCACTCTGACGCAGGGCCGTCCCACGGTTGCGGCCGTTCATCCGGCGGTAGGTGTTCCGGTGGATACGCTTCTGGGCGTTGCGCATGCCCTGGAGCATAATTCCGAGCATCCGCTGGCCCGCGCCATCGTGGATTATGCTGAAAGCCACGGCGGGAATGCTCCTGCCGCGGTGGAGGACTTCCAGGCGGTTCCGGGCAAGGGCGTCATCGCCCAGTGCGGGGGGCAGGAAGCACGTCTGGGCTCGCCGGCTTTCATGCAGGCGAGTGGTCTGGATCTGTCGTCCCTGCCGGTCGCAGCGTTGGAAAGCGAGGGCAATACCGTCATCGCCGTGGCGCAGGACGGTCAGGTTCTGGGTATCATCGCACTGGCGGATGAACTGCGGGCCGATGCCGTGGCGACTGTGAAGGCTCTGAAGGCCCGGGGCATCCGGGTCGTGATGCTGACGGGCGACAACGAACGCGCAGCCTCTGTCGTGGCGCGACAGGTTGGCGTGGATGACTATCTCGCCGGCGTGCTGCCCGAGCACAAGGCGGATGGTGTTGCGAAATACCGGGCGCAGGGCGGTCTGGTCGGCATGGTGGGCGATGGCATCAACGACGCGCCGGCCCTGGCCGCCGCCGATGTCGGGTTCGCCATCGGCGCGGGCTCTGCCGTGGCTCTCGATACGGCCGATGTTGTGCTGATGAAGAGCGAGATGACCGGCGTTCTGGATGCGATTTCGCTGTCCAATGCGACCCTGTCCAAGATCCGGCAGAACCTGTTCTTCGCCTTCATCTACAACATTCTGGGCCTGCCGCTGGCGGCTTTCGGAATGCTGAATCCGATCGTGGCGGGCGCTGCCATGGCCATGAGTTCCGTCTCGGTGGTCAGCAACTCCCTGCTGCTCAACCGCTGGAAACCGATCTCCGGCAAGTCCTGACGTGGGCTCTTCCGGGGGCGGTCACTGCACCCGGAACGGGAATTTCCTGCGGGCGAAATCGAGCATGGCCGTCGCGCCATGCTCCCACAGACCCAGCGGTTCGCTGCTGCCGATATGGCCGACAGCGCCCGCTTCCAGAAAATCCGACTGCCACTGACCGGCGAGTTCCCGCGCACGCGGCAGGGACAGCCAGGGGTCATTGCTGCTGGCCATGATCGCGGTGGGGACGGGCAGGGGCATGTGGGGAAGCGGCCCAAAAGCACGGATGCGCGTGACGTCCGGATGTGCTGTCTGGTCGATATCCGCAGGCGCCACCAGAAACGCCCCGGCCACCTTCTGGCCACCATGACGGCTCAGCCATTTCGCACTCAGCACGGCCCCAAGACTGTGGGCGATCAGAAAAACCGGACGGGATGAGGCCTCGACCGCAGTGGTGAGCGCTGCTTCCCAGTCTGCGGGTGTGGGCGTTTCCCAGTCCGTCTGGTGAAGACGTTTCAGGCCATAAGTCTGTTCCCAGTGGGACTGCCAGTGATCCGGGCCCGAACCGAAGAGGCCGGGAACCAGCAGCAACTCGACCTGCTGGCCGAGGCGCTGGAACGCACCGGCGATCTGCTGGCGGCCCGTATCGGGCAGGCCATGCGTCGCCCAGGCGGGATCGAAAGATGTCGGACGGCCGGAAAACAGGTTCATGACGTTATCTCCTCTCAGCCGCCCCGACTCTTCTGCTGGAGAGCGGAACAAGACTTCGAGTTAATAACGAACACAAACGCATATTAAATAAAACAACTTTTGTTTATGGTTGTTTTATTGACCCTCAGGCCAGCCCGTCGAAGAGCTGTGTGGAGAGGTAGCGTTCCGCGAAGGACGGGACGATGGCCACGATCGTCTTGCCGCGGCTGGAGGGCTTGCGGGCCAGTTCCATTCCCGCGAACAGGGCGGCTCCCGAGGAAATCCCGATGGGAATGCCTTCAACGGCTGCACACAGGCGTGCCGTTGCCACCGCTTCCTGTTCGGAGACCTCGAACACGCCATCCAGCGCCTTGAGATCCAGCGTGTCGGGTTCGAAACCCGGGCCGATACCCTGAATGCCATGCGGTCCAGGCTCGTCGCCATGCAGCACGGCACTTTCCCGCGGTTCCACACCATAGACCTTGATGGATTTGCGGTGCTTCTTGAGCCCGTGGGCAATGCCAGACGCCGTACCACCCGTGCCCAGACCGGCCACGACCATATCGACCTTGCCTGCTGTATCTTCCCAGATTTCCCGGGCCGTCGTGGCTTCATGCACGGCCGGGTTGGCGTCGTTTTCGAACTGGCTCGGCATCCAGGCGTCAGGCAGAGTGCGGTTGAGCTGTTCAGCGCGTTCGATGGCGCCGGCCATGCCGCGGGATGCAGGGGTCAGTTCCGTGTCCGCGCCCATCAGGCGCAGCATCTTGCGGCGCTCGGTCGAGGCGTTTTCCGGCATGGTGACGATCAGGCGGTATCCCAGCGCCACCGCTGCGAAAGCGAGCGAAATGCCGGTATTGCCCGAGGTCGGCTCGATCAGGACAGTGCGGCCCGGCGTAATCAGGCCGCGCGCTTCGGCATCGCGCAGCATGGCCACTCCGATCCGGTCCTTGACGGAGCCGAGTGGGTTGAAGAATTCCAGCTTGAGGAGCAGCCGCCCGTTGAGATGCTCACGCTGGGTCAGGTGTGGCAGCGCGACCAATGGTGTGCCTCCCACCGTCTCCAGAAAGGAGTTGAAAACGTGGCCCCGGGGGGCGGCATAACCTTCGAACGGGGCGGGGGACAGCGGAACCTTCTTGCTCATGGCCTCACTTAACACGGGAAATGGGGGAAAGGGCAGACGGTAAATGATGATTTCCGTTACAGCGAAACAATAGCGTTATTATGGGCGCGTCGTCGATATCGCATCATGTTCATGCGTTATATATTGACGCTGCGCCCTATGACGTCGTATGTGATCCGCTCCAGTGGCATCCACAGCAACGGGACCAGTCGGTCAATGATGTGTCGAATGTGTAGCTCGCAGCGCAAACGCTGCTCCGCTTCAGGTCCGGAGGCAAGTGTCTCCGGCGTGTCATAACGCCCGACAACTGGACTGTCGGGCTCTTTCTTCAGGGTCCGGCATCATGCTTGGTTCAACAGTCATCGAAATCAACGGCGTCTTCCTCGGCGCGGCCATTCTGGTCAGCACGAGCGGCACAAGGCGCTTTTATGCCGCGCATGACAGCGTGCGCGCGCTCCATAACGAACTCCTTCCCGATCTGGGCGCGCTTCAGCAGCGTATCCGTCAGCATGTGCGCAAACCTGGCCGCCAGATGGTCTGATTGACGAAGATCCTCTTCTGTCCGGACGTGTTCGTGCTGTAGAACGAAAAAAGATCACGCACCGGAACGGAATGGAGCAGGCGTGGAAGGAAGTTATCGGCGGATTATCCGCGCTGTTCTGACGCGCCGTGACGGCGCCTTTGCGGCCCTGCTTCTGGTTTCCATCATCCTCGCCTGCCTGTCCGCCCCGCTTTATGCGACGCTCAACGGGATTGATCCGTTTTCTTCCGACATCGCAGGCACGACGATCCGGAACGGGCAGCGCGTTGATCTCATGCAGCCCAATGACAACCCGCTGCATCTGGGCCTCAGTCCGATCGGACCGGACTGGCGGCTGGGGCCGTATGCGCTCGGGGCGGACTCGCAGGGGCGGGATGTGGCGGCGCGCGTCCTGTATGGCGGCCGCAATTCCTTGCTGATTGCAGCGGCGTCCGCGATGGTCTGTCTGTGTCTGGCGGCCTGTATCGGGATCTGTGCCGGGTATTTCGGCGGCTGGATTGATCTGATCCTGTCGCGCATTCTGGATATGCTCTGGGCGATCCCGGTCTATCTGTTTGCGATTTCGCTGTCCGTCGTCACGGTGGGGCATGGCATCCGGCTTGGACCTGTGACCATCGGGGCGGATAATCTGCTGATCCCGATCGGGATTATCGCGCTGGTTTATGTGCCCTATGCGGCGCGGCCGTTGCGGGCGCGGGCGCTGAGCCTGTCGCAGGCGGGATTTGTCATGGCGGCGCGGGGCATGGGAGCGTCGGACTGGCGCATCCTGTGGCGGGAAATCCTGCCGGGGCTGACACCGACCATGGCGGTTCTGGCACCGCTTGTGATGGCGCTGTGCATGTTGGCGGAATCCGCATTGTCTTTCCTGTCGCTCGGCGTTCAGGCGCCGGCGGCATCCTGGGGGACGATCATTCAGGACGGCGAAGGGCTGCTCTATACGCGGCCCATGGTGGCCATCGTGCCGGGGCTGGCGATTGTTCTGACGGTGTTGGCGCTTAATGTTCTGGGTAATGCGCTGCGGGACCAGCTTGATCCCAAGGGAGCAGGCCGATGATCCGCAGTCTGGCCTCCCGGACCGGGCAGATGCTGCTGGTCATTTTCGGGATTTCGGTTCTGGTGTTCTGCATTTTCTTTGCGACACCGGGCGCGGACCCGACGGCGCGCATTGCAGGACGCGGGGCCAGTCCGCAGGTCGTGGAACGTATCCGCGCGGAATATGGGTTCGATCGTCCGCTACCCGTGCAGTACGTGAAGATGATGGAAAAGCTGTTCGTCACCCGGGACCTGACGTCCTTCGTCAATCACGGGCAGAGGGTCGTTCCGGAAGTGTTGCAGGCAGCCCCCGTGACACTCTCGCTGGTGCTGTGGGCGGCGTTTTTCTGGGTCAGTGGATCGCTGGTGTTCGGGATTGCCTCGGCCGTTCTGCGGGATAGCTGGGTGGATCGGCTGCTGATGGTTCTGGGGCTGATCGGGCTGTCGATGCCGGTGTTCTGGCTCGGGGAAGTCGTCAATCTCGTCACACAGAGCCGCTGGCATGACACGTTCCTGTTCCGCTGGGTGCCGCCGCTTGGATACGTGCCGTTTTCGCAGAGTCCCTGGGGCTGGGCGAAGGCGCTGTTCCTGCCGTCCCTGACATTGGCAGTGTGTTTCATCGGCCTGTATGCGCGGGTTCTGCGCTCCGAACTTCTGACCGCCATGGGCGAAGACGCCATCCGCACCGCCCGGGCCAAGGGGGCGGGGCCGGTGCGCGTGTGGCTGTGGCATGGTCTGCGACTATCCTGGCTGAGCTATATTTCGCTGTTCGGACTGGATTTTGCGCAGCTTCTGGGGGGTGGCGCGCTTCTGACGGAAGTTGTGTTCGCCATGCCGGGGGTGGGGCGGCTGACCTATCAGGCGCTGGCGACGCTCGACCTGCCGCTCATCATGGCGACGGTCATGTATGCCGCCGTATTCGTCGTGATCGCCAATGCGCTGGTGGACGGGCTCTATGCCCTGCTGGACCCGCGGATCATGGAGGGACGGCATGGGCGCTGACGCTCTTTTAAAGCTGCATCACCTGCATCTGGAACTGCCGAAGGGGACGGCCCTGCTGGAAGATGTGTCCCTGACCGTGAGGCGCGGGGATGCGCTGGGCGTGGTCGGAGAGTCCGGGTCCGGGAAAAGCCTGACGGCCATGAGCGTGATGGGGTTGCTGCCCGGTCTTAAGGCCTCGGGCTCCATCCGTTTTGAGGGCCGCGAACTTCTGGGAATGAAGGATCGTGAGTGGCGACGTCTGCGGGGTGCGGGCATGGCCATGATCTTTCAGGACCCGATGACGGCGTTTCTGCCAGTCCGCTCCATTGGGGCACAGATCGACGAGCAGATCCGGCTGCATGAGCCAGTAAGCCGTCGCGAGGCCCGCGCGCGGACGGTGCGCCTACTGGGACGGATGGGTGTCCCCGATCCGGAAGCGGCGGCAAACCGCTATCCGCATCAGCTTTCCGGCGGTCTGCGGCAGCGCGCCATGATCGCAATGGCGCTGTCCTGTGATCCGGCACTTCTGATCGCGGATGAGCCGACTACCGCGCTCGATGTTACGGTGCAGGCGCAGATCCTGACGCTGCTGTGCGAAATCCGCGACAGCGGTGCGGGTGTGATGCTGATTACCCACGATATGGGCGTCGTGGCGCAGACCTGCACGCATGTGGCTGTCGTCTATTCCGGGCTTGTCGTGGAGCAGGGGCCGGTTGCGGCAGTCATGGCGCGGCCGCTGCATCCTTATACGCAGGCTTTGCTGGAGGCGATCCCGCCGCTGGATGGCCCGAGACCGGATGCGCTGCCAACCATTCCGGGCCGTCCGTCGGCTCCGGAGGCGCGGCCGGAAGGTTGCGTTTTCGCGCCGCGCTGCCGGTTCGTGCGACCGGACTGTGGCGTGCGTCCTGCTTTGCGTGAACCGGAAGAAGGGCGGCGCGTGGCCTGCGTGCTGTACGACGCATGACTGTTCTGCTTGAAGCGAAAAACCTCAGCAAACACTATCGCCTGTCGCATGGGGAAACCCTGCGTGCCGTGAGCGATGTGTCGCTGGTCGTGCATCGCGGGGAGGCTCTGGCGCTGGTCGGGGAGTCCGGCTGCGGCAAGTCCACGCTGGGCCGGACGCTGATCGGGCTGGGGGCGCCGAGTTCGGGCGAGGTGTTCTTTGAGGGCGAGCGGATTTCCGGCCTGTCGGACCGCGCACTGCGGCGCTGGCGGCCCCGGATGCAGATGGTGTTTCAGGACTCGTCCTCGACGTTCAATCCGCGCCGCACCATTGGCGAGACGCTGGCGGAACCGATGCGGATCCATGGTCGCACCGGCATTGCGGATCGGATCGCGGCGTTGCTGGAGCAGGTCGGCCTGTCATCGTCCGTCCTGTCCCGCTATCCGCATGAGTTTTCCGGCGGCCAGCGGCAGCGTCTGAACATTGCGCGCGCCTTGATGCTGGGGCCGGATCTTCTGGTGGCGGATGAGCCGACCTCTGCGCTCGATGTGTCGGTGCAGGCGCAGATCGTCAATCTGTTGCGGGATCTGCGCAATTCGCTGGACGTGGCGTGCGTGTTCATCTCCCATGACCTGGCGGTCGTGCGGCAGATGGCGGACCGGATTGCCGTTATGTATCTGGGGCGGATCGTGGAGGAAGGGGACGTGCTGGCGGTGCTGGAAGCCCCGGCCCATCCCTATACGCGGGCGTTGCTGGATGCGGTGCCCCGTCCGGACCGGCCCTTGCCGCCGCCGCTCAAAGGCGATGTGCCGAGCCCGGTCCATCCTCCGCAGGGCTGTGCGTTTCACACGCGCTGTCCGCTGGCCCAGCCGCGCTGCGCGCAGGAACGACCGGAACTGCGGCAGGTCGCGGAAGGGCGCAGGGTCGCCTGTCATTATCCGCTGCTCTAGAAAAGGCAACACTTCGTTCCGATCTTGGATATAGACGGCAACGCTTGCCGTGGGGCACAGAAGTCTGCACGCCCCCTTATCTTCCTTGTCCGAGATCCCGCCTGATGCGCCAGACCATCCGTTTTTATCTGGGGGAAGACCTCTGCACGCTCAGGGATATGTCCCCGACGCTGACCCTGCTGGACTGGCTGCGTGAGCGCGGGCGGACCGGTACCAAGGAAGGGTGCAATGAGGGCGATTGCGGGGCCTGTACGGTGCTGGTTGTCCGACTTGAGGACGGGCGGCTGAACTGGCGGGCGGTCAATGCCTGCATCCAGTTCGTCAGCATGCTGGACGGCGCACAGGTCTACACGATCGAGGATCTCGGCACGCCAGATGCGCCGCATCCCGTGCAGAGTGCCATGGTTGAACAGCATGGCTCACAATGCGGGTTCTGCACGCCGGGTTTCGTCATGTCGATGGCCGCCTATCGCAAGACCAAAGGCGCCACGGCGGACGATCAGGCCATTGATGATGCACTGGCCGGTAATCTGTGCCGCTGCACCGGCTATGCGCCGATCGTGCGGGCCATGAAACAGGCGATGACGGCCGGTCCGGACCGTTTCGATGCGCAGGTGGACACGATTGTGGAACGTCTCGCCGGGCTTCAGGACGGCGAGAGCGTGCGGCTTGAAGGGCCTGAGGGCACGCTCAGCATTCCGGCATCTGCGGATGATCTGGCGAAGATCCTGCTGGCCGATCCGGAGGCGACCATTGTTGCGGGCGCCACGGATGTGGGGCTTTGGGTGACGAAGGGGATGCGTCGTCTGAAGCATGTCCTGCCGATCGGCCGCGTTCCCGAACTGCGGGCCCTGACCAGAACGTCGGCGGGGCTGCGGATTGGAGCTGCGGTGACGTATCAGGACGCACGTTCCGCCATTGCGGAGCTGTTGCCGGATGCGGGGGAAATGATCCGCCGTCTGGGCTCCACGCAGGTGCGGAACAGCGCCACGGTTTGTGGGAATATCGCTAATGGCTCCCCGATCGGCGACGGGCCCCCGATGTTCATTGCGGCCAATGCGACGCTGCATCTGCGGCGCGGGACAGAGCATCGGTCTATCGCGCTGGAAGACTATTTCATCGCTTACGGAAAGCAGGATCGGCAGCCCGGTGAGTTCGTGGAGGCGCTGACCATTCCGACACCGGCACAGAATTCGCAGTTCCGTGTTTACAAGATTTCCAAGCGCTTTGATCAGGATATTTCCGCTGTTTTGGGCGCCTTCGTGATCGAAATGGATGATCAGGACCGGATCACCACAGCCCGACTGGCCTATGGCGGCATGGCAGCCACGCCCAAGCGGGCATCGGGCGCGGAAGCGGCATTACTCGGACGGGTCTGGGACGAGAAGGCGCTTGAGGCGGCACGAAAGGCGGTTCTGGAAGACTTCACGCCGCTGACCGATATGCGGGCGAGTGCTTGGTATCGACAGACCGTGGCCGCCAATCTGCTGACGCGGTTTTTTGAAGAAACGACGGGCACTGAACAGGCGCGTCTGGCCCGGACGGGAGGGCTGGTCCATGTCTGATCTCGTTCCGGGAGCGGCTTCGACCAGTATGAAGCATGAAAGCGCGCTGCTGCATGTCACGGGGCGGGCAGCATATATTGATGATCTGCCTGAACCGCGTGGCACGCTGCATCTCGTTCCGGGATTGAGCACGAAGGCCCATGCGCGGATCGTGTCAATGGATCTGGACGCCATCCGCGCCGCGCCGGGCGTCGTGTGTGTGCTGACGGCGGCAGATGTGCCGGGGGAAAACCAGATCAGCCCGGTTCATCGGGAAGACGAGCCGCTTCTGGCCACGGATCATGTTCATTTCTGGGGGCAGGTGATGTTCGCCGTGGTGGCGACCTCGCGTCAGGCGGCGCGGCAGGCCGTGCGTCTGGCGAAGATTGAGTATGAGGAAAAGCCTGCGATCCTGAACATTGCGCAGGCGCGGGAGAACGGCAGCCCGATGGTCTGGCGTTCCCTGACCATGCAGCGCGGCGATGTGGAGCGTGGCCTGAAGGCCGCGCCACGCCGCCTGTCGGGGCAGATCGAGATTGGTGGGCAGGAGCATTTCTATCTGGAAGGGCAGGCCGCACTCGCCCAGCCGGGAGAGGCCGGGGAAATGCGCGTCTGGTCCTCCACGCAGCATCCGTCCGAGACGCAGCATCTGGTCGCAGCCGTGCTGGGGCGTCCGCATCATCTGGTCACGACGGAAGTGCGGCGTATGGGCGGGGCGTTCGGCGGCAAGGAGACGCAGGCCAATGCCTGGGCCTGTCTGGCCGCCATCGCCGCTGACCGGACGGGGCAGGCCGTCAAGGCGCGTCTGGACCGTGATGATGACATGATGGTCACAGGCAAGCGGCATGACTTCCTGATCGACTATGACGTCGGTTTTACGGATGAGGGCGATATTCTCGCCGTGGACATGGTTCTGGCCGCGCGGTGCGGCTGGGCGCCGGATCTGTCTGGGCCGGTGACAGACCGGGCACTGTTTCACGCTGATAACGCCTATTTCTATCCGGATGTGCGGCTGAAATCCGAGCCACTGCGGACCAACACGCAGTCCAATACGGCCTATCGCGGTTTTGGTGGACCGCAGGGTATTGTCGCGGCCGAACGTGTGATCGAGGAAGTCGCGTTTGCGACCGGTCTTGATCCTGTAACGGTCCGACTACGCAATGTTTACGGGACGGGAACGCGCAATCTCACGCCGTATCACATGACGGTCGAGGACTCGATTACGGCCGAGATCATCACGAAGCTGGTCGAGCGTTGTGATTATCAGGCGCGCAAGGCCGAAATCCGGGCATTCAATCGTAACAGTCGCATCATCCGTCGCGGCATTGCACTGACGCCGGTGAAGTTCGGTATTTCCTTTACGGCCACCCATTACAATCAGGCCGGCGCGCTGGTGCATGTCTACACGGACGGCTCGGTTCAGGTGAACCATGGCGGGACGGAAATGGGGCAGGGGCTGCACACCAAGATGGTGCAGATCGTCCTGCGTGAATTCGGTCTGACGGCGGATCGCGTCCGTATCACGGCGACCACGACCGGGAAGGTGCCGAACACGTCTGCTACGGCGGCGTCTTCAGGGGCGGATCTGAACGGCATGGCAGTGCTGGATGCGGTGCGCAAGATCAAGAACCGGATGATCACGTTCGCCGCCGAGAAGTGGAGTGTGGTGCCCGAAGACATCCATTTCCGGCCTGATGGCGTGCATGTCGGTGCGGAGGTCATGACCTTCCAGCAACTCGCCTGGCAGGCCTATTTCGCGCGGGTGTCGCTGTCCTCGAACGGGTTTTACAAGACGCCGAAGATTTCCTGGAATCCCGAGACCGGGCGCGGACGTCCATTCTTCTATTTCGCCTATGGCGCGGCCTGTGCGGAAGTGTCGGTCGATCTGCTGACGGGGGAGCACAGCATTGACCGCGTGGATATCCTGCATGATGCCGGGCAGTCCCTCAATCCGGATATCGATATCGGGCAGATCGAGGGCGGGTTCGTGCAAGGCGCGGGCTGGCTGACGACGGAGGAACTTGTCTGGGATCCAGCCGGACGTCTGCGGACCCATGCGCCCAGCACCTACAAGATCCCGGCCTGTTCTGACCGGCCGCGGATTTTCAATGTGGAGCTGCTGGAAAACGCACCGAACCGGGAGGAGACGATTTTCCGTTCCAAGGCCGTCGGGGAGCCGCCTTTCGTGCATGGAGTGGCGGTCTTGCAGGCCATTTCAGACGCGATCGCCAGTCTGGACGACTATCGCACCTGTCCGAAACTCGACGCGCCGGCTACGCCTGAGCGGGTGCTCAAAACCCTCATGGCGCTGCAAGAGCGCGCGGACTGACCATGCTGACGGATGTTCTGCGCTGGCGGCGGGAGGGGCAGGATATGGTGCGCCTGACCGTCATCCGCGCACGGGGATCGACGCCACGGGAAGAGGGTGCGTTCATGCTCCTGACCCCGAGCGAGCAGACCGGTACGATCGGCGGAGGACGTCTGGAATGGGATTGTATGGCGGAGGGACGTGCGCTTCTCGCGGCGGGTGGGGCTCCGGTGGAGCGTCACATCCCGTTGGGTCCTGCCATCAACCAGTGCTGTGGCGGGGCCGTGACCGTTCGCATCGAGCGCGTGCAAGACGCGGAGGCCCTTGAGGCGGAAATCCGGGCGGAATGGGAGCGGCTGCCGCAACTGCTGCTGTTCGGGGCCGGGCATGTGGGGCGCGCTCTGGCACGTTCGCTCGCGCTTCTGCCGCTGCGGCTGGTCTGGGTAGATGCGCGGGAGGAAGAGTTCGGGACCGTGCCGCCGGGCGTGGAGGCACATGTCACCGAGCAATGGGAGTCGCTTGTTCAGGGCGCTCCGGCCGGATCGGGCGTACTGGTGCTGACCCAGAGCCATACGCTGGATGCGCTTATCACGGGGGCTGCGCTGGAGCGCGGGGACCTGCGTTATGTCGGGATGATCGGGTCGCGGACGAAGCGGAAGCGGTTCGAGAGTGCGTTCCGTCAGATCGATATTCCGCAGGAGCGGATCGACCGTCTTGTCTGCCCTATCGGGGATTTCGGAGCGCGCGACAAGCGGCCGGAGGTCATTGCGACCTTCGTGACGGCGGAAATCGCGGCCCGGATGCTGTGCCAGACAGAATCGTGTAGTGATTCTAGTGTTTCGAAGACTGGTATTTCAGATATTGATGATGTTACATTCGCCCCAATCCTGTCATAAAGTCTGAGACTGCAAGGGCGGAGTTCCTTCACTTTTCGAGCGTCACGGAAAGTTGATGTAACGGTGGGTGCGTCGGCGTCGCTCCTTCTGCTTATCCTCCCCCGCATGAGCATGCAGCACCGGACGCAGCGGACTTCCGAAGTCCCGACTTTCTCTCCAGCCACCGTGAGTGGTCGAAGGAAAAAATCCCGGATTTCCCGCCTCTGTCAGGCCGGATTTGCGCTGGGCGCGCTGGCGGGGACATTTGGCATCGCACAGGCCGGGCCAACGGTCAGCACCGCGCTGACGCCGGCGCTTCAGCCCGCGAGCCTGCCCGCGGCCGATGCGGCTTTCGTCGATGATCTTGAAAAGCGCACGTTCAACTGGTTCTGGGAAACCGGAAATCCGAAGAACGGCCTCGTGCCGGACCGTGCGCCGCTGCCCAATGGCGCGGCGAGCATTGCCAGTGTCGGATTTGGCCTGACGGCTTACGGCATTGGCGTGGAGCGGCATTACATCACCCGCCAGCAGGCCGTGGACCGGACCCTGACGACGCTGCGCTTCCTGGCCAGCCTGCCGCAGAACGATCACGTCTCAGGCGCTGCGGGCTATAAGGGTTTCTTCTACCATTTCCTTGATCCCAACACCGGCCTGCGTGTTGCGGACTGGTCCGAGCTGTCCAGCGTTGATACGGCGCTGCTGATGGGGGGCGTGTTGTTCTCGCAGTCCTATTTCGATCATGACACGCCGCAGGAAAAGGAAATCCGCGACGTTGCAGACAAGCTGTATCGCCGGATCGACTGGACCTGGATGAAGGCGCACGGCCCCTGGCTCAGCATGGGCTGGATGCCGCCGCATACGTTCCTGCCCAGCGACTGGAAGGGCTATAACGAGGGCCTGATCATCTATCTTCAGGCCCTCGGCTCACCGACGCATCCGCTCCCGGCCGAGACCTGGAAGGCTTGGACTGCGACCTATGAAAACCAGTGGGGTGATTTCCAGGGCCACAAGCTGCTGAATTTCGCGCCGATGTTCGGGCATCAGTACAGCGAATCCTGGATTGATTTCCGGGGCGTTCAGGATGCGTGGGATCGGGCCCATAACGTCGATTATTTCCAGAACGGGCGTGAAGCCGCTTATGCCCAGCGGGCTTACGCTCAGGCCAATCCGGGCGACTGGAAGGATTACGGGCCCAATATCTGGGGTCTGACCGCCTGTGACGGTCCAGGTGATGCGCAGCAGGTTTATGACGGCAAGAAGCGTCATTATCTGGCCTATAGCGCGCGCGGAGCCGGGCGCGATTACATTCTGGATGACGGCACGATTGCGCCGACCGCTGTGGGTGGGTCCATCGCCTTTGCGCCGGAAATTGCCCTGCCGGCGCTCAAGGAAATGCGTGCCCGGTACGGGGACCGGATTTACAACAAATATGGCTTCCTCGATGCTTTCAATCCGTCCTTTGCGGATCAGAAAAGCTACTGGGTTGATGGTCAGCAGTTGGGCATCGATCAGGGGCCGATCCTGCTGATGCTGGAAAACTGGCGCAGCGGCCTCGTGTGGAACACGATGAAGAAGAACGCCTATCTGCGGACGGGTTTGGAGCGCGCGGGCTTCGAGGGTGGATGGATGCGGACCAAGACGGCGACGTCCAAGCCGGTTGGCCAGTCTCTCTGAACCGTCGGAGCCTGCGTTTGTGGGCGCCTTCATGAACCGGAGTTGCATCGGAAGCGTTTCTCACCGATCACTGATGTCAGAGCATCTTTGTGAAAGGAGAGCATCATGCGTCTCATTCTTGCCCTGCTTCTGCCCTGGCTGCAGTTCTTCACCATCGGCCGTCCGTTTGCCGGTCTGGTGTGTTTGATCCTTCAGGTCACGGTGATCGGCTGGATCCCGGCTGCCATCTGGTCGGTCTATGCGCTGAGCCAGTACAACACCGATCGCAAGATCGCCGCCGGTCGCGGCTGACGCTCCGGATGTGAAAAAGCCCCCGTTCCTTGCGGAACGGGGGCTTTTTTGTGCCGTAATGGACGGGATCAGCGGCCGATATTGCGCAGGGTGACGCCCTGGTTGAGCTTCGTCTCGATGGACTCAAGGGACACGCCCTTGGTCTCCGGAACAAAGAACAGCACCATGAAAATGAAGAGCGCATTCAGCCCGGCATAGAGCCAGAAGGTGTGCGAGGCCCCGAGCGTCGTGAGCAGACCGAGGAACGTGGCACCCACCACCATGTTCGTGACCCAGTTGGTGACGGTCGAGCAGGTAATGCCGAAATCACGCCCCTGAAGCGGCATGACTTCCGAGCACAGAACCCAGACCAGTGGACCGGCCGAGAAGGCGAAGCCTGCGATGAAGCACAGCAGGACCGAGATCGCGAGGTAATGCGACAGGTCCGTATTGCCGACGGCGCCTGACATGATGGTCGCCAGAACAGCAAGGCCGGCCGACATGATGGCAAATCCCGTGATCAGCATCGGACGACGGCCCCAGCTGTCCGCAAAGGCAATGGCGATGAAAGTGGCGAGCCAGTTGACCACGCCGACAATGGCCGTGCCCCACATCTGGCCGCTCGATCCGAACCCGACTTCCTGAAAGATGCGCGGGGCGTAGTACATGACAACGTTGATGCCGGTGAGCTGCTGCATGACCTGAAGCACGATGCCGAGGAGGACGGCACGACGGAAGTTGCGGTTTTCAAGGAACATTGCCAGACCGCGCTGACGGTCATGGATCTGCCCCTGAATGTCGCGGATTTCCTGATGGGCGAGTTCAGGGTTGTGGCGCAGTTCCTTCATGATCGACAGGGCCTCTTCATGCCGGCCACGCAGCATCAGCCAGCGCGGGCTGTCGGGCAGGAAGAACGAACCGATCAGGAAGAACGTGCCGGGAATGGCCATGATTCCCAGCATCCAGCGCCATGAGCCGCTATAAGACAGGATGGCGTTGGACACGAAGGCCAGCAGGATGCCCAGTGTGATCATCAGCTGATACATCGACACCAGACTGCCGCGCCGCGAAATGTCCGAGACTTCGGAAATGTAGAGCGGAGCCACGAAGCTTCCGATACCGATCGCCAGACCCAGCATGGTGCGGCCGATGATCAGTTCGGAGACCGAGGATGCCAGGGCGCAGACGAGGCCGCCTGCCACGAACAGGAAGGCGCTGAAGATCAGGGAGCGGCGGCGTCCGAACGCATAGGACATGCGGCCTGCGCCCACGGCCCCCACGGCCGCGCCGAACATCATGGATGATACGATCCAGGACTGCTCGAATTCGGAAGCATGGAACTCGTCACGGATAAAGCCGAGCGCGCCGGAAATGACGCCCACATCCAGTCCGAACATCAGGCCTGCAATCGCAGCCAGCGCAACAGCGAACATCATGCGCCCGACCATGGGCGCCTTGGCTACGGCAGCAGAAGGGACGGGGGAGGGGTTGAGCACTGTGTCGCTCATGACGGGAAAACTCCGGCGACCCGCAGGGCAGACCTGTCAGGGGAAAGGCAGAAAAAACCGGACAGAACAGCCTGTACCGGGGATCGAGGGGAAGGCTCTTCTGTGACAGGCACGATGATTCGCCATCTTGAGCCTTAAAGTATAACGCATAATTGGGAAAATATTCAAAACTATATGTGATAATCGGCTAGATTTTCTGTCCTGATGCAATCAGATCACAGAGGAGGAGGCAGGGACGCGCTTCCGCGCGGCCTGACGGATTGCCACGGACGGATCAGGGCGACACACTTCCTACCCTTTCCGTGTTCATGGACAAGCCCTCGTGTTCCTGCGTCAGCTGACCTATCTCATCGCTCTCGACCAGTACCGGCATTTTTCCCGGGCCGCGGAGCACTGCAACGTGTCGCAGCCCGCGCTGTCAATGGCGATCCGTCAGCTCGAGCATGAACTTGGCGTGCCCATCGTCCGGCGCAACCGGCGTGTCCTGGGGCTGACGCCGGAAGGCGAGCGCGTACTGGCCTGGGCGCGGCAGACGATGGCGGCTCTGGATGGTCTGCGTCAGGAAGCCGATTTCGCGCATGAAGTCGCAGGCGGCACACTTGCGATCGGCACCATCCCGCCCGCCATCCAGATCATGCCGCTGCTGATGGAAAGCCTCAGGGCCGCCGTACCAGCACTCCATATCGAGCTGACGGTGTCTGCCAATACCGATATTCTCCATGACCTGACCGAACAGCGCCTTCAGATGGGGCTGATCTATCTGGATCAGGTTCCTGCGGACGGCAGTTTCGAGACGCACCAGCTTTATGCGGAACAGTATGTCTTCGTGGCCGGGTCCCGGATGGAACTGCCGTCCCGCAAGACGTTCAGCTGGGCGGATGCGGCCGAACATCCGCTGGGCCTTCTTGGCCACTCCATGCGGACGCGTCAGATCGTGGATGAGTGCTTTGCGAAGGCCGGGGTCAGGCCCAATGTCCTGCTGGAGACCAATGCGCTCGAACTGCTGTATGTGGAGCTGCTGGCCGGGCGTCTGGCGACGATCCTGCCCGTCGCGGCCCTGCCACATCAGCGCGACCCCGCCATGCCGGTGCAGATCCGGCGGCTTGCGTCATGCCCTTCGCCGGGGGTGGGGCTGGTGCGGCTGAAACAGCCGGTGCAGACGGCCCTGATGTCCCGAAGCTGGGAAATCGCCACGCAGCTCGTTCTGGAGGATGCGCTGACAGTCTGACGCAAATCATAAGCGTGGCTTATGATGCAATCATGACAATGTGTTGGACAGCTCAAGCCTGTTCTTCGCAGATTGCGGCTTTTCAGGCGGAAGAGTGTCAGGTTTGGGCGGGAGAGCGGCCGGTCTCGCGGTGTCGGGATCAACATTCGGATCGGAGCTGCGGGATGTCCTGATCCAGCGCTGGGGATGGCTGTTTGCGCCGTCCGCGAAGGATCTGGGTTTTGCGGTCCGTACGTCGGTCGCGGCGATCCTGTCCCTGCTCATCGCCATGTGGATGGAGCTGGACAGCCCGCAATGGGCGCCGCTGACCGTCTGGGTGGTGGCGACGGCCTCGCGCGGGGAGAGCCTGTCCAAGGCGCGCTGGCGGTTTGCGGGCACGATCATCGGGGGCTGCATGGGCGTGGCCCTGATCGCAGCGTTCCCCCAGCAGGCGGGACTGTTCTTTATCGCGTTGGCGCTCTGGATCGGGCTGTGCTGCGGCTGGGCGACGTTTCTGGACGGCTATCGGCGGTACGGGTTTCTGGTCATCAGCTTCACCTCCGCCATCGTGGCGACCGGCGCGATCAGCCAGCCTGACGACGTGTTCAATGTCGCGATGGCGCGCGGCACCTACATCATGCTGGGCACGGTCTGCGAAGCGGGGCTGGCGGTCCTGTTCCTGCCGAATGTGCAGAAAGAAGCCCGCGCGCGGCTGCTGGGAAAGCTCCAGCAGGTCACGGCAAAGGTGGCGTCCCATGCGGATGTGCTGCGGGCGGGGCGGTTCGATCCGGAAACCGAGGGGCGCCTGCTGGCCGAACTGGTGGATGCCAATACCCGCATCGAGTTCGACGTTCTTGAAATGGGATCCGGCACCCGGCGCAGCGCGGATCATGCGAGGGCGGTTCTGGCGCGTCTGCTCGCCGTTCTGGCCCGGGCGCAGGGCGGGGCGACCGGCATTGATGTGGATCGGGACCTTGAGGCCGCGCGAAACCATATCCAGGCGATCATCGCTCCGCCGCGCCATGACCGTTTCACGTTCCGCACGCGCTCCCCGCGCCATATCCTCGAGGCGGTCCTGAACGGGTTGCGGGCTGCGACCGGCATCATGGGGGCCTGGCTTTTATGGGAAGTGACGGCCTGGCCTTCCGGACCGGCCTTCGTGTCTTTCGTGGCGCTGGTTTACGGGCTGCTGGCGACCCGGGAGATCCCGGCACTGGCGTCGTCCGGCTTTTATCGCGGGGCGGTGTGGTGCGCGGGTGTTGCGGGGATCTATGCGTTTTTCGTCGTGCCCGTCGTCACGACGCCGGAATATCTGGCGCTGCTCCTGCTGATTCCGATGGTGATTGGCGGCCTGGCCGCACGGGCGCCGAAGCTCGTGAACCATGCGTTTTCGTTCAACATGTTCCTGCCCGTCCTGATCGGCCCGTCAAATCTCATGCGCTACGATGAGGTGTCGTTCCTCAACGGCGCCAGTGCCTTTCTGGGGGCCGTCATCTTCACGCGCGTCACATTCGGCGTGGTGTTTCCGTTCCGGGCTGACAGCCATTTGCGGCGTACGTCGGCCTGGGTCGAGCAGCAGCTCCGTTTCATCGCGCGGGGCGGCGGGCAGACGGTTCACCAGTGGCTGGCGATCAACGCCGCCAGCATGGTGCGCGCCGTGCGGAGCTGTCAGGGCGTCCCGCGGGATGTGATGCTGGCCTATATGGCGCGGCATCTCAATGCGATGGCGCTGGGCCTGTGGGTGATCGAACTGCGCGATGCAGCAGCACGGGAAACCACGCCCGTATCCATCCGCAGGCGCCTGCAGGTCTTTCTGCGGGCGTGGTTCCGTAAGGGCGATGGTGCGGCTCCGCTCGCACAGACCGTTTTCCTGTCCCTGCGCAAAGAGCCGGCCGTCGAACCCGACGTCCGGACCGCGCTGCAACGGCTGGCGGGGGACGTGCCCCCGTCTGCCTGATCAGCCTTTCTGATCAGATGGTATCGACGGTGCCGCCATCGACGCGCAGGGCCGCGCCCGTTGTGGCGGACGCCAGAGGCGAGGCGGCATAGACGACGAGATTGGCCACTTCATCAACCGTGGCCATGCGGCGCAGGATGTTGCTCGGGCGATGTTTCTGCACGAATTCCGCCGCCAGTTCCGCGACCGGGCGGGTGCTGTCGGGGTTCTGGGCCTTGAGCATGTCCTCGACACCTTCGGACAGGGTGGGGCCGGGTAGGACCGAATTCACCGTCACATTCGTGCCCGCCATCAGCTTGGCCAGACCGCGGGCCAGACCCAGCATGGCGGTCTTGCTGACGCCGTAATCGACCATTTCGACCGGGATGTTCAGTGCCGATTCTGATGCAATGAACAGCACGCGGCCCCAGTTGCGCTCCTTCATGCCCGGCATATAGGCGCGGGACAGGCGCACGCCGGAGAACAGGTTGACCTCGAACAGGTGCTCCCAGCTTTCATCCGTCGTCTGGAAAAAATCATTCGGTCCGAAGATGCCGGCATTGTTGACGAGGACATCCACGCTGCTTTCGGCTTCAAAGAGCGCCTTGCAGCCTTCGGCCGTTCCGACATCGGCGACGACACTGCGGAAGGCGCCGCCCGGGATGGCCTTGGCCAGCTTCTCAAGGGCGCTATCGACGCCTTCCTGCTTGCGGCCGTTGATGATGACTGTGGCTCCTGCCTCGCCCAGCTTCCGGGCGATGGCCAGGCCGATCCCGCCGGTCGAGCCGGTGACGAGGGCGGTGCGGCCGCTCAGATCGAGGTTCAGCATGGCAGACTCCTGAAAATGTGATCGCGTCCCGACAGGAACGTCAGGGATGCGGGAAAGTGGCACATTCTTTTGTAGAGGTTTCGTGACAGGATGCGAGACATACGGGATCTGCTATTGCTGTGACACACTTCCGAAACAGGATGTGTCAGGATACCGGCGCTGAGAGGGAGGAATGATGTATCTTGTGGAGGGCACTGAAGAGGCCTCCGGAGCGCTGATGCTGCCTCCGGCGCCCGCTGTCGGCCGTGCGTCCATCCTGTGTGTCCATCTTCTGGCCCTGGCCGCTGCGGAAGGCGGGGGAGAAGCTGCGCTTCTGCTGCGCGACGCCGATGGCGTGCGTGTTCTGGGCGGTGAGGGAAGCGCGATCGCCGCGGAAGGCGCGGCCTGCCTCATGGATGGCCAGTCCCTTGATGCCTGCACCGTGCGGCTCCTGCCGGTGCGCTCCGGTGCGGTCGAGGTCTGGCTGTGCGTACGGCGCGATGCGCCGGCGCTCGAGCATGTCTTGGCCCTGTGTGCCCTGCAGGTGGACGATCTGCTCCGTGAGCGTGCCGCGGCCCCGCAATCGGGGGAGCATGAGCTTGTGGAACGCATGCAGCTGCGGATGCAGCGTATGGCGGACACGGCGGATGTTGCGTTCTACCGCTGCGATTTCGCAACCCGCATGGTGACGGGGGACGCGCGTTTCGCGAGCCTCTGGGGACTGCCGCCCGAGCGGCTGGCCGTGGGTGTGCCGATCGACGAGCTGCTGATGTTCCTGCATCCCGATGACCGGCTGGTTTATGACGGAAGTCTTGAGGACGAGCTGCGGGACGAGGGCTGCTACGAGCTGCGGTTCCGGATTCTGGTCTCATCCCCGTCCCTGTCCGGTTCCGGACAGACGCAGTCACGCTCCCCCCGCAGTTCCCGGCTGCGGCATGTTCTGCTGCGCGGGTGGCGGGAAGATGAAAGCCGGCCCGACAGCCGCCGCAGCGTCGGGCTGGCAATGGACATCTCTTCCGCCTCCATGACGGCGGAAGCCCTGCGCTCCAGTGAGGCATTCACGCGGCTGCTCCTGTCCAGTCTGCCGGACTGCATCCATATTCTCGACTGCGAAGGCTGCATCCGCTTCGTCAATGAAGGTGGTATCCAGTCCATGGAAATGGACAGCCCGATCATCATGCACGGTCTGCCCTGGGTCGATCTGTGGCGGGGGCAGCCGCGCCGCCGGGCCGCCCTGGCGGTGCAGACCGCTCTGGCCGGCGAGACAGCGCGGTTTCAGGGTTATGCCATGACCATGCGCGGGCAGCGCCGCTTCTGGGACGTGGCCGTGACGCCGGTTTTTGGCGAGGACGGCGATGTGCGGCGTCTGCTGGCGATCGGGCGTGACCTGACGGAAGCCAACCAGTCCGCCGAGCGGCTTCAGCTTGCGCTGGATGCCGGGGCGATCGCCGGGACCTGGATGTGGGATGACAGCGCGTCGCGGATGACGGGGGATGCCCGGCTGGCGCAGACGCTGGGGCTGGACCCGGCCCGTCTGCGCGAAGGCGTCATGCCGAATGTCATTTATGATTCCGTGGACCCGCGGGACCGGTTCGCCGTGGTGCAGGCTGTCACGGCGGCGACGCGGCGTGGCGGGAAATGCCGGTTTGAGTTCCGGGTGGACACACCGGAGGGGCAGCGCTGGTTCGAAGGCAACGGACGCTGCGATCTGGGGGACGAAGGGCGCGCGGTCCGCTTCCCCGGCATCGTCTTTGATATCGACCGGAGCAAGCGGCAGGCCCTGCGTCAGGCTGCGCTGGTCGAGCTGGGAGACCAGCTTCGCGCGCTGGATGATATCGGCATGATGGAAGAGGTCGCCGCACGCATCATCTGCCGTGAACTGGATGCGAGCGGTGCGGGGTATGGCGTCGTCAATGATGACTGGACCGGCATGACCGTTGGCGGCGCGCCGGAGGTTACGCGTCCGCTGGTCGGCGTGCGGATGTTCGCGGATTACGGCGAGTTCAGGCCGATCCTGGGGCGGAGCGAGCCCGTGGCCATCGCCGATGTGCATACCGACGCCCTGACGGCGGGTTACGATGCCCGTTATGACGCCGAAGGCATCGTGGCGATCCTCTGCGTTCCGATCTTCAAGTTCGGACGTTTCGTGGGGCTGATGTTCGTCTGCCACGATGCGCCCCATACGTGGACGGACGAGGAAATCGTCTTCACCCGCGCCGTGGCGGACCGCACCCATGCCTCCATGCGGCAGGCCCGCACGCAACAGCAGATCCGCGATCTCAACGTCATGCTCGAAGAGCGCATCCTGCAACGGACCCGCGAGCGCGACCGGCTGTGGAACATTGCCCGCGACCTGTTCATCATCATCGACCGGCGCGGCTATTACGTTGCGGTCAGCCCGAGCTGGGAAGAGACGCAGGGTTACAGAGCCGAGGAACTCGCCGGGCTGCGGCTGGATGCGCTGTGCCATCCCGATGACAGGCGCATGGTGCTGGACACGTTCGAGCGTCTGCTGGCGGGGACGCCCTGGCCGACGGCGGGGCTGGATGTCCGGATGCGGCGGTCGGACGGCAGCTGGCGGACCTATAACTGGAGCTGCAATGACGAGGGCGATGCGATCTATGCGGTCGGGCGTGACCTGACCGAGCGCAACGAACTGGAAGAGCAGCTCCGCCAGGCGCAGAAAATGGAGGCTGTCGGGCAGCTCACGGGTGGTCTGGCGCATGATTTCAACAACCTGCTCGCCGGGATCGGGGGCGGGTTGGAACTGATCGGCCTGCGTCTGGCGCAGGGGCGGACAGACGGGCTGGGACGTTACATCGCGGCATCGCAGGATGCGGTCCGCCGGGCTGCGTCGCTGACCCATCGTCTTCTGGCCTTCTCGCGGCGTCAGACCCTCGATCCCACACCCACGGACATGAATGCGCTCGTTCGCGGGCTGGAAAGTCTGCTGCGGGGGACGGTCGGGCCGGGCATAGAGCTCGTTTTCGATCTGCAGCCGGGCCTGTGGCTGACCCGGGTGGATGCAAACCAGCTTGAGAACGCCATCCTGAACCTGTGCATCAACGCCCGCGACGCCATGCATGACCGCGGGACGATGCTGCGGCTTGAGAGTGCCAACAGGGTTCTGACGGCTGATATTGCCTCAGACATGTCCATCCGGGCGGGCGATTATGTTGTTCTGACGGTGCAGGATGAAGGCTGCGGCATGCCTCCCGAGATCGTGCAGCGCGCCTTTGACCCGTTCTTCACGACCAAGCCGCTGGGAGAGGGAACGGGGCTGGGGCTGAGCATGATCTACGGCTTTACCCAGCAGTCAGGCGGGCAGGTGGAGATCCACTCCACGCGGGGGCAGGGGACACTCGTTTCGCTCTGGCTACCGCGTTATCAGGGGCAGGAAGCCATCCGTCCCGAACCGCCGCCTTTGCCTGTCGCGTCCCAGCCGCGCCTTCTGGAAGGGCAGCGCGTCCTTGTCGTGGATGACGAAGAGGCCGTGCGGATGATCGTGTCGGATATGGTGACGGATCTGGGCGGGATCGTGCTGACGGCGTCCGACGGGCCGTCGGCTGAGGCGCTGGCGGCGGAGGGAGCGCCGCCTGCGGTTCTTATTAGTGATATCGGGATGCCGGGTGGCATGAATGGCCGGGAGCTGGGCGAGCATATGCTGAAACGCTGGCCCGGGCTGAAGGTGCTGTTCATCACAGGCTATGCCGAGCAGAGCGTTCTGGGCGATCAGGCCCTGGCGCCGGGTTGCGCGCTGCTGGTCAAGCCGTTCACGGTTGCGGCATTCAGCCGGAAACTGGCTGTTCTGCTGAAAGGGGACTGAACCCGGTCTTCGGCGCGGGCGTTGGTCAGTCAGCAGGCTTTGTGCCCGTAGTTTTCATCTTTGCAGGGAGACAGACATGTCGTCACAGGTTCCATCCGCCGAGGCCCAGACCGTGATTTCCTTTCATGACGATCACACCATGCCCCAGATCGGGCTGGGCGTGTGGGAAACGCCGCCGGATGAGACGGCCGAGGTCGTGAAGGAAGCCGTGAAGCTCGGTTACCGGTCTGTCGATACGGCGCGTCTGTACAAGAACGAGGAAGGTGTCGGCAAAGGTCTGGAAGACCATCCGGAAATCTTCCTGACGACCAAGCTCTGGAATGACGAGCAGGGCTATGACAGCACCCTGCGGGCGTATGAAGAAAGCGCGCGCCTGCTGCGTCGTCCGGTGCTGGACCTGTATCTGATCCACTGGCCGATGCCGGCTCAGGGGCAGTATGTCGAGACGTGGAAGGCACTCGTCGAGCTGAAGAAATCCGGTCGTGTGAAGTCCATCGGCGTGTCCAATTTCGAGTCGGAGCATCTGGAGCGGATCATGGATGCCACGGGTGTCGTGCCGGTCGTCAACCAGATCGAGCTGCATCCCGATTTCCAGCAGCGCGCCCTGCGGGAATTCCACGAGAAGCACAACATCCGCACCGAGTCCTGGCGCCCGCTGGGCAAGGGGCGCGTCCTGAGCGATGAGCGGATCGGGAAGATCGCTGAAAAGCACAGCCGGACTCCGGCGCAGGTCGTGATCCGCTGGCATCTTCAGAATGGACTGATCGTCATTCCGAAATCGGTCAATCCCAAGCGTCTGGCTGAAAATCTGGATGTGTTCGGCTTCGTGCTGGATGCGGATGACATGCAGGCCATCGAACAGATGGACCGCAAGGATGGCCGGATGGGCGCTGATCCGAATACGGCGAAATTCTGAGGAATATTCCCCTTTAGCAACATTAAGTAAAAAATCAGGCCTGTGCTATGGGCTGCCTCATGCAACCGGAAGGTGGATGGCATGAGGCAGCGTTTCAGTCGGGGTTTTGGGGCGATACTGGCGGTTCTTGCGGGGCTCGGAGTCTCCGCTGCCGGCGCCCAGACCGTGGGGGAGCAGACCGCAACCGGGCAGGGGAAGGCCTGGACGGATCAGTGGTTTTCCGACGTCTCTTTTGGCGCCCAGATCGAAGGTGGCGTGATGGGCAGTTCCAGCCATCCCGCCAGCAACCTCAATTTCGGCCAGCTCCTCTCCCCCTATGCCGATCAGGCGACGCTGAACCAGCTCACCTTCACGCTCACCAAACCGGTCGATCCGATCGGCGGCGGGTATGGCCTGGGGATGAACCTGCGGATGCTCTATGGCTCTGACGCCCGCAGCTACACGATTGCCGGTGTTTCAGACCGCTGGATCAACGGCCGCTATCAGGCCATGCCGGTCTTTGCGAATGTCGCGATCCACATGCCCTGGTTTACGGCTAAAGGGCTGGACGGGCAGATCGGTATCCTGACCTCCCCCATGGGTGTGGAGGCGCTCGATCCCTCGACCCGCGCTTTCTATACGCTGGCCTATACGACGGAATATTCCACGCCGTTCGAGCATGTGGGCGGCATGTTCCAGCTTCATCTGGACGATCATTTCGATCTTCAGTTCGGTGCGGATACCGGCAACCAGACGTCTTTCGGACGCGGCGACAATAATGGCCGTCCTGCGGGCTATATCGGTGTGACGGGCAACAATCTGGCGGACGGGCATTTGTCCTTCACCTATCTGCTGCGGGTCGGACCGGAAAATGCCGTGCGTTCTCTTGGGTCACGGGCGAATGGCGCCATGCGGTACTGGAACGATCTGAACGGGACCTGGACGTTCTCGAAAAAATGGAGCGTCACGGCGGAGCTGAACCAGCTTCACGACGAAGGCCTGCATGCCGATACATACAGTGCGGTCGTCTGGGACGGGTGGCACATTCGTCCGAATTGGACCGTCAATGCGCGGGCCGAACTGTACCGGGACAATACCGGAAGTTTCGTGGCGAGTTTCGCGGAGAATGAAGGCTATGCGCAGGCCATGCTCGGCAATCCGACGCGTTCGGAATCCGCGCCGGCCACGACCTATGGGGCCCTGACGCTGAACACGGTCTGGCGGCCGGATGTGGGGCATCACGTCAAGCTGCTCCAGTTCCGGCCGGAACTGCGCTTTGACCGTTCGCTCAATGGCACGCGCCCGTTCGATGACCAGCACCACATGGGACGGATCCTGTTCGGGGCGGACATGACGCTGGGGTTCTGAACGGGGAGGTGCGCTTGCCGCCGGATTATGGCAAGGAGATTGTCATGACGACTCCGAACGAAACCGATTTCCGCAAAGCCATGTCCCATTTTGCCACGGGTGTTGCCGTGGTGACGGCCAAAGGCAGCGAAGGCGAGCAGGGCGCGACCATCAGCGCCCTGACGTCCGTGTCACTCGATCCGCTTCTGCTGCTGATCTGTCTTAACCGGGCCAGCGCGACCTACCGTGCGATTGCGGAAGCCGGGGTGTTCGGCCTCAGCATTCTGGGCAACGACCACAAGGATGTGGCGATGCTGTTCGCCAGCCGCACGGCCGACAAGTTCGGGTCGGACGTGATCGAGCGCGCGGCGGATGGCACGGCCTTCGTCCGCAACGCACTGGTCAAGATGCACTGCGAACTGGTCGAGACGTTCCAGGGCGGTACGCATGCCCTGTTCATGGCACGTCCCGTTGCGCTGGAACTCGATGAGAACCGCCCGCCGCTGCTGTATTTCCAGGGGCAGCTCGGCATTACGCTCTGATCCGTCCGTACGCTCCCGTTCCCGGTTCAGGGGGCGGGAGGGAATGGAAGGACGTGCTTTTCCGATTTAGTTGAGAATAATTATCATTCGCGATAAATCCCGCGCCTCTTATGGAGTGAGAGTGTGTGATGCGGGTGCATGCATGTTTTATTCCCTGTGCGGCGATCCTGATCGGGCTGCCCGCAGGTGTTGTATCTGCGCAGGATCTGGAGGGCGGGGCGGACCGTCTTCAGCATATTCCAAAGGCGTCGCCTTCCCGGAAACAGCCTTCTTCGTCCCGCGCCGGAGCTGTGGAGACGGTCCGGGTTCATGCCAGTCATGCCAGTCTGCTGGCTGCAAGCGGGAATGCTGCGACCAAGACGTCCACGCCCCTTGAGGACGTTCCACAGAACCTGACGGTCATCACACAGGCGCGGATGTCGATGCTCAACTCGCGCAGCCTCTCCGAAGCGGTACGATACGCGGCGGGTGTTTCCGATTACGGCTCCAAGGATGACCCGCGCGGCTATCTGGGCACGATCCGGGGCTTTTCTCCAGATATCTATCTGGATGGCATCCGTACGCCGGATGCTTCCAGTTCCCAGTCCTTCAGTATTGAACCCTGGGGTCTGGAAGAAATGGATGTGCTTCGCGGGGCGTCTTCGGCGCTGTATGGGTCCGGCCAGCTTGGCGGGATTATCAATGCCGTCAGCAAGCGCCCGCGCGTGGACCAGCAGAATCAGGTCGCGTTCCAGACAGGATCCTACAGTCGCGTTCAGGGGGCGGCGGATGTCGGGGGCGCACTGAATGCGTCCAAAACGCTGCTCTGGCGTTTCAACGGGCTGCTCCGGAAATCCGATACCTATGCGAAGAACATCAAGAACAATGAGGTCTATGTCGCGCCGTCTCTGAGCTGGCGTCCGGATGACAGAACGGATTTCACGATTCTGGCGAGCTATGAACAGCTCGATGCGGGCTCGACGGCCCAGTTCCTGCCGGCGGATGGTACGATCTATGCCAGCCCGTATGGATATATCGCCCGCAATTTCCTGAACAGTGATGCGGATTATGATGTCTATTCGAAACGGCAGGCCGCAATCGGATACAGCTTCACGCGGCGTCTGACGCCCAACTGGACCATCAGTCAGAACATGCGTTACGCCCATCTGGATCTGTCTTACCGGTACGTGACGGCCGTGGCCCTGTCTGCTGACCAGCGGACGCTGACCCGTCAGGCGCTTCTCCAGTCTGCAAACTACAACAATGTCACACTGGACACGCGTTCGGACCTGAAGCTGCGGACGGGCCCGGTCCGGCATGAAATCCTGTTTGGCGTGGATTTCCGGAGCGACTTCATGGCCAACCGTCGTGGACAGAAGACGGCCCCGTCTCTGGATCTGTACAACCCGGTCTGCAGGCCGATTTCCTGGCCAAGCTACGGAACCAAGACCAATACCAATGAAACCGAGACCCAGACGGGTGTGTATGCCCAGGAACAGGCCCGGTGGCATGATTTCTACCTGACCCTGTCCGGGCGGGGTGACTTCACCCAGAGCCTGACGGTCAATAACCTGACAGCCGGCCGCACGCCGCAGCAGGACAACGCTTTCACGGGCCGCGTGGGACTTTTGTACAAATCGCCGATCGGTCTGTCGCCCTATGTGTCCTATGCCACGTCATTCCAGCCGCAGGTCGGCACGACGCGCCTGAACACGCCTTATCTGCCGACGCGAGGCCGGCAGATCGAGGCCGGTCTGAAATACAAGCCGCCCCATGGAACGCCCTGGGGCGAGGATTTCATGCTGACTGCGGATTTCTTCGATCTCGTCGAGACGAATGTCCTCACGACAGACCCCGAAGATTCCACCTATGACATCCAGACCGGTGAACAGCGCACCCGGGGCTTCGAGGCTGAAGGTGTGGGGCGCCTGCCGTATCGCATCGATATGCTGGCCTCGTTTACCTATCAGGACCCGCGGATCACCAAAACGACCGTTGCCGCGCAGCTCAATCAGCGGCCGGTCGCTATCCCGTCCCACATGGCATCGCTCTTTCTCAAGCGGGATTTCCGGCTGACGAAGGACTGGATGACAGGGATCGGTGGGGGTGTGCGCTATACGGGGAATACGGCCGGCGCACTGCCTGAGACATTCTCCGTTCCCAGCCAGCTTGTCTGGGACCTTCAGGCCCATGTGGACTATCAGCGCTTCGGGGTGCAGTTCAACGGGACCAATCTTGCGAACCGCCATTATGTTGCGGTCTGTACACGTTCGGTTGCTTGTGCATGGGCTCCGGGCCGGGCAGTCTTCGTAACCCTTTCCTATCGCTGGTGACCATGTTGGTTGTCCTGATCCTCGCAAGCGTGGCTGTCGTTCTGTCGGCTGTCCTGTTTTACGTGTCCGTGCCTTCCCAGCGTCTGCGACAGAGGCCATTGCCTGGGCGGTCCGGATGGCTGTGGGGTCTGGGATGCCTGATCGCTGGAACGGTCCTCTTCAGTCGCGTTCTCCAGCCTGTGGCCGCGATACTGATCGTCATGACGCTTCTGATGGTCTCCTGCATCGGGGTCACGCTTCTGGTGGCGGTCGGAAAACAGGAGGGACGCAGCCTGTGACCGATACGATGCACGAGCCGCGCAACGCTCCGCTGGATGGACGGGGATGGGCAGGCAAAGGGCTGGCGGGGCTTGTTCTCGGAGCAACCCTGGCCACGGGGCTTATGGGTGTTTTCGGACTGCTCTTTCATGCCGATGCCCAGTTCAGGACGGCTGCCGCGCAGATACTGCGCTGGTTTCCTGGCCCTGTCCTTCCTTTTCCGCTCTCCCGTGCGGGCCTGGACAACGCTGGGCGTTCTGAATGGGGTGGTCTGGGCCGCCTATCTGCTGTTGCGAGGCATCCTGGTATGAAGATCCGTGGCGATATCGTCCGGTTGTACCGGAATGTTCACAGCTGGGTCGGCATCATGGCCGGTCTGTTTCTGTTTGTCGCGTTCTATGCCGATGGCATGACGATGTTCGAGGGTGTGCTGGAAAGCTGGTCCGCCCGGCCGGCCGCATTACCTGCGGCTGTCCCGGTGGAGCATCTTCCGGACCTTCTGCAGAAGGCTTTCGCGGCCGATCCGTCTGCGGTGGCAAACCATACGGTGATCCTGCATCCCGATGTTGCCCATTCCTCCAGCCTGATATGGTCGGCATCCCATGACCGTGAGCATGGTCCCGCACGGACGGTGTATGCAGGCCTGGCGCCGGACGGGGGCTTGATAACGCGGACACAGACCCCCTCACAGGCCGCCAGTTTCATCAATATCCTGCACCAGCGGATCGGACTGCCGCTCGGGCGGGAATCCGGCCGTCTGGTCATGGGGATCGTGGCGCTGCTTTATGCGGTGGCCCTGGTGTCGGGGACAGTGGTGGTGCTGCCCTCTCTGGTCCGGAATCTGTTTGCGCTGCGTCTGACAGAAAGCCTGCGCCGGATGTGGCTGGATTTTCACACGCTTCTGGGTGTGTGTTCGCTCCCGTTTCATATCGTCATGGCGGCGACGGCTGCGGGATTTGCTTTCCAGCGCCCGATCATGACACTGGAGCAGAGCCTTTTCCGTCCGGCTCCCTATGTCGAAAGCACGCAGGGTGGGCATGATGGAACCCATGCCCACCATCACGGGGGCGGGCATCCGGGAATGGAACGGCCGCTTCTGGATCCGGGAGCGCTGGTCGCGTCTCTGGCGGAACAGGTGCCGGATTTCGAGCCGGATGCGCTCGTCTATTCCACCCGGAACGGCAAACTCTCCCTCCGCGTGACCGGACATGACACCCGCCACGTGACTCGGCGTCCTGATGGCGGCTATGTGGATGTTGATCCCTATGGCGGCCGTATAACGTCCATGGATTTCCTGCCTGGCCATCAGGGAGGAGGCTTTCTGGCACTGACCACCATCTATGCGCTGCATTTCGGGGCGTTTGGTGGTCTGTGGGGGCGGGCAGGTTACGCGTTGCTCGGCTTTGGCGGGGCTTTCCTGTTCTATTCCGGAAACCGGCTGTGGCTGTCGTCCCGGCGTCGGCGGGAGCGCAGCGCCGGGCTGGGCAGGACAGTCTGGGCACACGTCTGCTTTCGGTGCTTACGGCAGGAGGGATGCTCGGATGCATCTGTGGGGTTTCAGTCGTTTTTGCGGCTGTTCCCCTGCTGCCGGAAGGGGGACATTATCAGAGCATCGAGGCCATATTTTACGCTGTTCTGTTCGGATGTGTGGTTATGGCGGCATGGCTGGGGGGCGAGCGCAGCACGCGCCCGCTTGTCGGGCTGGCTGGTGTCCTGACCCTACTGATCCCCGTCACTGATGGTCTGTCGCGACTGCTGCTGGCGCGACCGATCACGGGAAACGTGATCGGCGTGGATATCGTCGCTTTGGTTTATGGTCTGGTGCTGCTCCTGACGGCCATGCGGGCAACGCGGGCACTGGCAGCCGGCGGTATGGAGGAGACGGTCAGGGCCTGAAAGACGTCCAGACCGATGCAATCTGCCGGATCGCTTCGCCGAGCGGAAAGAGCCGGGACGGGGCTGACCCCACATGCCCGTGCCGGAGCATGACATGCCCATCCAGTGCTGCCCCCGCCGGGAGGAAACGTTCGGGCCTGGTGCAGAGGGTGTGAAACCGGACCCAGCGCCGCTCCCCATCCACCATAATGGCAGTTCCATCTTCCTGCGTCGGGCCATCGGGCTCGGCGAGGCGTTCGGCCAGATGGAGCGCCGTGCAGCTTTCCCATCCCGTTCCGATCATCAGGACATGGGCATCCCTGTCCGCCAGAACCGCCAGCGGAGAAGCCGTACCAAACGGATCTTCAAGCGGTTGCCGGGCAAGGATGTCCGTCGCCAGCGGGCCAAGCGCCGTGAACGAGACCTGCGGATGCGTACTGCGCTGCACGCCGGGCCATGTCCTGAAGGTTTCGGCGATCTGCCCCATGCCGCGCGTGGGGGTGAGGCGCGGGTCATAGGGCGGCATGGTGGCCCGGATCGTCTCCCACCAGCTTTCCGGCACCGGCGGATCGCACCAGCCTGACGGATCGCTCAGTTCGGAAGACTGCGCGGGCATGACGATCGTGCCCTCCGGCCCGACTGCCTGAAGCAGGCTCCAGATCACGGCGGGCGCCCCACCGCAGACCCATCCGATCCGGCTCAGCGACGCATGGACCAGCAGCGTCATGCCGGGCGTGATCCCCAGACGCTGAAAGTCCACCACAAGGCGTGCCTGCGTGACGGGTCCGCTGGAGCGGGCGATGGCGGCGGCTTCGGTCATGGACTGGTTCAGCCGCGGCCGCGATAGCCGGGGACGTCCTGCGCGGGAATCCACACGCCCTTCGGCGGTTCGCCCGTCTGCCAGAACACGTCGATCGGGATGCCGCCGCGCGGATACCAGTACGCTCCGATCCGTAGCCACTGCGGGTCAAGCAGGGCGACCAGACGTTCGGCGATGGCGATGGAGCAGTCTTCATGGAACGCGCCATGATTACGAAAGCTGGTCAGGAAGAGCTTGAGGGACTTGCTCTCCACGATCCATTCGCCGGGGATGTAGTCGATGACGATATGCGCGAAATCCGGCTGTCCCGTGACCGGGCAGAGCGAGGTGAACTCTGGCGCCGTGAAGCGCACGACATACTGCCGGCCCTGATGCGGGGAAGGGACGCGCTCCAGGACGGCTTCCTCGGGACTCTGCGGTGTGGTGGTGGCGCGGCCGAGTTGGCTAAGGGCGTCGGTGCCGGGTGCGGACGGGCCGGTCGGGTGATGGTCGGACATGGGGCTGAACTCCTTAAAGGGGCCGTGTTTTGTGTGATGTGGCCCAGCTTTCCCGCAGGCTCAAGGCGTCTTCAGGACGAAAAGACAGTGACAGAGTTTGCATATTGGCGGGATTCGGTGCAGAAGACGGCGCAAATCCTCTCTTCGATGCCTCCCGTCTGGAAGACCACATGGAACTCCGTAATATCGCCATCATCGCGCACGTCGATCATGGCAAAACCACGCTGGTTGACGCGCTTCTCAAACAGTCCGGTTCTTTCCGCGACAACCAGCACGTTGCCGACCGCGCGATGGACAGCAACGACCTCGAGCGCGAGCGTGGCATCACCATTCTCGCCAAGTGCACGTCCGTTGTCTGGAAAGACACGCGTATCAACATCATCGATACGCCGGGCCACGCCGATTTCGGTGGTGAGGTCGAGCGTATCCTGAGCATGGTGGATGGCGCGATCATCCTCGTCGATGCCGCTGAAGGCGCGCTGCCGCAGACCAAGTTCGTGCTTGGCAAGGCGCTGGCCCGTGGCATCCGTCCGATCGTCGTCGTCAACAAGATCGACCGTTCCGACGCCCGTCCGGACGAAGTGCACGAAGAGATCTTCGACCTGTTCGCCTCCCTCGGCGCCGACGAGTTCCAGCTCGACTTCCCGATGCTCTACGCTTCGGGCCGTCAGGGCTGGGCCGATCTGGAACTGGACGGACCGAAGAAGGATCTGGCCCCGCTGTTCGACCTGGTGCTGCGCCATGTGCCGACGCCGAACGTGGACAAGGACGCGCCGTTCGGAATGGTCTCCACCATTCTCGAGAGCGACAACTTCCTGGGCCGCATCCTGACGGGTCGTATTGATCAGGGTCGTGCGAAGGTGAACATGCCGGTGCGCGTGCTGCGTCCGGATGGCACGGTTGTCGAAACCGGCCGTCTGACGAAGCTGCTCTCCTTCCGTGGCCTGGACCGCGTGCCCGTCGAGGAAGCCGAAGCCGGTGACATCGTGGCCGTGGCCGGTCTGTCCGAGGCAACGATTCCCGACACGATCGCCGATCCGTCCGTGGAAGAGCCGCTGCCGTCGCGTCCGGTCGATCCGCCGACCCTGTCCATGACCTTCCGCATCAACGATGGCCCGCTGGGCGGTCGTGAAGGCAAGAAGGTGACGTCGCGCCAGATCCGTGACCGTCTCTTCAAGGAAACCGAAGGCAACGTGGCCATCAAGGTGACGGAAAGCCCGGAAAGCGAAGCGTTCGAAGTCGCTGGCCGTGGCGAACTCCAGCTTGGCGTTCTCATCGAGACGATGCGTCGCGAAGGCTTTGAGCTGACGATCGGCCGTCCGCGCGTTCTCTTCCGTGAAAACGAAGAGACCGGTGAGCGTGAAGAGCCGTTCGAAGAAGTCCTGGTGGACGTGGACGAGCCGTATTCCGGCGTTGTCGTCGAGAAGATGTCCCTGCGTAAGGGCGTCATGCAGGACATGCGTCCGTCCGGTGGCGGGAAGGTCCGTCTGACGTTCCTGATCCCGTCGCGCGGCCTGATCGGCTATCACGGCGAGTTCCTGACCGACACGCGCGGTACGGGCCTCATGAACCGTCTGTTCCACGGCTACCTGCCGTATGTCGGCCCGATCGAAGGCCGTCGCAACGGTTCGCTGATCTCCGCTGAAGACGGCACGACGACGCAGTACGCGCTGTTCTCCCTGCAGGATCGCGGCACGATGTTCGTCGATGCCGGCGAGAAGATCTACACGGGCATGATCCTCGGCGAGCACTCGCGCGAGAACGATCTGGACGTCAACGCGGTTCGCGAAAAGAAGCTGACCAACATGCGTGCTTCCGGCAAGGACGAAGCCCTGCTTCTGACGCCGCCGCGCCGCATGAGCCTCGAGCAGGCCATCGCCTACATTGAAGACGATGAACTGGTCGAAGTCACGCCGTCTGCCATCCGGATCCGCAAGCGTTACCTGGATCCGCACGAGCGCAAGCGTGCGTCCAAGTCCCGCGAGAGTTGATCCGTCCTTATAGGACCGGTTTCATGGAAAAGGCGTGTCCCGGAACTTCCGGGGCACGCCTTTTTTCATGGGTGCATAATGGAGTTTGTCTGAATTGAGGCGCCTTTGTGTATTGCACGGAAGCGGGACTGAAATTTCATAAAGTTAATGCGCGACCGTGTCAGACAGGAATGATAATGTTGCGGCCAAGGCCACTTCGGGAAACCTGAATGCTGGCTCGTCTTTATTCTGTTGTGGAGCTCCGTTTCCAGATGCGTCTTTTCAACCGTTCCCTGATCGCCGCCGTTTCCGCCCTAGCCCTGACGGCTGCTCCGGCGTTCGCCGATCCCGCCACGACGGCTGCTCCCGCTGCGCCTGCCGCTGAAGCTCCTGCCGCCCCGGCTGCCGAAGCCACCCCTGCTGCACCTGCTGCCGAGTCCGATGCTGCCACGGAGACGGGCACGAAGAAGCATCACGACAAGGGCAAGAAGCACCACCACAAGCACAAGCACCACAAGAAGACCTCCGCTGCCACGGACGCCGCTCCGACCGAAGCTGCTCCGTCCAACTGAGGACATGTTTTCCGGCCTGTCACAGGGCCACAGGACACGGAACGGGGTCTGCTCAGGCAGGCCCCGTTTTTTTTATGAGGAAAGCCAGCCACAGGGCCGGTTGGATTTCTGTAGGGCCATTGAATAAGAGAATCGACTTTTTCAAAAAAGCTCTTCAGGTCCTCTTCAGTACATTCGATCCTGTACTGATTGTTTTCCGGTGTAGGCCATTTGCAGTTTCTGGTTACATAGACATTCTGATGTCCCATCAGATAACCGATATGCAGCTGCACAGCATTCCAGAACCCAAGGCATCCTACGACGGTGCCAGGGGATGAAAAAAGGGTGCTGTGCATACCGGAGCCATGCTCTCCAACAACAGCCGCAGCTTCGGAGAAGATCCGGATCTGCTCCTCAAGAGAGAATTTTTCCGGATGGATGATTTCATATCCCCGATCCAGAGCCATTTCCTCGAAAAGGGCGCGGCGGGAGAGCTGTCGGTTGCTGTGAAGAAAATCGGATCGGGACACAGGATCTTGCGTGTCTTTTTCTCGCTCCCGGAAGAAGGCGTCAGGGACGTATAGAAATCCCGGACGAAGCTGTGGAATGAAAACTCGTTAGTATAACAATAGGAGGGAAGAATGGCCTCCCGGCACAGGACGATGTCGGATCCTGGGTTGTAATTGATAATATTTTCTCTTCTGACGCCGAGGGCAAACTCCAGAAAACGATAGACCCACTGAGGGCTGGAATGCGGGAGGAGGATTTTCGTTTTGGAAAATTGTTCGCCTATCGTCGCTTTTGCAACGGCAAATCTGGGCAGATAATCAATCAGCCAGTGCCCCCAGACGTCGAACGATACGCCGTCTCCTATGACGACGGGTTCGTCGATGACGATCTTGTTTTTTTGTGACTGAAGAAAATAATCGTCTTCTTGTGGAATGCTGCGCTGATTATCAAAGCCTGTGGCGCAGTCATAAACAAGATTGGTGTTGAGGATATTGCTGCCCGGTCTGGTAACGACCAGATTTCTCACATTGTAGCAACCTACGGGATTAAGATCCTGTGTGGGTCTTTTCCAGTGGTAATTGTAGGCCCAGTTACGGTCGTCAGTAAGCTCCCAGATTCTGAAGGGGCCAACAACTTTCTCCGCAGGTCGGAACTCATGAAAATGCGAAACACCGCAAGGCGCAGTGTTTGAGCCTTTGGAAATATCGGAAAAATTCATTGCGTATCCAGTTTGTGCAACGCATGCGTATAACAGCATACTCATCGATTAGCACTGAACTGTAACGCTACTCTTGAAATCCAGAAAACGGCAAAAGAGGCAATAGTCTGGTATCCTGTCCACAAGGACCATAATGGTTTGCGGACAGGAAATTTCTCAGACGCCGTAGCGGTCGAGCGACAGGTCGAGGGATGGAATGGCCGTCTGGCGGCTGGAGATCTGGTCCGCGACGATCTGGCCGGAGCCTGCCGCCATCGTCCAGCCCAGCGTGCCATGGCCGGTGTTGAGCCACAGATTGCCATAGCGCGGGGAAGGGCCGACAATCGGCGTGCCATCCGGCGTGCAGGGGCGCAGGCCCGTCCAGTATTTCGCAGATGACAGGCCGCCGCCGCCATACATCTCGCTGAAGGACAGTTCCAGCGTCTCGCGACGGTCCGGGCTGAGGCGCAGGTTGAAGCCGTTCAGCTCCGCCGTGCCGCCGATGCGGATGCGGTCGCCAAGGCGTGTGATGGCAACCTTGTACGTCTCGTCATTGACGGTGGAAACCGGGGCGCGGCTTTCATCCGCGATCGGCATGGTCAGGGAGTAGCCCTTGACCGGATAGATCGGCAGACGCAGTTCCAGCGGCTTGAGGAAGCGCGGCGAATAGCTGCCGAGTGCCAGAACGTAGCGGTCGGCGGTCATGCGGCCGGCGCTGGTGCGGATGCTGACGATGGCATCGCTGGCGGCTTCCAGAGCTTCGATCGTAACGCCGAGATGGAACTTCACGCCCTTTTCCTCGGCCATCTTGGCCAGACGGCGTGTGAAAAGATGCGCATCGCCCGTCTGGTCACCCGGCAGCAGCAGGCCGCCCTTGAGCAGGTGCCGCGCATGGGCAAGGCCGGGCTCGCGGGCGAGGATCTCGTCCACGGTCAGCAGCTTGTGCTCGACACTGCTTTCGGCAAGCAGGCGCATGTCTTCGGCGGCGTATTCGATCTGGCTGTCGGTACGGAACAGCTGGATCAGACCCTTCTGGGCGCCGTCATAGGTGATGCCGGTGTCCGCACGCAGGGCGTCCAGACGGTCACGCGCATATTCCGCGATCCGCAGCATCCGGCCCTTGTTGATGTCATAGGCCTTTTCCGTGCAGTTCATGAGCAGCTCGCCCATGAAGCGGAACATGGCCGTATCAAAGCGCGGACGGATCACGAGCGGGCTGTGCTTCTCGAACATCCACTTCGCGGCCTTGAACGGCAGTCCCGGCATGGCCCAGGGAGTGGAATAGCCCGGAGAGACCTGACCTGCATTGGCAAAGGACGTTTCCAGACCCACACCCGGCTGGCGGTCGATGACTTCGACTTCGTGGCCTTCCTGAGCGAGATACCAGGCCGTTGTCACGCCGATGACGCCGGCGCCCATAACGATGACTTTCATATCTGTCCTGCTGTGTTGTCGTTCGTGAAACCGCCCTGAAGCCATGAAAGCCAGCTCAGCGCTGCGAAAAAACCTGTCCGTCCTGCTCCGTCAGCCCGGCACGCCCTTGCTGGTCGAATATTCGAAATGCAGGGCCGTGTCGGGATGGACGATGGCATGGATGGCATGGGCCGCCATGGCGCCTTCGGAGAAGCCCTGAAGGATCAGCTTCAGCTTGCCTGGATAGGTCGCCACGTCCCCGATCGCGAAAATGCCCGGCGTGCTGCTCTCGAGCGTGGCCGGGGTGACGGGGACGGTGTTGCGATGCGTGTCCAGCCCCCAGAGCGCAATCGGCCCCAGATCGGTGGACAGGCCATAGAACGGCAGAAGCGCATCGGCCTCGATATGCCGGGATGTGCCTTCAAGCGTCGTGACTTCCACCGTCGAGAGCACGCCGTCCGTGCCGTGCAGGGCGTGGAGCTGATAGGGCACGACCTTTTCGATCTTGCCAGCCGCAATCTGCTGTTCGATGCGCGAGAGCGTCTCGGGCGCGCCACGGAAGCGGTCCCGGCGATGCAGCAGATAGACCTGGGCGGCCACTTCAGAGAGGGACAGCGCCCAGTCCAGCGCGGAATCGCCACCGCCTGCGACCACGACGCGCTTGCCGGTGAAGTCGGCGCGTTTCTTGACGTAATACTGCACGGCTCCCGTGCGCTCATAGGCTTCAAGCCCGTCGAGCGGTGGACGGTTCGGTCCGAATGCACCGGCACCGGCGGCAATGATGACGGCCTTCGCGGTGATGACGTCGCCGCGTGCGGTCTTCAGCGTGAACGCCCCGCGCTGGCCTTCCAGCGTCTCGACCCGCGAGCCCAGCAGGCGCGGCACGTCGAACGGTGCGATCTGCTGTTCGAGCGCCTCGATCAGCGCGCCGCCTTCGATGGCGGGATGGGCCGGGATGTCGTAGATCGGTTTTTCCGGGTAGAGCGCCGCACATTGTCCGCCTACGCTGTCGAGCGCGTCGATCAGGACGCAGGACAGTTTGAGCATGCCACATTCGAATGCGGCGAAGAGGGCGGTCGGACCGGCGCCGACAATCGCGACATCGGTGTTGAGGGTTTGAGGTGCAGTCGTCATGACCTGTTTCATAATCGGTTTGAAGAGGTTGGGGTAGGGCATTGAAGGCACGATATGCGTTTGTAATTCAGGACCTCAAAGGCCTCGGCGGGACCGAGCGCTCGGCCTGTGCCGTCATGAACGGGCTGGTCCGTCAGGGCTGTGAGGTGCGGCTGGTGGAACTCGTCGGGGCGGGGGCTCCGGCCTTTCCGCTGTCGCCCGAAATCGCCGTCTCGTCCCTGTTCAACCGGCCGGTGAAGATCTTCAATTCCTGGTTCCGCATTGTCTGGCGGCTGTCGCGTCTGCTGAAGCGGGAGAAGATCGACACTTTGGTGGTCGTGGAGTCCACCCACGCGCTCTACGGCGTGGCGGCTGCACGGCTTGCGGGCGTGCGCTGTGTCGTGTGGGAGCATTTCAACTTCAACGTGACGCTGAACCGCCGCAAGCGTGTCTGGGGACGGCAGATCGCCGCGCGCTGGGCCGACGCTGTCGTTGTCCTGACCCAGCGGGACACGGCGCTGTGGCGTGAGGGGACGAGAGTCCGGGCGCGGCTGACCGCCATTCCGAACATGGCGCCGCCCGTGACGGACAGGCCTTATCCGGAAGCGTCCCGGCTGGTTCTGGCCGCAGGTCGTCTGACGGAACAGAAGGGCTATGACCTGCTGCTCCGGGCCTGGCGGATTGTCGAGCAGGATCCACGCAGCGCGGGCTGGGAACTGCTGATCCGTGGCGATGGCCCCGACCGCAATGCCCTGCTTCAGCAGGCTGAAGGTCTGCATCACGTAACAATCGCGCCCGCAACCGGGGGCATCGACGCCGATTATGCCCGCGCCGCGCTGTTCGTGGCATCATCGCGTTATGAGGGCCTGCCAATGGTGCTGCTCGAAGCCATGGCGGCGGGTGTGCCGGTCGTGGCCTTCGACTGTGAGACCGGGCCGGCGGAAATCGTCCGCGATGGCGAGACCGGGTTTCTGGTTCCGCCCGAAGAGCCCGAAGCTCTGGCCATTGCCCTGCTGGAATTGATGGGCGCTCCTGAGCAACGCCAGAGCATGTCGGCCAAGGCACGGCAGCGGGCGGCAGAGTTTCAGGAAGGCCCTGTCATGGCGCGGTGGAAGGCACTTCTTCAGCACACATCCGGCTGAACGGGCACGGATGTTCCCCAAACGTGCTTGCTGGCTCCGGGCAGTCGGGCCACATTGGGGCTCATGCAGATACGCCTCGATGACCAGCTTGCAACCGAAACTCTGGCGGCCCTGATCGCCGATCGCTGCGCGCCCGGAGACTGCCTCGCGCTTTCGGGGGGCTTAGGGGCCGGGAAAAGCACGTTCGCCCGGGCATTCCTGCGCCATCTGGCTCAGGACCCACAGATGGAAGTACCCAGCCCCAGCTTTGCGCTCGTCCAGCCGTACGAGACGCCGAAAGGGGCGGTGCATCACTATGATCTGTGGCGTCTGGACGGGCCGGATGCGTTGTACGAGCTGGCCTGGGATGAGGCATGCGAGGGCATTATGCTGGTCGAATGGCCGGAACGGGCCGAGGACCTGCTACCCGAAGGCGCGCTGCATCTCACATTTGCCTCTGGAGGCAGCGAGGACTCGCGCCTCGTGGACCTGACGGGCTGGCCTGAAGAGCGTCTGGCGGGACTGAACCCATGAGCGGCGTCGTCACCATTGCGGGCACGGAGCCGTTTCTGGACCGTGTGGCGCAGGAATGGCTTAAGCGGGACCCGGCAGCCGGAACGGATGGTCCCGGCCTGATCCTCGTTCCCAGCCGTCGCGCGGGCCGTGCGCTGATGGAAGCGTTCCTGCGGGTTCTGGACACGCAGGCCGCACTCCTGCCGCGCATCGTCGCAATCAATGACGTGGACGAGGATGCGCTGGCGTCCATCGGGATCGACGTTGTCCTGCCTCCGGCCGTGGAGCCGCAGCGCCGTCTGGCTGTGCTCTCGATGCTGATCCTCCAGACGCCGCTCGTGAGCGTGGGCGTGGACAGCACCAAGGGAATCGACCGCGCCTGGCCGCTTGCAAAGGCACTGGCGGATCTGATGGATGAGGCCGAGCGCAGTGGCGTCGATCTGGCCGAACGCCTGCCGGATGCGGTGGAGGAGCGCTTCTCCGATCACTGGCAGCAGACGCTGAAATTTCTGGAAATCGTGACCGCCGTCTGGCCGAAATGGCTGGAGGAAGAAGGACTGTCCAACCCTGTGGCGCGACAGATTGCGCGTCTGAAAGCGCAGGCGCAGGCTTGGGCGGAAAAACCGCCGCTGACGCCGGTCTGGGGTGTAGGCTTCGCGGATGGGTCTGCGGCGGTGTCGGATGTGCTGGCCGTGGTGGCGCGGCTTCCCGCCGGGCTTGTGATCCTGCCGGGCGTGGATCTGGGGATGACGGATGAAATCTGGGCCGATCTACCACCGTCACATCCGCAGGCTGGCCTGAAGGAAATCCTGACGGATCTGGGCCTGTCCCGCAAGGAACTGACGGACTGGGATGGCGGTCGGGACCGCGGGCGCGAACTGATGTTGCGCGAGGTCCTGCTGCCGGAACACGGGATCGAGCACTGGGGGCAGGACAGCCGTCCCCGCGATATCGATGGCCTCTCCATCCTGCCCGCGCAGGACCAGCAGCAGGAAGCGCAGGCCATTGCCCTGATCCTGCGCGATGTGGTTTCCGAAGCCGGGAAAACCTGCGCGCTTGTCACGCCGGATCGCGCTCTGGCGCAGCGTGTGGGCACCGAGCTTCTGCGTTTTGGCATCCATGCCGATGACAGTGCGGGCGAGTCCCTATCCCAGACTCCGGCCGCCGTATTCCTGCGTCTGATCGCGACTGCCGCCGAAGCGCGTTTGTCCCCGGTGGCGCTTCTGTCTGTTCTGAAACACCCGCTCGCCGCGCTGGGGCGCACGCCGGGCGACTGCCACGCCTCTGCCCGGCGGTTGGAACGGCTGTTGCTGCGTGGGCCTGCTCCTGCGCCGGGCATCGCGGGTCTGAAAGCCGCCCTGCACGAATATACCCAGAAGAAACATGCGCCCGATCACGGCGCCAGCGCGGACGCCCCGGACGAGCCGGAAGGCCCCGCTGCCTTCATCGCGCGGATTGAGCAGGCCTTTGATCCGCTTCTGTCCATCGAAGGCGCCATTCCCCTGCCGGAACTGCTCGAACGCCTGATCCACACGGCGGAAGCTCTGGCGGCCACGGCTGAAGAGCTGGACGCACCCGAAGACGAACCGCGTCATCCGGGGGCGCGTCTGTGGCTTGGCGAGGACGGTGAGGCCCTGTCGCGGCATCTGGCGGCACTGATCGTCAATACGGGCATCCTGCCGCCGCAGCGGCTGACGCATCTGGATTCGTTCCTCAATACATCCATGGCCGGACAGATGCTGACCGGTCTGCGTGCCCATCGCGGGGGTGTGGAACTGGCGCATCCGCGTGTCTCGATCCTCGGCGTGCTGGAAGCGCGGCTTCTGGCGTTCGATGTCGTGGTGCTGGGTGGACTGAACGAAGGCGTCTGGCCGCCTGCGACCGATCCGGGCCCCTGGCTGAGCCGTCCGATGCGCGTGCGCGTCGGTCTGCCCTCTCCGGAGCGGCAGACGGGTGTGAGCGCGCATGATTTCGTCTCGACCATTCTGGCGTCGAAGGAAGCCGTGTTCGCCAGCTCGGCCCGGCGCGAAGGCGCGCCCGGCGTTCCTGCGCGGTGGATGGTGCGGATGGATGCGTTTCTTGGTGGACGGTCGCAGAGTCTACCGCTGCATCCGGCGCTGGACTGGCAGCGCTGTCTGGATCAGCCACTCGCAGGCGCCGAGGCCGTTGCGCCGCCCGAGCCACGGCCGCCCGTTGCCCTGCGTCCACGCGGTCTCAGCATTACCGAGATTGAGACCTGGATGCATGATCCTTACGCGATCTACGCCAAGCATGTCCTGAAGCTCCGGGCGCTCAAGCCGCTGGAGGAAGGCGCGGAACACGCTGATTTCGGCATGATCGTGCATGATGCGATGGAACGCGTCCTGAGCGATTTTCCCGAGCGCTGGCCCGCCAATGCGAGCGCCATTCTGCGGCGCGTTTTTGCCGAAGAACTAGCGAAGGCCAATATGCGCCCGGCCCTTGTGAACTGGTGGGGGCCGCGTCTGGCGCGGATCGCGGACTGGGTGGCGGAAAAAGAGGCCGCTTACCGTCTGGACATGGAAGAAAGTGGCCCGGCGCAGGGGCGGTTTGTGGAGGTCACGGCGTCTTTCCGTCTTCAGGCAGCTTTCGCGCCGTTCGAACTGCGCGGCCGTGCGGACCGGATCGATATTGGTGCGGATGGTCTGGCAACGGTCTTTGATTACAAGACCGGGCAGCCCCCCAGCGGGAAGAATGTTGCGGAAGGCTGGTCCGTCCAGCTCGTGCTCGAAGGCGCGCTGCTGGCGAAAGGAGCGTTCAAGGACGTTCCGGCCGTTGAGACGAAGAAGCTGCTCTACTGGCACCTGACCGGCGGGGACGATCCGGGCAAGGAAAGCGAGGTGCCCGGCTCACGCTCCGGCACGGACGCGCCCACCCTGATCGGTGAGGCCATGGAAAAACTCCGGACCCTCGTGGACGAATACGACAATCCCGATCAGCCCTACCGCTCCCAGCCCTGGGCCGGGCACGTCCCGCGTTACACCGACTACGCGCAGCTTGCCCGCGTGGATGAATGGCGCGCGGCTTATGCTGAAGGAGAGGGCGAATGAACGACATGCCGCCTGTCACACGCCCCATTACCCGCGATGAAGTCATTGCCGCCGCCGATCGCACGCAGCGTCAGGCCTCCGATCCGCGTGCTTCGGTGTTCGTCTCGGCCTCGGCGGGTTCGGGCAAGACCAAGCTGCTGATCGACCGCCTGCTGCGGCTCATGCTGCCGCTCTATGTGCAGACCGATGACGGGGACACCATTCTGGCCGATGGCGCGCATCCTTCGCGCATCCTGTGCCTGACCTATACCAAGGCCGCTGCTGCCGAGATGGCCAACCGGCTTCAGCAGAAACTGGGAAGCTGGGTCTCGCTGCCGGATGCGAAGCTGGGTGCGGAGCTTGAAAGCCTCGACGTTCCCAACACGGATGAAACCCGCCGTCGTGCCCGCGCCCTGTTTTTATGCGTGCTCGATCTGCCGGGCGGCCTGCGGATCGAGACGATCCACGCCTTCTGCCAGTCCCTGCTGCGGCGTTTTCCGCTGGAAGCCTCGGTCGATCCGCATTTCACGCTGATGGAAGACACCGACACCACATTGGCCCTGCGTGAGGCGATGGAAGACGGGTTGGCCCGTTCGCCTGAGCTTGCCGCCGATGTGGCCGGAACGGTGGGTCTGGACCGCTTCTTCCAGCGCATCCGCACGCTGAACATGGAGGAGAGCCGCGCCCGTCCGCTGCTGGAACGCTGGGCCATCCTGCCGGACAGCGTTGTCAGTGCCTATCGCAAGGCCCTGAAAGCCGGGCAACAAAGTCTTGAAGACCTTGAAAGCCTCGCCTGCCAGCCGCCGAAGGAAAACGATCTGCGGGCTGGACTGCGGGATGCGCTTGATGTCGTGACGGATGCGGGAAGGGTCATCGTCGAGCAGATGCTGGGCTGGCTCGGGACGAACCCGGCCGAGCGCGTCCCGGCGATCTGGGCGAAATGTCTGCTGACGAAAGAGGGCAAGCCGCGCAAGATGAACGGCATCGTCAGCAAGAAAGCGCAGGAGAAGGTCGGATATCTTGTCCCTGTGCTGGAAGATGAGGCTCAACGGCTCGTAGATCTTCAGGCCAGCCTTAAGAGCGCACGCCTTGTTCTGCTGAACCGTGCCCTACTTGGTCTGGCCGCGCCGATGCTGACGGCGTTTCAGGACAGCAAGTCGGCTCGCGGTCTGGTCGATTACAACGACCTTATTCAGGAAACCCGCAACCTCCTGCGCGATCCGGGTGCGGCCTGGGTGCTCTACAAGCTCGATGGTGGCATTGATCATCTGCTGCTTGATGAGGTGCAGGACAATTCCGGCCTGCAATGGGAAATCGCCGGCGCGCTCACATCCGAGTTCTTCGCAGGTGAAGGTGCGTGGGACATGGGGCCGCGTCCGCGCACGATCTTCGCGGTCGGCGATTACAAGCAGTCGATCTACGGCTTCCAGGGTGCCCAGCCGGAAGAGTTTCACCGCTGGCGTCATGAATTTGCCAGCCGGGTCCGTAATGCCGGTCTGCTGTGGCGCGATCCGGAACTGAACGTCTCCTTTCGCTCAGTGCCGCCCGTCCTGTCTTTCGTGGATGCAGTGTTTTCCCAGCCTCTCGCAGCGCATGGTCTGCTTCAGGATGACGAAAAGACGCTGCGCCCGCATGTCTCGGCCCGTCCGGGGCAAGGGGGGCGCGTGGAACTCTGGCCACTCGTCCCCGTCGTGCAGGGCGAGGATGACGATGAAGGCCTCACGCCCTGGCGCGCACCATCAGCCAATACGGGGCAGCGGAGTGCGCCGCAGCGCCTTGCCGAAGCGCTTGCAGAATGGATCGACCAGCAGATCGGTCGTCCGCCTCTGCCCGGACAGGCGCCTCTGACGGCAGGGGACGTGCTGATCCTCGTCCCCCGTCGTTCGCCATTCCTGCGTTCGCTGATCCGGGCTCTCAAATCGCGTAATGTCCCGGTCGCAACGCTGGTGCGGGTTGGGCTGACGCAGCAGGTTGCAGTCCGCGATCTCATGACGCTCTGCGCGGCTCTGCTTCTGCCGCAGGATGATCTGACACTGGCTTCCGTCCTGACGTCCCCGCTCGGTGGGCTCACGGACGACTCGCTGATGGCGCTCGCCACTCGCAATGGCACGACCCATGCCCTCGGGCCAAAAGGGCAACCGCTCTGGACCGTTTTGCGCGAACGGCACCGGGAGCGTGAGGACTGGCGGGCCGCCTGGGAGATGCTCTCAACGCTGTATGTGCGCGTCGATTATGCGTCTCCATACCGATTGCTCGCCGAAACGCTGGGCCAGCATGGCGGCCGCACGCGACTTCTGCGACGTCTGGGGCCGGAAGCGGCCGAACCGGTGGACGAACTGCTGACGGCTGCCCTGCGCTATGAAGGCCTGCATCCGCCGTCGCTTCAGGGCTTCCTGCACTGGCTCGAAGCCAGCGAGATCACCAGCAAGCGCGAGGCCGAAAGTGAACTCGGTGCCGTCCGCGTCATGACCGTGCATGGCTCCAAGGGGCTTCAGGCGCGTCTGGTCGTGATGCCGGACACGACGTCCAAGCCGCCTCCGGGCAGCGATTTCCTGTGGGAAGAGGCGGGCGCGCTCGAACTTCCGCTCTGGGTGCCGAAAAAGGACATGGGGACGGACGTCACGACCGCCCTGTCGGAGCGGGACGCTGAAAAGGCCCGCGCCGAAAGCAATCGCCTGCTTTATGTCGCCCTGACCCGCGCCAGTGACTGGCTGGTAATCTGTGGGGCTGGAGCCAAGCGCGAGCCTGCGGATACAAGCTGGTATCGGCAGTGCGAGGCCGGGTTCCGGCAACTGGCCAATGCGCGTTCCGAGCCGATGGATCTCGGCTGGGAAGGCGAGCGGCTCGTGCTGGAAGAAGCGCGGACACTTGCCCCTGTTGCTTTCCAGTCCGGATCGGCCGAGCCGCCTTGTGCAACGCTGCCGGACTGGATGGGCCGCGCGCCGGACTGGAAGCCTGTCATTACGCCGCATGAAGATGCCATGACGCGTCCGCTCGCGCCGAGCCGTCCGGATGGTGCAGAGTTCGGCGAACTTCCGGCCGCACGCTCGCCACTGGAGCTTCTGGCTGGCCGTCCCACACCGGTGCGTGAACAGGCCATGCGACGCGGCACGATGATCCACCGTCTGCTCCAGCTTCTGCCCGAAACACTGCCCGCCGAACGTGAGGCCGTGGCCCTGCGCTGGCTGTCCCGCCGGGCGCTTGGCCTGACGGAACCGGAAATTAAGCGTCTGGCCGAACAGGTTCTGGGTGTCCTGTCCCATCCCGACCTTGCGCCGCTTTTTGCGCTCGGAAGCCGCGCGGAGCAGCCAATTTCCGGTGTCAGCGCGGGTCGCGTGGTGCTCGGGCAGGTGGACCGTCTGCGGATTGGGGACGGGCAGATCTGGGTCTGCGACTACAAGACGAATCGCAATCCGCATCTGCGGGCGGAGCGCACCCCCGTTGCCTATCTGCGGCAAATGGCGGCCTATCGCGCCGTGCTGGCGCAACTTCATCCCGGCTACGACATTCACTGTTCTCTGGTCTGGACGGAAGGACCGGTCGTTGTCACACTTCCGTCCCCGCTGCTGGATCAGGTCCGTCCCGGAGCTTGATGCAGATCAAAAGCCCCTTGCAGTGAGGGGCAGGGCAGCCGATATCCGTTCTCAGAAACATCATTCGCCACAAGGAATACCCTCATGAGCGCAAACACCGTCGCCGTCAGCGACAGCAGCTTCGAAGCCGACGTCCTGAAGTCCGAAGGTCCGGTTCTGGTCGATTTCTGGGCGGAATGGTGCGGCCCGTGCAAGATGATCGCACCGGCACTTGAGGAAATCGGCGCCGAGTACCAGGGCCGTCTGAAGGTCGCCAAGGTCAACATCGACTCCAACCCCGAAGCCCCGACCAAGTATGGCGTGCGCAGCATCCCGACGCTGATCGTCTTCAAAGACGGCAAGCCGGTCGCCCAGCAGATGGGTGCGCTGCCGAAGAGCCAGCTCAAGGCCTGGATCGACCAGTCCCTCTGATCGACCTGAAAGGGTGAGGGAAGGACGATCGGGGGGCGTGGTCACGATCCTGCGCTTTGTGTAGGATCGTTTCATGCGCTCGAAAGCTCCGACCTTCCCGACCCCCGTTCTCCTGACCTCCAGTGAGGAGGTGGCCCGTATCTGCGAAAAACTGCAGAACGAGCCTTTCGTGACCATCGACACGGAATTCGTCCGGGAACGGACCTACTGGCCCGAGCTCTGTCTCGTGCAGCTTGCCGGAACCGAAGACGTGGTCCTGATCGACACGCTGGCACCCGGCATTGATCTTGCCCCTCTCGGCGCTCTTCTGGCCAAACCGGATTGCACCAAGGTCTTTCATGCCGCCCGGCAGGATCTTGAGATTTTCCTTCATATTTTCGACCGCCTTCCGGCTTCGGTTTTCGATACGCAGGTTGCTGCCATGGTGGCCGGCTTCGGCGATCAGGTTGGCTATGACAGTCTGGTCGGCGCGATTACCGGTCGCAGCATCGACAAGGCGCACCGCTTCAGTGACTGGTCGGCCCGTCCGCTGAGCAAGGCGCAGATCGCTTACGCCGCGACTGATGTCACGCATCTGCGCACGGTTTACGATGCCCTGCGCAAACAGCTTGCCGAACAGGACCGTCTGCACTGGGCCGACTCCGAACAGGCTATCCTGACGGAAGAAAAGACCTTCCGTCCTGATCCCCGTCGCCTGTGGGAAAAGCTGAAAGCCCGGACCAGCAACCGGAGAATGCTTGGTATCCTGCGCGAAGTCACGGCCTGGCGTGAACAGGAAGCCCAGAACGCCGATATCCCCCGTCAGCGTGTCATCCGTGATGAAAGCCTCTTGGAAATCGCCGCCGTTCATCCCGATACGGTCGAGGCTCTCTCCCGCATCCGAGGGGTGACCCGGGGTTTTGCCGAAGGCAAGATGGGCAAAGGCCTTCTCGAAGCAATCCGTATCGCGCAGGAGTTGCCTGAGTCCGAACTTCCCAAAGCCCCTTCGAAATCCGATCGCCCCCGGCCGTCCACAGCCCTCGTGGCGCTTCTGCGGGTGCTGCTGGCCGCCAAGTGCGAGCAGCATAAGGTGGCCCCCCGCCTGGTGGCTTCTTCGGACGATCTGGATCTGATTGCGCTTGGTGAAACCGATGTCGGCGCGCTGAAGGGCTGGCGTCGCGAACTTTTCGGTCTGGATGCCCAGGCGCTGGTCCGTGGCGAAATCGCGCTGGCCGTCGTGGACGGCCTTGTGGAGCTTCAGCGGGTCGCCGAACCGGCCTCGTAAGAACCGCCTTCGACGTGGCGGGGAGTTTCTGGTAAGAAACGTCCCGAAGATGTTCCGGGTCCGGTGGTCCGGGATTGAAAATCAACAGGATATCGGGCCGGTTCAGGCACCGAAGCGGGACAGGGAAACGAACATATGGAGTGGACGGACGAGACGATCGCCAGACTTCGCGATCTGTGGAGTCAGGGACTTTCGACCGCCGAAATCGGCCGCCAGCTCTCCATCACCAAAAATGCCGTCGTCGGCAAGGCGCACCGTCTGGGCCTGCCGCCGCGTCCGTCTCCCATCCGCAACCGCAAGGTCAAGGACGGCGAAACGGGTACGACGGAAGCCACCCCCCGTCGTAAAAGTCCCTCTCGCGCCAAGGCTGCCGAACCTGCGGCAGCGGACCTGTTTACGGACAAGGATGCAGCTCCCGTTAAGGTGTCTGCAGGCGTTGCGGAGAAGGTGGCAGAAAAGCCTGCTGCTCCGGTCCGCAAAGCACCGTCTGTCGCCCCGGAAGCCGCGAAGCCGACACCCCAGCCGGCCGTTGCCTCACGTCCCCTCCCGGCGGCGGCCAAGGAACCCGTCGCAGCCCGTCGGGAGCCTGCTGTAGCCCCCAAGCCGGAACCCCGCGTCGCGCCTGCACCGCGTCCGGCCATGCCGCCCCGCTTTTCGACCGCTGGCATCGACCGCCCGACCCGCCGTGGCCCGTCCTGCTGCTGGCCCATCGGCGATCCAGGCACACCGGGTTTTCATTTCTGCGGCGCGACACCGCTTCCCGGAAAGCCCTACTGTGCTGAGCATGCAGCTATTGCGTATGTAAAGATCCGCGACCGTCGCGATTAAAAGGCGCACTAGCCCGAAAAAGTCGCCCTCCTATTGGAGAGGCGGCTTTTTTATGCCTGTGCTTCTGCACGGGCAGCATTCCTCGATTGTGGGAAGTTTTGCAGATGGCTTTCGCCAAGATGATCCCCATCCCGCTTGCGGAAGTGATCCACGACAGCCATGTGCTACGTTCTGGGATGATGGGGGATCTGAGACTGCTCGAACGGCCAAGTCTCTGAAAAGAAGGAAAAATGGTGCTGCTGGACAGGATTGAACTGTCGACCTCTCCCTTACCAAGGGAGTGCTCTACCACTGAGCTACAGCAGCATACCGTTGCCTTGGCGCGCTTCGTAACGGGTCAGCGCGCCAAGCGCAAGCCTTAATCGTCCCGATGGACCTTTTCCATGCGCTCGTGGCGTTCCTGCGCGTCGATGGACAGAGTCGCGATCGGGCGTGCTTCAAGGCGTTTCAGGCCGATCGGCTCCCCCGTCTCTTCGCAGAAACCGTAGCTTCCGTCGTCGATGCGTTCGAGGGCCATGTTGATCTTGGTGATCAGTTTGCGCGCACGGTCACGGGTGCGGAGCTCGAAGGCGCGGTCCGTTTCGACGCTGGCACGGTCGGTGATGTCTGATTCATGAATTCCGCCTTCCGAGAGACTCGCAAGGGTTCCATCCGCCTCTTTCAGCAGATCCAGACGCCAGCGCAGAAGCTTCTGCCTGAAGTACTCGACCTGAAGCGGGTTCATGAACTCTTCATTGTCGGCGGGTCTATAATCCGGCGGCAGCGTAATCATGCGCATCCAATCCCTGGCTGATCTGCCAACGTCCGCTTCCAACAGCCGCAGGCGATAACGCGCGGCTTATAGCCACCCCAGCCGCATCCGCCAACCCCGAACATGCTTTGCCCGTTTGTCGGAAAGCGCGGAAATCTGCGTCTCTGTTAGGGGTTTCTTTACCCTGTACGCCCATCCTCAACACCTGAGACCCCCAGACCTGTCTTGCAGGCATCAGGATACACCCCGCCGCCCATGCGCTTTTTCACGCAATCTCCGTTCCCCCTCCGGACCCTGACGCGGCGACTGACCGCGTTTGTCTGTGTCGGACTGCTCCTCCTGCCAGGCTTTACCCTGGCTGCCAGCGTTCGCATCAAGGACATTACGGACATGGAAGGTGTCCGGAGCAACCAGCTGATCGGATATGGTCTGGTGGTGGGTCTGAACGGAACGGGCGACCGGCTGACCAATACGATTTTTACCCGTGAAACCCTGATTTCCATGCTGAACCGTCTGGGTGTGAACATCCGCGATCAGGAAACCCAGCTCCAGACGCATGACGTGGCCGCTGTCATGGTGACGGCCGATCTTCCGGCGTTCGTTCATGGGGGCAACCGCATCGATGTGACGGTCTCGGCTGCGGGTGACGCGTCTTCCCTGACAGGCGGAACGCTTCTCGTAACGCCGCTGATGGCTGCTGACGGTGAGGTCTATGCCGTTGCTCAGGGGTCTCTGGCGACCAATGCCTTTTCGGCCCGTGGAGCGGCTGCGTCCATTACCCGCAACGTGCCCACCAGCGGGCATATCGCCAATGGTGGTATCGTCGAACGGGAAGTCCCCTTTGACCTCAGCCATCGTGCGAACCTGCATCTGAGCCTGCGTAACCCCGATTTCACGACGGCGAGTCGGATCGCGTCCATCATCAACCGGACCTTCGGGCCGATTGCGATCGTTCAGGATCCACGGACAGTCCTGCTGGATCTGAGCAATCATGATCCGGTCTCTACGCTCTCCCGAATCGGAGATCTTCTGGTCACTCCGGATACACCGGCCAAGGTGGTCGTGGACGAAGCCAGTGGCACCATCATCATGGGGGCAGACGTCCGGATCAGCACGGTTGCGGTGGCGCAGGGCAATCTGACGGTTCAGGTGACGGAGACGCCCCAGGTCTCCCAGCCAGGGCCATTCTCCGGCGGTCAGACGGCCGTCGTGCCCCGTACAAACGTCAAGGTGGATACGGGCAAGACCCATCATCTTGCGGTCGTTCCGGGGGGCACCACGCTCCGGGAGCTTGTTTCAGGGCTGAATGCGCTGGGAGTAGGGCCACGAGACATGATCAGCATTCTGCAGGCCATCAAGGCCGATGGCGCCCTGCAGGCAGAACTGGAGATGCGTTGATGACAGTATCCTCGACCACCGCCACGGTATCGCAGGGATTGCCACTGCACGGGCAGAAGGCAGATCCGGCCAAGACCCTGAAGTCGGCTCAGAGTTTCGAGTCGATGGCCATCAACCAGATGCTTCAGCCCATGTTCGCGACCGATGACAACAGCGAGAATATGTTCAGCGGCGGGGCAGGGGAAAAGCAGTTCCGACCCATGCTGGTGGAACAGATCGCCAAGCAGATGGAAAATAACGGTGGAATAGGCCTGACGGACGCGATTGACCGTCAGATGCTGGCCATGCAGGAGCAGAAATGAGCGCTTCCATTATTCCGGCCATGCAGCGGCTGATTGCCATTCTCGAGGCGGAAAACTCTGCACTGGAAGAGGCGCGGATTCCGGACGCTCTGGCGCTTCTTCCGGAAAAGCAGGATGCAGCCAGAACGCTGGAGCAGGAAGTTTCCGCGGCCAATGACCGCAGGGAGAATCTTTGCCCGTGCTGCCCGGAGGACGATGAGGCTGTGGCGCGGGAAGACTCGCCGGCCTTTCCCTATCGCGATCTGCTGGAACAGATGACGGAACTGGGCAATCGCAATGGCGAGCTTTTGCAAAGGGCCATTACAGCCCAGAAGCGCGTCATCGAACTGCTGACATCCACGCCGATGACGGCTCAGCCGCAGAATTACGGCAATCAGGGCGGTTATGCTCCCGTGACTGACAGGCCGGCCCTGTTTGTCAGCAAGGTCTGAGCTTCAGGGTCAGTCTTCGGCGAGAACCTGATGACTGACCTTGACCCTTCCGACGCGTCGGCGATCCATCTCCAGAACCTCGAACAGCCAGCCCCCGAACGCCACCTTGTCTCCTCGGGCCGGAACGCGCCGTAAAAGCGCCAGCATCACGCCGCCAAGGGTATGATACCCGCCGGCGCCCGGCAGTTCCGGCAGGTCGAGACGGGAGCGCAGTTCGTCCGCCGGCATGAAGCCATCAAAAATATATTCGTCTTCACCTTCGGCTGCCTGAAGTTCCGAAGATGAGGATTCGGTCTTTTCCTCGCCGACAATGGCTTCGAAAACGTCTGATGGCGTCACGATGCCCTCGAAAGATCCGTATTCGTCCAGGACGAAAGTAATGCCAAGATTGACGCCACGCATGCGCTCGATCATGTCCTGGGCGCTGAGGCTGTCCGGAATGACCGGGGGCTCACGCAGGACGGCATCGACGGAAACCGGAAGCTTCAGCAGCAGCCGGTCCATGATGTCCTTGGCCAGAATGACACCGACGGGATGATCGACGTCTCCCTCACAGACGACAATCCGGGCGTAAGAAGACTGGCGCAGTTTGCGGACCAGCGTTTCCTGATCCGCATGTCTGTCGATCCAGAAAAGCTCATTGCGGGGGGTCATGATGGCGCGAACAGGGCGGTCTGCCAGACGCAGAAGGCGTTCGATCATGGCCTGTTCGTCGGTTTCGAGAACGCCTGCGCGGGCACCTTCGGCCAGAACGGCTTTCAGTTCCTCTTCCGTCACCGCTGCGCGTGTCAGGGGGCCGACACGGAGCAGGCGGAGCACCAGCGAAGACGTGCCGCTGAGCAGCCAGACAATCGGCTGTGCGATCCGGGCGACGCCGACCAGAAGCCATGCCAGCCGTGAGGCAATGGCTTCCGGCTGCTGCAATGCGATCTGCTTGGGAATGAGTTCTCCGAAAACCAGCATGGTGAAGGTGATCATCGCCACGACCAGCACGATCGAGACTTCGCTCGCAATCGGACGGAGCGAGGGAATATTGGCGATCCATGCCGTGACGGTACTTTCCATCTGGCTGCCGCCAAACGTACCTTCAAGGATGGAAACCAGCGTCATGCCCACCTGAACGGTCGGCAGGAAGCTGTGCGGATCTTCTGCCAGCCGGATTGCGGTCGTGGCCCCCCGGACTCCCTGCTTGGCCAGCACGTCCAGCCGTGGCCGCTTTGCCGAGATGAGTGCCATTTCTCCCATGGCAAACACGGCATTGAGGAAAATGAGCAGACAGATAACGAGGATAGGGGTCAGCATGATCCGGCCAGAATAATGAAGACACAATCATAACAGGACGACTGGCGGATGCCATGCCCTTGATTGTGCCGCCGCAGAGGAAAGACTTTCCCCATAAAAAAACCGGCTCGCGAAGAGCCGGTTTTCTGTTTCGTCCCCAAGAGGAAACGGGTTCTCAGTCTGCTGCGTCAGCCACATCCGAAACCGTGTTGGCCGGACGGCCATTCACGCGGACGCGGGGACCGCGGGCCGGCTTGGCGCCCGTGGAGATCCGCTCCATCTGCTGCTGGACCTGCTCCTCATAGCCGTATTCGGCCGGGCGCTGGTTGGCGAGCGAGATTTCCGGGACCATCGGCTTTTCGGTTTCCGGTCCGAACAGGGCCACCTTGGCGATATGCCAGGGACGCGCGACGGCATCCATGACAGCTGTGGACTCGTAGCCGGAATGCACCATGCAGTCGGCGCATTTTTCGTAAGCGCCGGTGCCGTACTGCTCCCAGGCCGTATCGTCCATCAGTTCCTTGAAGGTCTTGGCATAGCCTTCACCGAGCAGATAGCACGGACGCTGCCAGCCGAAGACCGTGCGAAGCGGCTTGCCCCACGGCGTGCAGTGATAGTTCTCGTTGCCTGCCAGGAAGTTCAGGAACAGCGGAGACTGCGTGAAGCGCCACTTCTTGCCCTTGCCGAGACGGAAGATGTCGCGGAACAGCTGCTTCGTCTTCTGGCGGTTCAGGAAGTGTGCCTGATCCGGTGCGCGCTCATAGGCATAGCCCGGAGCGGTCATGATGCCGTCCACGCCCATCGCCATGACTTCATCGAAGAAGGCCGCAACGCGTTCCGGAACTGCGCCGTCGAACAGGGTGCAGTTGATGGAGACGCGGAAACCACGGGACTTCGCAAGACGGATCGCTGCGGTCGCACGCTCGAAAACGCCTTCCTGACAGACGGAGGCGTCATGCATGAGCTGGTCGCCATCCAGATGCACGTCCCAGGAGAAGAACGGGGAGGGCTCGTAATCGTCGAGCTTCTTCTCAAGCAGCAGGCCGTTCGTGCACAGGTAGACGTATTTTTTCCGCCCGATCAAACCTTTGACGATCTGGGGCATTTCCTTGTGCAGGAGAGGCTCACCACCGGCGATGGCGATGACGGGGGCACCGGCTTCCGTGTCGGCATCCAGGCATTCCTGAAGGCTGAGACGCTGGTTCAGGATCTGCGCAGGGTAGTCGATCTTGCCACAACCGGCACACGCCAGGTTGCAGCGGAACAGCGGTTCGAGCATCAGGACCAGCGGATAGCGCTTGCGGCCCGTGAGGTGCTGCTTGACAACGTACCGTCCGACTCGGACAGCCTGCATCAAAGGAACGGCCATTATAATCCTCTGGTTCTAGCCTCCGGAAGGTGCGTCCATAGGGCGCCCGGGGCCTTGCACATCGTGGATGGCCCGTGGCTGTCTTCCCTGTCCCGGCTCCGGAAAGTCGGGAAACATGAAGGACCATCGAGCATTAGATTGACTGCCTATAGACCCATTGTCGTGTTCGCCTCAATGTCAGGCTGCATAATTCGCATCAGGGCTGTGGCTAATCGAGCACAGATCGATCTATGGATGCCAGAACTTGTTACAGGGAACTTGATACAGTGTGTCATGAACCTGATCTCTACGCACGGAACTGTCTACAGGACGAAAGCACGATCATGATTTGCCGTTTTTCCCCGAAAGTGACCCTGTCCCTTCTGTCCGCCTGCCTCCTGACGGGGCCTGTCGCCATGACGGCGCTTTCCCCGGCCGCCTTGGCCCAGACGGCCGGCGCGGCCTCCCCGGCTGATGCGGCATCTGCGGTAACGCCGATTTCGGCCCTGTATGACGCCCTGAAAGCGGCCCAGAAGACGGGAAAGACCGCCCAGCAGCGCGCGACGATGATCGCGCCGGCCGTGGATCGTGCTTTTGACCTCGAAGCGATTCTCCGTCGCTCGGTCGGCGTGCGCTACAACAGCCTGAGCCCTTCAGACCGGACCCGTCTGCTGGGATCTTTCCGCCAGTTCACGATTGCCCGCTACGCCTCTTCGTTCAAACCCGAAGCCCAGGCTGCCTTCACGGTCAACCCGCAGACGCGCCCCAACCCTACCGGCGGCCTGATTGTCGACACGACGATCGGCGGCACGGATGGTGGTGATGTCACGCCGATCGACTACATCATGACGAATGGTACCTCCGGCTGGCGGATCACTGACGTCCTGCTCAACGCCCATATCAGCCAGGTCGCCGCCCAGCGCGCCGATTTCGGCGAGGCTCTGAGCCAGGGTGGTGCCAGCGGTCTGGCGGATCATCTGGACAGCAAGACTGCCCATTTCCTGCATGACTGAGTCCGCCCCCGCGACGGCACCCTTTCCCAAAAACGTTCGGGAAGGCTAGAAGACCGTCGTGCCCTTACCTCTTACGATCGCGGCCGGTTTCTGCGCCCTTGTTTCCGCCGCCGGCAATCTGCAGGCGCTGGCGGGCGCAACCCTGCTCGCACGGTTCCGCCGGACGGAGCGCAGAGCGGATGACGCCCTGCGCCTGTCAGACCGGACCTGGCCGTCAGTTACGGTTCTCAAACCGCTGCATGGCAATGAGCCGCTGCTGGAGGATGCGCTGGAAAGCGTGTTCACGCAGGACTATCCGGATTTCCAGATCGTCTTCGGCGTTCAGGACAGGGAAGATACTGCCCTGGCCGTCATTGAGCGCCTTCGGGCGCGTCATCCGCGGATTCCGGTCAGCGTGGTGATCAACCCGCAGGAACACGGTCCGAACCGCAAGGTCGGCAATCTGATGAACATGTACGGCGAAGCCCGTCATGACATTATCGTGATTTCCGACTCCGATATTCACGCCAGTCCCAACTATCTGCGTCACGTCGTGACGAGTCTGAAAGAGCAGGGGACGGGCCTGGTTACGACATTGTATGCCGGTCGTCCGGCTGCAGGCACGATCGTGCAGCAGCTCGGCGCCTGCCAGATCAATCATAACTTCCTGCCCGGCGTCATGATGTCCCGTTTTCTGGGACGTCAGGACTGTCTCGGGGCCACGATGGCCCTGCGGCGTCAGACCCTTGAGGAGATCGGCGGCCTTGAGGCGCTGGTCGATCATGTGGCCGATGATGCCGAACTGGGCCAGCTTATCCGGGCGCGGGGTGAGAACATCACCATTGCACCCACCCTGACCCATACCACCGTGGGCGAGCACTCCATCAGCGACCTGCTGGCCCATGAACTGCGCTGGGGACGGACCGTCAAGAACGTCGCGCCTGTCGGCTACGGACTGTCCGCCATCCAGCTTCCCCTGTTCTGGGCCGTGACGGCTGTCCTGTTCCGTCCGAACGCCTGGTGGACATGGTTCATGCTGCTTCTGACATGGCTGGTGCGCGCCATCGGAAGCCGCATCATGGACCGTGCCACGGAGTGCCCGCTCCCGGCCGCAATCCCGCTTCTGGTTGTCCGTGACTGGCTGTCTGCTGCCATTATGGTGGGCAGTGCGCGCGGATCACGCGTTGCATGGCGGGGCAGAACGGTCCATATCGCCCGAAGAAAACGTAATTCCGCGTCCTGCGCCCCCTCGCTCCAGGCCGGCGCCACCCACAGGAGTGTCCGATCATGATGAGAACCCTTTTTCTCCAGCCTCCTTCCTTCGACGGCTTCGATGGTGGCGCTGGCTCCCGCTACCAGGCGAAGCGTGAGATCAAGTCCTTCTGGTATCCGACATGGCTGGCGCAGCCTGCCGCGCTCGTGCCCGGATCGCGCCTGATCGATGCTCCGCCGGCCAAGATGGGCATGGATCCCATTCTCGAAGACGTGAAGAACCGTGACCTCGTCGTCATGCACACCTCCACGCCGTCCTTCGCATCCGACGTCCGCGTCGCCCAGATGCTCAAGGATGCGAACCCCAAGCTGATGATCGGCATGGTGGGCGCGAAGGTTGCCGTCCAGCCGATGGAGAGCATGGAGAAGGGCGGCCCGATCGACTTCGTGGCCCGCAACGAGTTCGACTTCACCATCAAGGAAATTGCCGAAGGCAAGCCGCTCGCAGAAGTGGACGGCATCACCTGGCGCAACGAAAAGGGTGAGATCATCGCGAACAAGGATCGCGCGATGATCGAGGACATGGACAGCCTGCCGTTCGTGACCGAGGTCTACAAGCGCGACCTGAACATCAACGACTACTTCATCGGCTACCTGAAGCACCCGTATATCTCGATCTATACGGGTCGTGGCTGCAAGTCGCGCTGCACGTTCTGCCTGTGGCCGCAGACGGTTGGTGGCCATCGCTACCGCACCCGCAGCCCCGAGCACGTGGCTGCCGAAGTACGTCTGGCCAAGCAGTACTTCCCTGAAGTGCAGGAATTCATGTTCGATGATGACACCTTCACGGACGATCTGCCGCGCGCGGAAGCCATTGCCCGCGAAATGGGCAAGCTCGGTGTCACCTGGTCCTGCAACGCCAAGGCGAATGTGCCCTACGAGACCCTGAAGGTCCTCAAGGAAAACGGTCTGCGCCTGCTGCTGGTCGGCTATGAGAGCGGCAACCAGCAGATCCTGCACAACATCAAGAAGGGCATGCGCGTCGAGACCGCCAAGGAATTCACGCGCAACTGCCACAAGCTGGGCATCAAGATCCACGGAACCTTCATCGTCGGCCTGCCGGGCGAGACGAAGGAGACCATCCAGGAGACGATCGAGTTCGCCAAGGAAATCAACCCGCACACCCTGCAGGTTTCCCTGGCCGCGCCGTATCCGGGCACGTTCCTGCACAAGCAGGCGACGGAAAACGGCTGGCTGAACGAGGCGGAAGCCGAGCTGATCGATGAGAGCGGCGTGCAGATCGCACCGCTGCACTACCCGCATCTGTCGCACACGGAAATCTTCGAGAGCGTCGAGGAATTTTATCGCAAGTTCTACTTCCGCGGTTCCAAGATCGCCTCGATCGTCAACGAGATGGTCCGCAGCCCGCAGATGATGAAGCGTCGTCTGCGTGAGGGGGTGGAGTTCTTCCAGTTCCTCAAGGACCGTCACGCCGCCTGAACGGTGCGCGCCTGACCGGACGTTACTCAGGGGTCATGGCAGATGTCATGGCCCCTTTTTCGTGAGACCAGCCATGACATCCAGCGCCCTTCGCCGCGCCATCGTATCTGCCGACGATTTCGGCATGAGCCTTGAAGTCAACGAGGCCATCGAACAGGCCCATCGCAACGGCATCCTGTCCACGACCAGCCTGATGGTTGCCGGTGATGCCGCCGAAGACGCCATCCGGCGGGCGAAGACCATGCCGGACCTGAAGGTCGGGCTGCATGTCGTGGCGATCGAAGGCAAGTCCGTGCTCGATCTTCCCGCCATCACGGATGAGCAGGGCTGGTTCGGGCGTAACCAGCTGCGTCTGGGTGTCGAGTATTTCTTCTGTCCGGCCGCGCGTCATGCCCTGCGCCGTGAGATCGCCGCCCAGTTCCGGGCCTTTGCCGCGACCGGGCTGACGCTCGATCATGCCAACGCCCACAAGCACATGCATCTGCATCCGACCGTGGGGCATTTCCTGATCGAGTCCGGGCTGGAGCATGGATTGCAGGCTGTCCGCTCGCCTTTCGAGCCGCCGGAACCGGTCGAGGCCAACGATACGCTGGGAGACCGCGCCCTGCGTCACTGGATCGGCGTCCTGCGACACCAGATCCGCAAGGCCGGCCTGAAAACCAATGACTGGTGTTTCGGCCTGCGCTGGTCCGGTCATATGACGCCGGACCATATCCGCGGCCTTATTCCGCGCCTGCCAGAGGGCACGAGCGAAATCTATTTCCACCCCGCCACGGCCCAGAATTCCATGATGAAGCGCTTCATGCCGGGCTATGAGCAGGAAAGCGAGCTGGCCGCCCTTCTGGACCCGGCTGTCCGGGCGTCATTCGACCGGTATGGTGTCACCCGCATCGGCTGGGCCGATCTGTAAGACCGGCCCTGACCGATGGGGCAGGGCGAGGCTCAGGCCGTCAGCGTAAACGCCTCGGTCGGGCGTGCGCCGTAACGGGTGATGATCTCACCGGCGGCCTGGTTGCCCAGCTTCGCGCAGGTCACGAGGTCATGCTTCTTGCTCAGACCCGCGAGGAAGCCCGCAGCGAATGCGTCACCCGCACCCGTGGTGTCCACGACCTTCACTTCGGTCGTCGGCACGTCATGGCGCTCTCCGTCGCCGATCACGACCGCGCCCTTCTCGCCACGCGTGATGACGGCCAGCTTCGTCTCGGCGGAGACCTGCGTGACGGCTTCTTCGAAATCCGTGACTTCGTACAGCGCCAGAAGCTCGGCCTCGTTGGCGAACAGGATGTCCACGTGACCGGCCACGAGTTCGTGGAAAGCGGCGCGGTGACGTTCCACGCAGAACGTGTCGGACAGCGTCAGGGCGACCTGACGGTTGGCCTTGCGGGCCAGACGGGCAGCGTGCTCGAATGCTTCCTGGGCCTGCGGCTTGTCGTACAGGTAGCCTTCCAGATAGGTGATCGCAGCATCGGCCACGACGGATTCATGCACGTCCTCGGGCGTGAACTCCGTGCAGGCGCCGAGATAGGTGAACATCGTGCGCTGACCTTCCGGCGTCACCAGAACGATGCAGCGTGCGGTGGGGGTGCCATCGGCGGCTGGCAGCGGCTCGGACGGGAAGGTGATGCCCTGTTCGCGGATGTCACGCGTGAAGTGGTCGCCGGCTTCGTCAGCCGTCACCTTGCCGAGATACGCAACCTTTGCGCCCATGCGGGCTGCCACGACGGCCGTATTCGCGCCGGAACCGCCGCCGGTCACGTTTTCGATATCGACGCGGCTTTCGATGGCATGCGCCGTAGGAGCGTCAATCAGGGTCATGCTCCCGGCAGCGGCGCCAAGCCCGTCGATCAGATCCTGGCCCACAGGGGCGAGGACGTCGACGATGGCATTGCCGATACACAGAAGGTCATGCTGGGGTGCAGACATTGGAACTCCGGTCAGGTCGCTGAAAACTTCGGAAAAAACATCTAACGGGCAGACTGCGCCATTAAATCAACACGATCATAGGTCCCCTCTGGGTTCACGCCAACTCCCGGTCCGCCCGGCGCCGTTTTCCTGCGTGGCCATTCGTCACATTTATGGAAATGCGCGTCTTGTCCCGCCGGGTGGTGAGCGTGTAGCGTTGTCGAAAGGCCCGCCCTGACTGTTCCGCCCTCGCGATGGAACATACGGGAGACGTCCTAGACAGAGAGTGTTCTTTTCCAGATCCGCAGCGGGGTTTCCTTGTTCAGAAGACGCAAACCGGAAGATGACTCCAAACCTGCAGAGAACAGCAAGCTCGCAGGACAGCCCATTTTCCCCAACCGGCCGGACGCTCCCAGCCAGACGGCTCCCGCGTCAGGATCCGGATCGCCTACCAGTCCCCAGCAGCCCAACCAGCAGAAGGACCCCGCTCCCATGGGTCGTACCCCTTTCCCGGCACCGCCGTCCCCCAACTCTCCGACGGGCGCGATGCCGGCAGGGGCTCCGCGCCCCGGTGCGGCTGCCGTTCCGGGCGCACCGCGCCAGACCGGTCCGGAGCGTCGCACGCTCGTCGTGGGCCGCGGCATCAGCGTCCAGGGTTCGGTGCAGGACGCCGAGCGTCTCGTGGTCGAGGGGACCGTCGAATCCAGCATGATCCAGGCCAGCGAGCTTCAGGTCACGCATGGCGGCGTCTTCCGCGGTGGCGTTGAAGTCGAGGACGCGGAACTGGCCGGCACGATTGACGGGACCCTGACCGTCAATGGCAGCCTGACGATCCGCTCCACCGGCCGTCTGATCGGCAAGGTGAAGTGCCGTCGCCTGCAGGTCGAGGACGGTGGCCAGATCACCGGTCAGCTCGAAATGATCACGGATGGTGCGCCCGCACGCCCGGCTGCCAGCGAAGCCGCCAAGGCCGAGCCGGCTGCTGGTGAAGGCTCCAGCGAAGCACCCTGATCCGTTTTCCCGGACCAGCAGGAAAGCCCGTTCCCGTGTCGGGGCGGGCTTTTTTGTGTCCGGGCCCTTTCCGCCGGCGGCAGAACATCGCACAGGGCCGCCCAGACAGGAGAAATTCCATGAAATTCCGTCTGCTCCCCGCAGTTGCCGCAGCCCTGCTGTGCGCCCCGTTCGCCGCTTCCGCACAGGGTCTTTTCGGTCAGGCCCTGACGGGCCAGACCACCCATGACATGCCGGCCACCTGCGATAATGCCCGTTTTCTTGCGGATCAGCAGGGTCTTGAGCAGTCCGGCCCCACTCGCATCGATCTTCCCGAGCATCTGTGCGGGCAGGTTCTCGCCATTTCCCCAAAAGCCAAACGGACCCGCAGCGGCTGGCATGGCTATTTCTATGTGTCGGTCGGGCAGGGCGTTTCCATTCGGATCGTCTCCGATCTGGACCAGATGAACGCTCCCCAATGGCCCTGGGTCAACAAGGGCGATCAGGTCGAGGTGCAGGGCCGGTACTATTACGACAGCCTGCGTCGTCAGGGCGTGGACTGGACCCATCACGGTACGAGCCGCAAATGGCGCTGGCCCGGCTATGTGGTCGTGAACGGCACCCGGTACCAGTAACGAAAAAGGCCCGGTGAGACGATGTCTCCCGGGCCTTCTCTTTTAAAGCTGGGCTTCAGTTTGTCGCTTCGTCTTTCTTCGAAGCGCCATCTTCGCCCTTGGTGCTGTCCCGGCCTTCGATGATGTCGAAGTCGAGCGCACCGTTCTTCATGCCGATCTTCACGGCACCACCCTGAGCCAGCCGTCCGAAGAGCAGCTCTTCCGCCAGGGGCTTCTTGATGTGTTCCTGAATGACACGCCCCAGAGGACGCGCGCCATACAGGCGGTCATACCCGCGCTCGGCCAGCCATTCCTTTGCGCTTGAGGAGATCTCGATCGTGACGTGACGATCGGCCAGCTGGGCCTCAAGCTGCAGTACGAACTTCTCGACCACACGGCCCACCGTTTCCGGCGTGAGGTTGGCGAACGGAATGATCGCATCCAGACGGTTGCGGAATTCCGGCGTGAACAGGCGCTTGATTGCCTCTTCATCCTCGCCGCTGCGCACGGTCCGGCCAAACCCGATCGTCTCCTTAGACAGATCCGCCGCACCCGCATTCGTGGTCATGATCAGGATCACGTTGCGGAAATCAACGACCTTGCCGTTGTGATCCGTCAGGCGACCATGGTCCATGACCTGAAGCAGGACGTTGAACAGGTCCGGATGGGCCTTCTCGATTTCGTCCAGCAGCAGGACTGCATGTGGATGCTGATCGATGGCATCCGTCAGCAGGCCCCCTTGGTCGAAGCCGACATAACCCGGCGGCGCACCGATCAGACGGGAGATCGAATGACGCTCCATGTATTCGGACATGTCGAAGCGGATCAGCTCAATCCCAAGCGAGTTGGCAAGCTGCTTGGCCACTTCCGTCTTGCCGACGCCCGTGGGGCCGGAGAACAGATAGTTGCCGATCGGCTTTTCCGCATCGCGCAGTCCGGCGCGGGACAGCTTGATCGCCGCGGCCAGCGCGTCGATCGCCTTGTCCTGTCCGAAGACCATGTTCCGCAGATCCCGCTCCAGGTGGCGCAGGGTCTCGCGGTCATCGGCCGAGACGCTCTTGGGCGGGATGCGGGCGATCTTGGCGATGGCCTCTTCCACGTCTTTCAGCGTCACCGTCTTGCGGCGCTTGTTCTCGGGCACGAGCATACGGGCTGCGCCGACTTCGTCGATCACGTCGATCGCCTTGTCCGGCAGCTTGCGGTCATGCACATACTTGGCCGCCAGTTCGACCGCGCCGCGCAGGGCCTCGTCGGTATAGCGGACCTTGTGATGCTTCTCGTAGCTGCCCTTCAGGCCGCGCAGGATCTTGACCGCATCCTCGATCGAAGGCTCCGGCACATCGATCTTCTGGAACCGGCGGACGAGCGCCCGATCCTTCTCGAAATGCTGGCGGAATTCCTTGTAGGTCGTGGATCCGATGCAGCGCAGCGTTCCCGCGGCAAGCGCAGGCTTGAGCAGGTTGGACGCATCCATCGCCCCACCCGACGTCGCACCGGCACCGATCACGGTATGGATCTCGTCGATGAACAGGATGGCGCCAGGGGTCTGGTCCATTTCCGTCACAACGGCCTTCAGCCGCTCTTCGAAATCGCCACGATACCGCGTGCCGGCCAGAAGCGAGCCCATGTCGAGCGAGTAGATCGTGCTGTTCAGCAGCACTTCCGGCACATCGCCTTCCACGATCCGCTTGGCCAAACCTTCGGCAATGGCCGTCTTGCCCACGCCCGGATCACCCACATAGAGCGGGTTGTTCTTGGTGCGGCGGCACAGGATCTGGATCGTGCGTTCGATTTCCTGATCGCGGCCGATGAGCGGATCGATCCGCCCTTCACGCGCACGCTCGTTCAGATCGACGCAATAGGTTGCCAGTGCGCCTTCCTTGGCACTTTCTTTGCGCTCCTCACGTTCGGACGTGTCCTTGGAAGCCGCGGCCGGACGCCGTCCCGCGCCACGGTCCGGAGCCTTGGCAATGCCGTGGGAGATGAAATTGACCGCGTCGAGTCGCGTCATGTCCTGCAACTGCAGGAAATAGACGGCATGGCTCTCGCGTTCGGCAAACAGGGCCACAAGCACGTTCGCGCCCGTGACTTCGTCCCGACCCGTGCTCTGGACGTGAATCGCTGCACGCTGGATTACGCGCTGGAAGGCCGCGGTCGGCTTGGGTTCTGTCGGGCGTTCTGCCGCCAGTCCCGCCAGGTCCTTGTCCAGGAAGTCCGTCAGGTCGGAGCGCAGCTTGTCGAGGTCGATGCCGCAGGCCCGGAAGACCGTCAGGGCATCGTCGTCCTCTGTCAGCGCGAGCAGAAGATGTTCGAGGGTTGCATATTCGTGACGCCGGTCACCTGCGAATGTCAGGGCGCGGTGGAGCGTCTGTTCGAGCGTACGGGACAGCATGTGATGGCGCTCCTCTCGACCTCTCGTAGGAAAGGTATCTTGTCGCGGAGTAACGTGTAACGCCAGTCAGAAACGCAGATGGAAACAAGAAAATATCCTGCGTCCGCGCTTTTCTGTCTGTCAGACGGATCAGTCTTTCTCGATCGTGCACTGAAGGGGGTGCTGGTTCTGGCGCGCCAGATCCATCACCTGTGTCACCTTGCTCTCGGCCACTTCATACGTGAACACACCGCAGATTCCGACGCCACGCTGATGGACCTGGAGCATGATGGACGTCGCCTCATCGCGCGTCTTGGCAAAGAAACGCTCCAGGACATGCACCACGAACTCCATCGGCGTGTAGTCGTCATTGAGCATCAGGACCTTGTACATGGAAGGCTTGCGCGTCCGGGTTCGCGGCCGCACCACCACCCCGATGTCAAGGTCCTGATCCCCGTCTCCGTTCCCGGGCCCATGGGGCGGAATGGAGTCGGGAGACTCCGGCCCCATGCGGGATGCGAGCCGCGGGAATGCGGCACGGGGAAGGCCATTCGGACAGGGGGGAAGATCATAAGAAGACATGACCGGTATGATATGGTGCGAATTTCGGTCTTGAGAAGGGCCGCACGCCTCTGAAATGAGGTTTTTATGCGCCTTCTGCCATGATGCTGCCGCGTTTGCCGTCTGCTTACGAAAAATTAAGGAAAGTCCTTCAAAGCTGGTGGACGGGAAGTTTTCAATGCGCCTAGAGTACCTGCAATGCAGGTGGCTTTAGAGCCCGAAACCCTTCCCGCGACGATGTTCCGTTCAGAGGCTGTCAGACAAATGCGTTTCCCGTTCCAGAAAGCTTTTCTGTTGTGCGCCATGACAGCCATGGGTCTGGGATCTGCCAAAGCGCAGTATGCCGGACATATCTCCAGCTATGTGATGGATGCCCGCACGGGCGCGGTTCTCTCGGCAACGGATGCCGAGCTTCAGCGCTATCCGGCCTCCCTGACCAAGCTCATGACCCTCTATCTGACCTTCCGCGCTCTTGAGGCCCATCAGATCACGCTGGACGAGCAGGTTCCGGTCTCCATCCACGCATCCGTTCAGGCGCCTTCCAAGCTCGGGCTCGTGCCGGGGACGCGCCTGACGGTGGAACAGGGTATTCTGGGACTCGTCACCAAATCCGCCAATGACGCCGCCTGCGCCCTTGGCGAGTTTCTCGGTGGAGGGGACGAGGTCCGCTTCGCACAGCTCATGACGCAGCAGGCCCGCGCCCTCGGCATGACCAACACGACCTTCCGCAATGCGTCCGGCCTGCCGGACCCCGATCAGGTCACCACGGCCCATGATCTTGCCCTGCTGTCACAGCATCTGATTTCGGATTTCCCGCAGTATTATCACTATTTCAACGTGCCTTCGTTCTACTTCCATCGCCGCATGGTCCCGAACCATGACCCAATGCTGAAGATCTATGCGGGCGCGGACGGTCTCAAGACCGGCTATACCGATCTTGCGGGTCACAATCTCATCACGTCCGCCCAGCGCGGCAATGTCCGCCTGATCGGTGTGGTCATGGGGGCGCCAAACAATACCCGCCGTTCGATGGAAATGGTGTCGCTGCTCGACAAGGGCTTCGCCGATGAGGGGGTCGCGCCCCAGCCGCTTCTTCACCCGGTGGCACCGTCCGGCGTGCTGATGGCTTCGGCCCGTCGTCGCGGTCATTTCCGTCACTCTGTCCTGCTCGCGTCGTCGCGTCCGATGGAAGTGGCCGATGCCCCGACCGCTCCGCGCCGTTATGGGCGGATTTCCCATCATGGCGCGGCCGTCCGGATGGTCAGCGCGCGTCATGTCGTCGCCCACAAAAAGCGTTCCCGGCACAGCTGATGCCGAAAATCTGACCTGCCGCCTTGCGATCCAGCCCGGACAGACGCATTTTGTCCGGGCTTTTTGAAGATTGAAGGATCGGGCAGCAGATATGGACAAGGCACGGGGTATCGTTCTCTACGATCAGGACGATTTCAAACATCTGCATCGCGTCGGTCGTCTGACGGCAGAGGCGCTGGACATGATCACCCCCCATGTTCAGCCTGGCGTCACCACGGAAGAGCTTAACCAGCTTATCCATGACTTCACGATCGCTCATGGCGCCACGCCGGCTCCGCTGAACTATCGCGGCTATCCGAAATCCTGCTGCATCTCGATCAACCATGTCGTGTGCCACGGCATTCCGGGCTCCAAGAAGCTGTCCAACGGTGACATCGTCAATATCGACGTCACCTCCATTCTGGATGGCTGGTATGGCGACAGTTCGCGCATGTATGTCGTGGGCAAGGCGCCCAAGAAGGCCGAGAAGCTGGTCGATGTGACCTATGACGCGATGATGCGCGGCATCGCCCAGGTCCGTCCCGGCAATACGCTTGGCGATATCGGCCATGCCATCCAGGAATATGCAGAGGCCAACCGCTTCTCCATCGTGCGGGATTTCTGCGGTCATGGCATTGGCCGTGACTTTCACTCCGAGCCGAACATCCTGCATTACGGCAGGCCGGGTGAGGGTGTGCAGCTCGTGGAAGGCATGGTCTTCACGATCGAGCCGATGCTGAACATTGGCCGTCCGGACGTGAAGATCCTTGATGATGGCTGGACAGCTGTCACCCGTGACCGCACCCTGTCTGCCCAGTTCGAGCATCAGGTCGGCGTGACGGCCGATGGCTGCGAAATCTTCACCCTGTCCCCCAAAGGCTATACCAAGCCTCCTTATGGAGAGACTGCATGAGAGCGTTTCCGCTTCTTCTCGCCACGCTCCTGATCAGCAGCACGACGCTCGCCAATGCCGCCCCTCAGGCGCTCAGCTCCGCCCATGATCCGCTGGCCTTTGGCCCGGATCATGTCAGTGCCGGTGTTCTGGCTTCGGGGCGTCACGGCATGGTGGTGTCGGCCCAGCATCTCGCCTCCGATGCGGGCGCGAAGATTCTGGCGCAGGGCGGAAATGCGGTCGATGCGGCTGTGGCTGTCGGATATGCGCTGGCCGTGGTTTATCCCGCAGCCGGCAATATCGGCGGTGGGGGTTTCATGACCCTGCGCCTGAAGAGCGGCCAGACGGTCTTCATTGATTTCCGCGAGCATGCACCAGGTGCGGCAACGGCGACGATGTATCAGGACGCTTCGGGGAAGGTTATTCCGGGCCTCTCCACCGAGGGCTGGAAAGCCGTTGCCATCCCCGGCACGGTGGCGGGTCTGGACGCTATCCTGCAGAAATGGGGCCGTCTGTCCCGGGAAAAGGTCATGGCGCCTGCCATTGCGTTGGCCCGTGACGGCTTCATTCTGAATCAGGGCGATGCGGATCTCCTGCATACGTCCACGCGCTATTTCCAGAAGGATCCGTATGCCCCGGCGTTCTATCTGCGCCCTGATGGCACGCCGCTTCAGGCCGGTGACCGTCTGGTGCAGAAGGATCTGGCCAACTCCCTTGAGCTGGTCGCAAAGGAAGGTCCCAAAGCCTTCTATGAAGGTCCGATCGCGAAAGAAATCGTACGTGCCAGCACGGAAGGCGGCGGTCTGCTTCAGCCTGCCGATTTCACGTCCTATCACATCCGGCATCTCGAACCGATCCGCTGCACCTATCGCGGCTACACGATCGATACCGCGCCCCCGCCGAGCGGTGGTGGCGTTGCGCTTTGCGAGATCCTGAACATCCTGTCCGGCTACGACATGCATGCGCTGGGCCTGCACACGGCACCGTCCGTGCAGCGTGAAGTCGAGGCTATGCGTCACGCCTATTCGGACCGTCGCGATCTTGGCGATCCGGATTTCGTGCACAACCCCGTCGAGCACCTGATCGACCCGGCCTATGCCTATCAGATCCGTCAGGGCATCCCGACCGATCACGCCTTGTCGTCCAGCACGCTCAGGGCAGGGGAGCCGCTTCCCGCTCCCGTGGCACAAGCAGCACCTGACACGCAGGAAAAGCACGAGACGACGCAGTTCTCCGTGCTCGATCATGATGGCATGGCCGTTTCCGCGACCTATACTCTCAATGGATGGTTCGGTGCGGGCGTGATGGGCGGGCATACCGGCATCTGGATGAATGACGAGATGGACGATTTCTCGTCCAAGCCGGGTGCGCCCAACATGTTCGGCATTGTCGGTTCGGAAGCGAATGCGATTGCGCCGGGTAAGACGCCTTTGTCGTCGATGTCCCCGTCCATCGTCTCGCGTGATGGTAAAACCGTCATGGTCATCGGCAGCCCGGGTGGGTCGCGGATTCCGACCATCACGCTGTCCGTCATTCTCGGTGTGATCGATTACGGGCTGGATATCCGTCAGGCCGTGGATCTGCCGCGAATCCACGAGCAGTGGGAGCCTTCGGCTGTCGAGCTGGAACCCGGCGCGCTGTCTGACGAGACCATGCAGACCCTCAAGGCCGAAGGTTATGCCCTGTCGCCGCATCGCCCCTGGGGGGTGGCCGAAGGCATTCTTGCCGACCACCCGAGCCTCTCTGCTGCCAAGACCGGCCTGATCTATGGTGCGGCTGATCCGCGGCACATGGGCGGGGCGGCTGTCGGAGAATAAGACGGGATAATGAGGGCGCACTCTGATGATTGGGGGTTGTCAGACACCCCTCTCTCCGTGTTAGGAGAGCGCCGGGAGGTCGGCTTTGGACGGATACCTTGCCAACCCGGTCAGGTCCGGAAGGAAGCAGCCGCAGTGAGTTTTATCCGGGTTGAATGTCCGGCCTCCTACCTCACACAGATCACCGGACGCTCCGGTTTGTTAAGTGCAGCGTCCCGACCGTTCCTCCACGGTCCCATCCTCAGTGCTGAGGGTCAGACAATTTCATGACTGATGAAAACGACGATCTCCCCCTGCCGCCCGAAAATGGCGGCGGCTTCTTTGGAGACGCGCCAGAGCCGGAAATGTCTGCGCTTCCGGCTGCCGAGGCCACGCCCTATCGCGTTCTGGCCCGCAAATACCGCCCACAGACTTTCGATGACCTGATCGGTCAGGATTCCCTCGTCCGCATCCTGCGCCGCGCTTTCGAGCTCAAGCGTGTGGCACATGCTTTCATGCTGACCGGCGTGCGGGGTGTGGGTAAGACGACGACCGCCCGGATCATCGCCCGTGCCCTGAACTGCGTTGGCCCGGACGGCAAGGGCGGCCCGACCGCCGATCCCTGCGGCGTCTGCCCCAACTGCACCGCCATCCTCGCTGACCGTCATCCCGACGTGCTGGAAATGGATGCCGCCTCCCGCACCGGTGTGGACGACGTGCGCGAAATCATCGAGGCCACGCGCTTCCGCCCGATGCAGGCGCGCATGAAGGTCTTCATCATCGATGAAGTCCACATGCTCTCTCGCAACGCTTTCAACGCGCTGCTCAAGACGCTGGAAGAGCCGCCACCGCAGGTCACGTTCATTTTTGCCACGACCGAACTGCGCAAGGTTCCGGTGACGGTCCTGTCGCGCTGCCAGCGTTTCGACCTGCGCCGCGTTCCGCAGTCTCTTCTGGCCGGGCATTTCCACAATATCGCCGTCAAAGAAGGCGCAACCCTTTCCGAAGATGCGCTCGCCCTCATCGCCCGCGCGGCAGACGGCTCCGTGCGTGACGGCCTCTCGCTGCTCGATCAGGCCATCGCCCAGGGGGCCAGCGACGCCGATGCCGTGGCCGATATGCTCGGCCTGGCGGATCGCGGACTGGTCTTCGATCTGCTGGATGCCCTGATGGCTGGTAAGCCTGCGGATGCGCTGGACCTGACCGATCAGGCCTATGCCCGCGGCGCCGATCTCGGCGTTCTGCTGGCGGATCTTCTGGATCTGCTGCATCTGATTTCGCGTCTCAAAGCTATACCCTCACTGCGGGAAGGCCGGGATCTGCCGGAAGCCGAGCGCACACGCGGCGCGGCTCTGGCTGACCGGCTGTCCAATGCCGTGCTGGGGCGTGCCTGGCAGATCCTGCTCAAGGGCGTGCAGGAAGTCGAGACCGCTCCGGATCGCCGTCAGGCGGCCGAGATGGTGCTGATCCGCCTGTGTCATGCCAGCCTGCTGCCCACGCCGGACCGCCTGATCCGCCAGTTGACGGAAGGGGGACAGGACCTGTCGCTCCCGACTGGTCCATCCGGCCCTACGGGGGGCGCGTCTTCCGCCGCGCCGTCCGGGGCGGTTAGCGGCATCGCGTCCAGCAGTGTCAGTGAGACCTCTGGTGGTCCCGGGCCCCGCGCGCATGTCCGTCTGGTCGCGAATGGTGGCGAGATCGTCGAACCCGGTATCGGTTATGCCGAGGCGGCCCCGGAACCCGAGCCCGAACCCGAGCTTCCGCCAGCACCTCGCACATGGCGCGAAATGGTGGCAATGGTGGCCCGCGAACGCGAACCCGTCCTGCATGGACTGCTTCGGAATGCCGTTCATCTGGTGCGCTTTTCGCCGCCGGATGTGCAGATCCGTGCCGAAGAGCCACAGGCCCGCATCGAACGCCAGCTTCAGAAGCTGTTGGACCGCGTCTATCCCGGCCAGTGGCGCGTCAGTGCCTCGACGGCTCCGGGCGAGCCGACGCTGGATGAGCAGGGCGCCGAAGTCGTGGCCCTCAATCAGGCTTCGGTGGAGCAGCACCCGCTGGTACAGGCCATCCTGAAGACTTTCCCGGGCGCGAAGATCGGGGAAGTGCAGGATCATTCCCTCGATGAATACGGTCTGCCGCCGGAAATCACCGTGCCGCTGACCGATGACGAACCGCCCGATCTGGAATTCGCACCCCTGGATGCCGATTTCCTTGATGAAGACGATCTGAACCTGAACCGATAGGACGATACTGATGAAGAACCTTGCCGGACTGATGAAGCAGGCCAGCCAGATGCAGGCCAAGATGGAAGCCGCCCAGAGCAATCTGGCATCTCTCATTGTCGATGGCTCTGCCGGTGCCGGTCTTGTGACCGTCAAGCTGACGGGGAAGGGCGAGATGCGCGATCTGAAGATCGACCCGCAGCTGGCTGATCCGAGCGATATTGAAACGCTGCAGGACCTGATCGTCGCCGCCTATACGGACGCCAAGACCAAGGCCGAAGCCGCAAGCTCCGAAGCCATGCGCGATGTCACCGGCGGTCTCGATCTCCCGGCCGGTCTGAAGCTGCCGTTCTGATCCGGCTGACAGGGACTGCACGCCCATGATGGGCCATGGCGATATTGACCAGCTGATCACCATGCTTGCGCGCCTGCCGGGGCTGGGGCCACGCTCCGCCCGCCGGGCCGCGCTGGCCCTTCTGCGCCAGCCGGAAAGCCGGATGCTGCCTCTTGCTCATCTGATGGAGCGCGCCGCCACGAGGGTGAAGACCTGCAGCCTGTGCGGCAATCTCGATACGGTCGATCCGTGCCATATCTGCACGGATGCAGGGCGTGACCGGGGCCTGATCTGCGTGGTTGAGACCGTGGGCGATCTCTGGGCGCTGGAACGCGCAGGGGTCCATCGCGGGGTTTATCAGGTGCTGGGCGGCACCCTGTCCGCGCTGGCCGGACTTGGCCCCGATGACCTGAACGTCCGCCCGCTGTTCGAGCGGATCGAGGAAGGCGGGGTGCGGGAAGTCATTCTTGCTCTCAGCGCCACTGTCGAAGGGGCGACGACTGCCCACTGGCTTCAGGAGCGTCTGTTGCCTACAGGCGTGACCGTGACGCGCGTGGGACATGGTGTGCCCATGGGCGGCGCGCTGGATGTGCTGGATGACGGCACACTGGCTGCGGCTCTCACGGCCCGTCGGTCCCTCTGACCATGGTTTTGCCCTTCCGGATTCCCTCACGCGTCCCCCGTGTCGCACTCGTCACGGGAAGCGCGCGCCGTATCGGTGCGGCTCTCGTGGAGATGTTGGCGGAACAGGGATTCGCGGTCGCCATTCACTGCCGTGACAGCACCAGCGAGGCCGAAGCCCTGCTGGAGCGGATCGGCGGCAAAGGCTGTGTTTTGCAGGCGGATCTGCAACGCGAGGAAGAGGTCGAGGCGCTTCTGCACCGCACCAGTGCCGCGCTTGGCCCGGTCGGAATCCTCGTCAACAACGCCTCCGCCTTTATCCGCGACGAAATGGGCAGCGTGACCCGCGAAAGCTGGGACCTGCATCTGGAAACCAATCTCCGCGCCCCCTTCGTTCTCTCACAGGCGATGGCTCAGGCGCTTCCCGAAGGTGCCGAGGGTCTGATCCTGAACATGCTGGACCAGCGTGTCTGGAACCTGACCCCGCATTTCGTCAGCTATACCCTGTCGCGCACAGGATTATGGACCCTGACGCAGACCATGGCTCTCGCCCTCGCGCCCCGGGTGCGTGTGAATGCGATCGGCCCTGGTCCGGTCCTGCCGGCCGTGCGTCAGAGCCAGGAGCATTTTGACAGCATGTGCGCGCGAACTCCGCTGCAACACGGCTCCTCGCCCGAGGAAATCGCTCAGGCCGCGCTTGCGCTGTTCGCGCTTCCATCCGTGACGGGCCAGATGCTGGCACTCGACGGCGGGCAGCACCTGAACTGGTCGCCCGCGTCCTGAACTCTCAGGGTCGGACAGCGGCCGGAAGATAATCTTCCACGACGAGTGAAATCGGCGCGTCATCGACCCCGCGCCTCAGCAGCGCCCGGTTTTCCAGAACGATTCCCGATGCTCTGCCCGGAAAACGTGTTTCGAGTCTCTGACGCCGGAAAGCCGTCTGCTGCACAACGCGTCCGAACGGCGTGTCAGTCTGTTCCAGCAGGGTATTCATGGCGGGGGAGAGGCGCTCTGGCACATACCAGTTCCACGCATCCGACAGCACGGTCTTGCCGCACAGCAGCCGGACATGCCGCGTCATGACCTGATGGGTCTCGGTGACCTGCAGCAGGGTCAGGATCTCTTCCGTCACCGGCCGGTCCACGCTCAGGCGGATCACGCGGATCGGGGTGGGGCAGCGGGCCTGAAGCGCCGCCGTAGCACTGGGTTGGCTGTCGAGCCGGGCCCTGAATGCGCGAACGGCTGCGCTGCCCGGGGCAAAAACACCTTCCGGATCAGAACAGCCGCTCATCAGTACCGCCAAAAAAACAGCGCAGAGGACTTTGGAGACAACCTTAGTTGTCGTCGCGGTCATCCTTGTCGTTCGGGACTTCGATGTCATTGCTGAGATCATCGTCATCGTCCAGATCGTCGTCCGGGGCGATCACATCATCATCGTCCTCGTCTTCGGCGACTTCCAGATCCACATCGTCCTCAAGCTCGGCGGCCTTGGGCTTCGGATCCTTCTCTTCCGGCAGCGGAACCTCGCTGCGCTTGAGACGGGAATCGTCCGGCTGCGTTGTGCCGCATTTCGGGCACACCGCAGGGACGCGGTTCAGGTCATAGAAGCGGGCGCTGCATTCAACGCATGTCCGTTTCAGACCAAGTTCGGGTTTTGCCATTGTGCGGAGCCTGCTAATGCCTCGAATAAGGAACGCGGCCATGCCAGCTTGTGCGCGCTCTGTCAAATCCCGAAGCGTGATTCCTGACAGTTTTCAGGCGCATGACTGCGCCACCCCGGCATGATTCACGAGGTGATTGACAGGTGAGGGGAGCCCCAGCAAGAACATTGCCATGCAAGTCTCGCGCCCCCTGACCGTCTCTGCGTCCCCCAAGGGACTTTCCGGCCGCACCCGTGTCCCGGGTGACAAATCCATCAGCCACCGCTCGCTGATGTTCGCCGCCCTCGCCTCCGGCCGGACCTATGTGACCGGCCTGCTCGAAGGCGAGGATGTGCTGCGGACGGCGGACGCCATGCGTGCGCTGGGCGCGACCATCACGCGTGAAGGTGCGGACTGGGTGATCGAGGGGCGTGGCGTGGGCGCCCTGACCGAGCCCGCGGATGTGCTGGACATGGGCAATTCCGGCACGGCAGCGCGTCTGCTCTCCGGGATCCTGTCTTCCCATGCTTTCAACAGCATCATGACGGGCGATGCGTCCCTGCGCTCGCGTCCCATGCGCCGTGTGACTGTTCCGCTGGCGGCCAACGGCTCCGAGTTTCTGACCCGCGAGGGCGGCCGCCTGCCGATGGCGATCCGCGGCACCGGTGAGGCAAAGCCGATCGAATACCGCCTTCCGGTCGCATCCGCCCAGGTCAAGTCTGCCATTCTGTTGGCCGGCCTGAATGCTCATGGCACCACGGTTGTGGAAGAGCCCGTCGCGACCCGTGACCACACTGAAAACATGCTCCGCCACTTCGGCGTTGAGGTGGATGTCTCGCGCATTGATGCCGGCGGTCGCCGAATCGCCCTGACGGGGCCGGTGCAGATGACGGCCCGTGACGTCACTGTCCCTGGCGACCCGTCTTCCGCGGCCTTTCCGATCGTTGCCGCCCTGCTGGTTCCGGGTTCGGATATCTGGATTGAAGGCGTGGGGCTCAACCCGCTCCGCACGGGTCTGTTCACGACCCTGATCGAAATGGGCGCCAGCCTCTCCATCGAAAACGAACGCGTCGAAGGTGGTGAGCCGGTCGGCGATCTGCATGTGCGTTACAGCAAGCTCAAGGGCGTGGATGTTCCGCCCGAGCGCGCGCCGTCCATGATCGACGAATACCCGGTGCTTGCCGTCGCCTGTGCCTTTGCCGAGGGCGCGTCCCGTCTGCGCGGTCTGGAAGAGCTACGCGTGAAGGAAAGTGACCGTCTGGCGTCCACGGTTGCGCTGCTGAACGTGAACGGCGCCGAAACCGAAGTGATCGGCGACGATCTCATCGTGAAGGGCTATCACGGCCCCCTCGGCGGCGGCACGGTCCAGACCCACATGGATCATCGCCTCGCCATGAGCGCCGTCGTGCTTGGTCTTGCCGCCCAGAAGCCTGTGAACGTGGACGACACGGCTTTCATCGAAACCAGCTTCCCCGGCTTTGTGGACCTGATGAACGCGCTCGGCGCAGGTCTGACGCCGTGACCGTTCGTCCGCTTGTCATTGCTGTCGATGGTCCCGCCGCAGCCGGGAAGGGCACGCTCGCCAAGGCGCTCGCTGCAAAACTGGGGCTGCCCTATCTCGATACCGGCCTGCTCTATCGCGCCGTTGCTCGCCGGATGGTGAATGCCGGACTGGACCCGGCTGGCGATGCGTCGGCTGAGGCACAGGCTCTGCAACAGGCCGATCTGGCCCGTACGGATCTGCGCGTCCCCGAGATCGACAGGGGGGCCTCTCTCGTGGCGGCACAGCCCGCCGTCCGCGCGGCCCTGCTCGAACGCCAGCGCGTTTTCGCGTCCGAAACGGGCGCGGTCGTGGATGGGCGTGACATCGGCACCGTTGTTTTCCCCGATGCGGATGTGAAGTTCTTCATCACGGCCTCCCCACGCACCCGTGCGCTGCGCCGGCATCATCAGGTCCATGGCGGGACTCCGCTGGACGAGGGCGCCCTGGAAGCTGCCGTGGCCGAGATTGTGGCGCGGGATGAGCGCGACTCATCGCGTGAAACCGCTCCGCTGGTGCAGGCTCCCGACGCCATTCTGATCGAGACCGATACGCTCTCTGCGGCCGAGGTCCTTGATAAGGCATGCGAAACCGTTGCCCTGCGTTGCGCGCGAAACTGATCTGACGCTGTAGCGCCCGAAAAAGCGCCTTTTTTTATTGACACCGCGCCCTCACAAGGTGTTGGTGCACCGTATCACCCGGCCGCAAGGGCAGGGAGAAGGTCTGTTCTGCGTCTAGCAGGCAGGTCAAACAACCAACAACCCGATCTGACCGTTCAGCGGCAGCGGGGAGACGTCCGGTCCGTCATGGATCTGGCGCAGACGTGGATATCCGCTCCGCCAAAGGAACGGGCATCCGGGAATATAGTATCTACATGGCTTCAGCCACTCAGACCCCCACGGCCAATCACGGCACCGAAGATTTCGCAGCCCTTCTCGAAGAGACCCTGGGCCGTGACACCGGCTTTGACGGCTCCGTCGTTACGGGCCGCGTTGTCCGCCTGACCGACGAATTCGCAATCGTCGATGTCGGCCTCAAGAGCGAAGGCCGCGTGTCCCTTAAGGAATTCGGTCCGGCCGGCGTTGCTCCGGACGTGAAGCCGGGCGATGTCGTCGAGCTTTATGTCGAGCGTTACGAAGACCGTGACGGCTCCATCGTCCTGTCGCGCGAGAAGGCTCGCCGCGAAGAGGCATGGACCGCCCTGGAGCGTGCGTTCGCCAACAACCAGCGCGTCAACGGCACGATCTATGGTCGCGTCAAGGGCGGCTTCACGGTTGATCTCGGCGGCGCCATGGCGTTCCTTCCGGGCAGCCAGGTCGACATCCGTCCGGTTCGTGACGTCGGACCGCTGATGGGCCAGCCGCAGCCGTTCCAGATCCTGAAGATGGACCGCGCCCGTGGCAACATCGTTGTCTCGCGTCGTGCCGTTCTCGAAGAGACCCGTGCGGAACAGCGCTCCGAGCTGATCCAGGGCCTGAAGGAAGGCATGATCCTCGACGGCGTCGTCAAGAACATCACCGACTACGGTGCGTTCGTTGACCTCGGCGGCGTTGACGGCCTCCTGCATGTCACCGACATTGCCTGGAAGCGCATCAACCACCCGTCCGAAGCCCTGCAGATCGGTCAGCCGGTTCGCGTGCAGGTCATCCGCTTCAACCCGGACACGCAGCGTATCTCCCTCGGCATGAAGCAGCTTGAAGCTGATCCGTGGGAAAACGTCGCCATCAAGTATCCGGCTGGTGCACGCTTCACGGGCCGCGTCACGAACATCACCGATTACGGTGCATTCGTGGAGCTGGAGCCGGGCGTCGAAGGTCTGGTGCACGTTTCCGAGATGTCCTGGACGAAGAAGAACGTCCATCCGGGCAAGATCGTCGCCACTTCGCAGGAAGTCGACGTCATGGTTCTGGATGTGGACAGCGCCAAGCGCCGCATCTCCCTCGGCCTCAAGCAGGTTCAGCGCAACCCGTGGGAGCAGTTCGAGGAAGAGCACAAGGTCGGTTCGATCATCGAAGGCGAGATCCGCAACATCACCGAGTTCGGTCTGTTCGTTGGTCTTTCCGCAGACATCGACGGCATGGTTCACATGTCCGACCTGTCCTGGGACGAACCGGGCGAAGCCGCCATGTCGCACTACGAGAAGGGCCAGGTCGTCAAGGCCAAGGTTCTCGACGTGGATCCCGAGAAGGAGCGTATCTCCCTGGGCATCAAGCAGCTTCAGGAAGATCCGGCAGCTGACACCCTGTCCCGCGTCCAGAAGGGTGCTGTTGTCACCTGCGTCGTGACGGCTGTTCAGAGCAACGGTATCGAAGTGAAGGTCGACGACGTTCTGACCGGCTTCATCCGTCGCGCCGAGCTGGCCCGTGACAAGGCCGAGCAGCGTCCGGAGCGTTTCGCAGTCGGTGAGAAGGTTGACGCCAAGGTCGTCTCCGTTGACCGCGCTTCGCGCAAGCTGGCCCTGACGATCCGTGGCCGTGAGGTCGAGGAAGACAAGCAGGCCATCAATGAGTACGGGTCTTCTGACTCGGGCGCGTCCCTGGGTGACATCCTGGGTGCCGCCATCCGTCGCCGTAACACGGACGCCTGAGCTTCCGCTCTGGTGAGCCGGGAGAGGGTCTCCTCTCCCGGTCGGATATGAAAAGGGTCGCTTCGGCGGCCCTTTTTTATTGAAAATTCATTCTTCCCGGGTGGGCTTTTTCTTAATGGCGCGATCCGCTACAAAAGAAAAAGCGCTGAGACGGAAATGTCGTGAACGGAGGGCATGCCCTGCTGTAATCCGGACGACTGGCCAATATTGAATATGGGAGTGGGCGTCCGAGCCCAAGAGATTGATGGCGGTCATTTACAACACAAACTACACCCACAATCCCAATTCCTATCTGACTCTTGCCGTTCAGCGGGCAGCCCAGACGCTTTTCGGAAAGGAGCAGGTGGTTGTCGCGGACAACATGAGCCTGGCCGGTATCGCGGCTTCAGGTGAACATGATGTCCTGATCTGCCTGGATGCCCAGCGCATCAATCTGCCCCTGATCCGGCGGGTGCGCCCTGCCTTCAAGACCATGATTCTCTGGACTTTCGAAGACCCCTTCATGCGGGACTTCAATGTCGAGAACGCCGAACTCTTCGATTATGTCTTTACGAATGATCCGTCCTGTGCTGAATACTATCACGGCAAGGGCCATTACCTCCCGCTGGCCGCAAGTCCGTCAATTCACGAGCGCCCTGTACTTCCCGCTGCCGAGCTGGAATATGATATTTTCTTTGCCGGTACGATGTGGCCCAACCGCGTCCATACCCTGCGCAAGGTCATCGCAGCGTTCCCCGATGCCCGCCTCAAGCTCGTCTGCCCGACCAACGAATTCCTTCCGCCCCTGCCGGCTGATCTGGCTGCGCTGGCCATCCAGCGCCCGATCAGCCACGAAGCCTTCATCGATTTCGCGAATGTCAGCGCCGTCACCCTGACCATGTTCCGTGACTATGCCAGCCACGGTGATGTCAGTCAGGCCACGGCTCCGGGGCCGCGCTTCTTCGAGCTGGCCCTGGCAGGCGCTGCCCAGGTCGTGGAAGCCCCGGAAAGCATGAGCGCCGAGCATTTCGAGACCGTGAATGGCATTGCCCTCGCCCGGGATGCCAATCAGGTTGTGGATGCCATTGCGCGTCTGCTCAAGGAAAAGGGTGCGCGTCGCAATGCCGCGCTGGCTGCGCAGAAATCTGTCATGTCGCAGCACCTTTACGAACACCGTCTCGAGAAGATGCGTGACATTACCGGAGCCGATTTCGGGCGCCGGACGCAGGCCCTGGCACCCCTGCATCGCCGCCGCCGTCTGCGTGTGCTGATGTGCACGCATTCCACGATTCACGAGCGGGCATGGGGTGGCGTTGAAGTCTACCAGCAGGGCCTGTGCACGCTTCTGTCGCGTGATGTGGAATATTTCTACTGGTTGCGTCGTGGCGGTTTCTGCCGTCTGACCACGGCCAATGGCCACGAACTGGAGCGTTTCGACGTGCCGGAAGTGGGCTGGCAGGACGCGATGTGTGATTCGCCGGAAGAAATGGCGTTTTCCAGCGTCATCAGCCAGTACAACATCGATCTCGTCCATTTCCAGCATCTGGGGCATCATGCCCTGTCGCTGCCGATCATCGCGAAGGCCAATGGCGCGGGCGTGATTTTCTCCGCTCATGATTTCTGGCTGGTTTCTGCCCGGTACAACCTGCTGAACCACGAACTCCGCTATGTCGAGGACGAGGTGCGCTCCGTTCTGGCGGCCGACATCACGCTCAAGGCCTCTGAAAATGTGGACCATGGCGGGGAGCAGACCCGTCGTGCCTTTGTGGTCAAGATGCTGCATTCCGTCGACGCCATCCTGTTCGGTACGGTCCATTCCCGGAACCTGACGCACGAAATCTATCCGGTGCTCGATAGCAAGCGCAGCCTTGTGATGGGCATTCCCAGCCCGGACAACACCGTTCCGGTCGTGATGAAGCCCTACGAGCCTCTGGGGGACCGTCCTCTTGGCGTTGCGATCGTCGGAAACTTCCTGCGCACCAAGGGTGCGGATACGATCCTCAACCTGATCGATATCGCCCATCCGGACCATTTCGTCTTCCATATCTTCGGCTATGTGCACCCGGAATATGAAGCGGTCCTGACCTCGGTCCCGCGTCCGAATGTGAAGATTTACGGCCGCTACGAGATGGGGGATATCGATGCGCTGAAGGTGGCGGATGTCGCGCTGAACCTGTCGATCTGGCCTGAGACCTACTGCATCTCCCTGTCCGAAGCCTGGCAGAATGGTCTCATTCCCATCGTGACCGATGTGGGCGCTCTGGGAGACCGCGTCGAAGACGGTGTCAACGGTTTCAAGGTTCCCATCAGTCGTCCAAGCATGGTGCTCGAGCGTCTGGAACTGCTGCGGTCGTCCGAGCCCCTGCGCCGTCAGATCATGCAGAACATTACGCCTGAGCTCTGGACCCATGCCCGGGACTATGCCGACGAACTGCTGACGCTTTATCACGATACGGCGCCACGTCGCGAAATGGGTGTGTCGGAGCTTCGTCTGGATGCCGGGCAGGTTCACCTTCTGGCCCATCCTACCTGGCGCCACCAGGCACCGCCGCGTCACATCTTCGATCCGCCGACGGTACGGGACCTGTCCGTGGAAATGCCGGTTCCGGTTTCGGACTGGTTCTCGGTCCAGGGTGCGGAATGCTATATCGATGACATCTGTCATCACGTCTTTTCCGACATGGAAGAGAAACCTTTCCTGGGGGCTCCCGAGTTCCATATCCGCGGATGGATGATCCTGCCCGGGATCAGTTCAGCGGGTCAGATGTTCACGGTCCTGCTGGGCGAAGATCCCGACAGCGCCATGATCTTCCTGGAATGCCAGCGCGAGATCCGCGCAGACATTGCGGAGCTTTTCGCCAACGCGCCACGCCGCGCCGGTTTCTCCGGCAAGGTGGCCCTGCGCGGCAAATGGTGTGAGGGACGTTTCCGCATCGGTCTGATCAACGTGGTCAACGGTCAGGGCGCGTTCCAGCTGACGTCCCTGCAAATCGAGGTCGAAGGCGGGCAGATCCGGAAGATCATCCGTTCTGCGCCTTCCAACGATCTCATCCTGTCCGACTGCCGTCGTGTCTCCCATAGTGACGGTCTGATGCGTGGCGTGAAGCTGTCGGGTGTCGGCAAGCATCAGATGCATCCTTACACGGGCGGGGCGCTGGATTATTCCATCGATGATTTCACGGGGCTGGCAGGTGATCCGCCTGCTGAACTGACGCCGGATGGTCCTCTGTCGGTCCGTGGCTGGATGTTCTTCCGCAATCTGTCCCGTGCTGGTCAGGCCTATGGCGGACTGGTGTCGGAAAGCCGTGACGAGATTGTGTTCTTTGCGCTGGAACGTGTGATCCGCGCCGATGTCGGGACAGCGCATCGCGATGCGCCGATCTGTGCCGGATTCAGCGGGACGTTCATGCCGCGCGAAGGCTATGCCCGTCCGCTCGATGGCGTCTATCGCTTCATTCTCGTGAATGTCGTGGGAGACGTCTACGGATCGAGAATGACGAATATTGCCGTGACATTCGACAACGGAGCGATCCTGTCTGCGGAATATGTCGACCTGCACACCGAGAACGTTGAACGCGGGGAACGTCTTCTCGCGGGAAAAATCGTTTCCTGACCTGCGAGCAGGAGGCTTGCCCTGATGTCCGAAACCGTTTCAGCCCCGTTATCCGAGACGCGGGAACCCCGGTGGTCCCGCTTTGATACGCAGTGGTATCTGCTGCGCTATCCCGAGGTGCGGGACTGGATGCGGGAAGAAGGGCAGGACGATCCGTATGCGTTCTATCTGCAGACGGGCCAGCGCTACGGGCATTCTCCGAATCGGTATTTCGATGAGATCTGGTATCGCGACGCGCACAAGGATGTGCGTCAGGGGCTGATCCGGGAAGAATGGGCGTCGGGTTTCGAACATTATACCGCAACCGGATACAAGACCCATTCGCCGCACTGGCTGTTTGACGAGCCGGGCTATCGGCGCCGTTATCCCGAACTGACGCAGCGTTTTCTGAGCGAGAACGGCTTCCGTAACGGTTACGATCATTATCTCGAAATCGGAGAGAGCCATTATTACCGGGGGCATCATTTCTTCGATGATGAACTTTGCCGTGAGCTCGCCCTGACCTTTCCGGACTGTTTCGACAGCCGGATCGGGCTCTTCGGGTCATGGCTTGGACTGCCGGCCCATGTTGCCGATGCCGGGCGTGTCTCGTGGTATTTCGATCCGGTCTGGTATCTGACGCGCTATCCCGAGGTCCGGCAGGAAATTGCAGCAGGCCACTATTCGAGTGCCCTGCATCATTACCTGACCAACGAGACCCCGCGTCTTTTCGATCCGCAGGAATTCTTTTCCGAAGAGTTCTACCGGCAGGCCCATCCGGATATGGTGCCGTCGCTGGAGCATGGATATTTCCGTAACGGCTACGATCATTTTGTCCGTTACGGCGCGCAGGAAGGACGTACGCCGCAGGAAAACGTGGACCTCGCCGCTCACATGGCGCAGGCACAGGTCCGCAATGACGTGCGCAATCGCCTGTATGACAGTGCGTTCGCCCATCTCGTCGCCGGCCGGACGGGGCTGGGTGAGGGGCGGATGGCGGCGCTTGCGGCCGTGCCAGAGATTCCCGAGGAACAGTCCAGACTTCTGTTTGAACGTGAAGCCGAAGCCATCCTGCCGTCTCTGGTCCGGCATCCGCTGGATTTCACGGTTCACGGCGTTCCTGAAATCAGCGTTCTCATGGTCGTCTATGACCGGGTTGCCCTGACGGCGCAGGCCCTGGCTTCGCTTCGGGCCAATTATGCCGGAGCCATCCAGCTCATACTTGTGGACTCGGGTTCGCATGATCAGACCCGCCATATCGGGCGGATGGTGCGGGGCGCCACGATTCTGCGGTACCGCTACAATATCGGCTATCTCCTGGGCTGCAATCTTGCGCTGGAAAAAGCGGAAGCCCCGTTTGTCCTGTATCTGAACAACGATATCCGCCTGTATCCCGATGCCATCGTCAATGCGCTGAAGCGTCTGCGCTCCGAGGCCGCGATCGGTGCGGTGGGCGGCAAGCTGATCCGCACGAACATGCGCCTGCAGGAAGCCGGATCGATCATCTGGCGGGATGGCGCGACTTACGGCTATCTGCGCGAGGATGATCCGAACCTGACGACGGCCAATTTCGTCCGGGACGTCGATTACTGTTCGGCCGCTTTCCTGATGGTCCGCACGACATTGCTGCGTCGTCTGGGTGGGTATGATCCACGCTACACGCCGGCCTATTTCGAAGATGCCGATCTGTGCGTGCGGATTCTCAAGGCGGGAATGCGCATTGTCTATGACCCGGACGTGGTCATCGAACATCTGGAGTTCGGAAGCTCCGGTGCAGTCGGGTCCCATGCCCTGATCCGGGGCAATCTCAAGACATTTTCCCGTCTGCAGCAGGATTTCCTGCGTCATCAGCAGCCGGCCCATATCCGCAACGCCGTTCTGGCGCGCGAACACCGGGTCAGCCAGCGCAAACGGATTCTCTTCATCGAGGACCGTCTGCCTCTGCGGCGTCTGGGGTCCGGCTATGTCCGCTCGAATGACATCATTCATGAGATGACGGCGCTGGGATATCAGGTCACGGTTTTCCCAGTGCTGCCCAGGGATCAGACGGCCATTGACCTGTTCGGGGACTTTCCGGAGACAGTGGAACTGATCGTGGATCGGGATCTGTCCAGTTTCGCCGACTTCATTCAGGAGCGGGTCGGATATTACGATCTGGTTTGGATCGGCCGCACGCATAATCTGGCGCGTCTCCTGCCCCTGCTCAATGAATCGAGCCGCTATCTGCCTTCCGCCGGTCCGATCCTGGACACGGAAGTGATCGCCACGCCCCGCACGCTGGAGCGCATCCGCGTTCTGGACCTTCCGGAGCCGGATATCAGCTTCGATGATATGCTTCAGCAGGAACTGGACTGTGCCCGGTTCTGCCAGCAGATCATCGCAGTGACGTCCCATGACGCGGATCTGGTGCGTCGTGCGGGCTATGAGAATGTCTCGGTGCTCGGGCATGAACTGCAGCTCCAGCCGACGCCCGCACCGTTCGAGACCCGGCACAGCATCCTCTTTTTCGGCGCGATCCATGATGAGGGCACGCCCAACCACGACAGTCTTGTCTGGTTTGTGGATAGTGTGCTGCCGATCCTCGACAGGGTTCTGCCGCCGGATGTCCATTTCACGATCGCCGGTTATGTGGGGCCGGATGTGGATATGACGGTTTTTTCGACGAACAGCCGGGTGGAAATCGTGGGGCCTGTGGGGGATCCGCGGGAACTGTTCGACCGGCACCGGGTATTCGTCGCGCCGACGCGGTTTGCGGGCGGGATACCGTTCAAGGTCCATGAAGCGGCGTCCTATGGCCTGCCGCAGGTCGTGACGACGCTGCTTCAGGAAGAAGTCGGCTGGACGGATGGTGCGGAGATCCTGGCGGCTCCATCGGATGATCCCGAGGCGTTCGCGGCTGCTGTGGAGCGGCTTTATCAGGACGCGGAACTGTGGGAGACTCTGAGGGCTGGCGCGCTCGCGGCTGTCGAGCGGGACTGTTCTCCGGTCCATTTCCGGCAGGCGCTGTCAGGGATTGTTCAGGGCTGCATTGCATGACGTGCCGGGGAACTCCGGTTTGAAAAGTTTGGGAGAGCAGGGAAGGTTATGGACGCAGTGAATGAAACGATCGTGGAAGCCGGAAGCGCCAGCAGCGGGACGGCCAGCGGAATGAGTGGCCTGACCGGGCGTGTTCTTGTCTGCAGCGGGGGCCGGTATGAAAGCCAGGCCAATGCGCAGATCCGCGAGTCCATCATGGATGGATGGGCGGACTGTTTTGGCGAGGATAATGTCACTGCGGTTCATATCTCGGCTGCGGCCAGTTCGATCCGGATACTGAAGCCGACGATTGTGTTCGCCATCGGCTCCTATCTTCCGGAAAGCACGTATTTCGGCGAAGTCTGCCGCGAGGCGAAGAAGATCGGCGCGGTGACGGTGTTCTGGGCGACGGAAGATCCCTACGAGCAGGATGCAAACTATCGCATCGCCGATGATTTCGACGTGATCTTCTCCTGCGACCGCTGGGGGCATAATTTCTATCAGCGTGAGCGGGTCTTCCATCTGCCGCTGGCGGCAAGCCCGAAGCTGCATTACGGCGAGATCGAAGCGGATTCCCAGAAGACGATTGACGTCCTGTTCTGCGGCGTGGCGTTCACGAACCGCAAGGACATCGTCCGCAACCTGCTGCCTGTTCTGCGGGACCTGAACATCAAGATCGTTGGTCCGGGCTGGGGCGAACTGGGGATCGGGTTTTCCGATGCGCGGATCGAGAAGTCCCAGCTTGTGGAGCTTTATCGCCGCTCCAAACTGGTGCTGAATCTTGGTCGCTCGCTGAGCTTCGAGAACAAGCGCTTCGTGATTGCGCCGTCCACGCCGGGACCGCGGACATTCGAGGCTGCTCTGGCCGGGGCGTTCCAGGTGTTCCACGAGGATACGCATGAAATCCGCCGCTATTATTCCGCGGACGAGATCCCGGTGTTCTCCAACCGCGTGGATTTCGAGCGGCTGGTGACGACGTATATCGACAACAACGATCTGCGCGTGAAGATGGCCCGCAAGGCCCAGGCGCGGACGCAGGCCGAGCATCTGTACAAGCATCGCATCCAGTATGCGCTCCGCGTGCTCAAGGATGAGGGGCTGATCGGCTGAGGGCCGGTCTGACCTGACGCTCTTTCCTGCCTGAATGAGAAAAGCCGGAGCGTGTCTCCGGCTTTTTTTGTGTCCGGGGTTCAGGTGTTGGGCATAAAAAAAGGCCGCGGAATGTCCGCGGCCTTTTTCGTGTTGTTCAGGGTCAGATCAGTTCGGCTGCGGGCCCATGACGATCTGGGCGAGATCGGTGGGGCGGACCCATTTGCGGAAGGCGGCCTGCACCTGTTCGGGCTTCATGTCGTAGATCGCCTGAGCGGCCTTGGCCGGGCTGTCGAGCGGCAGGTCCAGGGCGATCAGGGACAGGTAGCTTCCGGCCAAGGCGCTGAAGCTGGCGCGGGACATGGGCTGGCTGCGCAGGAGTGACGCCTTGGCGAGATCGAGGCTCTCCTGCGAGACGGGGGTGTTGCGCATGTCCTCGACATCCTTGACGGCGAGGGCACGGGCCTTGCCCACCTTGTCCGGATCGGCGCCGAAGGTGATGCCGAAGCCGCTGCGGGTGCGGGAATAGGTGAAGCCGCTTCCGGCGCCATAGACATAGCCCGTCTTCACGCGCAGGTCCTGCATCAGGCGTGAGGAGAAGCCATCTCCGAGGATCGTGTTGCCGACGGCGAGAGCATGGCGGTCGGGGTCGGTGACCTTCATGCCGATGGTTTCGACGAGCTTGACCTCATCCTGCGAGCGGCCCGGATCCGCGACAACGGCCTGCGAGGCGCGGCTCAGAGGGATGTCGGGCAGATCGACGACGGGCTTCGGTCCCACGGCCTTCCAGGCGCCAAAAGCCTTTTCGACATCTGCCTTCGCAGCCTCGGGGGTGATGTCGCCGACGATGACGATGGTGGTCAGGTCCGGGCGGTAGGCATGGGCGTAATAGGTCTGCACGTCGGCGAGGGTCAGCTTGCCGATCGTGGCAGGGGTGGCTTCACGCAGGGTGGGATCCTGCGGTGGGACCAGAGCCTTGCGGGCGGCGCGGCCGAAGCGGTAGCCCGGGGACTGGAGTTCGCCGGCTTGGGCCTGTGCGGCCTGCATTTGGGTGACGCGGAATGCCTTTTCCGGAAAGGCCGGGTTCAGCTCGTGATCGGCCAGCAGGGCGAGGCCCTTCTCAAAGTTCGGCGTCAGGGTGCTGAGCGAGAAGGATGGTCCGGCGTCTTCGTCCGCCGAGAGGTCGTCGAGGGCGCGGGCGAGGGCCAGACGGTCATGCGTCTTGCTGCCGTAGAGGAACATCTGCTCGGTGATCTCTGCCACGCCTTCCTGACCGGCAGGCTGTTCAAGGTCTGCATTCTGGCGGATACGGCCGACCAGTTCGATCGTATGGCTGACATGTTCGGGCTGGACGAGAAGATGCAGCCCATTCGACAGCGTATAGGCGGCGGGTAAGGGGGCTGCGGCCGGGATGGTCAGGCGGGCGAGGGCCTGCTGTGCCCAGTCGGGCAGGGCGACCTTGCCGGAAGGCGGCGTGTTGAAGGATTCCGCGCCGCCAAAGCCTTTCTGGCCGACCGGCTTGCCCGAGGGGCTCGGCGTCAGGGTCGCGGTGATGGCATGGGCGGGGTCGAGCAGCGTCTTGGCCAGAGCGTCAACCTGATCCTTGGTGACGTTGCGGAAGGCGGCGAGCATGTCCTGCGGGTCGTTCAGGTGCTGGATGGCGACGGCCTGCGACCAGCTTTCCGCAAGGCCGGAAATGCTGTTGGCGTTGAACTCGAGCGAGGCGATTTCCTTGCGGCGGGCGGCTTCGATCAGCTCGGCCGGAATGCCGTGGGTGCGGAAATTCTCCATGATGGTGGCGACGCTGGTCCGCAGGGCGTCCGGGTTGGCACCCTTGGGGAAGCCGGCATAGACGACGCCCAGACCGGCCTGCGCCTCGGGGTCATACATGAAGCCGGTATCGAGCGCCTTGCCGGATGGGACGAGGTCGAACAGGGCGGCGCGCTGGCTGCTGATGGCGTCGGCGAGCAGGGTGGTTGCGGCGTAGTCGGGGTCACGCTGGCCGGGCATGCGCCATGCCATGGTCACGAGGCCGATCGGCAGATCTGTGTCGAGCGCGATGCTCTGCGCCTTGGCCGGGGTGGGGGAAACAGTGCCGCGCTCGGGCAGCGTGGAGGCGGGGATGTTGCCGAAAGCGGCCTGAACCTTCTTCAGCGTGTCCTGCGGGTCCACATCGCCGGTGATGACCAGCACGGCGTTGTTGGGCGCGTACCAGGAATCATAGAACTTCCTCAGCAGGGGCGCGGTTGTGGCATCGAAGGACGGGCGGGTGCCGAGGGCATCCTGCTCGTAAGGCGTGCCGGCATAGAGGGCGGCGCGGATCTGCGAGAGATAGCGATAGATCGGGCTGGAGAGGTCGCGTGAGACTTCCTGCTCGATCGCGCCTTTCTCATGCGCCCATTCGGCTTCGGTGATGTTCAGGCCGCGCATACGTCCGGCCTCGATCCGCAGCAGGACGTCGAGGTCGCTGGTGGGGGCCTTGAAGTAATACTGTGTGACGTCGGATGTGGTGTCGGCGTTGTCGTTGTTGCCGAGCTGCGCGCTGATGGTGGAGAGCTGGTCGCGCGAGAGGGTCTGTGAGCCGTTGAACATCATGTGCTCAAGGGCGTGGGCCGTACCCGGAAAGCCTTTCGGTGCGTTCACCGAGCCCGTCTCATAGTTCAGCATCGTCTGCACCACCGGGGCGAGGGTATCGCGCACCACGATGACCCGCAGGCCGTTGGAGAGGGTCGCCCGCGTGACCGTCGCGGGGGCGGCACTCGTTGCTGCCGCGTTCGTCGTGGGGGCCGTGGCCGGTGCGGCCTGGGCTCCCGCAAGGACCGGAGGCGCCAGCATGGTGGCTGCCAGCAGTGACAGGCGGGACAGACGGGAGAGTGCGGACATGTGTTCAGAACTTTCCAGAGGAGAAACGTATCTTCACAAAAGAGTAAACCGGTTGTGCCGGTCCCTGTCCAGCATGTGTAGCATGCGTTGGCCGGGCTGTATCTGACCGTCGGATGAAGAAAAAATTATATGCAGGGGGGCGTCCGGCCGGATAAAGTGTCTGTGATGACTTTACCTGAACGCATTGCCCATGTGGATGACTGGCTGCTCGACCGGCTGTTCCAGCCTGTGGCGGATCGCCTTCCCGGGCGCCTGACGGCGCTGCAGCTTGGCCTGAGCTGTCAGCTCGGTGCGCTGATGCTGGACGGGCTCTCCCTCGTGCTGCCGATGCTGCTGTTCGGGGCCAGCCTGGCCAACATGATCGACAGCGCGCTGATCTGGTGCATCAGTCTGGCGTTCTTCCTCGGCATGAAACGTTCGGCGCCGCTCGTTCGTCCCGGGATGCTCAATCCGCTGCGACCGCTGCTGCGGGCCATGCGCCTGCTGTCTCTGGCGTTTCTGGTCTACCAGCTGTTCCGGGGCATGGGAGCGCCGGGCTTCATCTGGCTTCTGACCCAGATGACCACGATTTCCCAGCTTCTGTTCACGGTGGGTCTCTATCTCGTGGCGTGCCAGCCGCGGCCGCCGTATCAGCGCATGTCCACCCGCAGCGGCCCGATCATCGAGGGTGTCTGGAGAGCCGGGGGCCGGATCAACTCCTGACGCCCGGTTTTCCCGCCACGCTCCTCCCACGCCCATCAAGGAAAAAGCGCGTGACTTCCCGACTGAGAATTCTGCACTGCCTCTCGACCCGGGAATTCGCGGGGACGGAGCGTCATCTTGCGGAACTCTCCGCCATTCAGGCACAGAGTCATGACGTTACGCTCCTGCTGGACCGCAATACGGTCGATCCGCTGACGGGCGGGGACATCAGCGGGTTTCTCTGTCCCGAAGTGAAGGTCGTGCGGGCCGGGAGGGCGGGCTATCTTCCCGCACTGGCCTCCGAACTGCGCAGCGGCCGTCATGATATCGTCCATACCCATCTTGGCCGTGCCTCCGCCCGCGTGAGCTGGCTGCGCCGGGCCGGGCTGGCGGGGTCGGTTCCGGTGGTGGCCACGCTGCACACCTCCTATCGCGGCCGCAGTTATGGTGCGCATGACGGGCTGGTCTGCATCGCGTCCTGGCAGCAGGAGGCCCTGCCGGAAAAACAGCGTGACGCTTCCGCGCTGATCCCCAACTGGACGGTTCCTCCAGCATCAACCTGCGAAGCGCGCGCGGCTCTGCGGGAGCGGATGCGGCGGGAGTGGAGGATTCCGGACGGGGGCGTCGTGATAGGCGCTGCGGGACGGATGGTTGAGGAAAAGAATTTCGGGCTTCTGATCCAGGCCTGGAAGCAGGCGGAGCTGAAGCCCGGGACCCGTCTCGTTATGATGGGCGACGGGCCGGAGCGCGATGCGCTGCAACAGGCGGCACAGGGGCGGCCGGACATCATCTTCACCGGATATCGCACGGACATGCCCGATCTTCTGGCGGCGTTCGATGCGTTTATCGTGCCCTCACGTCATGAGCCGTTCGGGCTGGTGCTGCTGGAGGCCATGGAAGCCGGCCTGCCGGTCTGCGCTACGGCGGCTGGTGGCGTGAAGGATATTCTGGCCGATGCGCCGGACTGCCTGGTGGCGCCGGACAGTCTGGAGGCTTTGACGGAAGGGCTGCGGCGTCTGGAAAGTGCCGCGCCGCGCCAGTGGGACATGTCGCGCTACAGGATCGGGGCGGCGGCCAGCAGGGTCGAAGCGTTTTACCGCCGGTACTGCTGAGGGCTTACAGCTCGTAGTAGCGGCGGGAGACGTAGCTGGAGAGGCCTTCGTCCGGCATGATGTGCCAGCCATTGGTGATCGCGGGGATGAACTCGCACAGGAACACCAGCACCGACAGGAAAAAGAGCAGCATGCCGTGCCCCACGATCTGGATGCGGCGCCAGAAATAGAGCGGGGGCAGGAGGATCCACAGGATCGTACCAGGACGGAAGCCCGCTGCCAGCAGGCTGCGGCGGTCCATGATCAGCGCGCAGTAGAAAATCCCGACACTGACGACCATGGTGCCGATATTGCTCGCGAACTCCGGAATGAGGCCGAATCCTTCCAGGATTCCGATCGCCATGCTGCCGAAGAACGGGCCGATCAGGCTGAGCCACAGCCAGCGGTTGGAGATCAGGCTTGCGGGAAGAGCCGGGGGAACGCCTTCGGGCTGGGGCGGCCAGAACACGCAGCTTCCAGCCGGATGCCATTCACCGCCGAAGCTTTCGGTCCAGCACAGGGTGGAATGTCCGATGATCCCTTCCGTGACGAGGGCTTTCATCCCGTCGGCGGACACCGGCCCCTTGCGGGTGCCATGTTCTTCGTAAAACCAGCTCACAGTTTGTCCTTTTTCCGGCGGCGCATCGTCGTTCCGGCTCCTGCTGGTTCCTGAACGGCTCAGTCTCTCACGACTTTTGGGGTATTTGGCAAGACCTATCCCGTCCGGATTGTGGGATGTGGCCCTGTCGCCACGTATGAAAAAGGCCGCAGGTCCGGGGGGACTGCGGCCTTTGTCGTGATGTGCGGGCTGGATCAGCTCGTATGCTGCTGCAGCTCGCGGCGCACATCGGCCGGGCGCATCGGCATGTGACGCAGGCGGATACCTACGGCATTGAAGATCGCGTTGCCGATGGCGGGAGCGACGACCGTGACACCCGGCTCACCAAGACCAGTGGGCTTTTCGGTGTTCTGGATGAACTCAATGTCGATGTCCGGTACATCAGGGATGCGCAGCGGCGTGTAGGTGTTGAGGTTGCGGTCCTTGATCGTGCCGTTGACGATCTCGGTGCCCTCGAACAGCGCCATGCTGAAGCCCCACAGTGCCGCACCTTCGGTCTGGGCGAGTGCGCCACCCGGATCGACGATGGTACCGGCATCGAGGACGAGCCAGAGCTTCTGGCAGGTTACGACGCCCGTCTTGCGGTCGACATGGATCTGCGCCGCAGCGGCCGTCCAGGTCGGCATGCCGCGTTCCTGACCGAAGCTGGTGGCGATGCCGATACCGGTATCGGCCGGGAGCTGCTTGTTGGCGTAACCGATCTTGTCGGCCAGACGCTGGAGCACGGCGGCCTGACGCTTGGCACCACCCACGGAGTTCGGAGCCTGACCGGCGTTACGGCCCTGCGCCGTGAACATGGACAGACGGAACGCCAGCGGGTCCTGCTTGGTGGAATGGGCCAGTTCGTCGAGGAAGCATTCCAGCGCCCAGGGCGTCCAGCCGGCACTGACCGAGCGCAGCCAGCCGGGACGGAAGGTTGCGTTGGCCAGATCGTTGCTGATGGCGCGGACGCGGGTCGGGCCGGTTTCGTACCAGTGATCCGCGCCGGCGATGGCGAACGGATCGTACTTCTTGCCGTCTTCGCCGGTGGCGAGGAAGGCCGGAGCCATGACCTGCGTCGGCCAGCCGGCAACCGCGACATAGTCCATGCCCACGATCTTCTTGCGGTCGTTGTCGAGTGCAACCTTGATCGTCTGGATGGACGGCGAGCGGATGGAGTCCAGCTCCATGTCATCGGAGCGGGTCAGGATCAGCTTGACCGGTGCGCCGCCAATGGCCTTGGAGGCAAGGGCCGCCGGGATGCAGTAATCGCCGTTCAGACGACGTCCGAAGCCACCGCCGAGCATGTAGGTGCGCATGACGACCTGCTCTTCAGGGACCTGGAGCGACTTGGCGAGCTGCGGCAGGATCAGGGACTGCCACTGGTTGCCGGTGTGGATTTCCCACATGCCGTCAATGTGGCGGGCTACGGCGTTCACCGGCTCGAGCTGGTAATGCGCGACCGAGGCACAGGTATAGCTGCGCTCGAAGACCTGACCGGGATGGATGGTCAGGGCTTCGTCCACGCCCTTGTCATTGAAGACGCGGGTGCCGTTCTTCGGGTCGGCGGCCAGCTTGCGACCGTGCTCGATGATATCCGCTTCGGAGACGTTGATCGTCGGGCCGGGATTCCACTGAACCTTCAGGGCGTCGGCGGCGCGGATTGCAGCGGGATAGGTCTTGGCGAGGGCCACGACCCAGCCCGGAACGATGCCGGAGGGATCGTCCAGAACCACATAGCGCAGATAGCCCGGGATCTTCTTCGCAGCACTGTCGTCCACGGAGATGACCTTGGCGGCGTAGCGGGTCGGCGGCATTTTCGGGCGGCCATAGACCATGCCGTCGAGCTTGACGTCGATGCCGTAGATGGCCTTGCCGGTCGTCTTGTCCGGAATGTCGAGGGCCGGGACCTGCTTGCTGATGAGGCGGCGGTTGCCCGTCGGCTTGAGCGGCAGTTTGGCCATCTCTTCCGGCGTGAAGGTCCGGGTCGGCTTGGCGCGGGCGACGATGTCACCGAAGGAAATGCTTTTGCTGCCAGCGGAGACGACGCTTTCATGCGCGGTGCAGCGGTCCGGCGTGGTACCGAGGAGCTTCGCGCCTTCCTCGATCATCACGCTACGCGCGGCGGCACCGGCCTGACGGAACGTGTCCCAGGTGTCCCAGACGGACCAGGACCCGCCGGTGACGTACTTGCCGGCCCATTTCGGGGCGGTGTCGACCTGCGTGATCTTGATCTTGTCCCAGTCGGCGTCCATTTCGTCCGCGATGATGCGGGCGAGGGCGGTGCCGACATGCTGGCCCATTTCGGCGCGGACGATGTTGACGTTGATCGACCCGTCAGGAGCGATGGCGCACCAGATATTGGGCTCGAACGCGGCTTCCGGCGGCATGGCAGACGGAAGTGTCGTGGCAGCACCGGCCTTGCGGGCGAAACCGAACATCAGCCCGGCGCCGGCCGCCGTCATCAGGAAGTTGCGGCGGGAGAGGCGCGTGGCGTCGCTCTTTTTCGCAATCTGTTCGATTTTAGCCATTGTTGGCGCCTTCCTGCTGCCTTGAGGCAGCTTCCTTGATGGCCTTGCGGATGCGGATATAGGTCATGCAGCGGCAGAGGCTGCCGCCCATTACGCCGTCAATCTGGTCGTCCGTCGGGTTCGGATAGTCCTTCAGGAGGCTTGCGGCCTGCATGATCTGGCCGGACTGGCAGTAGCCGCACTGCGGCACCTGCTGGTCACGCCAGGCGACCTGCACGACGTGGTTTCCTGCCGGGTCGAGGCCTTCGATCGTGGTGATCGAAGCGCCTTCGACGGCGGAGAGCGGCGTGATGCAGGAGCGCGTGGCGCGGCCGCCCACATGGACGGTGCAGGCACCGCATTCGCCGATGCCGCAGCCGAACTTGGTGCCGGTCAGGTTCAGGTCGTCACGGATGACCCACAGCAGGGGGGTGTCTGCCGGGGCGTCGACCGTAACGGGCTGTCCGTTGAGTTCAAATTTCGTGGTCATGTCCTGTTTTCCCAGTCCTGCCCGGATCAGTGCGAAGCGTTGACGGGCGGAGCTTCGAGCGTGGCGCGCGCGCTCGCGGCCTTCTTCTCCAGATCCGTCCAGGGGGGCAGCGTGGTGCGTGTGCGACGCAGATACGCGGCGATGCGGGCCATGTCATGATCGGACAGGCCGGAATAGAAGCTCGGCATCGAGATGTGGTCCTGACCTTCCTCCGCGGTGATGCCGTGCAGCATGACCTGATAGAGGTTGTTCGGCTCATCCAGCCACAGCGCGTTGTTCAGAGCCAGTTCCGGGCGTCCCAGAACGGGGTTCGGGCCGGAATTGTAATGGCAGGCGCCACAGGCTCCCTGATACAGGCGTGCGTCTTCGTCGAGCGGCTGCGGACCCGTCAGGTCACGGCCGGACATCTGCATGGCGCGGGTAATCGCGGCCTGATCGCCAGAACTGCGCTGGGCGGCCTTGTCCACGTCCGCATAATAATGTGCGATCGCATGCACGTCTTCCTCGGGGATCTTGGAGAGGAAGCGGTGCGGGACAGGCGACATCGGGCCTGCGGCGGAACCGTGCAGCGGGGCTACGCCGAAGCGCAGATACTGGAACAGCTCGTCTTCGGTCCAGACGACGGGCGTCGGGTTGTGGTCGTTCAGCGGCGGGGCGATCCAGCCGTCGATGACCGCACCGTCATAGACGCTGCTCATCTTCTCGGCGCCGAGAAGGTTACGCGGCGTATGGCAGGCGCCACAGTGTTCGTTGCCCTCGGCGAGATAGGCGCCGCGGTTCCACTGTGCGTCATGCTTCGGGTCGTTCTGGTAGCGGCCCGGGGTGAAGAACAGCAGTTTCCAGAAGCCCTGTCCGATCAGACGGATGTTGATCGGGAAGGGGACCGTGTTGTCACGTGGCTTCAGATGCACGGCAGGGCGCGTCATCAGATAGGCGTACAGGTCCGAGACGTCCTGATCGCTGACCTTCGTGAAATGGTCGAACGGGAAGGCCGGATAGAGCTGGGAGCCGTCGCGGGCGATGCCCTTGTTCATGGCGCGCTTGAACGCGGCCAGCGACCAGTTGCCGATTCCCCATTCTTCATCAGGCGTGATGTTGGACGAGAAGATGTCACCGAAGGGTGTGGCCATCTTGAAGTCGCCGGCCAGTTCGGGGCCGGGTTTGCCATCCACGCGGGTATGACACTCCGCACAGTAGCCGCCATTCGCCACGATTTCGCCACGGCTGATGGCGTCTGCGGAGAATGACGATGCGGCTGGCCGCGGGATCGGGGCAATGGCGGGGTACCAAGCATAGGCAAGAAAGCCGATGCCTCCCACTGCGCCAAGGCCAATGACGGCGGCAGCTATCCGTTTGAGCATGCTTAAACTGTCCCGGCAGGTTTGAAATCATTTGCCACAAAAGGTGGCAGTTCCGTGCAACCTAGTGCACGGAGCCGTGAAAGGGAAGGTTGCGTTATCTCAAAACCGGGTGTTTCGGGAAATAAATGCGGCCTTTGTCAGGAAAATAACACAGATTTCGCGATGTTTCAGCGTTAATCCGGGATATTCTTGGTCCTGATTGCAGTATTCCATGAGGTGGACTCTGCGCGGATAGGGGAGGGATATTGACGGATCGCCGTGAGGATCTGTTACATTGTTTTCGCGGCAAGTATGTCTCCCGATGAATATTTTGACACCGGGTGTCAAAAACTTCCTATGCTTCTGACGGACTTCCAGAGGCCGTTCCGAGGGCGGTTCGGGCTCCGGTTTCTCCCCTGACTTCTGCCCTGGTCTATCCCCCGGTGGGGTTCTGGTGATGCGGGAAGGCTTGGCTTATGATTTCCCGGCGGCAGATTGGCCGTTCTGCCGAGAGGAAGCGTTATTTCCGCCCGTCCTGCCCTGATCCGGTCTCTCGCTTTGGCCTGTGTCATCCTGAGCGTGGTGTGCGCGCTCTGTCTGGGGCGGTATCCGCTGTCGCCACTGCGCGTGATGGGGGTGTTCGGGTCTCTGCTGCATCTGTCTTCCGCGAGTGATCCCGTGGCGCAGGTTGTCGTCATGCAGGCGCGATTGCCGCGCATTCTGGCGGCGCTGCTGGTCGGGAGTGCGCTGTCCTGCGGGGGCGCGACCTATCAGGCGGTGTTCCGCAATCCGCTGGTCTCGCCCGATCTGCTTGGGGTTCTGAGTGGGGCGGCGTTTGGGGCGGCGCTGAGTATCGTCAGCGGCGGATCGGCGGTCGTGGTGCAGATGGGCGCGTTCGGCGGCGGTCTGCTGGCGGTCGGAACCGGCCTCCTCATCAGCAGGACGCTGCCGGGCGGGGGCATCCTGACGCTGCTGCTGGGCGGCCTGATCGGGAACGCGATTTTCACGGCATTACTGTCTTTGGTGAAATATCTTGCCGATCCAATGGACCAGCTCCCGGCCATCGTGAACTGGCTTCTGGGCAGTCTGGCACCGAGCGGATGGCAGGAACTGGCCTGGATGTCGGGGCCGCTCATTGTTCTGACGGTGGCGCTGGTTCTGTGCGCGCCTGTGCTCGACGTGCTGTCGCTCGGGGACGACGAGGCGCGCAGTCTGGGCGTGTCGGTGCGGGTCATGCGTCCGGCGCTGATCGTTCTGGCAACGCTGGCCTGTGCCATGACGATCTCGATGGCGGGGATCATTGGCTGGATCGGGCTGCTGGTGCCGCATGTCGCGCGGCTTCTGGCCGGGGCGGAACATCGGAGCATGATGCCGGTGACGGCGCTTCTGGGGGCGGCCGGGCTGGTGCTGGCCGATACCTGCGCGCGCAGTCTGACGACGGGAGAGGTTCCGCTGGGGATCGTCACGCAGCTTTTCGGGGCGCTGGCCTTCGTGCTGGTGCTGCGGCGTTTGCGGAGTGGGGTGGCATGACGCTGCTGTCGTGCCGGAACCTGGGATTTCGTCAGCCGCGGGGGACTGTTCCCGTGCTGGAGGGCATTGATCTCTCGCTGGAGAAGGGCGAGCTGGTCGGGCTTCTGGGGCTGAACGGGGCGGGCAAGAGTACGCTGCTGCGGCTGCTGATGGGGTTTCTGACGCCTTCGGTCGGGGATGTTTTTCTGGAAGGGCGCTCTCTGCGGGAGTGGTCGGCCTCCGCCATTGCGCGGCATCTGGCCTATGTGCCGCAAAGTCATGTCGCGACCTTTCCCTATACGGTGCGGCGGATGGTGGAACTGGGGCGTGTGCCTTATTCCGGGCTCACGGGGCGGCTGTCTTGGGAAGACCGGCTGGCCGTTGATGCCGCGCTGGAGCGGATGGGGCTGTCGGGATTTGCGGATCGTCCGGTGACGGAGCTTTCCGGCGGGGAGCGTCAGCGGGTCGTGCTGGCGCGGGCCATTGCGCAGGACGCGCAGGGCCTGCTGCTGGATGAGCCGATGACCGGGCTGGATTACGGGTATCAGCTGCGTCTGATGGCGCTGCTGGCGGATCTTGCGCGGGAAGGCCGGCTTGTTATGCTCACCTCGCACCGGCCGGAAGAACTGTATGTCCGCGCAAGCCGGGTTCTGGTCCTCGATCACGGCCGGATTGACGCGGACGGGCCGCCACAGGATGTTGTGACGGCGCAACGGATGTCAGCGCTTTACGGTGTGCCTCTGACCCAGACGGACCATGCCGGAAACCGCTTTTTCCATCATGGAAGGGACGAGAAATGACACTCTCACAACTCTTGAAGCGGTTTTCGGCCCTCACACTCCCGGCGGCCCTGCTGGGCGGGGCACTGGCCATATCCCTGCCGGCGCCTGTGGCGCATGCCGCCCCGCCCGAGCGGATCGTTGAAGGCTGGTACGCGCATAATGCGACGCTCATCATGCTGGGCGCGCAGGACCGGATCGTGGGTACCGTGGCGCGTCCGGCGATGCTGCCCTGGATGTTCCGCCTGGTGCCGGAACTGGCAAAGGCGGAGACGCTGGATCCGGGCAATCTGAACGCGGAAGAACTGCTGGCGCTGCATCCCGATCTGGTGTTCGTCACCAACTCGGGCCATTCCGCCGAAGCCCTGACACGCGCGGGGCTGAATGTGGCGCCCGAAGGGTTCGACCGGTTCGATGCCATGCTCGACTGCGTGGACGGGACCGCGACCCTGCTTCAGACGCCGATGGCCGCCAAGCGGGCGCAGGCCTACCGTTCGGTGTTCCTTCAGGTCGTCTCGCAGGCCCCGACCAACCCGCAGGGGCCGCGTGTGCTGCATGTGGAGTCTCTCAAGCCACTGCGGGTGGATGGCGATGACAGCATCATCGACCAGTGGATCCGCAGTGCGGGCGGGCAGAATGCGGCGCAGGGGATCCACGGCAACAAGCAGCCTGTTTCCATCGAGCAGGTCCTCTCCTGGAACCCGGATATTCTGATCGTCGCTGCCAATGCGGGTGATCCGGCAGCCCTGAAAAAGGACCCCGTCTGGTCGAAGATCAAGGCCGTGCAATCGGGGCGGGTCTATCGCAATCCGACGGGTCTTTTCCCCTGGGACCGCTATGGGCCGGAGCTGATGCTTCAGGTGATCTGGGCCCGGCAGATCGTCCAGACCGGGCAGGTGGATGTCCCGGCGATGATCCGGTCGATCCGGTCTTTCTATCATGATTTCTATGGCATCGCGCTTTCGGCCGATGACGCGCAGCGGATGCTCGATGCGCTGCCGCCCGCTACCGATACGCACTGATCTTCCGATTTTCCAAGGAAAGCCCCGTATGACGCATACCGCCCCGCCTCGCGGCCTGAGTTCTCCCCGCAGGTTTGTCCGTGCGGCGTGGCTGCTTCTTGCGGGAAGCGTGCTGGCCGGGGGGCTGGGGAGTGTTGCGCGGGCGGAAGAGACCCTGCTGCCCGTGCCGCAGACCGTTTCGGTCTCCAATGGGGTGGCGTCGATCGGGGGCGGAATTCAGGTTGTGTGGGACACGCGGCCCTCGCCTCTGCTGTTGCGGGCGGTGGCGCGGTTTACGACACGTCTGACCGCGATCGCCGGGCCTGCGGGCCGGTGGGCGCCTTATGTGCTGCATATCTCGGCCGGGCAGGACCGGACCTATCTGAGTGTGGACGAAAAGGAGCGTTATGCGCTCACGACGTCCGCCACTGGCGCGCGGCTGGAGGCGGAGGGGCCGGCAGGGGTGATCCACGGTCTGGCGACGCTGCTTCAGCTTGTCCGGGTGACGCCGCAGGGGGCTCTGGTCGAGCGTGTGCATGTTGAAGACGCGCCCCGCTTTGCCTGGCGCGGTCTGCTGATGGATGTGTCGCGGCATTTCGACACGGTCGAGACCATCGAGCGGCAGCTCGATGCGATGGAGCTGGTCAAGCTTAACGTCCTGCACTGGCATCTGAGCGATGGAGCCGGCTTCCGGGTTGAAAGCCGGATGTTCCCAAAGCTTCAGACTGTGGCGTCGCACGGCCAGTATTACACGCAGGCGCAGATCCGCGAGGTCGTGGCCTATGCGGCGGATCGGGGCATCCGTGTCGTGCCGGAAATCGATGTGCCCGGTCATGCGCTGGCGATCCTTCAGGCCTATCCCGAGCTGGCGGCCCAGCCTCTGCCGGATGTGACCGCCAAGGGGCTGAACCTCAACAATGCCGCGCTGGACCCGACCAATCCGCAGACATTGCGTTTTGTGCGCGTGCTGTACGGGGAGATGGGCGGACTTTTCCCGGACCGGTATGTGCATACCGGGGGCGATGAGGTCGTCTCCTCCCAGTGGACGAAGAATCCGGCCATTGCGGCCTATATGAAGGCGCATGGCTTCGAGACGGCCGCTGCGCTTCAGGCGGCTTTTACGGGAGAGGTCGCGAAGATCATTTCCGCCCAGGGTCATGTCATGATGGGCTGGGACGAGGTCAGCGAGGCGCCAATCCCGAAGAATGTCGTCGTCGAGCCCTGGCGGGCGTCGAAATGGACCGGAACGGCGACGCAGGCCGGGCATCCGGTTGTGGTGTCGGCGGGGTATTATCTGGATCTGCTGCGGCCGTCTGCCGCCCATTATGCGGTCGATCCGTTTGATACAAAGGCCGAGGGGATCACGGCGGAGCAGCTGGCAAAATATCCGCCCAAACATCCTGAATTTTCGGTGCCGTTCGCGATGGACGAGCATGCTCCGCCGCTGGATGACGGGCAGAAGGCGCTGGTCATGGGGGCGGAAGGCACGCTCTGGGCGGAAATGGTGTCCGAGCCGATGCTGGATGGGCGGCTGTGGCCCCGGATGGCGGCTCTGGCCGAGCGGTTCTGGTCCGCGCAGGATGTACGCGACGTTCCCGATCTGGAACGGCGCCTGCCGCTTGTGATGGCGGAGCTTGAGACAACCGGATTGCAGGCGACGCAGCATCGGGAGGCCATGCGTGAGGCCATGGCGCCGGGACATTCGGAACCGCTGAAGATCCTGACCGAAGTGACGGTCCCGGTCCGCAACTACGCTCTCAACCATCTTGCTGCGCCCAGCGGGGATGCGATGCTGTCAGCGCCTGTTGCGGTGACGGACCCGGATGCGTTCGTAGCATTGCGGTTCAATGCGATGGCCGCGCGGTACGTCCGGGGCGAGCGCGCGTTTGCCGCCCCGCTGCGGCAGATGCTGCAGCGCTGGTCGGACAATGACGCGGCGTTTGTGACAAGCGCGAAGGGTGTTCCGGTGCTTGAGGCTGTCGTGCCGGTGTCGCATGCCGTCGCTCTGCTGTCGCGGGCGGGGCTCGGGGTTCTGGACGGACGGGATGGTTCAGCCTGGCGGATGGATGCGAACCGGCTGCTTCAGGAACAGCAGGCGGCCTTTGAAAACTCGGCCAGCATGCTGGCATCCGCACACAGCCCGCAGCCGCCAGGGGGATTGCTGATTGCAATCCTTCCTGGAATCCGGGCGCTCCTGACGGGTGGGGCAGAGCGCGCGGAGTAAGACATCGGCCTGTTGTTGTGCGGGGGGATGGATTTCCGGCGCCGGGCAGGGGAAAAGGGGATATGACACGTTTTCCGATCCTTCTCCTCGACTATGACGGCACTCTGGCGGAGACGCAGCCAGCCATTCTGCACAGCCTGAAAGAGGCCTTTGATGCGGTGGGTGTGACAGCGCCTTCCGCGGATGTCCTCAAACAGGAACTGACACGGGGCGGGACGCTCCAGACCCTGTTCCAGGCGATCGCACCCAAAAGCGACGAACGCGATGCCGCCTCATTCGTGCGGCACTACCGGGCGTTCTATCCGGCGGCCGACGAGGAAGAGACGGTCCTGTTCGACGGCGTGGTGGAGACGCTCACGGCCCTGAAGGAGCAGGGAAAAACCCTTGCCATTCTCAGCAACAAGCATGCGCCCACGGTTCATGCGAGCATGGCGCGGTTTGGACTGGAACCATTTTTCAGCGGTGTTGTGGCGTCAGAGCCGAATTTTCCGCACAAGCCCGATCCGCGCGTGATGGAAGAGCGCGTTCTTCCGCTTTTTCCCGATCTGCCCCGCTCGGCTTTCCTGATGGTGGGCGATACCGTGGCCGACCTCCAGTTCGCCCGTAACGCCGGGATCGCCTCATGCTGGGCCAGTTACGGTCATGGCTCGTCGCAGCAATGCGCCGCACTGAGGCCGGATCTGCGGATTGATGCTTTCGCGGACCTGCCGACGGCGCTTCGGGGCTGAAGGTCTCCCGAAAGGGAAGTTCAGGCGGTAGGGCCGATGCTGCCGCGCAGGACCAGTTCGGTTTCGAGGATGACGTTTTCGCTGCTGCCTGTGGCGGCGCTCAGCAGACGGACGGCTTCCGTGCCCTTGCGCTCATGCGGCTGGCGGATCGTACTCAGATCCGCGCCTTCTGCGGCGGGGATGTCGTCAAAGCCGAAGATCGACACATCCTGTGGGATGTTCAGGCCAAGCGCACGGATGGTCTGCATGGCGCCGATGGCTACGCGGTCGCTCATGGCGAGGATGGCGGTTGGGCGCTGGGCGCGGTTGAGGAGATGGCGCACGCCCTGGGCGCCCATGTCCTCGGAATTGATCGGGATTTCCCAGGTCGGGACGTCTTCGGGCGCGATCCCGGCTTCCTGCAATGCGAGCACATAGCCTTCAAGCCGCATGGCGATGGTGCTGTGGGCGATATTGGCGCGGCGTTTGGCGGTCAGCGGACCGAAATAGCCGTCATGGGCCGTCTTGAGTGACAGGATGCCGAAATGCCGGTGTCCGAGATCGAGCAGGGTCTTGGCTGCGCGGTAGGCGGAGCCGCGATCGTCGATCCCGACATAGGGCACGCCGTTGAGACGGGGCTGGTCTACCACCACGAGGGGGACATTGCGCTGCTGGGCCATCATGACGCAGCGGCTGTCGGGGGCGACGGAATAGAGGATGTAACCGTCCACGGCAGCGTTGCCGAGCGAGACGGGGGCCGTGCGGTTTCGCAGGTTGCTGCCCGCGGAAATCAGCGCAAGGTCGGTTTCCAGCTCGTCGCAGGAGCGGGCGACGCCGTTGAGGACACTGAGGATCGCGGGATCGGTGAAGGCATAGGGCAGGTCCTCGCTGAAGAGGAAGCCCAGCGCGCCGGCGCGACCGGTGGCAAGCTGCTTGGCGGCCGGATCGGGGCCGGTGTAACCAAGCTCCTGTGCGGCGGCGAGGATCCTCTCGCGTAAAGCGGCCGAGAGCTGGCCTGGACGGATATAGGCGTTTGAGACTGTTGTATGGGAGACGCCGACCTGCGCTGCCACATCCTTGAGGGTTACTTTGCGGCGGTCATGCTGTCTGGTCATGGGTATGGTCTGTCCAGTAACGACACCAGACCCGTCATGTCAGATCCTGACGCTCGCAGTATGGTGTCAGTGCTCTTCGAAAAATCACTGAAAACACCATACCCATTCTGCCGGACAGAAACCAGTCACGGGCGCGGGAGGATTTACGAAAATTGAGAATTTCCTATTCGCCTTTGCCCACGGTCTCCCTCGGGTCTCTCCACAAGCCGTCCGTGCCGGTCAGTCCGGAGGTCAGCCCTGTTTGGGCTTCGGCGCGGGTGCCTTCTTGGTCTGCGGCACCGGGGTGAACATCGCACGGCATTTCGGGGAAAGCTGGTCGATCTTCTTTTTCATGCAGGCGGTGATCTTGGCTTCGTTGGGAATGGCCAGCGTACACAGACGGATGGCGTCGCCCTGGCAGGCCTGCTTCTGTTCTTCGCGGGTAGCCGCGCCAGCGGCCTGCGTCAGTGCAAACGTCAGGCCGGTCAGAGCGATGAAATAACGGATCATATTCTTTCTCCTTACCTACAGGTAAGCGTATGGGGCCTTTTGCGGTTTCAGTCCCGAATAACTTTATCGCAACTACACTTCCCCTGTTGTCTTCAATAAGGACCGGACAATTCCTGATTAAGGACTGTCAGGGGTGAAGAATACGGGCAAAACGCGCCGAGGCTGCTGGCCCGGGGGTGGTTTCAGGTGTGGGGGAAGGGAGTTCTGGCGGGAGTGCGCCGGGCTGCAGGCTCATCAGCAGGGCGCGTGCTCGGCGGGCGTCCGGCGTGTCGGTCCAGCAGTAATGGATGGCGCGGGATTCGCGCTGGGATTCGATCAGTCCCGCACGTCTGAGGGCGCCCAGATGCTGGCTCAGCGTGGGCTGTCCAATGCCGGTCATGGTCTCGATCTCGCTGACGGCATGGGTGCTGTCGAGCAGGGCTGAGAGGATCATGAGGCGCTGCGGCTGGGCGAGGATGCGCAGCCATTCCGCCAGTTCGCGGCTTTTCTCAAGGGGGAGCAGGACGGTCATGAGCGCTCCCGCGTCATGGGCTGGAAGAACCATTTCGCACCGGCCTTTTCCACGGCGGCCTGTGTCTGGAGCGGGGGTGCGACGGTGGGCTGTCCCGGCTGCCAGCTTTCGGGCGTGAGCGCGCCGGCGCGGTCCACTTCCTGAAGCGCGCAGAGCAGGCGCAGCAGTTCGGGGACGGAGCGCCCGACCGTGGCCGGATAGTTCAGGATAGCGCGGATGGTGCCCGACGGGTCGATCACGAAAATCGAGCGCACGGTGGCGCTGTCCTGTGCCGCGCTGTCGAGCATGCCATAGGCGCGGGCGACGGCGAGGGACGGGTCCTCGATGATGGGAAAGGGGATCTGGATTCCGAACTGCGTGTTGATGGCCTCGACCCAGGCGAGATGGGCCGGGAGGCTGTCCGCCGAGATGCCGAGCAGGACGCAGTCCCGCTTCTGGAACTCTTCCGCGCTGCGGGCCAGGGCGATGAACTCGCTGGTGCAGACGGGCGTGAAGTCGGCCGGATGGGCGAAAAGCAGGACCCAGTGTCCGCGCAGGGCGCTCATGATGAATTCGCCATGCGTGGTCCGGGCGCTGAAATCCGGAGCCCGGTCGCCAATGCGCAGAAACGGAAGGGGGGATTCAGCGGGAGTGGATACGTTCATGATCCGGTTCCAAAAGCATCAGGGCGCTTGACATGCAACACTTACAATATTAACTTAACAGTTAATGAAAGTGTCGTAAAGGCATTCCACAGCCAGAAGGTGAACGCCATGCATGATGCAGCAGTCCAGGCCGCAACAGGCCAGATCCGGCGAACCGAGGAAGGCGCGGCGCCCGCTCCCGATGTCTGTACGTTTTTCGACGAAGCCACGAATACCGCGAGCCACGTTGTCCATTGTCCCGTCACGAAGCGCGCAGCCGTTATCGACTCTGTGCTCGATTATGACGCGGCCGCCGGTCGCACGTCCCATGGATCGGCGCAGGCGATTGTCGATTACGTGGAGCGGGAAGGTCTGACCGTCGACTGGCAGCTTGAGACGCATGCCCATGCCGATCACCTCTCCGCCGCTCCCTGGCTGCAGGAAAAGATTGGTGGGAAGCTCGGGATCGGCGCGGATATCACGCGGGTTCAGGCGGTGTTCGGCAAGATCTTCAATGCCGGCACCCGGTTTGCGCGGGACGGATCGCAATTCGATCATCTCTTCACCGACGGCGAGACGTTCCGGATCGGAGACCTCCCCGTCACGGTGCTGCATGTTCCGGGCCATACGCCGGCCGACATGGCCTTCGTGATTGGCAATGCGGCGTTCGTGGGCGATACGATCTTCATGCCGGATTTCGGCACGGCTCGGGCGGATTTCCCGGGCGGTGATCCGCGGCAGCTTTTCCGCTCCATCCGCCGTCTGCTGTCGCTTCCAGCCGAGACGCGGCTGTTCCTGTGCCACGATTACAAGGCACCGGGCCGGGATGAGTATGCCTGGCTGACGACCGTGGGGCATGAGCGGGATTACAACATCCATGTTCATGACGGGGTGAGCGAAGGGGAATTCGTGAAGATGCGGACGGAGCGCGATGCCACGCTGGCGATGCCGCGTCTGCTGATGCCGTCCGTGCAGGTCAATATGCGCGGGGGGCACCTGCCCGAACCCGAAGCTGATGGTGTGAGCTATATCAAGATCCCTGTCAATCGCGTCTGACCTGGGCGCACCTGTACCTTATTCCCCGAGATTTTAGCCGTTTCTGGAATTCCCATGCCAACCCGTCATCTGACCGACAGCTACGCCGTTTCCCCCCAGATTGCCGTGCAGGATATTGCGGATCTGAAGGCGGAGGGTTTTCGCACGATCCTGTGTTTCCGTCCGGACGGGGAAGCCCCGGACCAGCCGGAAATGACGGTGATTGAAGAAGCAGCCAAAGAGGCTGGACTGGCGTTTGCGGCAATCCCCGTGAAGGCCGGGACAGTGCCGGATGAGGCGCAGGTGGCGCAGACGCGGACGGCTCTGGCCACCCTTCCGGGCCCGGTTGTCGGCTATTGCCGTTCCGGGACACGGGCGGCGCAGATCTGGGCTCTGGCGGAAGCGGGCAAGCGTCCGGCTGCGGAGATTTTCGCGGCGGCGGCCAAGGCCGGGGTGGATATCAGCGGTCTGCGGGGCCGGATCGAGAGTGTTGCGGCACCGTCTGCGGCTCCACGCAAGGGAGCGGCGCATTTTCAGGTGCTGATTATTGGCGGTGGCGCGGGTGGCCTGTCGGTTGCGGGCAGTCTGCTCAAGCGCAACAGCCATCTGTCGATCGGTGTGGTCGAGCGCTCGAACGAGCATTTCTACCAGCCGGGCTGGACGCTTGTGGGCGGGGGTGTCTTTCAGGCGGCCCAGACGCGCCGCAAGGAAGCGGATGTCATGCCGAAAGACGTCGTCTGGGTACGTCAGGCGGCGAAGTTGTTCCGGCCCGATGTGCGGGAGGTTGTTCTGGGGGACGGGTCTGTCGTTTCCTATGATGCACTGATCGTGGCGACGGGGATTACGCTGAACTGGGATGCCATTCCGGGTCTGGCGGAGACGCTGGGCAAGAACGGTGTGACGTCGAACTACCGCTTCGATCTGGCGCCCTATACCTGGCAGCTGGTGCAGCAGCTCAAGAGCGGGACGGCGATCTTCACGCAGCCGCCCATGCCGATTAAGTGTGCCGGTGCACCGCAGAAGGCCGTGTATCTGTCCTGTGATGCCTGGAAGCGCCGTGGCGTGCTGGATAGCATTTCGGTCGAGTTCGACACGGCCACGCCGGGACTGTTTGGCGTGAAGGAATTCGTGCCGCCGCTGATGGAATACATCAAGTGCTATCACGTCGGGCTGCATACCGGATCGAAGCTGGTGGCAGTGGATGGTCCGAACCGGACCGCCGTGTTCGAGCGCAAGGTCGGCGAAGGTGTGGAGCGCGTCGAACGCAAGTTCGACATGCTGCATGTCGTGCCGCCGCAGAGCGCGCCGCAGGTGATCCGCGAGAGTGCGCTGGCGGGTTCGGACGGGTTCGTTGAGGTCAATCCGGCGACGTTGCAGCATGTGCGTTTCCCGGATGTGTTCGCCATTGGTGACGTGATCGGCACATCCTCAGCTAAGACGGCTGCGGCGGTTCGCGTGCAGGCGCCTGTGGTGGCGACCAATGTGCTGGCCTTCCTGAAGCATCAGGCTCCGGTTTCGGAATATGAGGGCTATGGCGCCTGTCCGCTGACGGTGGAAAACGGGCGGATCGTGCTGGCCGAGTTCCGTTATGGCGGCAAGCTGGCGCCGACGCTGCCGAAATGGCTGCTCAACGGGCAGAAGCCGACGCGTCTGGCCTGGTGGCTCAAGAAATATGTCATGCCGCTGATGTACTGGGACGGCATGCTCAAGGGGCGCGAACTCATGGTTGCGCCCAAGCCGCTGAACGCGAAGAAGGGCGGCTGAACCGGTTGTGCATATTGCGCTTGAACTGGCCTGCGGTGTCCTGATCGGATTTACGCTGGGGCTGATCGGGGGCGGGGGGTCCATCCTTGCCGTGCCCCTGATGGTCTATGTGGTGGGGGTGAAAAACCCCCATGTCGCGATCGGGACGAGTGCGATGGCCGTGGCGGTCAACGCGTTGACCGGGCTGGTAAGCCATGCCCGGGCCGGGACGGTCAAATGGAAATGCGCGGCCATTTTCGCGCCCTGCGGTGTCGTGGGGGCGCTCATCGGGGCGGCCTTCGGCAAGGCGGTGAACGGGCAGAAGCTGCTGCTCTGCTTTGCGCTGCTGATGGTCGTGGTGGGCGTTCTCATGCTGCGGGGGCGACGCAACAAGGGTGAGGCGGGGGCGGCGTGCAATCGCCAGAACATGCCGCGCGTCATGATGGCCGGGGCCGGGACGGGTGTGCTGTCCGGGTTTTTTGGGATCGGTGGCGGGTTTCTGATCGTACCCGCGCTCATTGCCTGCACGCGGATGCCCATTCTCAATGCCGTGGGAACGTCGCTTGTAGCCGTGGCCGCGCTGGGAGCCAGTACGGCGTTGAGTTACATGCTTTCGGGCTATGTGGACTGGGTGATGGGTGCGCTGTTCGTGGCGGGGGGAATTGTGGGCAGTTTCTTCGGAACCCGGGCGGCGAAGCGTCTGTCGGGTTCCGGTGCGGCGCTGACGACGTTCTTTGCGTGCGTCATCTTCACGGTTGCGGCCTATATGATCTGGAAGAGCCTTTCGGCCCTGTAAGAACGATCAGTCGAGGCCGAAATTCGGGAAGATGGTGAAGCAGACCATCGAAAAATAGAACATCACCGCCAGCAGGATGTGACACATATAGAGCGGCGCGATCATGGCGCCGCGCCTGCGGAAGAAGGCCATCAGCACACCGAAGGCGGCGATGGCCACGGCAAGCGCCACGTTCAGCATGAGCCGGCTGTCGCCGTTGCTGATGGCGATGACCAGAAAGACCGAGCCCACAATGGCCGAGCCGACATGCACGGGCGTGAGGAAGCTGAAGGGGCGTTTGTACCGGGCCGCGAAAATGGCGAGCCAGACGCCCATGATCACCGTGAGAGTGAAACATCCCGTCGAAGCGTACAGCATCTGTAATCCACCCTGTTCCTGATGTCCCTGCGCAGACTCTCGGAGCCGTGACCAGAATATTCGGAAGTCTCCGCATTCCTCAGGTCTTGCAGAACACGTTGCTCCGACTGCGTATTTACTCCAGAACGGCCTTTTGGGCCAGACGTTCCCGGATGCGGGGCGCTTTCTCCCCTGAGTGGTGCAGAAAAATTGTACCACCCCCCGGTATTCTGATTTTCAAGGTTTCCTTTCTGTTTCGATATGACATACTGGTGACACGCAAGAGGCCGGGGAGGATACAAAGGGATGGATCTGGGAGCACGCCTGCGATTTGTGCGGACGGCACGGAACCTGTCCCAGCGTGAATTGGCCAAGCGGACTGGTGTGACCAATTCCACGATCTCCCTCATCGAATCAGGGGACATGAATCCTTCCGTCGGAACGCTCAAGCGTATTCTGGACGGGATTCCCGTGACGCTCGGAGAGTTTTTCAGCATTGCCCCCGAGGGCGGTGAAAAGATCTTCTACCGGGCGGACGAACTGATGACGTTCGAGCAGGGCGGCGTGACCTTCCGGCAGGTCGGGGCCCCCCTGTTTGGCCGGAGCCTTCAGATCCTGCGCGAGACCTATGCGTCCGGGGCGGATACCGGGGCCACGGTCTATGCCCATGAAGGCGAAGAGGGCGGGTTTGTCCTGCACGGCCAGGTGGAAATCACGGTGGGAGACAGGCGCGAGATCCTGGGCCCGGGCGATGCCTATCATTTCGACAGCCGTCAGCCGCATCGTTTCCGCTGTCTCAGCTCCGAAGGCTGCGAGATCATCAGCGCCTGTACGCCGCCAACGTTCTAGGATTTCCGTCCCGAACCTTCAGAAGCCCCGCGTTCAAAAGAACGGGAGGGATGTGCTTTCCCGCAGGCTGCGGCGTTGTGTTGTGGGACTATGCCTGTCCGTATTGTGGTCCAGGGCGGGCGTGCCCAGCGGAGAGCCACGGACATGCCAGACCGTCCGTACCCAGAGAGAAACATCATGTTCCGTGTGGTCGCTGCTTCTTTGCGCAGGGGGCTGGGTGCGGGGGCGATGGTCTGCGTCCTGTTACTGAGCGGTCCGGCTGCGGCAGCGAGTGTGACGCGGACGCGGGACATCTGCCCGGTTCAGCGGGCGATGCTTCAGATCGAAACGAAGACCTTTGCCGCGGCCGTGGCAGAACTGTCCCGCAAGACGAAATGCCCCGTGCTGATGGATGAGGGGCTTCTGCGCGGCGGGAACAGCATTGCCGTCGCCGGAGTTTATACGCCGCGCGAGGCTCTGATCCGGCTTCTGGGCAATGCCGAGCTGGATGTGATCGAGACGGTTCAGGGACTGGCCGTCATGCCGCTGAGCTATCGGGCCGCGCATCGCATGGACCATGCTGAACGGATGTAGTTCAGCTCGGTCAGCGGCGCCCTTTCCAGATGCGGCGTTGCAGCAGGAAGGTCAGGAGCGCCATCAGGGCGAGATAGGCCAGGACATAGACGCCAATCCGTCTGCGCTTGGCCTGATGGGGATGGGCAACCCCGTCGAGAAAGGCCGAGACGTCGCCGGCCATCTGCGCGGATGTCGCAGGCGTGCCGTCGGGATAGGTGAGCATGCCGTCCTGAAGGGGCGGGGGCATGCCGATATGCTTCCATTTCAGGGCGGTGTTGTAATAGCGGCCCTCGTCGAGCGTCACGCCTGCAGGTGTAGGAGCATAAGAGAGCAGGATCTGCCGGATTTCTTCGGCGCCCCTGGGCAGCGTCAGGGCCAGCCGGGAGAGATCGGGCGGGAGCAGTCCGTGATTGGCGAGGCGCCCCATGGCCTCGTTGGGGTAAGGCGAGAGGATGGGATCGGTGGCTGTGGCGGGGCGGGTTTTCGGATCGCCATTATCGTCCGTGCCATTGGGCATCTGCCGGTCGGCGGCCCATTTGCGGATTTGAACCGGCGAGAGTCCGAGGCGGCTCATGTCGCCATACGTGACGTGTTCCATGCCATGGCAGGCGCTGCAGACCTGCTGGAAAACCATCAGGCCGCGCTGGGCGGGTGTGCTCGCACAGGCGGGCAGGGCTGTCAGGCTGGCAGCGAGTATGAGGTTCCGGGTCCAGCGCGTCATGACGACATCTCCCGTTCGGAGGCCAGCGGCATGACGAGCAGGAAATGGATGAACCACCAGGCTATCGCCACGCGGCTGGCGAGCAGCCATGCCGGGGTGGGTGCGTGCATTCCGGCAATGCCGAGCAGAATGAAGGCTGCGAAAGCGAGGGGCAGGGACAGGCGCACCATCGGTCGCCGTGTTGCGGGGCGGATGGTGGAACGGTCCAGCCAGGGCAGCACGAACAGGACGGCGAGGCTCCCCGAGGCGAGGAGAAGCCCGCCGAGGCGTGAGGGTACTGCGCGGAGGATCGCGTAGAACGGGGCGAAATACCATTCCGGCCGGATGTCGCGCGGTGTGACGAGCGGGTTGGCCTGAATGTAGTTGTCGGCCAGCGTCAGCAGGTCAGGGAGGAAAAAGACCAGCCCGGCATAGACCATCAGGAACAGGCAGAGCGCGAAGCCGTCGCGGCTGGTGTAATAGGGGTGGAACGGCAGGGTCTGGCTCGGGTTGACGGGATCAACGCCCGAAGGATTGTTCGATTTCACGACATGCAGCGCCGCGACATGCAGGGCGATGACGCCGAGGATCGCAAAGGCCATCGTGAAATGCAGCACGAAAAGCCGATGCAGCGCCACGTTCCCCAAAGTGTCTCCGCCCAGCAGGAGTTCGGACAGCGGCTGCCCGATCAGGGGAATGGCATGGACGGCGTTCAGGATCACCGTGGCCCCCCAGTAGGACATCTGCCCCCAGGGCAGGACGTAACCGGCAAAGGCCGTGACCATCACCATCAGCATCAGGCCAAGCCCGGTCAGCCAGAGCAGTTCGCGCGGGGCCTTGTAGGAGCCGTACCACAGGCTGCGTCCGATATGGATGTAAAGGCAGGCGAACAGCATCGTCACGCCACCCATGTGCAGGCTGCGAATGAACCAGCCCGAGGGGACCTGCCGGTCGATGGCTTCAACGCTGGTAAAGGCCTGCGTGATGTCGGGCGTGTAGTTGATCGCGAGGAACAGGCCGCTGGCGATCATGAAGGCCATTGTGACGATCAGGAACGCGCCGAAGCTCCACAACGCATTGAGGTTGCGGGGCATCGGGAAGGCAACGTACTGGCGGCGCAGCAGGCTCATGACCGGCAAGCGGCGTTCGAGCCAGCCGGGCGGATCTGTGTCGGGCGTTTTCAGGGGCGAAGTCATGCGGGCCGGTCTTCAGATCTGCTGGATGTCGGACATGCTGAAGCCCGGATCACCCGCGCTGTGGCCGATGCGGAGTTTCGTGTCGGAAAGGAATGTCACGGGCGGGACCGGCAGATTGCAGGGCGCGGGTGCGCGGCGGGCAACACGCCCTGCAGCGTCGAAGTGTGATCCGTGGCAGGGGCAGAAATATCCCCCCTTTGCTTCGGGTGTGGAGCCGGGTTTTTCGAAAGAGGGCACGCAGCCAAGATGGGTGCAGACCCCAATCAGCACGCCATACTCAGGGCGGACCGAACGGTGCCAGTTTGTCGCGTCCTTTGGCTGCTGGAGGATTTTCGAGTCCGCGTCGCGCAGGGTGGCCAGGTGGTCCGGAGCCTGAAGTGCAGCCAGCATCTGAGGTGTGCGGCGCTGGATGAAAACAGGCCAGTCCCGCCAGCGCACGGTTATGTCCTGCCCGGGCGCGAGAGACGACAGATCGACGTCCAGCAGCCGGTCGGACAGGGAAGTGGCCGCCGGATTTTTCAGGCTCTCGACAAAGGGAACGGCCAGAGCGCAGGCCCCCGCACAGCCGAGCACCACGGTCCCGGTGGCCAGCAGATCCCGCCGTCTGGTGCAATCCGAAGAAGGGGGCGTCTCGCTCTGGGTCATGCGGAACCTCTGCCGGCTGCGCCGGCTGCCCGGCAGGAAAGATGTCCGCAGGATAGGCGTCTTTGCGCTTTCGAGAAAGGCGGCGTGCAGTAGCTTTCGGGTCGTTTGGGAGCTAGTGTTTTCCGAACTGATGTAACGACGCAAATTGCGGAAGGGCCCCGGACATGACAACGAAATCCCGCTTCAGGATCATGCTTGCGGCTCTTCTGGGCCTGATGCCGCTCATGGCGTCCCAGGCTATCGCGGCGGATGGAGTGGCGCTGTACCGGGGAAAATGCGCGATGTGTCACGGACCTGCGGGCGCCGGGCGTCCGGGGACTTTTCCTCCGCTTGCGGGTCGAGTCGGGCAGATTGCGGGCAATCCGGATGGGAAAGCGTATCTGGCGGCGGTGCTGCTGAACGGGCTGCATGGTCCGATCACGGTGGACGGACAGTCCTACAAGGGATTCATGCCCTCATTCCGCGCATTGTCGGATGAGGATATCGCAGCCGTTCTGGCCTATGTCAGCACTCTGGGTAACAGCGCGGCGCCTGCGGGGATATCCGCCCAGGATGTGGCCTCCGTCAGGGCTGCGCCGATGGATGCGGCCGCGGTTCAGGCGAAACGGGCCGCCCTTCAGACGGCTCATGTGATCCCCTGACCGAAAACGGACATATTTTGTTACCAAACAAACGTAAATGCGTCTTGTAACGGTGCGTCCATATCTGACTAGCTGCGTTCATTCCAAGTGATGCCAGCCGGTGAAATGGCCAGAGAGGGGAAGGACCATGTCACAGACCATAGTGCCGCATACTTTACCGCTAAAGAACGTCCACGTTCCCGCTCGGGACCGGACGGCTACCCGGGCACCGGGCCGGCCGGTCAATCTGAGGCTCAAGGACAATATCCTGGCGGCGATCGCACGAGTGCTCGTGGAAGAGGGCTATCAGGGCCTCACCATCAGCCGCGTCGCCAAGGCTGCTGGTGTCTCGACCGCGACGGTCTATCGGCGCTGGCCGACGAAGCAGGCCATGTTCTTTGATGCGATGCGTCTGTGGCGTGATGATCTGACCCCGCAGATCGATACGGGCAGCTTCGCCGGTGACGTGGATGAACTCATCGCCGCCCGTATCCGGTTTCTGGCGCGCAGCCTGATTGCCGGCTGAGCGCTTACAGAGGCCTCAGAAGCCGTACGACACGCGGCCGCCAATGAAACGGGGCGGCCCGGGGATGTAGAAATAGGTTGTCGTCGCCATGCCGCCGCTTTCAAAGAAGCTGCGGTTGAGCAGGTTGGACGCGTAGACCGTGGCTTCCCACTTCCCTGAAGAGGGACGCAGGGTCGCATGGGCGCCGAGCAGGAAATAGGGCGGCAGGCGATAGAAGCCCGTACCGCCGACCGCGATGGCCTGACTGCCGCGATAGGACCAGTCCGGCCCGATATCGAAGCCCAGCCCCGGCGTCAGCGCCTGCCGCCATTCGGCCTGACCGTTGAGGGTCAGTTTGGGCTGGCCGTTATCCACACCCGCGAAATTGCTGTTCACGGCCTGCCAGACGCCCGTCTTGGCGTAGGCGGCGTTGGTGGCGGCACGATTGACGTTCAGGAAATCCTGATAGTTACCACGCTGCCAGCCGATATTCTGCGTCACGAAGACATGGCGCACCGGGTGTAGTTCGATCGTCCCTTCGAAACCCCAGCTTTCGGATTTGGGGACGTTCGTGATCTCGCTCAGCGGTCCGTAATTCGGGATCAGCACCGTGCCCACGACCTGCTGGTTGTGGAAGTCGTTGTAAAACGCCGCTCCGTTCAGGCGCAGGACATTGGGGATCGGGTCGCTCTTGACGCCGAGTTCGTAGGTCAGCACCGTCTCAGGGCCGAACGGGTCGAGCTGGGCCTGGATCTGGGTGTTGTTGGCGCTGAAGCCCCCGGGTTTGAAGCCCTTGCTCATTTTGTAATAGACGAGCGTGCTTTTTGTCGCCTGCCATGACACGCCAACCTGTCCCGCAAACTGGGCCGAGGCCGTGCTTTCGCCGTGGAAGGCTGTCGTCTTGCCGCCGAAGATTTCCGACGTCAGGCCGGGCAGGCTGCGGTCGTCGATTTCGTGCAGCAGGCCTGCGAACAGCGTCACGTTATGGGGCAGGCGGTAGCTGATGTGGCCGAATTCGGACGTGCTCTCCTGATTCATGGTGAAGGACGTGGCCATCATGTAACCGCGCGCCGCATAGTCGGTATAGTCGAAAAAGAAGCGCTGTTTCATGCGGCTGCGCTGGTAGAACGCCCCGACCACCCATTGCAGGCGGCTGTCTGGATTGCTGGAGCCCAGACGCAGCTCCTGCGTAAAGGCATTGGCGCTGATGGTGCGGTAGGTGTCGGCTTCGGAGCGGGACGTGCCGTCCTGATCGGTATATTCGCCCTGCCGCTCGGTCTCGAATGCGGAGACGGAGGTGAGTTTCGCGAACCCGAAATCATGGTCCATGTGCAGGTCCCAGCCCCAGAACTGGTTGTGTTCGCTGGGTTTGAGGCTTTCCGGACGTCCGATCAGGTTGGCGAATTGCGGACGGACAGACCATTCGGCCTGCGTCTGGCCAAGCTGGGGCAGGCCGGTCGTGCCGATCAGGCGGTGGACGGCCTGGCTGGTGACGACCTGGCTGTTGTCCTGCACGAAATGGCCGGACAGCAGGATCGTGGTGCGGTTGTCATCCGAGTGCCAGCGCAGCTTGCCGCGCAGGGCGTAGGAATCTGCGTCTCCAAGATGGGCGCCGTTCTGCGGGTCGGTCTGCCAGCCACCGCCCTGCCGGATCTGCCCAGCCAGACGGAAATCCAGCCCCTTGGCGATCGGGCCGGAAATATAGGCCTCGCTGCGGCTGCGGGCATAGGAGGCGATGTCCTGACTGGCCCCGTAATGCAGGGTGCTGGTCGGATCAGCGGTTCGGAAGCGGACTTCGCCGCCGGTGTCGGACTGTCCATGTGTGGTGCCGACCGGGCCGGGAGTAACGGTCGCGTCCGCCAGATCGAACATCAAACCGCTCGCCATGGTCGAGAACGCGAACGGCACGTCATCGAAATAGGTCATGACGGTGGGGATGTTGTTCTGGGTGAAGTCGTTGAAGCCGACGCCACGCAGATAGAAATTGGTCGAGGCCGTGCCGTTGATGGACTGGATCGTCAGATTGGGCGCCACGCGTTCCAGATCACGTAGGGTCACGACACCGCGCTGGGTCAGGCGGTCGGCGGTCAGGCGCGTATCGGCGTCCGGGCTGTGCTGTGCTGCAGCAAAGGCGAAGTCCGTCCGGCGTGCAGTGACGGCGATCGTTTCGGTGTCACGGGCCTGGATGGACTGGGGGGCGGCTTTGCGGGCTACAGGCTTTGCGGCCGGATGATGGGCACTGGCGTGATGGGACGCTTCGCTCTTGCCTGCCAGAGGCTTCGCCTTTTCCGGCGAGGCCGCCAGGGCGAGGGACGGGCCAAGGAGACTGGCGCTGAAGCTGGCACTGAGGCTGGCGCTCAGGAGAAGGGCCTTGCGAAGCGTCATGGAAAGGGCGGTTCTCCTGAAGAGGGGGCGTTCCAAGCGGGCAGTCTTCCTGAAAAAGGACAGCAAAGCCCGAAAAATCACCGTGCTTATATTGTACTCATGCAACAGAGCAAACCCTCGATGCACAATGACGCACAGAGGCGCAGATTTTGCTTGAACTGTTATGATATAACATAATAAGCATTCCGCTCTGACAATCTTTCGTCTCTGCCGTATCCCCCTGTCCGGAGGCTTCATGCCGTCTATCGTGTCTGCCCGTTCCTTTCTTCTGCTTCTGGGCTGCACTACCGCCCTTGCCGATTCCGCGTTCGCACAGTCGGTGACCCCGTCCGTAACGTCTTCCCAGGCGGCTGCGGCCACCGCTGAAACCCAGACGGATGATGAGTCCACAGCTGCCCGCGCCAGCTTCGGTCATGCCGACGACCAGCATGGTACGACAACGACGGAGAGCAGTCGCACGGGCGAAGATGACATTACCGTCAACGCCCATCTCGAGCGCGCCCGCGCTGCCCTTCAGCCTTCGACGGGTGCGACGACCTATAATTTCTCGCGGCAGGCCATCGAGACGAATCCCGGCGGCGACAATGCAGGTCTGAACACGCTGCTGCTTCAGGCTCCGGGTGTGGCGCAGGACAGCTACGGACAGATCCATATCCGTGGCGACCATAACGAAGTGCAGTTCCGTCTGGATGGTGTGGCGCTTCCGGAAGGCATGAGCGTGTTCGGACAGACGCTCATGACGCGTTTTGCCCATTCCATGTCGCTGACGACCGGAGCACTGCCCAGTGAGTACGGTTTCCTTCAGGCCGGTGTGATCGATATCAACACCAAGAACGGCTATTCGGATGCTGGTGGTGACGTTTCGATCTATGGCGGCTCACGTGACTATTTCTTCCCGTCCGCGCAGTTTGGCGGCCATCATGGCAAGTGGGACTGGTTTGCGACGGGTGATTTCGTTCACAACCGTGTCGGCATCGAAAACACCACGCCGAGCTTCAATGCGATCCACGATCTGACGAACCAGTATCACTTTCTGGGTCATGCCCGTTACACGGTGGACGAGAACACGCGGATCAGCCTGACCGCCGGTGTATCCAATGCCGAATACCAGCTTCCCAACAATCCGGGACAGCAGCGCCAGTTCGCCAATCCGTCCTTTGCCAATAGTGACCTGTCGCAGAAGCTCTATGGTAATGGCGACAGCTCGAGCCTGACCGAGCATCAGAAGGAAATCACGGATTTCGGCATCCTGTCCCTGCAGAAGGACATGGGCAAGCTGAGCTTCCAGACCTCCGCCGTGCTGCGTTACAGCTCCCTGCGCTACTCGCCCGATCCGCTGGGAGATCTGGTCTATAACGGTATTGCCCAGCGCGCGGCGCGTTCGGTCTTCTCGACGGGAACGCAGTCCGACGCCACCTGGCAGGCGGCCAAGGATCATACGGTTCGCTTCGGCTATCAGATCTATGTGGAACGGAACGTTTCCAAATCGGATTCGACCGTCTATCCGCAGAGCGGCGAGGATTCTGACGGCAATGCAGTCTATTCCGACAATCCGCTCACCATCCATGACGGCACGGGCCGGACGGGCTGGATGTACGGCCTTTATGCGCAGGACGAGTGGCGCCCGCTGAAGAACCTGACCATCAATTACGGTCTGCGGTTTGACGGTGTGGATGAATATACCCATGCCAAGCAGGTCAGTCCGCGTCTGAACATTGTCTACAAGCCCTGGCACGGTGGCACGTTCCATGCGGGATATTCGCGTTATTTCACGCCGCCGCCGTTCGAACTCGTGGGCGGTACGTCGCTCAACAAGTTCGCCAATACGTCAGCGGCTCCTGGGACGTTCCTGAACAGCAACGTGAAGGCCGAGCGCGATCATTACTTCGACGCCGGCTTCTCGCAGACGATCCTGCCGGGCTGGCATGCGTCCTTCGATGCGTATGTGAAGCTCGCCAAGAACATGATCGACGAAGGGCAGTTCGGCTCCCCGGTCATCCTGTCGGCGTTCAACTACCGTCGCGGTCAGGTTCATGGTTATGAATTCGCCACGGACTACACCCGCGGCGCCTTCAGCGTGTACGGCAATTTTTCCTGGTCGCGCGCCATCGGCAAGGACATCACCACGGCGCAGTGGAACTTCGATCCCGACGATCTGGCTTATACCAGCAAGCACTGGATCCATCTGGATCATGACCAGCGCTGGACGGCGTCTGCCGGCGCAAGCTACTCGTTCTTCCACAGAACCGGCCATCCGCTGCGCCTGTCTGCCACGATGGTCTATGGCAGCGGTCTGCGGGCCGATGGCGCGACGCCGAACGGGGATTCCGTGCCTCAGTATGCGACGTTCAACCTGTCGCTGGTCCAGTCCTTCAAGGATCTGTTCCAGGTGCCGTTCCTCAAGCGCACACAGCTGCGTCTGGACGTGACCAACCTGTTCGACCGGACCTATCTGCTGCGTGACGGCAGCGGCATCGGTGTGGGTGCGCCGCAGTATGGTCTGCGCCGGACGATCCTCACCGGTATTGACCAGCGTTTCTGACGCTGGTGCCTGACGGGTCGGACGATCCGTCAGGCTGGTTTGGCTGCCGGGGGCAGAAGCGCCTGGTAGCGGATCTTTTCAAGAGCGGCCGGGATGTCCATGACCGGCACGGCCTCGCACAGAAAATCTCCCTGCACGAAATCGCATTCCATCTCCAGAAGCGCGCGGACCTGCGTGGCGTTTCCGATCCCCTCGGCCACGACCTTGCGCCCGAGGCTGTGGACGATGTCGATCACGCCCCTGATGATCGCGGCATCTGTCTCGTGCCGTTCCAGACCGGCCACAAAGGCCCGGTTGATCTTCACCGCATCGAACGTGATGGTCTTGAGATGCGTCAGGGATGCAAATCCCGTCCCGAAATCATCGAGGGAAATCTGGATGCCCTGGCAGTGAAGGGTGTCGAGTTCCTGCTCGATCTGCCTGTGATGTGGGCGCGAGAAAATGTTCTCGGTGATTTCGAGCGCCAGGGAGGTAAGCGGGATATTCATTTCCCCGGCAAGGAGAGCGACTTTCCGGAAGAAATCGCTGCCCTCGAAATCACAGGACGTGATGTTGATGGCGATGCGTTCAAAGCGGATGTTCTGTTCGCGCAGCTTGCGCATGTCCTGCATGACCTGGCGGGTGACGAAGGTGTTCAGCGTCAGCGTCAGGCGGGGGTCTTCAAAGACTTCGGGGAAATGCTGTGGCGAGAGGACGCGGTGCTGCGGATGGTCCCAGTGCAGCAGAGCCTCGAAGGAAATATTGCCGGGCGTGCTCAGGGAAAAGATGGGCTGGTAAAAGACCGTGATGCTCTGGTTGCGCAGTCCGGTCTGAACACGCCTGCGCAGGCGGGCGGCATGGTCCAGTTTCTCTTCCATGACGGGATGATATTCCCGGATACGGTTCCGGCCGCTGGTCTTGGCGGCATAGAGCGCGAGATCGGCGCATTTCAGCAGGGCTTTTTCCCGCGCATCGACCAGGGGGACGCGGACATAGCCGATGCTGACGGTGCAGGCATGGGTCATGGTGCGGTTGCGGAAGCTGAAACGCATCTGCTCGTGGATTTCGAGAAGGATCTTCTCGAACAGCGCCGGACAGTCGCCCGTCAGGAGGATGGCGAATTCGTCCCCACCGATACGGGCAATGAAACAGCTGTCATTCTGGAAGGACTGAAGCTTCTCGGCGACCTTGCGCAGCAGCCGGTCTCCGGAATCGTGCCCGGACGTGTCGTTGATCGTCTTGAACGTGTCGATGTCGAGCAGAGCCAGACAGATATAGCCTGCGCTACTCTGGCGCAGGGTTTTGCGCAGGGTATGGGAGAAGTGCAGGCGGTTGGAAATCTTGGTCAGGAAGTCCGTATTGACGGCATGCTGGAGCTTCTGGCGGCTGGATTTCAGGTGGTTTTCTGCCTGTTTGCGCGCCGTGATGTCAAAGCGGATGGCCACATAGCTCGTGACCTTTCCGCTTTCCGAAATATGGGGAACGATCGTGGTGTCGACCCAGTAAAGGGAGCCGTCGCGCCGGCGGTTGCAGATCTCGCCGTGCCAGACATGGCCTGAGGCGATCGTCCGGTACATCTCCCGGAAGAATTTCCGGTCATGTTGGCCGGAACGCAGCATCCGGTGGTCATTTCCGATGAGCTCGTCCCGGGTATAGCCGCTGATTTCCTCGAACCGGCTGTTGACGGAAAGAATGCGGCCGCGGGTGTCGGTAATGGCGACAATGGCGGAACAGTCCAGGGCATGAAGAACGAAATCGTCGCGGGGGCCCTGAGGCCAGTTCTTCACATAATCCAGGCTTCTCCTGAAATCATCCTCTTGCTTTTCCATCACCCAGGCTGGCTCTCTCGATAGGAGATCTGAGTAATATCATAGAATAATTAAGCGTTCGTTAAAAGGATATCCTGCTGTTTTCAGGTATATTTTTGAAGGTCTGTTTCGGAGTTTTTCTTTCTTCCTGCGGGAAATGTCAGTTTTATTTTGACTGCTTCGTGAGAGGATTTTTTTAACAGAATGAGGCGTCCCCAGCCCTTTCAGAACCCTTAATGGGGCGCCCTTTTTCTTACAGTTCGGCCCACTGGCGCAGCAGGTTGTGATAGGTCGAGGTCAGGCCGAGGACGGCAGGGTGGCTGTCGGGCAGGGCCTTGCGGGTTTCGATGATGGAGCAGTCGAATTCGTAAAGCAGACGGCGCTTCGTATCGTCGCGGACCATGGACTGGGACCAGAAGAACGAGGCCCAGCGGCTGCCGCGCGTGATACGGTTGACGCTGTGCAGGCTGGTCGAGGGGTAGAGCACCATGTCGCCGGCGGGGAGCTTGACGCTCTGGGTGCCGTAGGTGTCCTGGATGACGAGTTCGCCGCCGTCATATTCATCCGGGCCGGTGAGGAAGAGCGTGGAGGAGACGTCCGTGCGGATGCGCATCCCCGCACCGGGGATCGGGCGGATGGCATTGTCCACATGGGCGTCGAAATGCATGCCGGTGTCGTAGCGGTTGAAGAGCGGCGGATAGACGCGCAGGGGCAGGGCGGCGCTGTTGAAGGTCGGGTTGCGGCCAAGCGCGCGCAGGACGAACTCCCCGAGTTCGCGGCATTCGGCAGAGTCCTGCGGGATCTGGAGATTCAGCTTGGCCTTGGCGGATTGTTCCCCCGCAGTGACGCGCCCGTCCGTCCATTCGGCGTCTTCCAGTCTGTCACGGAAGTAGCGGACTTCTTCGGGGGAGAGGACGTTCGGAATGTGAAGCAGCACGGGATTCGGCCTCCAGAGCAAGTATGGCCCGGTATTGTAAATGATAATTACTCTTATATTGACCTTCATAGAACTGATCTGCAGGTTGCGCAATTGGGAAATGGCACGGAACCTTTTGTAAAAGACGTGATTATTCTTACGAAAAAAACATGAATTGTCGTATTTCCTTGCATTGACAGGGCGGGGGCGAGAGGGAATTAAACGGATATGGCATTTCATTTCATTTCCGTTGCGCGGTGTCTGGGGCTGCGGCGTGTCCGTCTGGCGCGTGTCTTCGGAATCGTGGTGGTGGGATGGATCGCGGGGGTGGGGCAGACTTTCGCCGCAGGGGGAATGGTGGCTCCGCTATCTGTTCATGATGCAATCGCCGCTGCCTGGAAGATCGATCCCGTGCGTGCAGAGCTTGAGACCAATCAGGATTCCGCCGATGTGCGGGCGAAGGCAGCGCAGTCCTGGTTTGCGGGCGGCCCGACGCTGACGGGCGATTACTATGATGACCGCATCAGCGGTTCCAATCATGGCTATATCACCTGGCAGGGCGGGGTTTCGGTGCCGCTGTGGCTGCCAGGGCAGGGGACAGCGACCGAGAACGTGGCCAAGGCCGAGGCGAAGACTGCAACCGTTCGTCTTGATGTAGAGCGGATGTCGGTTGCGGTACGGGTCGTGGATGCGGCGGGGGCTGCGATCATGGCCATGCGTCGGCAGACGGCGGCGTTGGCGACGGTGGCCGCATTGCGGCGGATCGAAGCGGATGTGCAGCGGGCCGGGCATGCCGGGGAAATTGCGGTGTCGGACCAGCAGGCCGTGGAGGCGCAACTGGCGCAGGCCCGCAGCGAAGCTGACATGGCGGCCGAGGAAATCGAGACCACGGCGAGTCAGTTGCGGACGCTGACGGGGCTGCCAGGGGTGCCGGATATCACGCAGGCGGATGAGCACTGGCTGGCGCTGACGCGGGCCAATGATGCGCGCTGGGTCGAGGACATTGACCCCCGGGTGCGGGCGACGCATCAGGCGGTGATTGCGGCGCAGAACCAGATGAAGCTGGTGCGAAAGAGCTTCATGCCCAATCCGGAAATTGGCGTTGATGCGATCGATCAGGGGCAGTATCAGAGCCCCTGGGATACACAGGTAGGGGTTAATCTGCGGGTGCCGCTGCCCAGTGCGGTGACGAATACGCCGCAGGAATCCGCCGCCCGCGACCGGATGGCAGCGGCGACGCGACAGGAAATCGAGGCGCGGCGGGCCGTGCGCAACGAGATGGCGCAGGTGCGGGCGCATCTGGTGGCGGCGACGGGATCGTTGTCGAATTCGCGGGTCGAGGCGAGTTCCATGCTGCGCCGGGCGGATGGGATGGAGCGGTCCTGGCGGGTGGGTGAGACACCGCTGATCGAGGCTCTGCGGGCGCGGATGGATGCGTATCGGGCGCTGCTGGATCTGAACCGTGCGGAGATTGCCTGGCATGCGGCGATCATCCGGATGGGTATTGCGACGGGGACCATTCCATGAGCCGGTTTGTGCGTTTTCTGGTCTGTGGGGTGGCGCTGTGTGCTCTGTCGCGTGCGCGGGCAGCGGATGCGCCGGGCTGGATGCAGCCGCTGACGCTTGGGGCCGAGGCGCGGGACGGCGAGCATCTCCAGACCGCATTGGTGCGGCAGGGGACGCTGCATGACACGGTATCGGCACTGGCGCGGGTGAGCGCGGATCTGTCGCGGACGGTCGTGATCCGCACGAGCGGGGACGGGAAAGTCACGGCGGTGCGGGTGACACCGGGGCAGACTGTGGTGCCCGGGCAGGCGCTCATTGATTACACGGATCATTCCCTTCACGTGCTGCATCTTCAGCTTGAGCAGGACGAGGCGGCTCTGGCCTCGGCGAAGGCGACGCTGGGGGAGGCCGAACTGTCGTACCGGCGCGGGCAGTCGCTGGTGGGCAGTACGGTATCGGCCGGGGAAGTAAGGCGGCGTCAGGCGGCGGTGCAGCAGGCGCGTAGTACGGTCGTGGCGCGGGAAGCAGATATCGGGCTGATCCAGCATCGGCTGACGGAGGAGTTCACCTCCGTGACGGAAAAGATTGTGCAGGATGAGGCGTCCACGCTGATTTCGCCGGTGCGGGGTGTCGTGCAGTCCATTCAGACCTCCGTGGCGTCGGATGTGACGCCGGGGCAGCCTGTGGCGACGGTCGTGGATCTGTCGGGCGTATGGATTGTCGCGGATCTGCGGCCGGATGAGGTGTCGCGGCTGGTGCCCGGTGGCGTTGTGACGGTTCGTCCGTCGGGGAATGCGCGGGCCGAGCCGTTCCGGGCGAAGATTACGACGATTGATGGTGTGGCCGATCCGGTGACGGGGCTGGTGCGGGTGGTGTGTGTCGTGGACCGGCCGGTGGCGTTCCTGCGGCCGGGGATCATGCTGGATGCGGCGCTTGAAACCAGCGAGGCCGTGGACGGCATGATCGTGCCATCAAATGCGGTGCAGACGATCGAGGGGCATGACCTTGTCTATGTGCAGACGGCCGAAGGGCAGTATGCGCCGCGCGAGGTCCGGGTGCGGCTGGCGACGGATGAGAGTGTCGTCGTGCAGGGCAATCTGAAGGCGGGAGATGCTGTGGTGACGGAGGGCAGTTTTGCCCTGAAATCCATGTCGCTCGTCAGCGGGCTGGATACGGACTGACCGGGTTTCATGCTGCATTTTTTCCAGTCCAACCGTTTTGTCCTGCTGGGTCTGCTTGTTGCGCTGATGATCGGCGGGGTGATGACCGTGCCGGGACTGCCGGTCGAGCCGGTGCCGGATATTTCGCCCAAGCAGGTCATGGTTTCGGTGACTGCGCCGGGGCTGGCGACGGAAGAAGTCGAGAAGCTTATCACCTTTCCGGTTGAGGCGAGCCTGACGGGGATTCCGGGTGTGACGGACCTGCGCTCCGTGTCGCGGACTGGGGTGTCGGCGGTTTATCTGCAGTTCGATGACGCGACGGATATCGATCTGGACCGGACGCGGGTTTCGGAGCGGTTGCAGGCGGCACGGGACAGCATCACCATGCCGGGTGTGAGCGTCTCGATGGGGCCGCTGGCGACGGGCATGGGCGAGATCATGCAGTTGCAGATCCGTGGCGCCGGGCTCTCGCTGATGGAGCTGAACCGGCTCATGACCTGGACGGTCGTGCCGCAGTTGCGGCTGGTGCCGGGCGTTGTGGACGTCAACGTCAATGGCGGATCGGTCGAGACGTATCAGGTGGCGGTTGATCCGGCGCGGATGCGGACGTTCGGGGTTTCGATCAGCGAGATCGTGCAGGCTGTCGATACGAACAATGCGTCGTCCGGTGGCGGCTGGATTGCGCATCATGCCGAGCAGAACGTGGTTGTGGGCCGGGCGCTGGTAGGCAGTCTGGCGGATTTTGGCGCCATTCCCGTGAAGCTGGGAGCGGGCGGCCATGTGATCCGGCTGCGGGACATGGGGGTTGTGTCCGCCGGGCCGAGGACGCGGCTTGGGGCCGTGACGCGGGACGGGCAGGGTGAGGTGGTCATTGGCGTCGTGATGATGCAGACCGGGGCCAGCTCGAATGCGACGCTGGGTGCGATCGGGCGGGCTTTGCCGGCGATCCGGCAGTCCCTGCCGTCGGGTGTGACGCTGGAGCCTTATTACAGCCGGGCGACCCTGACGGGGCAGACCATCCATACGGTGAAGGAAAACCTGCTGATCGGCGCGGGGCTGGTGCTGTTCGTGCTTGTCGTCGTGCTGGGGGACTGGCGGGCGGCGCTGGTGATCGTATCGGTCATTCCGGCGGCTCTGGTGGCGGCCATGGCGGGGATGCGGCTGTTTGGCGTTTCGGCCAATCTGCTGAGTCTGGGGGCGATCGATTTCGGGATGATCGTGGACAGTTCGCTCGTGGTGGTGGAGCATATCATGGTCGAGCGCGCTGCCACGCGGGAGTCGAAATCCTTTGCCGAACTGACGGTGGAGGCCGCAAAGGCCGTGGTGCGGCCGGTCAGTTTCGCAATCCTGATCATCGTTATGGTGTATCTGCCGGTGCTGACGCTTCAGGGCATCGAGGGCAAGATGTTCCGCCCGATGGCACAGACGGTCATCATGGCGCTGCTGACTTCGCTGGCTTACTGCTTCGTCTGTGTGCCGGTTCTGGCGGTGCTGGTGATGCGCAACAGCCTGCCGGATCGGGAAACCTGGTTCGTGCGGACGGTCCGGCGGTATTATGAGCCGGCGCTGCGCTGGACCGAGCATCACAGCGGGCGGCTGCTGATTGTGACTGTGGGGGCTTTTCTGCTGGCGGTGCTGGTGGGGGGGCGGCTTGGCGGGGAGTTCGTGCCGCAGCTTGAGGAAGGATCGTTGGCGCTCAATGCGATGCGCCTGCCTGGTGCGTCTCTGACCACGGTTCTGGAGGGGGTGACTGAGGAAGAGCGGATCCTGCGCTCCTTCCCGGAGGTCCAGACGGTTGTAAGCAGCACGGGGACGGCGGCCATTCCCACGGACCCGATGGGAACGAACGAGACTGATACGTTCATTTTCCTGCGGCCGCGCAGTACGTGGAAGACGGCTACGACGCAGGCGGGACTGGTCGAGAAGTTCAATGCCGCCCTGCAGGCGAGGCGGCCGGAGGCGGCGTATTCCTGGTCGCAGCCGATCCAGATGCGGATGGATGATCTGCTGGCGGGTGTGCGGACGCAGCTTGCGATTTCGGTCTATGGCGATGATTTGTCGGAGCTGAACCGGATTGCGGGGCAGGTTGTCGAGACGCTGCGGACCGTGCGCGGTGCGGCGGATGTGGCGTTGCAGGGGAGCGGGACGGTGCCGTTCCTGCATATCGACGTGAACCGGGATGCGGCGGCGCGGCTGGGGGTATCGGTGCCGGATATTCTGGCGGTTGTGGAAGCCGTGGGTGGGCATGTTGGCAAGCCCGTGACGGTTCAGGGCGCGATCATTCCGACGCAGGTGCGTCTGCGGGAGGATGCGGTCAGTTCGGCGGACCGGATCGGGCATCTGCAGGTGCGCCGGGCGGACGGGCAAGGCTGGGTTCTGCTGTCACAGGTGGCGGAAATCGTACTGTCGGATGGCGTATCGCGGATTGACCGGGACAATATCCATCGCCGGGTGATCGTGCAGGCCAATATCCGCGGGCGGGATGTAAGTTCGTTCGTGGCGGCGGCGCAGCAGGCCGTGGCGCAGAAGGTCAGGATGCCGCAGGGCTACAGGATGGTCTGGGCCGGGCAGTTCCGGAACCTGCAATCCGCGCTGCACCGTCTGTTCATTGTCGTGCCGATCGCGCTGGCGTTGATCTTCCTGCTGCTGGTGGCGGCTCTGGGGTCGTTCGGGGCGGCGGCGCTGGTCTTTGCCAATCTGCCGATGGCGGCGACGGGCGGGATTTTCGTACTTGCGCTCCGGGGCCTGCCGTTCAGCATTGCGGCGGGGATCGGGTTCATCGCGCTGTTTGGCGTGGCGATCCTGAACGGTGTGGTGCTGGTGAGCCAGATCCGGGTCTTCCGGCAGGAAGGTCTGGCGGCGGCGGATGCGGCGTTTCAGGCGGCGCGCAGCCGGTTGCGGCCGGTTCTGGCAACGGCGTCCGTGGCCAGTCTGGGGTTCTTTCCAATGGCATTTTCTGGCGGATCGGGCGCGGAAGTGGAGCGGCCTCTGGCGTCTGTCGTGATCGGAGGGCTGGTGTCCTCCACACTTCTGACGCTGTTCGTATTGCCGACGCTTTATGCGCGGTTCTTTGGTCGCGAAAATGAAAGCGCCCCGGACAGGGGATGAGCCTGTCCGGGGCGGGGGGCCTTACTGGAAGGGCAGGTAGCGGAAGTCGAAGAAGATCTGGCTCATGCTGGTATGCGGATCGCCGCCAATGCCGGACCAGATCTGCCGCCGCGAATAGGCAAGCTGCGTGCCTGCTTCCACGGTGCCGAACTTGCCCTTGAAGAAGCGCCACCAGCCGCCGATCGTGATCTCCGAAACGCTGCGGGTATTGGCTGTGCAGGAGAGCGTGGAGAGTTCCTGCAGACAGCCCGCGTTGGAATAGCCCGGGTTGCCGTAGCCGTAGGAGCTGCCGTTTTCGTTGAAATAGGAATGGCCGACGCGCTGCGTGCCGAAATAGCCGTAGACATCGATGCGCGGGTTGGGATGCGCGATGACGCCGGCCTGGGCCTGGACGCCAAAGAGCGGATCGGGGCTGCCATTGGCCTTGAGCGTGGTATCAGGCAGCAGGACGGAGCCATAGCGGTTGATGCCCCAGCCTGCGAGGCCGGCCATGCGCAGTTCCACCTTGCCGGAAATGAGCGGCAGGATCATGGAGCCGCCCGCGCCGCCGCCGATGGCGGTGTTATTATGGCCGGTATTGCCCATGGTCACGCGGTCATGGGGGAAGTGCAGGATGCCTTCCATTTCGTAATGGCCCCAGACGGGATCGTAGGCGACCTTGCCGATGACGTCAGGCGCGATTTCATTGGAGAAATTGGCCGTGTCATTGGTTAGGCCAACACCGTTCTCGCCGATCGTGACGGTGGAGCCGTTGGGCATCGACACCGCACCGTTGCTGGCGGAAAAGCCGGTCGTGTCATACAGCGTGGCGGGGTTTTCGATTGAAAGACCGGTCCACAGACGGTGATGGAAGAAATCCTTCACGATGCGGACCTGCCACTGGCGGGACCAGGTCTGGCCTGCGAGCATCGAGGCTTCGATCGTTTCCGGAAGGCTTTCCTGTCGTGCGACGATACCCGCACGGCCCGGTGTCAGAAGGCTCCAGGCCTGACCGCCAAGGAAATGCCAGCCTTCCTTGTTGTCGTCATAGGCCAGATAGGCCTGACGCAGCCGGAAGGAGTAGCTGTTGCTCTCGTAAGGGTCAGTCGTGACGGCGCCGGCGCCGAAATCGGATTCAAAGAAGCCCGAGATCGTGGCTTCGGAATTGATGTTGCCGCGTGCGAGCAGGGACAGGCGGCTGTAGCGGGCGCCGCCGTCAAAATTGTTGGTGTGATAGCGCGGCTCGTTCGGATACGGCATGTCCTGCCAGTAATTGAACGTATCGGATGCGACATGGCGGTTCTCGAGCACGGCGGCCGTATCGACGAAACCGCCGAGCATGAGCGTGACCGGACCCAGATGGAACACGCCGTGATCGCCGACGGCACCTGCGGACTGCGCGCCCAGCGTCTCACGCGGATGCGGACCCACGCCATTTTCCGCGAAATGGACGAGCACGTCTTCGGCGCGATGCCCAACGACTGCGAGTTCGGAGCCCTTGTCGGTGTCGATCACCCCGCGTCCGGTGGGGGAGAGGGAAACGCGGTCGCGTCGTGCCACAGCGCCGCGGACAGGTTCGGCTCCGGCGGCAGCGGTCATTTCGCCAGGCGTAGCCGTGAACTGGGGAGCTTCGGCGGTTTTAAGGCCATGACGGCGCGCGGATGCGGTGGTGATCCGTTCGCCATGCTCTGCGTGGACGTCACTGCGGGCGTCCGGACGGGCGGTGGCAAGCTGTCCGTCATGGGGGGCGGAGGCATGGGAGGCAGAGCTGCCCGAGGCATGGTGTCGGGCGATTTCCGCTTTCAGCACGGCCATGTCGTGATTGATGGCGCGCTGTTCTTCCTGCACATGGGCCTGAGCGGCCTGAAGGCGGCTCATTTCCTGTTCCATTCTTGAAACGATATCGTCATCGGCACGAGCCGCTGTGCCCAGCATGAGGGCGCCCAGTGTCGTGCCGAGAAACAGATATCCGCGTCCCGATAACCGCAGGGAGCGCAGCGTGCGGAAGGTGAGCAGTTTCAACTAATTCCCCCATGTCAAAAGATGTCCTGAACATGTGCATGAACTCGGGCGCGATAGCTTTTAAAAAGATTTTCAGGTCGGCTCTGACGCGCCGCAGACCGCAGGAAAGTGCGGGGAACACGCAATATTCCCGTCTGGATTTCGGGCAAAGTCACGGAATCGTGAAATTGTTTCCCGTGAGGGGAGCGGTATTTCCTGAAAGAACAAACAGGAATTCAGGAAAATTGAATGCAAAGTCATTAAATATATTTTTAAATAAATTCAGATTTAATATAATTTTTTATTCATAACTTGTTCGATCTTGATTTGTGTCCTGCTCGACATTTTTATTATTGCTTCATTTTCTTTTCGATATGACGATCTTTCTTCTGTAATAAAAAGTATCAGAAGCCGCTCGGGGCGCCGGGGTCTGACAGGATCGCCCGCACGGGTTCTGTATTCCGTCTTCACCCCATCCTGCCGCTCTGGCATGCTGTGCCGACGGGCATGATGGTCCATGCGGCTTTTTGGAAATGGAATGCGGTGATGAGAGTTGCTCTGGGACAGTTTGCTGTTGCGCCGGACTGGGAAACCAACCAGCGGCAATGCCTCGACCTGATCGCACGGGCGCGGGAGGGAGGGGCCGAGCTTCTGGTCCTGCCCGAAGGGATCCTGGCGCAGGACATCAATAATCCGGAACTCCTGCCGCAGACGGCGCAGCCGCTGGACGGACCGTTCATGGAGGGACTGCGCAAGGCCAGTCAGGGCATTGCCGTGGCCGGATGCGTGAATGTGCCGGACGGGAATGGACGGTTTTACAACACGCAGTTCGTGCTGCGGGATGGAGCGTTCATTGCAACGTATCGCAAGCTGCATCTGTATGACGCGTTCAGCATGAAGGAATCCCAGCGCACCTCGCCGGGGCTGGAACTGCCGCCCGTGGTGCAGATCGGGGACATGAAGGTGGGTCTGATGACCTGCTATGATGTGCGTTTTCCGGAACTGGCACGTCATCTGGCACTGGCGGGGGCGGAAGTTCTGCTGCTGCCGGCTGCCTGGGTGCGGGGTCCTGGCAAGGAACGGCATTGGGAAATTATGTCCGTGGCGCGGGCGCTGGAAAACACCTGCTATGTCGTGGCGGTCGGGGAATGTGGCGCGCGCAATACCGGATTCAGCATGGTGGTCGATCCGCTGGGCGTCGTGACGCTGGCTCTGGGCGAGGCGCCGGCTCTCGGCTTTGCCACGCTGGACCGGGAGCGGATCGCTCATGCCCGGCAGGTTCTGCCGGTCTTGGAAAACCGGCGCTTTGCGGCCCCGGTTCTGGCCGATTTGAAAAACTGAAACACCTCAGGACCGAGAATCTATCTTCTGCGATCAGATATGTTACGGTAAGTTTCTACTGAACATTACTTCGTGGGAACAATGAAAAACGGTATCGCGTGGGGTGTAGGGGCCGGTGCTCTCATCATGGGGCTCGGCGTGCTAGGGCTGAGCCTGCGGAATCCACAGGGAATGCAGGCTGCGGCCACACGTCCTGATCCGTGCGCTTCTGCGGCCGCGCAGGCCCAGCGTCCCCAGAACTGTTCGGATTCCGGCCATTCCTCGGGCGCCGTATATGTTCCAACATCCACCAGAAGGTCCGACGATGAGCGTGGTGGCCGTGGAGGGGGAGACGAGAGTTCGGCGGGACATGCCGGCTTTGGCGAAAGCGCGGGCGCCCATGCGGGCGGGGGCGAATAGTTTTCGCGCATGGTTCAGCTTCGCCGCCTGACCTCTTCCGCAAGGCCGGACTGGCAGGCTGAGGCAGACCGGCTCGGCTATCATTATTACCGCAATGCCGATGGCAGCTTCGCCTGGCGCGAAGATGTCCGCTACGAGTTCGATGCGGCTGCGGTCGCGCTCATCCGGAAAGTCTCCGAAACGCTGCACCGGCTCTGCCTGTCGGTCGTGGACGAGACTGTCAGGCAACCGGGCGGGCTGGATGCGTTTCACATTCCGCCTGCCGTGCAGGACGTGGTGCGCCAGTCCTGGGCGCGGCGTGATCCGTTCCTGATCGGGCGCTTCGATCTTGCCTGGTGCGGCGGCCAGCCCCGGCTGATCGAATATAATGCCGATACGCCCGCAACACTTCCCGAACGCACGCGGATGCAGACCGCATGGCATCGGCAGAGAGGGCATCCGCATACCCATGCACCTCTGGACGCGCAGGCCCTTGTGGACCGGCTGGCGGATCTGCGACGGAAGGGGCTGATTGATCGCACCCTTCACATCGTGCCCTATCCGGACAATCTCGAAGACACGACGCATGCCGTCTATTACCGGCAATGGGCCGAACAGGCCGGACTTGAGGCGATCCATTGCGAATTGCGCGATCTGGAAATCACGCATGGCGGCCAGCTTCTGCATCGCGGACGCATCGTCCGGAGCATGATCCGCATGTATCCCTGGGAACTGATGTTCCGCGATTCCGGCGCCCGACACCTTGAGCACTGTGGCTGCACGTTTCTGAACCCGCCCTGGACGGCGCTGCTGTCCAACAAGGCGCTGCTGCCCGCCTTGTGGAAGCGCTATCCGGGGCATCCCAATCTGCTGGCGGCCGGATATGCCCCACAGGACGTGATCGGCAGGCACGGGCGATCTTCTCCCCGCGCCTATGTGGAAAAGCCGATTCATGCGCGCGGGGGCGAGAATGTGCGCATCCTGCGCGATGGCCGCGCCCTTTGTGCCGAGGCCGGGACCTATGGCGCGTATCCGAAAATCTACCAGGAGTTCGCCGATCACCGGATCGACGGGGTAACGGCATCGGTCGGGGCCTGGATTGTCGGGGACAGCTTTGCCGGTCTGACCATGCGGGAGAGCCAGGCCCCCATCGTGCGGCATACCTCGCCGATCGTGCCGCATCTGGTCCGCAGGCCGGGCTTCATGCGCAGACTGCTGCGCTCGGGGTGAGCGATCGCAGAGCATGTCTGAAAACTTCACATAACACCGCCCCGTTTTTGCCACATGATGGGATCAGCGTCCTTCAGGGTGCCGACTTCCGATATCGTGAGGATGCCATGCGACCTGTCAGTGCAATCAACAGATTTGGGTGGGGCCAGCGGGACAGCGCGCGGGAGGGCGCGGGTCTGTCACTGCATGACTGGCTCGCGCATCAGCTGACCGGGCCTGACACCGCCACGTTCAGAGGCGTGTCTCCCTGTGTGGATGGGCTGATCGCATTGCGGGAACAGCGTCGCACGAAGGTTCAGGGTGACCCGCTGGTCAAGCCGATCTTCCAGGCGGAAGTCGCTACGCAGATGGACACCCTGCTGCTGACGGATTAGCCTTTCCGGGAGCGTCTGGCGTGGTTCTGGTTCAACCATTTCACCGTGAGCCTGCGGCAGGGCAGCACGCGGGCTGTCATCGGCGCCTATATGCGCGAGGCCATCCGCCCGCATGTGACCGGGCGCTTTTCGGATATGCTTCTGGCGGTCATGCGGCATCCGGCCATGCTGATGTATCTGGACAATGCGTCCTCCATCGGGCCGGACAGCGCGACCGGGCGCAGGAGCCATCACGGGCTGAACGAGAACCTGGCCCGCGAATGTCTGGAGCTGCACACCGTCTCGCCCGCCGCCGGATACAGTCAGGGAGATGTGACGTCCTTCGCCGCGATCCTGACAGGCTGGGGCGTGGACATGAAGGCAGAACGGCCGGGTTTCGTGTTCCGGGAAAAGGCGCACGAACCGGGACCGAAAACGCTCATGGGACAGACCTTTCCCGAAGGCGAGGAGGGCGGCGTGCAGGCCCTGCACTTCCTTGGCACGCATCCGGCGACCTACCACCACATCGCCACGCAGATGGTCCGGCATTTCGTGTCCGATACGCCGTCACCCGCTTCCGTGCGGCATGTCGAGACCGTTCTGCGGGACAGTGAAGGCGATCTGCAGGCGGCATCCCTCGCGCTGGCGGACCTGCCCGATCCGGGGCCTGGCGGGGGCAAGTTCCGCTCGCCCATGGACTATGCCACGGCCGTGCTCCGGGCATTATCCATCGGTGGAGAGCCCAGCCGGCCGGACGATCCGCATTCTCCCGCCCATCAGCTGGCGTCGGCTTTCAGCACACTCGGGCAGCCGCTGTGGACCGCACCGCTGCCCAATGGCTGGAGCGACAATGCCGCGGACTGATGCCCGCCCGCGGACATGCTGGCCCGTGCGGACTGGGCATGGCGGGTGGCCGCGCATGTCCGAAGCGGTGATCCGATGGACATCGCCGATATTGCCCTGGGCCCCGCCCTGCGTCCGCAGACCCGCACCGCCATGCACCACGCCGGGTCGCGTCAGGATGCGCTGGCCCTGCTGTTTTCTTCCCCCGAATTCCAGAGGCGCTGAGTCATGATGATCCCCCGTCGTACTGCTCTGCTCGGTCTGGCTGCCAGCTGGACACTGGGACGTTCTTCACTGGCCTTTGCGGGCTCGTCCGGTGGGCCGGATGATCCGCGTCTGGTCGTCGTGATCCTTCGCGGTGCGCTGGATGGCCTGTCCGCCGTCACTCCTTATGGCGACCCCGACCTCGTGACATATCGTCGGGCGCTCGTTCTCCCCGAACCGGGACAGGAGGGCGGATTGCTCGATCTGGGCGGCTTCTATGGCCTGCATCCGTCGCTTGCGACCCTGCACGGGCTGTACGGAGAAGGCCAGATGCTCCCGATCCACGCGGTGGCCGGGCATTATCGCAGCCGGTCGCATTTCGAGGCCCAGGATTATCTGGAAAGCGGCGCGGATGAGCGTCTGGACAGCGGGTGGCTGAACCGTGCCGTTTCGGTGCTTCAGGGGAAAGCCAACCGGCCGGATGGCTACGGGCTGGCCATGGGGCTGACGGTGCCGCTTCTGCTGCGGGGGGCGGCGCGGGTAGGCAGCTATGCCCCGGCCGGAAGCCAGCATCCGGACGCCGATCTCTACAGCCAGATCCTCGCCCTGAATGCCCATGACCCCGTGACAGGCCCCGCTTTCCGCAACGCTTTGAAGGCCCGCGGATTTTCCGAGGCGTCCCGGATGGACATGGGCGGCACAGCGGTTCCGGAAAAGTCCCGCAAGCCCGATGCCTTTACCCACCTCTCCACGGCGGCCGGGCAGATGCTGGCCACGCCACATGGGCCCCGGATCGCGGCTCTGGAAATCGGCGGATGGGACACGCATGCCGGCCAGCTCGGACGGCTCGGCAGTCCGCTGGCGCAGCTCGATCGCGGTATCGGGGCGCTGCGTCAGCGACTTGGTGAGAGCTGGAAACACACGGTGGTTCTCGCGATGACGGAATTCGGACGGACCGTCCGCATCAACGGCACAGGCGGGACAGATCACGGAACGGGCACGGTTGCCTTTCTGGCCGGTGGGGCCGTAGCCGGCGGGAAAGTCGGGGGAACCTGGCCGGGTCTGCGGAGCAGTCAGCTGTTCGAAAACCGGGATCTCGCCCCTACGACGGATCTGCGGGCGGTGGCGGCAGGCGTTCTCTGCGACCACCTGCGTCTGCCGTCGCGTGCCGTTGCTACGGTCTTCCCGGGCCCGGCCGTGGATCCCATGAAAGGGCTGGTCGAGACAGTCTGAACGCGTTTCAGAACTCCGAAACAACCGCGAAGAACGTACCCCGGCGCTGTCCATATTGCGCCTGATAAATGCCAACCCCGCTGCCATCCCGAAGCTGGTAGCGTTTGTCGAACAGGTTGACGACATCGGCGCGGACTTTGATGTCATGCCCAAACGGTGCCTTCGTGAAGGTATGCTGGTAGCCGATATTGAAGACGTCGTATTGCGGCTCCTTCTCCAGATTGGCAAAGCCACTGCGTAGGCCATAGCCATAAACGAAATCGGCATAGGCCATGTCGTGTTTCGTGGTCCACGAGGCCCCGGCCGTAGCGGTGAATTCGCCCTGATGGTCAAGCTGGATCGCGTGATTGCGGATATAGGCCAGTACGGCCGGATCGAACTGGTACTGCGCGGAATTGATGTCGCGGGCCGAGGTTTTGACGTAGGAAAAATTGCCGAAAAGCGACCACGGCCCATGCCGCCAGGAACTGCCGAATTCAGCGCCATAGACGCGCCCGCGCCTGTAGCTGAAAGGGGCTAAAATCACCGCACGACCGAACTGCCCGAGGTCGGTAAGGTCATGCGCCCATTTGGCATAGGCATCGAGTGTAATCTGAAAATCGGGTGTGATGCGCTGAAGGATGCCGCCATCCACATAATGCGATTTCTCGACCTTCGTGGCGCTGTCGATGGTGTTGGCCGCTGCGTTCGTCGTCCCCACAAAGCGGGCCAGTGTGGACGGGTAGACATATTGCGGGGAAGGCGGAGCGAAATAGCGCGAATAGCCGAGATGCAGGGTCGTGCTGCGCGTCGGTTTCCAGACCATGTTCGCACGTGGGCTTAACTGGCCTTCATTGTCGAAAGATGAGGCGAAACGGTCGTAACGGATGCCGTAATTGAAGGTCAGGCTCCGCGTGATCCTGTATTCGTCCTGAATATAGGCCCCGGCCTCCACCGACCAGTTCCCGGTGTTGTCCATCAGACGCACGGGCGTATTCGCGCTCTGGTTTCCCGCCTCATCCACGGGAAAAGCGAGCGTGTCAGTATCGAGGCGTTCGGACGTGTACTGTCCCAGAAGTCCGGCCCGTAAGGTGTGATGGCGTGCGATCTCGTAAGACAGATCGGCCTGCATGCCGCCCGTCGTGAAATCATTGACCTCATGTTCGGACACGCCCTGATAGATCAGGTCCCGGTCACGATCCGGCGTGTAGTCGATCCGGCCGTAGCGGAAATAGGGTGAGACCTGAAGGTTCAGCCGGTCGGTCGTGCGCTGATACGACAGGACGGCATAGTAGTTCTGTTCGGTCTGGCTGTCGTTCAGGCTGGCCCAGTTCATGGCCGGATCATGCGGGTTTACGCCTGCGACATCATAAAGCGTCGTGTAATCCGGGCTGTTCGTATCGAAGGTCTTGAAGGAATTGGGGATCTCGAAATCCGCGTAAGAGGCGCTGGTCAGCAGCGTGAGGCGGCTCGCTTCGTCCAGATGCCAGGAGAGATACGAAAACGCTTTTTCCTGTTCCGTCACATCATGGATCGCGCGGAATGTGTCGCTGGGATTTTCGATGCCGATGTTGTTGCGGGTGAAGGACAGCGTGGTGAAATAATCCAGCTTTCCGCGCTGGCCGCCAAGCTGCACGGAGGGGACAAACGTGTTGTAGCTCCCCCCGTAAAGCGAGACCTGATTGTGTTTAAGGCTGTCACCGGTCTTGGTCGTTACGTCCACCACGCCTGCAGTGCGAAAGCCGAACTGCGCGGGGAGGGTGCCGGTCAGCAGGTCCACGGACTGGATGATGCGGGTGTCGAGTTCCTGGCCGAAACCGTTCAGCCCTTCAGGCAGCAGAACTCCGTTGACGCGATAGGTCAGTCCGCCATGCTCACCCCGCACATGTACCTCGCCATAACTGTCGAGAACGACACCGGGGACGCGCAGGAGGATCTGGTTGAAGGCCGCGTTCTGACCGCCCGGTGTGGTCGTGATCTGGTGCTGGTCGATGGTGTAATCCACCGCGCCAAGACCCGGAAAAATGCGGGCCCGTTCGCGGTTGAGATGCCCTGTGACGCTGATCTGCTCGGGGGCAGGGGGCTTTTCGGACGAGGCGGCTTTCCTGACGGTCTGCGGTTCTGTTTCGGGCAATGCTGGGTCTGCAAGGGCCGTCCCGAGAACGGTCAGACTGACGCTCATCCACGCACAGAAGCGCGTATTTCGTGATAGTAAACTGATTATTATATAGCTTATGCTATATCTGGTGGTGTGCATGGAAGGCGGCCTGGGAACGGGGTTTGGGGCATCATGGGTGATGGAAGTCCGTCAGGAGTAACGCATCTGCGTCATGATATGCAATATGCTATATTGATTGGCACGGGGTTTTCGGAGCAGCGCGCTGATCGATGGGGCATTTCCTATCGGGGGGAGTGTCTGTAAGAGGGAACCTCGTTCCGGACTGTTTTTCGTCAGGGAATTTTCCTCAGGCCTATGACTGTTTCATCCCCTCCCGCTCCTGTGGTCGTCCGTCGTCGGACACAGGCCGATCGCAGTGCGGAGACGCGCGGCAAGGTCATTCAGGCAACCGTCATGCTGCTGCAGACGCAGGGCTATGCCGCAACGACCGTCCAGCGCATCGCCAAAACGGCGGGCGTCAGTCTGGGGGCTTTGCAGCATCAGTTTCCCACCAAGGCGCAGGTCATGGCGATGGTGCTGCGGCATTATGCGGTCAAGCGCGCGCGGCTGTACCGGCGGGCGCTGAGCATGAAAGGCAGTCCCGAAGCGCGCGTGGATGCCATGCTGGACACGATGTGGCGGCTGGTGACGGATGGACCGGAATTCCTGGCGACCGTGGAGATCGAACTGGCGCGGCGGAGTGATCCGGATCTGGAAGCAGTGACGGCACCGGTTCTGGCACGGATCGATCAGTTCATGACCCGCTGGCTTTCAGGGCGCCGCATGGCCCCGCCGGACCCGCGTTTCGTCGAGTTGCGGCTGCTCAATTCGGCGCTGTTGCGCGGGCTGGCGGTCGAGCGCGCGCGTGGTGTTCCGCTGGAGGATCTGGCGCGGTCCTTTGAAGTCTGGCGGCGCTTCTCCAGAGCAGAATTTCTCAGGATTGCGGACCTTTCGGCCTGAAGCGCCCCTAAAACGGCATGCTCCGGGAAGGAATGCCGCGCCGGCCTGGGATCATTGCATTTTTAGAATAATTTTCTTGACGCTTATAAAACAAGTAGGTTGTATTGCTTTTATATTGGATTCACGAACGGCCTGCCCCGTAAGGGAAAAGGCGCTTGTTCCGGACAGATAAGGTCAAACATGACAATGCCGCCTCTGACTGCCGCACAGGTTTCCGCACCCGAGATCGCCGAACGTCATCGGAAGGTTCGTGAGAAAATGGAGAAGGCCGGGCTTTCGGCCTTTGTCTCCTTTGATCCGAACAATGTCTATTACCTGACGAATTTTGCGAATTTCGTGCATGAGCGGCCGTTTGTGCTCGTGCTCACGATGGCCGAGACGTTTTTTGTCGTGCCGGTGCTCGAAGTGCCGCATGTGCTGCGTCACAAGGTCGGGGACTTCAGACTGCTGAGCTATGCGGAGTTCCCGGCAGTCGTGGGATCGCGCTGGTCCGACCGGTTTGCCGAGGCACTCCCGAAGCAGGGGACGGTCGGGATCGAGGGGGCTTGCCCTGCTTATCTGCAGGCGCAGATCTCCAATCCGGTGAAGGTGCTGAACATCATTGACGAGGTCCGCGAGATCAAGTCGGCGCATGAGATTTCGCGCATCGCCTGGACGAGCGATGTGATGACGAAAGTGCTGGCGATGATGCTGGGCAAGGTTCAGCCCGGTGTGATGGTCGCGCATGCCATTGGTGACGTGACGCCGTATTTCTATCAGCGCTGCCTGACGGAATCTCCGCAGTATAACGTCATGTCGAGCCATGCGGCCGGACTGATCCAGCCGCCGGCCTATACGGATGATCCGCATAATTTTTCCTGTCTGACGGCGACCTGTGAACCGGGTGGTCCGTTCCTCGGGCTCGTGGCTGGCAAGATAAACGGTTACGGAGCCGAAATAGAGCGCACTTTCTTCCTCCAGACCATCCCTGAAGAGGCGAAGCGGCCTTTCGATACGATGATGGAAATGCGCTACAAGGCCTATGACATGCTCAAACCCGGGGCGATCGGTTCGGAAATCGATGCCGCCTGTCAGGCGATCGCGCATAGGGCCGGCTATGAAACGCCGCTGCACCGGACGGGTCACAGCTTCGGCGTCACGAGCCATGAAGCGCCGTTCCTGGCACTGGGTGAGGATAATGTCATCCAGCCGGGCATGATTTTCAGCATCGAGCCGGGGATCTACATCAAGGGGAAGGGTGGGTATCGCCATTCCGACACGGTTCTGATGACGGAGAACGGCTACGAGATCCTCACGCAATATCCCGACAGAAAAGAAGACCTGATCGTCGGGTAAAGCCCTTCCGGCCTGCGCCCCCTGCCGTGAAAGGCTAGGGGGCGCGGGAACTGCCGGAAGAAATTGCATTCCTCTGCTGCCTTTCGTTCCGGGATAGAAACCTATGTCCATTGCAGATCGACTGGAACGTCTTTCGTTCTCCGGGTTTCACTACCGGCTCCTGTTTCTCGGGGGCGCGGGATACTGTTTTGACGGGCTGGATGGCGCCATCCTCGCCTTCGTCATGCCGGCCCTGCAGCATCTGTGGGGGCTGTCGATGGCCCAGCTTGGTCTGCTGGGGAGCGGAGCATTTTTCGGATATTTCATCGGCGCGCTGTCTGCGGGGCTGGTGGCGGACCGGTGGGGCCGGCGGTCCGTGATGATGTGGGCGCTGGCGTGTTACTGCGTGGGCTCTCTCGTCTCGGCGCTCTGTATGAACTGGCATGGTTTTGTGCTGGCGCGCGTGGTGGCCGGGCTTGGGACGGGCGCTGAATCCGCGATCATTGCGCCATATCTGTCGGAATTCGTGCCGCGGCGGTATCGCGGGGTGTTTACGGGCGCGCTGGCGGGATTTTTCTCCTTCGGGTTCGTGGGGGCGTCGCTGCTGGGATATGCGCTGGTGCCGGGCTCAGCGAATGGCTGGCGCTGGGCGGTGGGGCTGACGGCGTGCCCGGTGGTCATGCTGCTGTGGTGGCGTCGGGCTTTGCCGGAATCACCGCGCTGGCTTGAAAGCATGGGCCGGAGTAAGGCCGCACATTCCGTTCTTTGCGGTATCGAAAAGAGCGTTGGCGTTGTGTCTCCGGCTTATGAACCGGGTGCGGTGACGCTGGAGCGCCCGTCGGTGGGCGGGCAGTTCGCGCGGCTGTGGGGTAGTGGGCTGCGGCGGGTGACGGCCATGAGCTGGGTTCTGTGGCTGTCGGTCACGTTCAGTTATTACGCGTTCTTTTCCTGGCTTCCCACGCTTCTGATCGCGCGTGGGTTCACCATTACGCACAGTTTCGGGTTTTCGATCGCCATCTGTGTGGCACAGATCCCGGGTTATTTCAGTGCGGGGTTCTGCAACGAGTATTTCGGCCGCAAGGCAACGGTCGTGACGTATCTCGCTGCTGCCATGCTGAGTGCGGTCGCGATGGCGCTCGTGTCGTCATCCGGCGGCATTCTTGCAGCAGGGATGCTGCTTTCCTTCTTCATGAACGGCGCTTTTGCCGGACTTTATGCCTACACGCCCGAAATTTTCCCGACCGTCCTGCGGGCGACGGGAATGGGAAGCGCCTCGGCTGTCGGACGGACCGGCGCGATCGCCGCTCCCCTGCTGATCGGGGCGCTGTATCCGCGGGCCGGGTTTGCCGGGGTGTTCGGACTGACGGCGCTGATCCTGCTGGCTGGCGCGCTGAGCATCCTGATCTTCGGACCCTCAACCGTGAACCGGTCTCTGGAAGAGATCGGGGACGCGTACTGAGTTTTTCCATGCGTTTCGCATGACTGCCACATCTTCTGAAACCGGAGTTGTCCCGGGGAGACCTGAAATGTTCCGATTTAACAATATCCTTCTGTGTACAAGTGCGCTGGTTCTGACGCTGCCAGCTGTTGCGGCAACGACGTCGGGCAAGGCCGTGCATGGAACGAAAGGTCACCCTGCTGTCCCGCCTTCGGTTGTGCGGGTGCGGCATGTCGTGCCGTCTTCGGATCCGGAATCGATCCAGGTGTACCGCAGGAAAAATGCGTTCGGGCAGCTGGCGATGCAGCATCAGAGCGTGTCGGTCACGCATATCGATTCAACCGAACTGGCGCGGCATCAGGTGACGGATGTGAAGGGGCTGATGAACTTTGCTCCGAACCTGACGGTGCAGCCGCAGGGTTCGAGTTCGGCAGTGAACTTCACGCTGCGCGGTGTGGGACTGAACGACTTTACCGCGAATAATACACCGTCGGTCATGACCTATGTGGACGGCGTGACGCTGCCGATCGGCTATATGGCAGGGGCCGCGATGTTCGACATGGCCGGGGTTGATGTGAGTACCGGGCCATCGGGCTTTACGCATGGTCAGACGGTGACGGCCGGTGAGATCAACATCAAGACGGCCGATCCGACGAAGACGTTCCATTACGGGGCGTCGGAAGACATTGCGACCTATGATCGCAGCATTACGAACCTGTATGTGTCGGGACCGCTGTCGTCCAATGTGCAGTACCGCATTGCGGGTTTTACGCAGCAGGGCGGAGGCTTTCAGAAGAACATCAATACCGGGCAGTCGCTGGGAAATGCCAACAAGGGCGGGCTGCGGGCCAAGGTTGCCTGGCAGCCGGATGACAGGACGAACATCGTCTTCAGCAGCAACTGGATGCAGGATGATTCCCAGGCGATGGGCGCCTACAATATCCAGGATCTGGCGCGCAATACGCCGACCTATCAGAACAACCGGAACACGGGCTGGGGCTTTACGCCGGATTTCCTGAAAATCACGGGTAATTCCGCGGGGACGAAGCCGTCCTACAACAACACGTTCTGGGGGGCGGGCGTCAATTTCACCCGCAATCTGGGTTTTGCCGATCTGAGCACCATCAGCGCGTTCCAGCAGATGTATGTGCACAACCTGATGGATCTGGATGGCACGCGCTATGCGATCTATGACGACGACGTCAATACGGATGCTAACCTGTTTTCGCAGGAAGTGAAGCTGGCGTCGCGCAATCCGCATGACCGGCTGCAGTGGAATGTGGGCATGTATTATGACCGCACGCAGATGCACTCAGTCATTTTCAATGATTATACCGGCTCGGGATCGCGGCCTTATATCCAGCGGACGAGTTATAATCAGGATCAGCAGGCGTTCAGCCAGTACGGCCATCTGCGTCTGACGGTCACGAAGCGGCTGCATCTTCTGGCGGGGATCACGCATGAGTCCGATGACCGCGATCTCTATAACATGCAGACGATGCGCTATAATACGGCCATCTATCCCACACCGTTCGACAACCATTACGGGCGCCGCGGGGCGCTGACGAACCAGTTTTCGGGGATGGGCGGGATCGAGTATCAGGCGCTCGACAACCTGATGTTCTATGGCTCCATCCGCAAGGGCTTCAAGCCAGGTGGTTTTACAGCGAACAATACGGTCGTGGCCTCGCAGCTCAATCCGACCAAACCGGAATCCCTGCTGGCCTATGAGGTCGGTTTCAAGTCTGACTACTGGAACCACAAAATCCGCCTCAATGGCGATGCGTTCTGGTACGACTATCACGGGCAGCAGGTGGCCGGGCTTGCCGTGGTGTCGAACTATGGTGTGGTCGGCCAGTACGTCAACATTCCCAAGAGCCGGATCTGGGGTGTGGAAATGGAGATCGATGCCAATCCCATTCCGGGTCTGCTGCTGCATCAGCACTTCGGTTACGAGCGCGGAAATTACGAGGATTACAGCGCGATCGATTCCACGGCCGTCGCGGCGACCTATATCCGGACGGGCAAGCTGGTGGCGCTGTATCGCAGCTACGCCGGGGTCGATATGGGGATCCCGAAACTGACGCTCGAAGGCTCGGCATCCTACAAGGCGAAGCTCGGGACGCGGTGGACGCTGACGTCGTATCTTGACTACAGCTATCGCGGATCGCAGCTCGATGGCCGGGGAACAACCTGTACCGGATGCCGGAGTATTTCCTGATGGATGTCGGTCTGACCTTCGCGCCGAAAAGCGGAAAATGGTCTCTCGGGGCCTATGTCAACAACATCCTGGACCGGCGTTATGACGTGACGCGCCAGACCGGGCTGAACGGAATTTTCGGCATTCCGGGAACGCCGCGGATGGTGGGCGGACGGCTGCGGGTGGATTTCTGAGCCTGCGCTCCGCCAGATGCGATGCTGGTCCTCTTCCCGTTCGACGGGGCGGGAAGAGGGCCAGCGGTTTTCAGTAGCGCTCGGGCACGAGCATGTCATCGGGCGTGGGTTCGCGCTCGTAATCCGGATGGAACACGCGCTCGGGCAGGACCACTTCGGGGCGGGTGACAGGTTCGTAGGGCACGAGGGACAGCAGATGCGCGATGCAGTTCAGGCGCGCGCGCTTCTTGTCGACGGCCGGAACGACCCACCACGGGGCTTCGGGAATGCTGGAGCGTTCCAGCATGACTTCCTTGGCCAGGGTATAGTTTTCCCAGCGGCGGCGGCTTTCAAGGTCCATCGGGCTGAGCTTCCACTGCTTCAGCGGGTCCTCGATGCGGGCGCGGAAGCGTGATTCCTGCTCCTCGTCGGTGATCGAGAACCAGAACTTGATGACCCGGATGCCGCTGCGGACCAGCATCCGCTCGAATTCCGGAACGGAGCGGAAGAACTCTTCGTATTCCTCCTCCGTGCAGAACCCCATGACGCGCTCGACGCCGGCGCGGTTATACCAGCTGCGGTCGAACAGGACGATTTCGCCCGCGGCCGGAAGATGGGCCACATAGCGCTGGAAATACCACTGCGTGCGCTCGCGGTCATTCGGGGCGGGCAGGGCGGCGACGCGGCAGATGCGCGGGTTCAGGCGCTGGGTGATGCGCTTGATGGCGCCTCCCTTGCCGGCAGCGTCACGCCCCTCGAACACGACGACAATGCGCTCGCCCGTGGCCTTGACCCAGTCCTGAAGCTTGATGAGCTCGCCCTGAAGGCGGATCAACTCGCGGAAATAGGTGCGACGGAAAGCACGCTCCGCAGGATCGAGGCCTTTCCCTTCGTTTTCTTCCAGGGAGAGCTCGAATTCCTCATCCAGGTCATCGATGATTTCGTAGCGCATGCGCTCCCGGGCCTGTTCGTCTGGCGAAAGGCCCACGAAATCGTTGTCCTGCGTCATGGATTGGTTCCTTTGTCATCGGCATCACGGGCCGTGAACGGAACCTTACCGGGCACAGGGCCGCCGAAGTTTGAAAGTTAATTGAAATCATAATGTAGGTTTTCAGAATGTCGTGGTCATGTTCAGTCCCAGAACGGCGCCGCGGGATGCGGAAACCGCCCCTTTTTCCGGCTCCTGTCCACCAAGGTTCCAGAAATACTGGAAGTCCGGCTGAAGGGTGATGTAGTCGCGCACGGGGAGCTGCCACGTCAGTTCGATATGATGTTCCGGCACCAGAAGTCGGCCCGAACTGTCCGACAGGCGGATGACGTCCCGCGCGTTTTCCTTTGCGCGATGACTGTAAAACCCGGTGCCCCAGCCGATCCCGATCACATCATTGGGGCGGGACGGGACGAAACCCTGAAAGGTCAGACCGGCCTCCACTTCCGTCGTGAAGCGGTTGCGCGTCCCGCTGGCAAGGGTGGCGCGGACGAAGGCGTTGATCGCCTTTACGGGCTCGCTCACCGTGCGCCACAGGGCCTGATCCAGCACGACATATCCCAGCCAGGTTCCGGAATGATACAGCGGTTTCCCCGTGCTGTCGGGACTGCCGAGCAGGCCGCCATGACTGTCATAGCGCGGGTCGGGGAAGCGTCCGGTATCGTACAGGCCACCGATTTTCCATGTTCCGGGAAGGGCTGGCGCGTCCTTTCCCGAAAGACTTTGGGCGGCATCCACCCAGAGCTGCGCTTCCCCCATGAACAATGTGCCGCCGCTGGTGGAAAAGGTTGTGCCCGACGGGTCGATGCGGGTCGGGCTGATGTTGCTGTAAAACGGCCCTTTGGTCGGATTGTCGTCGGTGATGGCCAGCATGAGCACCAGCGGATAGGCGGGGGACCATTTGATCCGGGTGCCGACGGCGGAAAAGGGCCATGAGGGGCCGCCCGAATAGAGATTGCTGGACGTCGAGAGCGGCCAGCCGAAACTGGCATTCAGAAACAGGGACGCGTTCTGGCTGACAAGAAACTCGGTATCCAGATCGATCGTGCCGACGCGGATATCCAGCCGGTTTCCGAAGAAACCCTGCCCGTACCAGAGCTCGAACAGGCGCGTCGTGCGGCCCGCATCATAACCACTGACCGGGTTCAGCGACCCAAGGCGTTCTCCGGCAAGCGAACGTCCCCGCACCTGAATGGCACTGATATTGAGCAGCCCGTCATGCCAGCCAAAGGCGCGCCGGGTTTCCAGCAGAAGTGTTGCTGCCGTCATGCCGTCATAGGTCGGACCAGGATGCATGCCGCCCGAGGTCAGGCCCCAGATTTCCTCGACGTCCTGAAGATTGAACCTGATCCCCTTGCGGGCCAGCCAGGAGCGTGCGCCACCCACATTGCCGAGAAGTTCGGTGCCGGTGTCCTCAGGGGGCAGGACAAATCCAGGCGCGGGCGAGGGCAGCGGCACGCCGGAAGGCAGAACATCCGTGACCAGTGGCGCTGTGGCAGCATGTGCTGTCCCGATCAGGACCCCCAGAACACTGCACAGACCGGCCAGACGCCAACGATCCGGAACGCGGTCTGACAAGACGGGTCCCCTTTACCCAAGGTGCTGGAATGTCACGATCATTCACAGCAAGGGGAGGGGGATGGGAAGTGAAGTTATTATGACGTCCGCTCAGGGCCAGCTGGCCAGAATCCTTTCTTTTACGGGCGTCGGTAACGGCACGTAATCCAGATCCCGCGTGGCATCATCGCTCTGTTTCAGGCCGTATCTGAAAAATGCTTTTACGGCGGCGCGCGTTGCTGGGGCCGCCGGATGGACGGGAACGAGGGCGAAGGTCGCGCTCATGATCGGCCAGGCCTGAGCCCCCGGTGCGGCCAGAAGATTGACGGCATAATGGTCCGCATGGAGCCAGTCCGCGCTGCTGGCCGCACCTGTGAAAGCCGCTTTGCCGGGGGCGACGAACTGCCCGGCATGGTTTTTCAGCCGAACGGTATTCAGCCTGTCCCGACGCGCGAAGGCGTATTCCACAAAGCCGATCCCGCCGATGGACTGCCGCACGCTGGCCGCAACCCCGTCATTGCCCCGCGCTTCCGAGCCATCACCCCACATCCCGGCTTTCCAGTCGGGGGCGACGGCATGAAGATAGTCGCTGAAGACCTGACTGGTGCCCGAGGCCTCCTCACGATGGATGGGCAGCACATCCAGATCCGGCAGGCGCAGGCCGGGATTGAGCGCACGGATGCGCGGATCGGCCCATGACGTGATCCTGCCGTCAAACAGGGCGGCAAGCGTTGGTCCGTCCAGCTTCATCTGGTTGGACGCGATGCCGGGAACATTGATGACCACCACGATCGCGCCGATCGCCGTCGGGAACTGGTAAAGCCCCCGTTCATCCAGAACGTCCCCCGAAAGCGGGAGATCCGACGCCCCGAAATCCACGGCTCCCGCCATGATGAGCCTCTGTCCCTCGCCGGAACCGACGCTGCGGTATGTCAGGGAAAAGCCGGTCTGGCGGTGGAGTTCAGCGCTCCAGGCTCGGTAAAGGGGCGCGGCGAAGCTCGATCCGCCCCCTGTGAGAGTGGCGGAATGCGCCGTCCCGAAGACCATGACAACAAGAGCGACCGCAAGGCCGCGCGCGATAAACCCCACACGATGAAACATGCCTGACCACGCTCCGTTCTGATGCTCCGGCTGCCCTGTCAGTATCACTGCGGGGAACGTCGTGACCATGCCTGTCATCAAGGTTTAAGCGGTCACCTGTGGCCTCGAAGCAACAATGTCATTATTACACAATATTGCTAATGAGAATCATTTGCATTAACATCTGGGATGCGGGAAACAGACCCCAGTCAGAACGTCGCGGCGGTTTTGCCTGACGCGTGGTCCCTTCGGGATCAGGCGGAAGCCGGCGGAAGATTTGTGAAGTTTCCAGAGTTCAGGTGCTGCATGCCTTCAGAAAACGATTTTTCGATCCCATCGCCATCGGGCGCATCCCTCAGGTCATCCCGCGACGGTTCGGGCCAGAAATGGTCGGCCCTCGTCATGCTCGCGCTCGGCGCAGGTCTGGGTGTCGCAGAAGCCGGGGACGCCGAGGCACAGGACGGAACGGATACGGGCACGACCGCGACCGACAGCACGATCAACCTCTCCGCCGTGCGCGTTCACGGTCAGGTGGACGCTGACAGCAGCAATACGAACAACACGTCTCTCGATATCGGGCGCATGCCGGGCACGGTCCGTGACACGCCGCAGACCATCAGCGTCGTGCCGAAAGAGCTGATCATCCAGCAGCGCCTGTTCACGCTGGATCAGGCACTTGCCAATGTTCCGGGCATTACGATGTCCACGGGCGAAGGCAATGGCGGCCTGAACGGCGACCAGTTCCGCATCCGCGGCCAGCAGGCGCGTGGCGACATCTATGAAGATGGCCTGCGGGACTTCGGAACCTATGTGCGTGACACGTTCAATACCGAGAGCGTCGAAGTCATCAAGGGACCGAGCGGCGAGTATTTCGGTGCGGGCAATGTGGGTGGCGTGATCAACCAGACGCTCAAGAAGGCGCATCTGGGCAACCATTACGATCTGGACCAGACTTTCGCCAGCGGCATGCAGTATCGCGGCACGGCGGATGTGAACTACCAGCTTGGCAAGCATACTGCCCTGCGCGTGAACGGCATGTACAACAAGCAGGACGTGGCCGATCGCGACAACATCCGCACGGACCGTTATGGCGTGGCGGCGGATCTTGGTTTCGGTCTGGGGACGAAAACGACCTATCACCTGAATTACCAGTGGCTCGGCAGCCGTGGCACGCCGGATTACGGTGTTCCGATGATCCAGATCGGCGGCATCTATTCCCCGATCACGAGCCATGGTCTGAACCGCGATACGAGCTATGCGCGCAGCTTCAACATGGACAATTCGAACATCCACATGGTGACGTCGAAGTTCTCGTCGGAAATCGCGCGCTGGCTGACGTTCAACAACGATACGCGTTTTACGCACTACCATCGTGACTACTCCGCAACGACCCCGAATGCCTGTACCGGAACCTGTGTCACGTCGTTCCTGTCAGGCGGCAACCCGACGCTGCCTTACGGCGCCGACGGTGGTGTGGCCTATCAGCAGGATGGCTGGGGCATCCAGAACGTTATGATGGCTCGGGCGAAGTTCAATACGGGCTTCCTGCATCATGACGTCCGCGCGGGTGTGGACATCAACTACACCAAGGACGACCGGATCATGGGCACGTATGTGAACCGTGTGAACGACCAGACGATCCGCAACCCGTCCTATTCCTCGCCGGGCACCTATATCACCTGGCCCTCCAGCGGGCACCGGACGGCGGATTTCCGCGATCTGGGTCTCTTTCTGGCGGACAAGATCCACATCACCAAGCGTCTGTCCCTGTTCGGAACGTTCCGCTGGGACAGCTTCGAGAGCACATACTGGAGTGCGGCGGCAGCCTCTTCGGGCGTGCAGTCCCAGTCGTCCAACAAGTTCAGCCCGTCCGCGAGCCTTATGTATGACCTGGACGACAACAAGACCGTCTATTTCACGTTCTCCCGCTCCTACAAGCCGGTCGGAACGGATGCGTCGTCTGAAATCACCAATCAGGCGAGCGTTGGAGACGTCCCTGTCAACGGAAAGAACCTTAAGCCGCAGCGCAGCGACCTGTTCGAAGTCGGCACCAAGATGGACTTCCTCAACAAGCATCTGGGCATGACGGCGGCGCTGTATCAGATCGAACAGAACAACTCGTACACCTACGACGAGAGCGGCAATATCATTACCGGCTTCCAGGATGCAGGAACCGGGCGTGAGATCCGCGGTGCGGAACTGAGCCTGACGGGCAAGATCACGAAGGAATGGGAAATCTATGCCGCGTATTCCTACATGGGCGGCAAGGTAACGAATTCTACCACGACGGACGGCAAGCAGGCCCCGCAGCTCCCGCACAACAACTTCTCGGTCTGGACGTCCTATGATCTGTCGCCGGTGCTGCTCAAGCCGGGTCAGGGCAAGCTGAGTGTCGGTGGTGGCGCGCAGTACAGCTCCGGCTACTGGGCGAACGAGGCAAACACGGCCCGCATGCCGTACAACTTCTCGCTGAATACCATGATTTCCTACCAGTACGGCCGGTATCATGTGCAGTTCAACGCCAACAACCTGTCCGATCACCTGAACTATGCTTCGGCCTTCAGTACGGGCCGTGCCGTGCCGCAGTCCGGCCGGACCTTCATGGGCAATTTCGGCATCGGTTTCTGATCCGGACCATTCCCCTGTCCTGCAAAAAACCCCGGTCTTTCACCCCGCGTGAAAGACCGGACCAGAAAGGAACGCGATGTCATCAGTGTCAGGAGCGCATCAGGATGACGGGACCGCCCGGCCTGCGCCTTTGCCTGTTCCCGAACAGGTGAAGGCACAGCTGATTCTGGCGCAGACCCATCTGGATGCAGGGCGTCGGGAAGACGCCTTTTCCTGTTTCGCGATCGCGGCGCGCAGCGGACATCCCGTGGCGCTGAACATGCTCGGTCGCGCCTATGAGCGGGGCTGGGGCGTGAAGCGCAACCCGGCCATGGCGGCGCGATGTTTTGAAACCGCGATCGAGGGCGGAGACGGCTGGGCCATGTTCAATCTGGCCGATCTGTTCCTGGCCGGGGACGGGGTGCCAAAGAATACGCAGCGGGCTTACCGGCTCTATGTGGATGCCGCCCGGACCGGAAACGCCAAGGCCCTGAACATGCTGGGGATCATGCACGAGGACGGTTCAGCCCCGGCAGGGGGGCCTGATCCGGACACGGCCCATCAGTTTTATCAGGCCGCGGCCGAGGGCGGGGACTGCTGGGCCTGGCTCAATCTGGCGCGTCTTGCGCTGGAACGGGGCGCCTGGTCCGAGGCAGCGGAGGCGCTTGAAAAAGCGCTGGATTGCGCGATCATCGGCGTGCCCGACGCCGTGCTGGCCCTGATCCGCCCCCATGCGCGGGAGCGCGTGTTCCAGGCTGTCATGATCCGCTGCCTTGCGCTGCTGGAGGCCCAGGCGGCGAGGGGCGTCTCCCATGCCGCCTGAGCTGAAACATCGCCTTACAGACCGTGCGTTTTTCATACAGAATGGTGAGGTGACAGCGCCTGAAACCATGACAGGATATTGGTTTCAGAGAAGGATCGCGTTGCATGGATGATCGTGTCGCACAGGTTCTGGAGCTTTATCACGAGCGGCTTCAGGCCGAGCGCGAAGAGCGCAATGCCGGGATCCACCGCCCCAATTCCGAACGGTTTCTGGCTGTGGGCCGCCGGACCGGACAGCTCATCAGCATTCTCGAACTGGGAACGTCCTACGGCTATTCCACAATCTGGCTGGCAGAGGCAGCACGGACTGCGGGCGGGCGGCTCGTGACGATGGAGCTGGAGCCGCACAAGATCGCCTATGCCCGCGACATGGCGGAGCGGGCCGGGTTGGCCGATTACGTCGATTTCCGCCACGGCGATGCGCTGAGCCTGATCGGCCGGATGGACGATGGCATCGACTTCGTCCTGATGGATCTGTGGAAGGACCTCTATGTGCCCTGCCTTGAGGCCGTCCTGCCGAAGCTCGCTCCGGGCGCCATCATCGTGGCGGACAACATGCGCGTTCCCGGTGGCGAAGATGCGCGAAAGTACCAGCAAGCCGTCCGCGCCATCCCGCACATGCTGAGCGTGCCGCTGCCCGTGGGGACAGGGCTCGAAGTCAGCCGGTATCTCCCCGTTTAAATCCCTGTTTTTCTGACATCAAACTGCGTCCGGCGCTGTGCCGGCACAAGAAAGCAACATGTTCAAGACATTCATGAACCGATACGGAACCCCACTGACGACCGGGTTCTTCATTGTCTCCGGCGTCACGGGCGTGGCGCTGTTCTTCCACTGGGGGCCGACAGCGTTTCATCCCATCCATGAATGGCTGAGCATGGTGCTTCTCGCACCCTTCATCCTTCATCTGGTGAAGAACTGGACCTCGCTGGTCAATTACGCCCGTCGCAAGACGCTGTATGTGCCGCTGATCATCGCGTTCGCGGGCTGCATCCCGTTCTTCTTCCAGGCACCCAGCGGCCATGCGGGTAACCGGCAGACCGCGTTCATGGCGCTCCCGGTTCTGGAACACGCGCCGCTCACGCTGCTGGCGCCTCTGGTCCATACGGATGCAGACGCTCTCGTGCACCGCCTTCAGGCACAGGGCTATACGGTCAGCTCGGCGGATCAGACGCTCGACGATATCGCAAAGGCGTCCGGACATCCCGTCAATGATACGGTGGTCGCAGTCCTTCAGCGCCCGCATGACCATGCCGGTCCGGGTGACGGATCAGGCCATGGGGGCCATCACCAGCACCCCGAACAGCATCAGGACTGAGATACAAAAGCCCCGGTCTGACCGGGGCTTTTTCATATCCGCCTGAAATCCGGTCCCCGGACACGAAACGACATGCAAGAGGATGCGAATCATCCTTGATAGTGAGAATGACTCTCATTATCGTCGATTCAGTATTCCCGCAGTTCCAACAGGTGCCGTGATGTCCCTTAGCTTTTCCCCCTGGCAGATGTTTCTCGACGCCGGCCCGGTCGTGCGGGGCGTCATGACAATTCTTGCAATGGCCTCGCTCGTGACCTGGACGATCTTCATTGCCAAAACCATCGAACTGCAGCGCCTGCGCTCGCGTCTGAAGAAGTCGGAAATCACGCTCGAAGACGCCGAGACGCTGGATATCGGCGAGGAATGGACGCGCACCGGATCGGGCTCCGGTATCGCCCATGCCATGGTCATGGCCGCCGAAGTGGAGCGTCAGCGCTCGCAGGACATTCCGGGCGACCGCGAGGGCATCAAGGAGCGGATCGTGCTGCATCTTGAAAGGCTGGAAGCCGCTGAAGGTCGCCGCCTGATGCGGGGGACGGGCGTTCTTGCGACCATCGGCGCGACGTCGCCGTTTGTCGGGCTGTTCGGCACGGTCTGGGGCATCATGTCATCCTTCACGGGCATTGCGGCCGCCCATGCCACCAGCCTCGCCGTCGTGGCGCCGGGCATTGCCGAAGCGCTTCTGGCAACCGCACTCGGGCTCGTTGCCGCCATTCCGGCCGTAGTCATTTACAATCATCTCGCCCGCCAGACGGCAGCCTGCCGCGCCTGTCTTGCGGATCTGACGTCGCTCGTGATGCGTCTGGTGTCGAGGGATCTGGCGCGTGGGATCAATGGCGGCAAGGTGATCCGCTTTGGCCGCGATACGCTGGCTGCGGCAGAGTAAGCTTCCATGGCCATCCGGATCCGCCATGCGGACGAAACCGTGCTCGAAGCGCACGAAATCAATGTCACGCCGTTCATTGATGTCATGCTGGTGCTGCTCGTGATCTTCATGGTCACGGCTCCGCTCACGACCGTCAACGTCCCCGTCGATCTGCCATCCTCCACGCAGCAGACAGCACCCCGGCCGGACGAACCCGTCTTTCTGACCGTCAAGGCGGATCACAATCTGGCCCTCGGCGAAAACGACGTGCCCGCCGCGCAGCTGACCGAAGCACTCGCGGCCGCGACCAAGGGCAATCGCGACGAACGCATTTTCCTGCGCGCCGACAAGACCGTGGATTACGGTACGCTCATGGACGTCATGGACCATCTGCGAAGCGCGGGCTATCTCAAGGTGGCGCTCGTGACGCTTCAAGGCCAGACGACACAAGGCCAGACGACCGGAACGACGCCCTGATGTCGGACGGGCTGATCTCCGCGCAAGCGACGCTGCCGAGTTTTCGGGAATGGTACGCCGCAACATGCCGTCTGGAAGACCGCCGGAGCGTAAGGCTCTGGGGTGGCTCGGCGTTGGGCGTTGTCGTCCTCACAGGGGCTGTCCTGCTCTGGGCGGTAACGTCTGCCCATCCCCAGCCCATTCTGGCGGCGGAACCGCCTCCGGCTGCGATCAGCATCGATCTCGCGCCTGTCCCCGCGCCGGTTCCGGCCCCGCAGCAGGATGTTGATCCCGGTCCGCAGCAGGCAGTGGCCTCGACGGAGCCGCAGCCGGAAGATCCTCCCAAGGTCGAAGCTCCACCAAGCCCCGCGCCCAGCCCGCCGGTCCCGGTGCCCAAGCCGGAAAAAATCAGGCCGCACAAGCCGAGTGTGCACAAGCCGCTCCCGCCCGTTCCGGTCAAAGCGCCGCCTGCGGAAAAGACAACAGCCCCGCGCACTGTGGAAGCCCAGCCCACGACCAGCCCGAGCGCCGCTTCGGCCAGCACGTCCAGTCATGCATCGCATGACCCCGTCACCTGGCAGGGCGAGCTTCTGGCGCGTCTGGAACGGTTCAAGCGCTATCCGCAGGAAGCCCAGTCCACGCATCAGGAAGGAACGTCCCTGCTGCATTTCGTCATGGACCGCAAAGGCCATGTCCTGAGCGCCAGCCTCAAGCGCAGCGCGGGGCATGATCTGCTGGATGCGGAGACGCTGGCCCTGATCCACCGTGCCGAACCGCTGCCCATTCCGCCCGACAGTGTGCAGGGCGATCCGCTGTCCCTGACGGTTCCCATCGAGTTCTATCTGGAACACTGATCCGCTTTCCCCCTAAACAGCGCGCAGGGGGAAATGACATGGATATCGTTCTCGGCGCCTCAGGACATGTGGGCGGCACGGTCGCCAGACGCCTGCTGGAGCAGGGGCGGCCGGTCACGGTCGTTCTGCATCGTCCGGAACAGGCCGCTGCATGGTCTGCCCGCGGGGCCAGCGTGGCCGTGCTCGATGTTCACGACACGGCGGCCCTGACGGCGGCTTTCTGCAAAGCCCGGCGCGCATTTCTGCTGAACCCGCCTGCCAGCCCGTCGCTGGATGTGGACCGCGAAGAACGCCGCACGATCCAGTCCATTCTTGACGCCGTCCGGGGAGCTTCTCTGGAAAAGATCGTCGTGCAATCGACCTATGGCGCGCAGGACAACTCGCATTGTGGGGATCTGGGGAGCCTGTACACTTTCGAGCAGGGCGCGCGGGAAATGGGAGTGCCGCTCTGTGTCGTGAGGGCGGCGTATTTCATGAGCAACTGGTACGGTGCTCTGTCCACTGCGCGGCAGTCAGGGGTATTTCCCAGCCTGCTGCCAAAGGATCTCAAAGCCCCGATGGTCGCGCCGCAGGATGTGGACGAACTGGCGGCCCGTCTTCTGGTCGCCCCAGTGGAAGAGACGGGTACTTACAGCATCGAAGGCCCCGAGACCTATACGCTGGAAAACGTCGCAACAGCCCTCAGCGCCGTGCTGGGGCGGGATGTGACAGTCGACGAAATCCCGCGTCCGGAGTGGCCGGAGTTCTATCGCAGTCACGGCTTCTGCCCCGAAGCCGCGCAGTCCTATGCCACGATGACGGGGATTTTTGTGGACGGACGCTATGAGCGTCCGCGCACGCCCTTGCGGGGTGCGACGGATCTTCAGACCTGCCTGCGCAATCAGGCGTCGATATCGTCCAGATAATCGGCTGACGGGACGAAGAACAGCGTGCCCGTAACAGGGCGGCTGTAATCCAGCAGGCGGTCGTAATTCCCTTCCGGCTTGCCGACGAACATGTTGTGCAGCATTTCCTCGGTCACGGACGGGGAGCGGGCATAGCCGATGAAATAGGTGCCGAACTCGCCCTTTCCGGCTTCACCGAACGGCATGTTGTCCCGCAGGATATCGACCTGCTTGCCGTTGCGCGTCACGACGTTCAGCGCGTTATGCGCGTAAGCGGGCTTTGTTTTGTCATCAAGCTCGACATTGGAGAGCTTTTTACGGCCGATGATCTTTTCCTGCATCTCGATTGGCAGGGTGTTCCAGGCGTCGAGATCGTGGAAGTATTTCTGGGTGATGACGTAGCTGCCGCCTTTGAACGCCGGATCTTCATCGCCGATGATTGCGGCTTCGCATGCTGCGGCGTTTTCCGGGTTTTCCGTGCCGTCCACGAAGCCGATCAGGTCCCGGTCATCGAAATACTTGAAGCCGTGGACTTCATCGACAACCGTGCACACGCTGCGCAGGCGATCCATGACCAGCTTGGCCATCTCGAAACACATATCCATGCGCGTGGCGCGGATATGAAAGAGCATGTCGCCGGGCGTGGAAACGGCGTGATGGACGCCTTTGATTTCCTGAAACGGGTGCAGTTCTTTCGGACGCGGACCGGGAAAGAGACGGTCCCAGGCGGCAGATCCAAAGCCGAGGACGCAGGAAAGCTGCCCGTTCAGGTCCCGGAAACCCACCGTACGGCGCAGCCCCGAGAGGTCCGCGCACAGACTGCGGATGGTCTTTTCCGCGTCCGTGCCGGGATTGATGTTCAGGACCAGAAAAATGGCGGCCCGGGTCAGGGGCGCGGCAACGGGTTGAGGCGTGGTGTCGGACATCGGAACAGTCTTTCCATCAGCGTGGCAATATATGTCTGCCCCGTTGATAGCGCGCTCCATGTCGAACGAACAGATTACGAAAACGGGTGAGCTCCGTTTTGAAATACGGACTGCGTGCAGTAGTGTCCGGCCACAAACGGAAAAAGGTTATCATGGACAGTAATCTGAAATGCCCGGTCTGCGGGTGCGAACACGTTTATCCGGATGGTGCGCTGTGGATGTGCCCGGAATGCGCGCATGAGTGGAACCCGGCCGAGACGGCAGCGGAGAGCGGCGAGGCTTCTGCTGAAATCCGCGATGCCAACGGCAATGTCCTGGCCGATGGCGACAGCGTGACGGTCATCAAGGATCTGAAGATCAAGGGCTCGTCCATGGTCGTCAAGGGCGGCACCAAGGTGAAGAACATCCGTCTTTCGGACGGCGGCGACGGGCATGACATCGCCTGCAAGATCCCCGGGATCGGCGCGATGAACCTCAAATCCGAGTTCGTCAGGAAGGCCTGACGGTTGGAGGGGGCACTGTGGTGTCCCCGAGGATCTGGTGGGCGGCTTTCAGCGCCGTATGCAGTTCGGCGTAGATATTGCCGTCCCCCAGCGCCGGGGTGATGTGGTGCCGGTCCATATCGGCCCGCAGATAGACGCTCACCCGCCCGAAGAGCAGCGCAATGCCGCGCTGGTGCAGTTGCGCGATCAGGTCCCGCAGGTCGGCGGCAGCGGAATAGTCGATGTCGGTGACGGGGCTTGCATCCAGCACGACACAGCGGACGGGATGGGGCGCATGCTCCACCAGATCCAGAAGATCCTGCCGAAAGCGCGTCGAATTGGCGTAGAACAGATCCGCGCAGAAGCGGAAGACGATCAACCCCGGCGCGCTTTCCAGCCCGTCTTTTGCGGGCAGGGCTTCCAGAACGCCGGCCGTCGGGGACTGTTGCAGCACCATCGTATGCGGCTCGTAGCTGTGCCGGACATGGCGGAACAGCGAGAGCGCGATGGCAAGGAAAATGCCTTCCTCGACGCCAACCCCCACAACGACGGCGGCTGTCGTGACGGCCAGCCAGAACTCACCGGGGCTTTCTTGCCGGATCGCACGCCGGCTTTTCAGATCGATCATGCCGACCGCAACGGTAAAGACGATCCCTGCCAGAACGCAGCGAGGCAGGGCTTCGAGCGGTCGCGTGAGGAACAGCAGCACCATGAGCGTCACGCAGGCGAACGTGACCTGTGCCACCTGCGTGCGGGCACCGGACCGCACGGCCATGGCCGTCTGCGTCGGGCTGCCATTGACGGTGAAGGTCCCGCTCAGTCCCGCTGCGACATTGGCAGCAGACAGACCCAGAAGATCGCGGTCCTCATCAACGGTTTCATGAAACCGCTCCCCGAAGACCCGGGACGTGGCCGCACTCTGCGCGATGATGACGAACACGCAGAACGCCGCGACAGGCAGAAGGGCCAGAAGCTCGTTCCAGGAGACGTCCGGCAGGCCGAAATGCGGCAACCCACCCGCAACATGTCCCAGTGTCGGAACACCGTGATGGGACAGGTTCAGCCCCATGCTCAGCGCAATACTGCCGATCACGACGTAGAGCCCGGCCGGAAGATGCGGCGCAAGGCGCTGCCCGGTCATGAGAATGCCGACCGTCACCGCCGAGAGAGCCGCGACCATGAGGCTCCCATGCGGGATCTGACGGAAGGTCTCGTAAGCCTGCACCAGCGGATTATGTGCGCTGACCGACACGCCCAGCATGTCATGCAGCATGGCGATGCAGACCTGCACGCCCACCCCGGCCAGAAATCCCGTCAGCACGGTGCGGGACAGGAAATCCGCCAGAAACCCCAGCCGGAAGACCCGCGCCACCAGCAGAAGTGCCGCGCAGAGGAGTGCGGTCATGCTGACGAGCGCGATGTAATGCGCGCTTTCGGGCGGTGCCATCTTGCCGATCGCGCTTGAGAAAATGGCCGCCGTCGCGGAATCAGCAGCCACGACCAGGTGCCGGGATGAACCGAATGCTGCGAAGGCCACAAGTGGCAGCAGGACCGTATAAAGCCCCGTGACTGCTGGCATGGCCGCGATGCGCGTATAGCCCAGAACCTGCGGAATATTCACCGAGGCAAGGGAAAGACCTGCGACAATATCCGTCCACCCGCGACGGGGTCCGGTGGGGTGCTGCTGTTCCGACATGAGATGTGTTCTAGGCCTTTGCGGGAAGGATGTCTTCACAATGTCCAACAGGTGGTTGGGTCCGGCCCGAAAATGCCTCATGATCTGGCAGCTCAAAGACGGATCTTTCGTCAGTGCAGTCAGAAGGAACAGGATCATGACCCACAGAGTAGCGCTCATTACCGGTGGATCACGCGGTATCGGTGCGGCGATCGCGCTGAAGCTGGCGCAGGATGGCTTCGATATCGCCATCACCTATGCCCGCAACGAAAAAGCCGCGCAGAAAGTCGTGTCAGAAGTTGAGGCGCTGGGCCGCAAGGCCGTCGCCGTTCAGGCCGATGGCGGCAGCACGGATGGCAATATCGCAGCCATCACGAAGACACATGAAGCCTTCGGACGTCTGGATGCGCTGGTGTGCAACGCGGGCATCTATCCCTACGGCCCGATTGCCCAGATGACCGTCACGCAGATCGAGGAGGTCCTGAACCTCAACCTGCGCGCTGCGATGGTCGAGACGGTTGAGGCCCTGAAATATATGAAGACGGGTGGCCGCCTGATCTATATCGGCTCGGCCTTTGGTGAGCGTGCGCCATTCCCGGGCATCTCGCTCTATGCAGCGACGAAGGCCGGTCTGATCGGCTTTACGAAGGGTGTGGCTCGGGATCTCGGCCCACAGGGTATTACCGCGAATGTCGTCGAGCCCGGCCCGATTGCAACGGATCTCAATCCCGAGGACGGCGCGGCCGCTGCTGTCATTCGCAAATTCACGGCCACGGAATCCTACGGCAAGGTCAATGATATTGCCCGCACCGTGTCGTTCCTCGCCAGCCCGGATGCGTCCTACATCACGGGTGCGTCCATCCTGGTGGATGGCGGTCTCGTCGCCTGAGACCGAAAACGGCTCCCTCGCTGTGAGGGAGCCGTCGTTGCTTCAGAAGCTGGTGGAGAGCGAGCCCATCATCGAGAAAGGCGGCTGGATGTAATAGGACGGTGCGGAATCCGCCGAGATCTTGTTGCCATACACACCCGTCGTGGCCTTCGCATTTTCCGCAAAGTAATAGACGCCACCCAGCTTGTACTGGCCGGTCAGGTTGGTGAAGTTCAGCTTGAAGACCGGCGACTGCGCGATGAAGAACTTCGGCAGATGATAGCCCAGGGACAGGGAGTCCGAGAAGTAGGACGGCATCGCCTGGTCGTTCATGAACGTCGAATACTGTTTGTCCGTGTAACGGATGCTGGCATTCAGGAAGAACGGACCTTCCGTATAGGTCAGACCGATGCTGCCCATGAACTTTGGCGTCATGATCGGCGTCTTGCCGCGCGTCTTCAGATAGTCGATCGACCCGTTATCGGCTGCAATCGGCAGATTGTTGTCCATCGTGGCGTGCAGGTATTCAAACGACAGATACGGCCGGAAGCGATGGAACAGCGGCTTGGTGGACAGCATCAGGTCCACGCCGCGGATCGTCTCGCCGCCCGTGTTGAGCGTCTCGCTGACCGGCACGTCATTGCTGTACGTGTTGAGCGACAGCAGGCGGTTGGTGACGTTGAAGTTGTAGACGCTGACATCCGCCAGGAAGACGTCACCCGTATAGCGGTATCCCAGCTCTTCCTTGATCGAATATTGCGGCTTCGCATTGGCCCCCGAGGTCGTCATGGCACCCGTGCTCGTGCTGTAGCGGGTGATCAGATTGACGGGTGAGGGCGCGCGGAAGTCGCCTTCGGCATTGATGTAGACCTGATGATGCGGAGCAAAGTCCCAGGACCAGGACATGCGCGGCATCGGGGAGACGAAGGTGTGGTTCGAGCTGCTTGCCGTGCTGGCCAGGAAGTCCTGACCTCGCAGGGTTTCGGACACAACCTTGATTCCGCCCGTCAGGGACATCTTGTGGTTCAGGAAGAACTGCGTGTCTTCCATGAAGCCGGAATTGAGGCTGTAGGAGCCGACATAGTTGGTCGAATAATAGATGTTGCCGCTGGTGGTGCGGTAATAGGCGGCCGTATCCGTGTCCGAAGGCTGCGCCCCGGTGACCTGATTCATGCGCGACAGAGGCGTCTTGAGGGAATAGGAATTCTCCTCGTGCCAGTAGCCGATCTGGCCGTCATTGTTTTCGCCATGCCAGTGAAGGCTGGCAACGACGCCGCCCTGCTGGTTGAGGGACATGGCATTGGTCGAGACAGCCGCGCGCGTGGCCGTGCTGATCTTGCCATCACCGTTGAGGTCAACCTTCTGCAGGGCCGTTCCCGCATAGGTATGGCCTTCCTGCAGGCGCGAGGCGCTGTTCAGCGTGATGGCCCCGCGCTGGTAATAGGGCGTGATGGTGACGCTGAAGAGATGGTTCAGCGCGAACTTCATCGGCAGGGACGCGTAGAACTGGTCCTTGTCCGAGCCATGCACGCCGTAATAGCTGCTCGGAGACGTTGCGCTGAAGGTAGCGTTGTAGCTGATCGGGGTCGTGACCGGCAGGCCGTTCTTGTCCGCATAGAAGTTCGCCATCGTCGGATAGCGGTTCTGGTAATAGAACGAGTGGTTGTAGCCCACGAAGAGGTCGATCGAGCTGCGCTCGCCGATCGTCTTGGTCATCCGGAAGTCCATGTGCTTGCGCTCGCTGGTGCCCGAGCCGCGCCAGGCGTCCGAATGCATGTTCGAGAACGAGGCATAGCTCGTGATGCCGGAATGGCCGATCTCGCCGCTGTCCAGCCGGATGAACTCGCGCGACGTGTTGAAGGAGCCGTAGCTTCCGGAGATGAAACCGCCGAATTTCTGCGAAGGCGCACGGGTGGTGATGCTCAGCGCACCGGCCGCGGCGGAGGTCAGCGGATCTTCAACCGAGATCGAGCCCGGCGTCATGGATTCCGAGGCGATGTTGTTGCTGTCGATGTAGTTCTGGATGAAGTTCGACGCGGCCGTCGAGGACCCGTTCGCGATCGGCATGCCATTGAGCAGGAAGCCGATGTCGTTGTCATACAGGCCGCGGCTGCTGATGGATCCGCCCTCGTTCCCGGAAGGATCTGGCGTCGAAATATTGACGCTGGGCAGGTTCTTGATCAGGTCGAGCGGAGAACTGGTCGGGCTCTGCATCTCGATATAGGCCTGCGTGACCGACTGAACCGAGCGCGCCGCCGTTTCCGCCCGCATCATGCCGCCACCGGGCGCCTGGCTCCGCTGTCCGAGAACGCTGATCGATTCCTGTCCGCCCTTCACTTCCGTCGAGGTGGGCGCGGCGTGATGGGTCGCCTTGCGGGCATGTCTGGTCTTCGTGGTGTCTTCGGCCCAGGCGGCATTGGCTGCAAGAACGGTTGCGCTGCTGAGGATCGTGGCAGCCGCCAGAATGGTTTTTCCACGCCCGGCAAGAAAAGAGAACGCGGGCAGTCGGCAGGGACGCACGGGGTCTGACGGGGCGGGGATTCTGGAAGACATGTCTGGCGGGATCCTGAAAAAACTAACGCTACGATACCGTTATGAATCTGGGACTGAAGATAAAGGAGATGATCATAAGAACATTCCGAAGAAATAATTGATAGTTTCATAGTCTGTCGTAAAGCAGGGATGTCCATTCCGGCGCGGAAATATGGGTACGCCGGAACGTTCCCGGTTCAGAGCAGGCGTCTGGCTCCGAAAATTGCGCTCGCCGAGATCAGGGCGGTCAGCCCCAGATAGAACGCCGGGGCCTGTTCCGTACCGCTCCAGGATATCAGGGCTGCGTTCGTCAGCGGTGCGAGACCGCCGAACAGGACGACGCCAAAGGAATAGCCGATCGTCAGGCCACGCCCGCGCAGGCGGTCCGGGAACAGAAGGCCGATGAAGCCGTCCAGAGCCGCGAAATAGAGCAGCCCGATGACGTTGAACAGAAGCGGCATGACAAGGATGCTCTCCGGCCATATCGAGACCAGCCGGAACATCGGCCAGGGCAGGCAGAACAGCAGGGCGCAGGACAGGAGCATCGGCGTGATGCTGCGGGTCCTGTCGAAATAATCCGCCAGCTTCCAGCGCAGGGGCGTGAACACAAGCTGCCCCCATAGGTCAGCAGTGCCGACGCATAGGCCAGCCGGGCCGCGACATGGAAGTGCAGCCGGGCATAATGGGGCATGTAGATGCCCAGATAGGTAATGCCGCTTCCCAGCGCGACGGCCCCCATGACAGCGAGCGTGCGCAGCAGGTTCTCCCGCCTCAGGAACGGGGACGGAGCTGCGACTTTCGCAACGGGAGGCGAGGGGCGCGTTCGGATCAGCCTGAAGCGCAGGACCAGCGCCAGCAGCCCCGCCAGAGCGCCCAGACCGGCTGCGATCCGGAATCCATAGCTGTCAAAACCCTGCGCGGGCAGCCGCAGTGTCAGGCTTAGTGTGACGATCGCGGCGGCGAGGGAGGCGACGATCTGCCCGATGGCCTGCCAGCTTGCGGCCCGCGCCTCATGCCCCGGCGCCTGTTCGATCAGGAAGGACGTGGCACTTCCGAACTCTCCCCCCAGCGAAAACCCGTGCAGCAGACGCGCCGTGACGATCAGGAGCGGGGCAGCCATGCCGATGCTCTGATAGCCGGGCGTGAAGGTAATCAGCAGACTGCCGATCGCCATGAGCGCAATGCACAGGATCATCGTGAAGGTCCGGCCCCTGCGATCCGTACAGATCCCGAGCACGACGGCGCCGACAGGGCGTGCGAGCAGGGTGAAGCCGAAGGTCGCAAGGGTCAGCGCGATCTGGGAGAAGGCCAGCCCGGCAGGAAAGAAGGTCTGCCCGATGGAGCTTGAGAACGATGCGTAAATAACGAAATCGTAATATTCTATGATGTTGCCGAGAATGGAAGCAATGACAGGCAGCGTCATCCTGAAACGCGTGGAAGGCCTGCCATCCGCGTTCATGATGCTCCGGCTCCACCGGAGCCCGCTCCGCCCTGGCCTGATCCGCCGTGTCCTGATCCGGTCGGGCGATCCCCGAGATTGCGCATGATGAACCGGATGAAGGAATGCAGCGTCGGCGCGCTGTAGCGTTCCTTGTGATAGAGCAGATAGATCGGCCGTGAGGGCAGCGTGTAATCGGGCAGGAGCGCCTGAAGCGTCCCGGCTTTCAGATCGTCCTGCACCAGATCGGTCGGCAGCATCGCAATGCCCAGGCCGCCCAGAGCCGCGCGTCGCATGGCCTGCGTGCTGTTGAACAGCCCACGCCGGCGCATTTCCACCGTCACGCGGCCCTTGGGGCTTTCGAAATGCCACTCATGCCGCGCCCAGTGCCAGGGCGATGAGGACGTGTAGGCAAAGGCCAGCGCATCATGCGTCGCAAGCTGCTGCGGCACCAGAAGCTCTTCCCGGCGGTCGAGATACTCCGGGGACGCACACAGCGTCATGCGGTAATCCGTCAGCCGGCGGCACATGAGCGAGGACGGTTCAGGCACGCCCAGGCGGATGGCGATGTCGAACTTCTCATGCGTCAGATCCACGCTGCGTTCCGTCAGCACCAGATCGACATCCACGGACGGATTTTCGGCCAGATACCGCGCCAGACAGGGGGTAACGCTCTGGGTGCCGTAAGTGACCGGGGCCGTGACCCGCAGGGTGCCGGAAGGCAGGGTCTGCGCAGCCTGTGCCAGATGTTCGGTTTCATCCAGAAGTTTGAGAATGGACTGGCATTTCTCGAAATAGACGGCCCCGAACGCCGTGAGGCTCTGCCGGCGCGTGGTACGGCGCAGAAGGCTCGTGCCCAGACGTTCCTCCAGAAGGCGCACGTAATTGCCCACCATGGTGGGGGAAATACCGCAGCGTTCTCCGGCAGCGGTCATGCTGCCGGTCTCGACGACCGCCATGAAGGTGGTCATGGCCTGAAAAACGTTCATTGCAAACCGCTGGTTGATAATGTTTCCATCATAGCAGCATTTATCGGGGCGATTGAAGGCCGTAACGATCCTGTTACGATGTTTTCCGTTCCGACCATGAAAGTATGTGCTGCATCATGCATTCCAGAGCATTTCCTGCATCCCGTCCATTGGCTCGCAACCGTCTTTTCAGCCGGCGCCGGGCCAGCCTGTGCGGAGTGTTCGGCATGATGGGACTGATGCAGACACTGGCACTGGGCGGATGTGCGCAGACGGATCATGCGGCAGTCAGTCCGGCTCCGGTCGCGCCGCCCAGTACGGCCACGACCTCCATGGCCGCCACAGCCAACCCGCTGGCCTCACAGGCCGCGATGGACGTGATCCGCCGTGGCGGCAGCGCCGTTGACGCCGCCATCGCGGCCCAGATGGTGCTGGCCGTGGTCGAACCGCAGGCGTCCGGTCTGGGGGGCGGGTCCACGATCCTGTACTGGGACAAGGGCGCCGGAAAGCTGTCGTTCTATGATGGTCTGGCCGCCGCTCCTGCTATCGTGCCGCGGGATTATGCGCATGACGCGGACGGTCACGCCATTCCCCACGCCCTGCTGGAACGTAGCGGGCGCGTTGTGGCCGTTCCGGGAACGCTGCGGACGCTGGAGCTTCTGCACAGGCGTTACGGCAAGCTCCCCTGGGCCGACCTGTTTCAGGCTGCCATCGCCACGGCCCGCAATGGCTATGCGATGCCCGGCTATCTGCACCTCGTCCTGACGGAACGCCCGGAACTGGCACAGAAGGCCAGTTTCAAGGCCTATTTCGATGCGGACGGTCATCCGCTGCCCAAAGGCACGATCCTGCACAATCCTGCTCTGGCCGAGACGCTGACGCAGGTGGCGGCAAAGGGTGCGGATTACTTCTACGGCCCCGCTTTCGCCCGGAAGATTTCCGCTGCCGTGGCGACAGGGCCGTATCCGGGCCACATCACACCGAAGGATCTCGCGTCCTACAAGGTCCGTGAGCGTGCGCCGCTCTGTGTCGAGGCCTTTGGCCGTCGCATCTGCTCCGCTGCCCCGCCGGTTGCGGGTGGACTGTCCGTGCTCCAGCAGCTTGCAATCCTTGATCGTCTGAAGATCGGCCAATACCGCCCCGGCAGCGTGGAGGCCGCGCATCTTTTGCTCGAAGCTTCACGTCTGGCAGAGGCCGACCGTCGCAAATATGCTGCTGATCCCGACTACACACCCGTTGCAACAGACGAACTGCTGAGCCCCGCCTATCTGGACGCGCGTGCGGCTCTCGTCTCGAAAGGTGAGGCGGCAGGTCAGGTCCATCCGGGCGTGCTGAAGAACCGTCTGGCCAGCCTTCCGGTTTCGGACGCCATGACAGTGCCCGCCACGACGCATCTTTCCATTCGCGATGCGGCCGGAGACGCGCTGTCCTTCACCACGACCATCAATCTCAACTTCGGGGCGGATATCGTGGTGGACGGCGTCGTGCTCAACAACGCGATCACCAATTTCGCGACGCATCCTGTCGTGGACGGACAGCCGGTCGCCAATATCGCGGCCCCCGGCAAGCGCCCCATCACAACGATGGCGCCGACGATCGTATTCGGCGCGGATGGCCAGCCTGAAGTGATCGTGGGCGCTGGCGGTGGCGCGCGGATTATTGATTCCGTGGTGCAGACGCTGGTCGGCCACCTCGCCTGGGGCCAGAACATCCGCACGGCCATCGAACAGCCGCGTATCGGCGCACAGAACCGTGCGGAAGAGCTGGAACACGGCACGTCAGCTGCCGAACTGAAAACCGCGCTTGAGAGCATGGGCCATCACCCGCATGCTGCCGTGATGAATGCCGCCGTGCAGGCCATCACCATTGGTCCGGACGGGCTTACCGGCTGGGGCGATCCGCATCGCGACGGCGTCGCCCTCGGCCAGTAAGCCTTTGACCTTCAACGACATCCTTCCCATCCGCTGGAGAGCGTCATGAAGTTTCCTGCCCGTCTTTTCCTGTGTGCCAGCGCACTGGGAACGCTCGCCGCCTGCGCCACGCCGCAGCCCGCACCGAAACAGCAGGTCGCTGTGGTCGAGCCGGACCGTCCGCACGGCGATGGTGGCGTCAGCGCCTTCTATCAGCCGCCGGCGCAGCTTCCGGCCGGCCCAGGTAATATGATCCGCACTGAGGAAATTCAGGGCAAGCACCTGCCGGACAATGCCGGTCTGGCTGTCCGCACGCTTTACACATCCGTCAGCGGTGTCGGAGAGCCCGCGCCGGTGGCCGTCTCCGGGCAGATCATCTTCCCGAAGGGCACACCGCCGAAGGGCGGTTGGCCGATCGTAGCCTGGGAACATGGCACGACCGGAATTGCCGATATCTGCGCCCCCTCATGGCGCGGCTATTTCTCGCGGGACCGGGCCTATCTGGACCGCTGGCTGGCCGCCGGCTTTGCCGTGGTCGCCAGTGATTATCAGGGTCTGGGAACGCCGGGGCCGCATCCGTATCTGATGTATCGCCCCGAAGGCTACAGCGTCCTGAACGGGCTGCGCGCCTCGCTTCAGCAGTACAAGGGCACGTTGCGCAACCAGATCGTCCTTGTGGGGCAGTCGCAGGGAGGAGGAGCAGCTCTCGGAACCGGCTGGCTCGCCCCGCAATATGCGCCGGACCTGCATGTTCTGGGCACGGTGGCGACGGGTGTCGTGATCGCGTTCCACGTCCCGGCGCACACGGCTCACCCGCAGATCACGCGGGACAATCCGGAATCCCCGCACATGTCGGCGTCCTACGGCATCCTGACGGTCGAAGGCTCCATGACCAGCCTGCATCCGGAGGCGGATGTGCGGCAGTTCATGACGGAGAAGGGAAAAGAGCTCTCCCATCAGGCCCGTCAGTCCTGTCTGGGTGATCTGTTCAAATACACCAACGCTCATGACATGACGGAAGAGAACGTCTTCACCGGTGACCGCTCGCCGCTGGAACAGGGCTTCGATACGGCCTTCACCATTCCGGACGCGCATCTGAAAATGCCGGTCTTCGTGGGGACGGGGCTCGCAGATGACGAGGCCGGCGTGTCCCAGCAGTATGATGCGGTCGCCGCGATGTGCGACGCCGGAACGCCCGTGACCTGGAAGCAGTATCCGGGCCTGACCCATAACGGCGCGGTCAATGTTTCGGCTGATGATTCCGTGCCCTTCGCGCTCAGCCTGCTCAAGGGCGTCAAGCCGCGCGGGAACTGCCGGACCATCAAGCCGATCTCCAAGCTGCAGAAGCCGCTTGCCGGTGTCCGCTGGAACAACTGATCGGGTGCTACTTCGTCAGGCATGAAAAAACCCGGGAAAGGCGAGGCCTCTCCCGGGTTTTTTCTGTCCCGCGGCATCCCGTGAAGGAACGCCGCGGAGCCTGAAGGATCAGGCGAACTGCGCGGCCGTCTCGACTGCGCGGTCTGCAAGATACGGACCAGCGGCGCGGATCTCGATGGAGAGCAGGGCTAGGCTGTCCTGATCGCGCTCACCGAGCATCAGCAGACCATTGCCAGCCGTCCAGCGGCAGGTGGCGTCGTCAGCAACCTGCCAGCCATCCAGATCGGCATCCGTCAGATGCGACGTGATGGAGCGCGTGGCGCGGGAGTCGTACAGGACGACATCGCCGACCAGAACGCCCAGTTCACGACGGTCATCAACGAACGGTCCAACCGTCTCGGACGGACGGGCCGTGCGGGAGACGATGCGGACTGCGCTCACCTCGGCAGGGATCATGAAGATCGCCCGGCCAGCAGCCTCACGGCTCTGACGGATGACCGTGCCGTTATCGGCCACGAGATGCAGGTCTGCATCCTGGGTCAGTTCGGCAGCAGCCTCATGGCTTTCCAGACCGGCAGCGATGGCGCGGTCCGCGATCTGGCGGAACATCGGCTCCACCGTTGCGCGGTCCACGGTCAGGGCTGCGGCAGCATCCTGCTCCCAGCTCTTCTGACGACCACCGAGGCTTGCGACTTCACCGTGCTGGGTGAAGCTGCGACGGTTGCCCGTGTCGAGATAGCTCTCGGTCAGCATGCCGTCCGCCATGATGACGGAGTGGTTTTCCGTCTCGATGTGGAAGTAGTCATAGACGCTGATGGAGCGGTCGTAGAACACCGAGCGGCCGTTGACGAGCATGCGGGTCGGGACGAAACGGCCATCGATGAAGAGGCAGTGTTCCGGCGTGACCAGCAGGTCCTTGTTCGGCACGTTCGCGGCAATCGCATCCTTGAGGATCCGCACCGGATGACCGGAGAGGTCAGCCGAGGCGCCACCCTGTGCACGGACGCGCTTGCTGCCGACCCAGGTGACCTTGCGGCTGACGGGGCTGCCATCGACCCAGGCCGTAACCTCGTCGCCGATGCGCAGGTCTTCGACGGCCGCAGTGCCGGAAGGCGTCGTGATCATCGTGCCCGGCAGGAAGCAGATCTCGCTGCCCTTGGCGAGCGTGACAACCGTGCTGCCGTCGCGGTCTTCGGTCATCTCGGCGTGATAGTCGGAATAATCGCCTTCGAGGTCGATGGTGTAGCTCGCATCGCCTTCCGTGACGACGAGGGTGTCACCATTGATGGCGGCCTTGGCCACGCCGCCATACTGGAGGCTGTCGATGTCGATATGACCGCCGACGGCAAGGACCGTCTCGTCGATCTCGCCACCGGCATCCACCGTCAGCCACGCACCGGAAGCAACGGTGGTTTCGTCAGCCACGCCGCCGGACAGAACCGTCTCGAAAGCGCCCTGCTGCAGCGTGGTGTGATCGGTACGACCCGCATCATACTGGGTGGACCCGCTGCCGACCGTCGTCTCGCTTGCCGTGCCGCCCGCGCTGATGAACTGCTGGCTTCCGCCCTTCACCGTGGCGCTGACGGAGGCGCCGTACACGTAGTCCATGCCCTGCTGGTCAAGAACGGTGCCGACGGCGGTGCCGCCTGCGCTGACAGTCTCATGGGCATGACGCGTGACGGTGCTGCCGCTGGTGTAACCGCCGGACAGGACGTTGATCTTGCCAAGCGTGGTGGCGGTGTCACCGAAGGCCGAGCCTGCAACCGTGTCCTGACCGCGGATGATGGTCGCGCCGTTCTCGACGCCGCCGGCCTGAACCGTCTCGTAAGCCTGGCTGCCGCTGAGCAGCGTGCCGACCGTCGAACCGCCGGACTGGACGGTGATGTTACCCTTGGTTTCGGTCGTGCCGCTGGCAAAGCCGCCGCTTGCAACCGTCATGGAACCACCCGTTATGGTGGTGCCTTCCGCAAGGCCGGCATCGAGGAGCGTTCCGCCGCTGACAGCCGTGTTGATGGCCTGTCCGCTGGCGCTGACAACTTCGCTGCCGCTGATCAGGTTCGTGCTGACGCTGCGGCCACCGGCCTCGACCGTTTCCGTCCCGCCGGTCACGCTGGCATTGTAGCTCTTGCCGTTGGACAGGACATCGAGCACGCCGCCTGCGTTGACGGTCTCGCTGGCGCCCGTGCCGCTGGCATTGATCTTCTCGACGCCGCCATTGTTGATCGTGGTGTCAAAGGACATACCATACTGGCCGACGATTTCGGTGCCGCCTGCGTTCAGGACGGTGTTCTGCGAGATCCCGTTGTCGTACTGGACCGCGCCGGTGGACAGCGTTGCATGGTCGGCCAGGCCGTCAGCGTTGACGATCTGGAGGCTGTTGGTGGACAGCGTGGCGTCCTGCGACGTCCCATCCACATAGTCCATGCCCTGATAGGACACGGTCGTGCCGGAAGCGACGGCGCCTGCGCTGACATACTCATGGCCATGCGTGCTGACGGTCGTGTTGGCAGCCGTTGCGCCGGATGCGATGTGCAGCTCGCCGACGCCGGAGACGGCGTCATTGACGGCCGTGCCGGACAGCCATTCCTTGGCGCCGTTGGCGATCGTGGATGCGGAATCCACGGCGCCCGAAGCGACGCTCTGGAACGCGGCGCGGCCGCTGATGACGGCCCCGCTCGTGACGCCGCCGGATTCGACAACCGACCAGCCGCTGGTGTTCTGCGTGCCAACCGCGACGCCACCGGCCTCGACGGTCAGGGTACCACCGCTGAGCGTGGTGCCGAGCGCCGAACCCGCGTCATACAGATTGCCGCCGGAAAGGGTCGTGCCGCTGGCAACGCCATGGGCATAAACCTGCTCGTAGGCACCGGCATTGACGGTCTCGTTGACGGACTTGCCGCTCAGGACGACGTCGAAGCCGCCGCTGTTGACGACCGTGTTGTAGGACGAGCCGCCCTTGCCGGTCGTGTCGCCGGAGTCGCTGTACTCGACCATGCCGCCGCCATTGTTGATGACGGTGTTGGTCATCGTGCCGCCGTCGACATAGACCGCGTAGTTGCCCTGCGAGTTCACGGTGACGTTCGTGGCCGAGCCCGTGCCCTGAACCGTCATGCCGCCGTCGTTGAGGACAACGCCCGAGGCGCTCGCGCCATTCAGGACGATGAACTGGTCATGGAAAACGGTCGTATCCACCGCCGAACCGCCGCTGCGGACGATGACGGACTGGCTCTGGTCCTCGGTTCCGGCCGCGCCGGAAATGGAGGTGGCGGAAATCACGCCACCATCGAGAACGTCAACCGAACCGCCGTCGAGAACGGTGGTCGAAACCGTGCTTCCACCGGAGGACACGATCAGGATGTCGCCACTGGAAACGGTGGAACCGCTGACTGACTTGCCAGATGTAACTGTCTGTTCGCTCATGAGATAGCCGCCCCGAAGAAGGTTAATAGTTTGTTAACTATGCACTCCACAAAAAAATTAACAACCGGTTTTTGGCTTTTCCAACAAAACGTGACTGCTCGGGACATCTTTCGACAGGTTTGTGAGAACGCCCGGCGCATGGTTTCATGATCGCGATCGCCCCCTTTGCGGCGGGACAAAAGGAACAGGATTCATGGCCGCATCCGTCACGATTTATGGAATTCCCAACTGCGACACGATGCGCAAGGCGCGCGCATGGCTCACCGACCATGCCGTCGCGTTCACTTTCCACGACTATCGCAGGGACGGTGTGGATCGCTCACGTCTTGAAGGCTGGGTGGCCCGGCTGGGATGGGAAAAACTGCTGAACCGTTCGGGAACGACGTTTCGCAAGCTGGCGCCGGCGCTTCGGGAGGGCCTTGATGCGGAGCGGGCCATTGAGCTCATGCTCGAACAGCCGGCCATGATCCGCCGTCCGGTTCTGGAAGGCCCGGGCCTTCTTCTGGTGGGCTTCCGCCCGGACGAGTACGTGGCGGCCCTGTCAGACTTCAGCGCTCAAGACCCAGCGCCCTGATCTTGCGGTGCAGCGTGGAGCGGCTCACCCCCAGAAGGCGGGCGGCGGCACTGACATTTCCGTGGACCGTCGCCAGCGCGGAGTGAATGACCTGCGCTTCAGCCCTGCGGAAACTCGCCTCTTCCTGCGCATCGAGCAGGGGTAGCAGGGCCGGAAGGCTGGACAGTTCGCCCTCGGGCCAGTTCATGTGCCGTCGGCTGGCATGGGTCGCCCCCCGGACATGACCATCCCGGTCGAGAGCGACCAGCATCGACGATGATGACGTGGACGGCCCGAGCGTCACGATCATGTCCTGCCCGAAGCGGTCATGAAACAGTTTCTCCTCCACGCGCCGGGCCGTCGTCAGGAGCGCGTCCATCAGCAGCGGTGCGGCAGGAACGACGTTCTCGGCCGTAAATGAACTGATATCCATCGCGCCTGCGAGTTCTCCGATGGAATTATAGACCGGCACGGCCATGCCCGTGAGCTTGCGGAAACAAAGCCGCCAGTGCTGGTCATGCACGACCATGACGGGCCGTTCTTCACGCAGGCAGGTGCCGATGGCATTGGTCCCCGCATTCTGCTCGTCCCACACCGCTCCGGCCTGGAAGCGCCAGCGCCGGCAGCCACTGAGCTGGCTGCGCTGGGTGTGTCGGGAGAGAACGATGCCCGTGGGGTCGGCCAGCATAACCGTGAAGTCCAGCGGATCCACCAGCCGGTGCAGATGCTGCATTTCGGGTAGCGCACTCTGGATCAGGCGCTGCGTGCGGCCGCTGACGAAGCGCAGCTCCGGCTGGCTGAGGACCTGTGTTTCCCAGCGCTCGGACGGATCCAGATTGTAGTTCGTGGAGCACCTTGCCCATGAATCGGACAGGCAGGTGCGGGACATGGTTGTGCTCATCGCGCCCCCCGGGCGGCGACATAAGACACCGGGTGTCGAAAACCTGTCGCAGTTCTGCGACAGGTGCGACGCGGACGGTCACAATCGGGTGAGGGTTCAACGATGTGGGATAGCCCCCGGCGAACTGAATCAGGAATGACGGGTCCCGGAAAAGGTAAAACGTTGTGTGTCAGGTGGGTTTTTTCGCAAACCATCGGTAACGCAGCGCTCCTTGTCTTTTCCGGTTCAGTGCTGTGGATCGGAAGGGAAGCAGGCATGAAGCCGGAGCTTTTGCAAGCGCCGGTCACTGTCCTTCCTGACGTACGAACAGGGCTGACCCGTCCGCCACAGCCATGACGGAGCGCAAACGGTATCGCGTTCCGCCGATGATCAGGAAAGACAAATCATTTCAGAGAGAATGGTTTTCGTTTTTCGCAAGAACGAGGTGTCATGTCTGCTTCACTCCAGAGGGTAATGTCTCCATTAACCTCTATCCTGCTCGCGCTTGTCGGGCTTTTCCTGCTGGGAGGGGGAGGATATCTCCTCATTCTCGGCGGTTCGTGGTTCTATGCCCTTGCGGGCCTCGTGATGCTCGCGGCTGCTGGTGTCAGCTTCCGTAACCCGCTGCTGGGCGCGCGTCTGTACGCAGCGCTTCTGCTGGTGGCGACCGTCTGGTCCGTTCTTGAGGTCGGCTTCGACATCTGGGGCCTGGAAGTCCGTCTGTTCACGCTCGTCGGCATCGCAGCCTGGATGCTGCTGCCATGGGTGTGGCGCACCGGTCATAACTGGGTGTCGGACAAGCGCGAACTGCTCGGCTCTGCCGCCATCGCAATGGTTGCGATCATTGCGAGCTGCTTCACGTCCTATTCCATCAACGGCACGCTTCCCGCGGACCGCATGGCGGCGACAGGTCAGTCCGACCTGACGGCCAAGGACACTCCGGAAGCCGACTGGCCGGCCTATGGCCGTACGGTGGGCGGTGACCGCTACAGCCCGCTGGCACAGATCACGCCGGCGAATGTCAGCAGCCTCAAGCGCGCCTGGGTAACCCGCACGGGTGACGTCCAGAAGGCCGACGAAGGTGTGGTTGCCGGACCAGATCAGGGCCACGAGTTCAACCTCGAAGTCACCCCGATCAAGGTCGATGACACGCTCTATCTCTGCACGCCGCATAACTGGGTCATGGCGCTCGATGCCCGGACCGGCAAGGTGAAGTGGAAGTTCGATCCCAAGCCGGCCGCTGCCGATCTGGCCGCGAACGTCTATCTGGCCTGCCGTGGCGTCTCCTACTACAAGGCCGCTGACGACTATCAGGCTCCGGACGGGTCCAAGGCCTGCCAGAAGCGCATCTTCTCCCCCGTTGGCGACGTGCGCCTGCTGGCTGTCGATGCCGAAACCGGCAAGCCCTGCGAAGACTTCGGCGAGCACGGCTTCATCTCCCTGCGCCAGTATCTCGGTCATGTTCCGCATGGTTTCCACTTCGTGACGTCGCCGCCGCTGGTGGTGAAGGATCGTGTGGTTCTGGGCGGCTGGATCTTCGACAACCAGGCGAATTTCGAGCCCTCCGGTGCAATCCGTGCGTTCAACCCGATCACGGGCGAAATCGAATGGGCCTGGGATGCCGGTCACAACCCGGAAAACTGGAAGCCCGGCCCGAACGACGAGCTGACGCGTGACACGCCGAACGCCTGGGGCGTTTACACGGCTGATCCGGATCTGGGTCTGCTCTACATCCCGACCGGCAACTCTCCGCCGGACAACTGGGGTGGCTCGCGCCGTCCGTTCGACGACGCAACCTCCAGTGCCACGATCGCTCTCGACATCGAGACGGGTGAACGCCGCTGGACCTTCCAGACCGTGCATCACGATCTGTGGGACATGGATCTGGCCATCGGACCGTCCATGGTCGATCTGCCGGGCCCGAATGGCGAGAACATTCCGGCTCTGATCCAGAGCACGAAGCGCGGTGAGTTCTTCGTTCTGGACCGTCGCACCGGCAAGCCGGTTCCGGGTTACCCGGTTGAGGAACGTCCGGTTCCGACCGCAGGTGTTGCAGCGGATGACCATGTCTCCCCGACGCAGCCTTTCGCTGTCGGTCTGCCGTCCCTGACGCCGCCGGACCTCAAGGAAAGCGACATGTGGGGCGCGACGCTGCTGGATCAGATGATCTGCCGCATCCAGTTCCGCCAGTCCGCTTACGAAGGTCAGTTCACCCCGCCGCATGTTGGCAAGACGACGATCGTCTATCCGGCATTCTATGGTGTGGTTGACTGGCAGGGCGCTTCCATCGATCCGCAGCGCAAACTGCTGATCGCCAATGCGAGCTATCTGCCGTTCCGGATCCGTCTGGAGCACCGTCAGAAGGGCGAAAACGCCGGCATCCTGCCGAAGTGGAACGGCCAGGGCGACAAGCCGGAAGCCAAGGGCGACGCTCTGAGCGTGTCCCCGGATTACGGTACGCCGTATATCGCCTACACCAGCCCGTGGCTGAACCCGCTCGAGATCCCCTGCAAGGGACCGGTCTGGGGCAAGATCACGGCCATCGATCTGGTGACCAAGAAGATCGTCTGGCAGCACCCCGTCGGCACCACGCGCGACACGGGTCCTTTCCGGACGCACAACAACCTTCCGCTTCCGACCGGCATGTACAACATCGGCGGCAGTGTCGTGACCAAGGGCGGCGTCGCCTTCATGGGGGCTACGGCCGACGACTATCTGCGTGGCTTTGACATGTCGAATGGCAAGGTCATCTGGCGTGACCGTCTGCCCGCAGGCGGACAGGCTACTCCAATGTCCTATCAAATTGACGGGAAGCAGTATGTTGTGATCGCCGCAGGCGGTCATGGGGGCCTTGGCACCCGCAGCGGTGATTATATCATCGCTTATACCCTGAACGGGGAACAGGGCGCAGCCGCGCACTGATCGCCGGGTCATGGATGGAGCGTGCCCCCTGAGGGCACGCTCCACATCCTCATTAATTTCTATGGAAATTCACGTCATGCGTCGCAAATTCACGCTCGGAGTGCGCCTCGGTGCCCTGGCAGCCTGCATGCCTGCTGTTGCCCTCGTTCCGGGCGTTGCCGCGCATGCCGCCGATATCCCCCTGGCCATTATCGGACCGCACGAATACGACCTTCCGGTGGACTTCAAGCCGTTCAACGTGGTCGTGCAGTACGGTGACGGAAACGCCGCCGGTTCGGTCTATGACAGTGGCGGACAGCGCCGGGCGCGGGGCGGTAGTCATACCTGGAGCGGCATGACGAAATACGTGCATTTCCGCAGTTTCGACGCGATCCCACATGTCAGCTTCGCCTTCGAGCTGATCCAGTCCGAGGCCTATACGCTGGCCAACGGGCAGAACTGGGGCGGTCTGGGCACGACGATCGTCGGACCGGCAGCCTGGTTCAAGCCCAACAAGCATAGCACGCTCGGCATCCAGACCTTTATGGAAACCCCGTCAGGCACACGGGATTCCATGGCGATGCATTACTGGGCCAACCTGTCGAGCATCATTTTCGATTACGAATGGAAGCATTTCAGCTTCGACGGCGATCTGGGCAGCGTCGTAAGCTCCACCAAACACCGCAACGGCGAGCACAGCTATTCAGCCGGCAATGTGTTCTACACAAACCTGCGTTTCAGCTGGAAAGCCTCGTCACGCTTTGAGCCGTTCTTCTCGCTCGACTGGCAGAACAGCGGCGGCATGCATGACAACACGTCCAATCTCTGGGTCGCCAATTCGAGCAGCCGCGAGACCGCGCTGGGTGTGGGTGCGATGATTTACGTCACCAAACGCCTGTCGATCACGCCGCGTTATTCCCATTCCGTGGAAGGGCGCAACGTGGCGGAGACGAACGCCTATTATATGAAGATCGCCTATCTGTTCTGAGGGCGTTTCCGCGGCCTGTTTCAGGCCGCTGCCTTCGGGCGAAAACGCGCCGTGGTGATGTCGCAGTCATACTGTGCCGCTGTCTCGCAGGGATTGCTGGCGAGTTCATTGACAGCGTTCAGGATGCGCTCGACCTTGCCGTCATCCATCAGCACGCTGAAGTTCAGGCGCGTCCAACCGGGTTTCTCAATTTCCTGACCCGAGAGAATAGCGCTGCGGATCAGGCCGGATTCATCCTCGCCAATTCCCAGAAGCCGATGTGCATACGGCCCCGCGCAGGCACAGCCGCCGCGGACCTGAATGCCGTAACGGTCCGACAGCATGCGCGTGAAAAGCTGCTGGTGAATGAAACCACCATTCTTCACATCGCGGATGCGGAACGAGAAGATTGGAAGGGCGTCGGCCGTCGGATGGCCGAGGATCTCGATGGCCGGATTGGTGCCCCAGGCCTTCACGGCACGCGCGCGCAGTTCGGCATTGCGCTGGGCCATATAGGCCTCACCGATGACGTCCTTGACGATGAAGGCCAGCGCCGCGCGGATATCCCCGATCACGTTCGGCGTGCCGCTCTCTTCGCGTGCGGCGAGGTTCGCGGTGTAATCGTGGTTCCAGGGCGAAACAAAGCGCACTGTGCCGCCGCCTGGAAGGACAGGCGTCGTGCGGGGCATGGCGGCATTGCGTACGATCAGCACGCCGGACGCTGCCGGACCGCCGATGAACTTGTGGCAGGACACGACGACCGCATCCTTTTCAAACGGCGTGCCGGGCTGCATGTCGATCGGACAGTACGGGCCGGCCCCGGCATAATCCCAGATGGACAGCGCTCCGTAACGCTTGAGCAGGGCCGTGACCGCATTCACATCCGTCAGGATGCCCGTCACGTTGGACGCAGCCGAGAAGGAACCGATCTTCAGCCGATCCGCCGGGCAGGCCTTCAGCGCCTGTTCCAGAATGCCTAGATCCGGCCCACCTTCGGCCGCCTCGGGGATCTCGACGATCTCCGCACCGCTCTCACGCCAGGGCAGGATGTTGGAGTGATGCTCGTAAGGGCCGATGAAAACAGTCGGGCGCTTTCCGGCTTCGCACAGGGCCGGGATTTCCAGCAGATGGACAAGGCGGTTCAGTCCGGCCGTGGCGCCATTGCCCATGAAGATGGTCGTAAAATCGGGAGAGGGGGCATGGCAGAACTGGGCGATCATGGCGCGGGCGCTGTTGCGCAGGCGCGTCATGTAGGCGCCGCAGAAAGACGCTTCGGTATGGCTGTTGGCGTAGAATGGCAGGATCTCGTCCATGATGAACGTCTCGATCTGCTTCAGCGCACGGCCTGAGGCGACGTAATCGGCATAGAGCAGGGACTGCGTGCCGAACGGCGTCGAGAACTTCGCGCCATCCCCGATCACACCCTTGGCAAGCGCGGCCAGCCCGTTATTGCGCAGCGTCTGCTCAAACTGTTCGAGAATGGCGGTGCTGTTGTCGAGATTGCCGATCGTTTCCATGGCGCGATGTTTCCCCGTCCGTGATGGCCCTGCGTGATGACCCTCGTGATGAAAAGACGATAGACCGACGGAAAGAGTGAAAACCGCTCCTTTTTTGAGGATGAAAAATCCTTTTTGTGGTCATATAAAGAGATATGGCCAGAAAACTCGATCAAACGGACAGGGCGATCCTGAGAATCCTGCAAAAGCAGGGCACACCCTCCCAGCGTGAACTCGCCGAGAAGGTCGGTCTGTCGCAGAATGCCTGCTGGCGGCGGCTGAATGCCCTGCGCGAGGACGGTGTAATCGCCCATGACACGGTGCGGCTCAACGCCTCCGCTCTGGGCCTGACCCTGACGGTCTTTGTGCTGATGCGCACACGCCATCATTCGCGCGAATGGTTCGAGACATTCCGCAAGGTGGTCGGTTCGATACCGAACATAGTTGATTTTTATCGGATCGCGGGTGAATACGATTATCTTCTGAAGGTGGTGGCCTGCGACATGAACGATTTCGATCGTGTCTATCAGCAGATCATCAGCAAGGTGGAGCTTGATGCCATCACCTCGTACATGACCATGGAAACCCTGGCGGACAACAGGGACCTTCCGGTCTGAAGCGTCCTTCTTCCAAAACGCCTCTCCCGTCCACAGCAGGAAATTTCTTGTCCATGAGCCAGCCCGACCAGCTTGCCCACAGTCTGCGTACGCGCCATGTCGTCATGATCGCCCTGGGAGGGGTGATCGGGGCGGGATATTTCATCGGGGCGTCCGCGGCACTCTCGCTGGGTGGCCCTGCGGTGCTGCTGTCCTATGCGCTCGCCGGAACGCTGGTGTTCCTGGTCAATCTGATGATGCGCGATCTGGCACTGAAGGTGCCGGGCCGCGCGTCCTTCCTGCGGCAGATCCAGTATGCGCTCGGCAACCGCGCGGCCTTCGTCGCCGGCTGGGCGTACTGGTTGACCTGGATCATCGCGATTGCCGTGGAAGTCATTGCGGTGGCGACGATGCTCGCCCCCTATATCCCGCTGCCCTATGCCGTGCTCGAAATCCTCATCATGGCGCTGATGACCGGCGTAAACCTCATGTCCGTCAAAGGCTATGGCGAGTTCGAATACTGGTTTTCGGCCATCAAGGTTCTGGCAATCGTCTGCTTCATCGGGATCGGCGTCTGGGCGCTGCTGAGCCGTCCCATTCCCGTGCATGACAACCTGTTCGCACATGGTGGCCTTCTGCCGCATGGCTGGCTGGCGCTTCTGGCCGTGATCCCGACCATCCTGTTCTCCATGGGGGGCAGCGAAATTTCCACCGTCGCGGCCGTTGAATCCGACAACACCGAGCAGAACATCGTCCGCGCCACGCGCTCCATCGCGCTGCGGATCGGCGGGTTCTATCTCGTCTCCATCGCGCTCGTGCTGTGTCTGGTGCCGTGGAGCGATGTCGTGTCCGGCTATTCGCCGTTCCTGCTCGTGCTGCACCGGCTGCATGTCCCGTTCGCGGATGTGGCGCTGGCGGTCGTGGTCATGACGGCGGCGCTCTCCAGCCTCAATTCCGGGATCTATGTGACGTCCCGCATCCTGTACGAACTCGCGGAATCCGGCTCCGCGCCGGGATTGTTTCTGACGGTGGATGCATCCACGAAACTCCCCCGCCGCGCCATTCTGGTCAGTGCGTTTGCGTCCATTCTGGTCGCCGCCGTGGCCGTGCTCTCGCCGACGCTGATTTTCGGCCTGCTGGTCAGTCTCACGGGCGGGTTCATGGTGTTCAACAACACCATGATCGTGGCGGGGCGCCTGAAACTCGTGCCGGAATCGCCCTGGAAGGCTTATGCGGCTCTGGTCCTGATCGGATGCACGCTGGTCGCCATGCTGATCCAGCCCGAAACGCGCTCGCAGATCGTGCTGGGTGCGGCGGCACTTCTGCTGATCTTCCTGGCGGAACGGTTCGTGCCGCGCCGTCAGCCAGACTGACCCCTCAGAAAAGCGCGCCCTGCGCCGGGCTGCTGGGCACGGTCCGTCCAAAATCCCGCTCGATCCAGCTTCGCAGCACAAGCAGGATCTGCGCCTGCTGCTCCGCCGTCAGCGCCTTTCCCGGCGCCATGCCATGCCATTTGGACAGGCAACTCCGGCAGCACGCACCGGTGGCATGCTGCGCGATAAAGACCGGATGACCGCGCATGGGCGTCTGCTTGCCATCGCGGGGCGGATGGGCCGGAGCCAGACGTTCGGCAATAAAGGCCGCTCCATGCTCCATGACGGCATCAAGGCCCCGGCTTTCGAGATAGAGTCGGGCCTGATCGTCCAGATGAAAGCGGGTGCGGAACCGGGACCGGGCAAGACGTTCGAACAGCTCTTCGGGATCAAATCGGCTCACCAGCCCACAACCTTCTGAAAAACAGGCAAAAAATCGCGTGAGAGGGCCTCAGCCCCCTGTAAGAACATTTGTTCTTTCTCCATATGGTAACGAATGGACGCTTTTCCGAGACGCTCCCGCTCATCTTCCGCGGCGGGAGATACAACAACACTGACAGTCCTCTCTCCGCTTCAGGTGCAGGACCTGTTCTCTGCCCGGCTGGATGAGATCTGCGCCGCTTTCGATGAATGGGGCTTTCCGCTGGTCGTGGCGGGACAACTCGGCGACGCCGCGCCCAATGCCTATCCCAAATATTACCAGCTCCCCCTGACCGATCCGCAGTTCGGAACCACCCTGGCCCTTGAGGTGCAGAAATCCATTCTTGCGCGGGCGGAAGTCGGCCCCGGCGATCATGTCCATGTCACCGGCATGCTGCGTGCCCGGCAGTATCGCGGGCAGGTCGTGCTGCGTTTTGAGGTCGTGGCTGTGGAACTTCACGATCCCGGCCGCCAGAAAGTCGAGCGCGTCGAGCGTTCCGTTCTGGACGTCCTGCGCGGACTGCCCTGCGCGTTTCATCCCTATCCCACGCGGCCTGATGCGCGGCTCCTGCTGATCCACTCGGCTGCGTCCAGCGCATTGGTAGCCGAGGATTTTCTTCAGGCCCTCGGCGGCGCCTGGCGTCCGGAACGTGTGCGAAGCCTGCCTACGGCCATGAACGATCCCGGCCGTCTGGCGGAGGCAATCCGCACCTGCCGGGAAGACATCATCGTCCTGATCCGCGGGGGCGGGGACGTGTCCGATTTCGTGGTCTTCGAAAACCCGCTGGTGCTGGAAGCGCTGGCCGTCTGTCCCGCGCATCGCGTGCTCGGTCTGGGCCATACGGCAAACCGGACCCTGGCCGAGCGCGTCGTGGACCATGCCGCAACAACGCCCGCCGATGCGGGACATTACATCCGGCGCATGAGCGGCCGGGTCTGGCAGGAACAGGAAGAAGCCCGCGCGCAGCAGGAAGAAATGGCTGCGCTGCGCGACAGCGTGACGCAGACTGTCGTGCCCGAGCGGACCCCGATCGGAACACGTCTGCGCAACGGGCTGATCCTGCTCGCGATTGGCGTGGCGCTGGGGCTGCTTCTGACCCGGCTGCTTTAAGGAACAGACGTTTCCCGAAGTGTTCCGGGCATCCGCAGGACAGCGAGGGGCCATGGCGCCAGGAAACAGGCACAGACCGAGGCGCCCATACCTACGGTCCTGATCCAGTGCCAGCCGTCCGGAAAGGACCGCTGCCCACGCCGTCGGAGATCAGCGGACGTCGACGCGGACGGACGGTTTTGTGGCCGACGGATCGGTGATGGCGTGCATTTCGATCTGGATGGGCTGCGCGCCAGCCTTCTCAAGATGGGACGCCACAACCGCCGCCAGATGATTGGTCACGTCCGTCAGGGCCTGAGCCTGGGCATCGGGGGTGGGCTGCGGCGGGGCAAAGGCCTGCACGATGAAAAGCACGTTCGCCTTGCGCGACAGGGCGGCCTTCGCGGCGCGCTCCACGACAGGGCCGTATTCGGATTCCGCCGTTCCCCCTGCGATCGCGAGGAACGGCGCATGCGGCGGCGGCGCAGGCGGCGCGGGAGGAATATAGGGGTGAGGCGGCTTGCCCGCATTCGGGTTGAACGTGCGCTGGTCCAGCAGCTTGCACCCCGAGAGCAGGGGCGCAGCCAGCAGCAGCCCTCCCATCAGGAGGGCGGACCGGGGCACAGGACCCCGCGGCGAACGGAAATGTCGGACAAAAGGTGCCATATCGCGCGGAACCGTCGCAGGAACGGAGGCTTTGAGCAAGATTATAGAGTCAACTTCATGAAAAACTGTTGATGCCCCCTGTTGCTCCGCTGTGGCGGTGCTATGGAAGATGCCCGAGTTTTCAAGGAACGGAGTAGGGCAGGTCATGGCTGTAAAAATCGCGATCAACGGTTTCGGACGGATCGGACGGCTGGTGCTGCGTGGCATCATCGAAAGCGGACGTACGGATGTCGAAGTTGTCGCCATCAACGATCTGGGTTCGGTCGAGGCCAACGCGCACCTGCTGGCCTATGACAGCACGCATGGCCGCCTTCCGGGAACTGTCCGCGCTGAAGGCAACAGCCTGATCATCGAAGCCAATGGCCGTACCTATGGTCCGATCAAGGTGTCCGCCGAGCGCAACCCGGCACAGGTCCCCTTCCAGGGCGTCGATGTGGCGATGGAATGCACGGGCCTGTTCACCTCCCGCGAGAAGGCGTCTGCCCTGCTGGAAGCCGGTGCCAAGCGCGTCGTGATTTCCGCTCCGGCCACGGACGTCGATGCGACGATCGTTTACGGCGTGAACAACGACGTCCTGACGCCGGACATGAAGATCATCTCCAACGCGTCCTGCACCACGAACTGCCTTGCCCCCGTGGCATCCGTTCTGGACAAGGCCTTCGGAATCGAATGTGGCTACATGGTCACGATCCATTCCTACACGGGCGACCAGCGTACGGTGGACACCCTGCACAAGGATCCGCGCCGCGCCCGCGCCGCCGCCCTGAACATGATCCCGACCTCCACGGGTGCCGCCAAGGCCGTCGGTCTGGTCCTGCCGCATCTGAAGGGCAAGCTGGACGGAACCTCCATCCGCGTCCCGACGCCGAATGTCTCGGTCGTCTCGCTGGATTTCGTCCCGACGCGCACGCCGGCCTCCGCCGAAGCCGTCAACGAAGCCATCCGTGCCGCCTCGCTCGAAGGCCCCCTGAAGGGTATCCTCGAATACAACACGGCGCCGCTCGTCAGCTCCGACTTCAACCATGACAAGGCGTCCTCGATCTTCGATGCGACGCAGACGGTCCTCGTCGATGGCGGCAAGATGGTGCGCGTCTGCTCGTGGTACGACAACGAGTGGGGCTTCTCCAACCGCATGGCCGACACGGCCGCCCTGTTCGGGAGCCTCTGAGTGATGGCCTTCCGCACCCTTGATGGTGTGGACGCACGCGGCAAGCGCGTGCTGGTCCGCGCCGACCTCAACGTTCCGATGCATGACGGCGTCATCACCGATGACACCCGTCTGCAGCGGGTTGCCCCCACCATCCGCGAGCTGGTCGACAAGGGCGCGCGCGTCGTGGTGTTCAGCCATTTCGACCGCCCGAAGGGGCAGGTTGTCCCGGCCATGTCCCTGCGTCCGATCGCGCTGAAGCTCGGTCAGATCCTGGGCCAGCCGGTTGGCTTCGTGGCTGAATGCGTCGGCCCGACCGTGGAAGCCGCTGTGGGTGCCATGGCCGACGGCGATATCATCGTCCTCGAAAATACGCGCTTCCATGCGGGTGAAGAGGCCAATGATCCCGAGTTCGCCAAGGCTCTGGCGCAGAATGGCGACATCTTCGTCAACGACGCGTTCTCGGCCGCGCACCGCGCCCATGCCTCGACCGAAGGCGTGGCCCGCGATCTGCCGTCTTTTGCCGGACGTCTGATGCAGGCCGAGCTGAGCGCCCTGTCCGCCGCTCTGGAAAACCCGGAGCGCCCCGTCGGTGCGATCATCGGCGGCTCCAAGATCTCGACGAAGCTCGACCTGATCGGGAATGTCATCGAGAAGGTGGACACGCTCTTCATCACGGGCGCGATGGCCAACACGTTCCTTGCGGCTGAAGGCATGAATGTGGGCAAGTCCCTGCAGGAAGCCGAGATGCATGAGACGGCGCGCAAGATCGCCCATCTCGCACAGGAAAAAGGCTGCGAGATCGTCCTGCCGGTCGATGCCGTCGTGGCGCGTGAGTTCAAGGCCAATGTCCCGACCGAGACCTGCCTGATCGGCGAAGTCCCGGACGATGCCATGATCCTTGATGCCGGTCCGCGTACGGTCGAGCTGATCCGGGACCGTCTGGACACGCTCAAGACGCTGGTCTGGAACGGCCCGCTCGGTGCGTTCGAGATCGCACCGTTCGACAAGGCAACGGTCGAGGTCGCGCAGTATGCCGCGCAGCTTACGGAAGAAGGCAAGCTCAAGACGATCGCCGGCGGTGGTGACACGGTCTCGGCTCTGCGTCATGCAGGCGTCGCGAACGAGATGACCTATGTCTCCACGGCAGGCGGGGCCTTCCTCGAATGGCTGGAAGGCAAGATCCTTCCTGGCATCGAGGTCCTTCGCTCCGCGGGCCACGATCTGGGGCTCGAATAAGACAAAAGCCGGGGAAGGTGACTTCCCCGGCTTTTTTTATGCGCTGTAAGAGAGGGCGTTGGATGTTGCGGAAATTTGTGTCGGGCTGGTTTCTGCTCTGTGGTCTCGCCGCCTGTCAGGCCTATGACCGCGCCCCGACACCACCCGCTGCGCCTTCGACTGGAGAACCTGTCCTGAGCGGTCGTCCGGAGGGAATGCTGCTGTCTCCTCCAAAATGGGAATCGCAATCCAGTTATTCCGACCGGTTCAACGCTGACGGAAGCCAGAACCACGGCTTCTGACCCCGGCGTTCCGACCTGCATCGGAGTCCGACTGGTGTTCCAATACTAAAAAACCCCGCTGGAGCATGGCTCCGGCGGGGTTTTTCGTGAAAGACGTTTCCTCAGGCCTGAAGCCCGTTTTCGCGGCGGCGATGCTCGACTTCAGCGGCCATGGCCTTCTGAAGCTTCTCCATCGCACGGGCCTCGATCTGGCGGATACGCTCCCGCGAGACGTTGTAATGATGGGACAGCTCTTCCAGCGTGGAAGGCTCTTCCTTCAGGCGACGCTCGCTCAGGATGTGACGCTCACGCTCGTTCAGCGTCATCAGGGCCTGATCCAGCAGCGCCTTGCGGCCCGTGAACTCTTCGGATGCGGCGTAGGTCTGTTCCTGATTCTCGTGATCGTCCACGAGCCAGTCCTGCCATTCGCCTTCACCATCAATGCGCAGCGGCGCGTTGAGGCTGTGGTCCGGGGCTGCCAGACGCTGGTTCATCGAAACCACGTCCTGCTCCGGCACGCCGAGGGTGGTGGCAATGGAATTGACCTGTTCCGGCTTTAGATCGCCATCATCAATGGCCTGCATCTGCCCCTTGAGGCGACGCAGGTTGAAGAACAGCTTCTTCTGCGCGGCGGTCGTGCCCATCTTCACCAGCGACCAGCTGTGCAGGATGTATTCCTGCATGGCGGCACGGATCCACCACATGGCGTAGGTGGCAAGACGGAAGCCACGCTCCGGATCGAACCGGCGCACGGCCTGCATCATGCCGATATTGCCCTCGCTGATGAGTTCGTTCACCGGCAGGCCATAGCCACGGTAGCCCATGGCGATCTTGGCCACGAGACGCAGATGGGAGGTGACGAGGCGGTGTGCCGCGCTCGTATCTTCGTCCTTGCGCCAGCGCCGGGAGAGATCGAGCTCTTCCTGCGGCGTCAGCAGCGGGAACTTGCGGATTTCCTGAAGGTAGCGGGTCAGGTTGTTTTCGGGACCCACTGAAATGACGGCTGGGGATGCCATGATCTTCGACTCCTTTCGCCCGGGGCTTAACCCGCATCCGGATGAGATGGAGACTCATACGGACCGGCGACGGGATAGTTCCGTCTGACCCAGGTGACGCATTGGGAAGGACTTTCACGTCCCCGACCGTCAGCCCCCGGACTGGGCGACCTCTGGTGGTACGATCCATTCCGGCGGCGCGTCAGCTCGTCGGATGAGCTGTTTATGACAGGCTCAGCCAAAAAAGTCAATGGCCTTTGAAGGTTTAGCCGATCAGTCGCTTTTTCAAGGCCTGGAAGTCTTCGGGAGGAGCGGTTTCGAAAGAAAGCTGCTTTTTCGTCCGCGGATGGATGAATCCGAGTCGGGTCGCATGGAGCGCCTGACGGGGGAAATCAAGGGCCGCTTCCTTCGCATCCTGCGACAGACCGCGCGCTGCTGCGGGAATCCGGCGCAGATAGACCGGGTCTCCGAGCAGGGGGTGGCCCGCATTCGAAAGGTGAACACGGATCTGATGGGTCCGTCCAGTGGCCAGACGACATTCGATCAGGGAGACGGCGGCCTGATAGGGTTCGATCAGTTTAAATCGTGTCAGCGCGACCTTGCCCCCACTGCCAACAACGGCCATGCGCTTACGGTCCCGCTTGTCGCGACCGATACTGCCGTCGAACTCGCCCTCGGCGGGCAGCAGCCCCCAGGCGAGCGCCAGATAGGCGCGGTCGATGTCACGGGCGGCAAAGGCTTCGGACAGCGCGTTATGGACCATCGCCGTCTTGGCTACGACCATCAACCCGGACGTATCCTTGTCCAGACGATGCACGATTCCCGGACGCTTCTCGCCGCCAATGCCCTCGAATCCTTCCCCGCAATGCCCGAGCAGCGCATTGACCAGCGTGCCGGTCTCGTTGCCCGGCGCGGGGTGGGTAACAAGTCCGGCCTGCTTGTCGAGCACGATCAGATCGTCGTCCTCGTACAGGATATTGAGCGGGATCTGCTCGGCGACCGGTCGGGCAGGGGTGGGGGCCGGGAAGGTGAGCACCATTTCCATGCCATCGCGCAGCGTTTCCGCGGGCTCGCAGACCGTCTTTCCATTGACGGAAAGATTGCCGCTTTCAATCAGGGCCTTGACCCGGGAGCGGGAAACCGTGCCGATGGCGTCCGCCAGCGCCCGGTCGGCCCTCTGGCCAGCCGTGGACGCATCGACAACAAGACGGAATGGGGAAACAGGATCAGACATGACACAGGGTGTAGCCGAGGAAATGGCGAACAGCGAGTCGCAGACACCAAAAGCGCTTCTGGCCGCCGTGATTTTGATGGGCGTGCTGATCATCGCGGCCGTCTTCGGGCTGATCGGCGTGATTGCCTATCGTTTTCTGCATCCGCGCCCGAGCGTGACGGCCACTGTGCCGCTGGCTGAGGGCGGCTTTTCGCGTCTGGCGCTTCCACTGGGTCCGGGCGAGCACATCACGGCAGTCACATCCCGTCCGGATGGTCTGATGGCCGTGACGTTGAGTGGTGCGGGAAGTGATCGTGTTCTGCTGTGGAATCCGGAAGCCGGAAAGATCGCTGCCGAGCTCGATTTCGGAACGCCTGCGCCGTCCACGCCCTGATCTGCCCCTGAAGCTCGCTGAACCGTGAGCCCTGCTGCCGCGTTAAGGCAGCAGGATTTATGAAGGATCAATGATTATGGGACGTCTGGTTGATGCGGTCATCGCCGCCGGCACGGTTTTCGGAGTTCAGTACGCTGCCCGGGAAATCAGCCCGGCTGACGACAAGGCGACCCGCCGCTGGTACGAACATCTGAACAAGCCGCATTTCAATCCGCGCGGCCCGGCCTATGCCGTGATCTGGACGATGCTTGACGGGCTGCTGGCCTGGTCGGGCTACCGGCTCCTGCGGGCCGAGAAGTCCTGCGCCCGCACGACGGCGCTGACATTATGGGCGCTGTGTGTCGCGGGCGTGGCGGGCTTTCCGTTCTTCGTGTTCCGCAAGCGCCAGCTCGGCACGGGCCTGGCAATCTGCCTCGGCCTGATCATGATGTCCGGCGCCTCGATCCGTACGGCGCACAAGGTGGACTGCAAGGCCGCCGCCATGCAGGTGCCCTTCTTCGTCTGGCTGATTTTCGCAACCTGCATCCACGAACAGATCTGGCGCCGGAACTGAAATCCGGCCTCCGCGTCGTCTTCAGGGGGCGTTGAGGACAGCCGTCAGAAGCCCGGGGAACCGTGTGTCGAGTTCCTCGCGGCGCAGGGAATTGCGATGCTGGGCGCCCTCGATGCGCGTCCGCAGGATCCCGCTGTCCCTCAGAACCTGAAAATGATGCGACATGCTGGATTTGGGCCGCGTTCCGATCAGCGTGGCGCAGTTCGCTTCCCCGACCCGCGCCAGATGCCGCACGATCTCCAGACGCGCGGGATCGGCCAGAGCGCGCAGCACCACAGTCAGTTCAAACGTCGCGGGATCAGGATGGTCGTAGGCAGCCATGGGGGTCTTATCCCTTTCCTGAGATTTTATCGCAACACCTGCTTTGTTCGACTCGCATCAAACAAAAAGCTTGCCTTGTTCGAGTTGTGTCGAACAATATGAGGGCCTGTCCAGAGGAGACAACTGATGCCAACCCTGTTCGATCCCATTGATTTCGGTCCCATTCACGCGAAAAACCGGATCGTGATGTCCCCGCTGACGCGCGGACGTGCTGACAAGGAGGCCGTTCCGACCCCCATCATGGCGGAATACTACGCCCAGCGCGCCAGTGCCGGGCTGATCATCACGGAAGCCACGGGTATCTCCCGCGAAGGTCTGGGCTGGCCGTTCGCACCGGGAATCTGGTCCGATGCGCAGGTCGAAGCCTGGAAGCCGATCGTGGCCGGTGTGCATGCAAAGGGCGGAAAGATCGTCTGCCAGCTCTGGCACATGGGCCGCATGGTCCACTCGTCCGTGACCGGAACGCAGCCCGTCTCGTCCTCCGCCACCACGGCCCCCGGCGAGGTCCATACCTATGAAGGCAAGAAGCCGTTCGAGCAGGCCCGCGCAATCGATGCCGCGGATATCAGCCGTATTCTGAACGACTATGAGAACGCCGCCCGCAATGCGATCCGCGCCGGCTTCGACGGGGTGCAGATCCACGCCGCCAATGGCTACCTCATCGACGAGTTCCTGCGAAACGGTACGAATCACCGCACAGATGAATACGGCGGCGTCCCCGAAAACCGCATCCGTTTCCTGAAGGAAGTCACCGAGCGCGTGATCGCTGCCATCGGTGCCGACCGCACAGGCGTGCGCCTGTCCCCCAACGGCGATACGCAGGGCTGCATCGACAGCGCACCTGAGACGGTCTTTGTCCCGGCGGCAAAGCTGCTTCAGGATCTGGGCGTGGCCTGGCTCGAACTGCGCGAACCCGGCCCGAACGGCACCTTCGGCAAGACGGACCAGCCCAAACTGTCCCCGCAGATCCGCAAGGTGTTCCTGCGCCCGCTGGTGCTCAATCAGGACTATACGTTCGAGGCAGCACAGACCGCGCTGGCAGAAGGGAAGGCTGATGCGATCGCCTTCGGTCGCAAGTTCATCTCGAACCCCGACCTGCCGGAGCGCTTCGCCCGCGGCATCGCCCTGCAGCCGGATGATATGAAAACCTGGTACAGTCAGGGCCCCGAAGGATACACGGACTACCCGTCCGCCACCTCCGGCCCCAACTGACCGTCAGATTTCCGGGAGCATCCAGTGCTCCCGGAACGTGGCTCAGACCGGGCGAACCAGCTCGTAAAGTGCGACGGCCGCGGCATTGGAGACGTTCAGGCTCTCCATGTCGCCCGGCATATAGACGCTGGCGATCTCGTCACAGGTCTCGCGCGTCAGACGACGCAGACCCGCCCCTTCGGCACCCAGAACCAGCGCCACACGACGTCCGGCAAAGCTCTTGCCATCCAGTCGCGTGCCCCCGGCATCCAGTCCGACAACCCAGAAATTTTCGGCCTGAAGCGCCTGAAGCGCGCGGGAGAGATTGACCTCACGCAGGATCGGCACAACGTCCAGCGCACCCGAAGCCGCCTTCGCCATCGCACCGCTTTCCTGCGGCGCATTGCGATCCTGCACGAGAAGCGCCGCCGCACCGAATGCCGCGGCGGAACGCAGAATGGCGCCGATATTGCGCGGATCCGTCACCTGATCCAGCACCAGAACCGGCCCCTTGCGCTCGACGATATCGGGAATGGCCAGCGTTTCCAGCGGTTCGACCCGCAGGCAGACACCCTGATGCACGGCATCGCGCTCACACAGTCGGTCGAGACGCTCACGGTCCACGATCTGCGGCTTGCGGGACGCATTCTCAAAAGACGCCGCAGCTTCGCGCGTCGCCAGAAAATCGTGAATCACACGCTCGGGATTGGCGAGAGCGGCCTGCACGGCATGATGACCGTAAATCCAGTAGCCGGGGCCGGAGCTGGCCGCATGGCCACGACCGGAACGCCCGCCCCGTTCCCTGGTGCGACCACCAGACGGGGAAGAGCCGTGCTCGGCATTGCCGGCGTGAGGAGCGGATCGGTCCGTGGAACGATCGGGAGCGGAACGGGAGGGAGATCTTCTGGCCATAAAAAAGCATATAATCGACAACTGGCAATTGACATAGCCGTCAATCCGCCATATCCCAACCGCCGACCCGGAGAGGTGCCCGAGTGGCTAAAGGGGGCGGACTGTAAATCCGCTGGCGTACGCCTACGTTGGTTCGAATCCAACTCTCTCCACCAGGTCCCCTCATTCTTTAAAATCAGTGTCCTTTAGCTGCCTTTCCGGAACTCCCGGACAGGGACGGCTTGTCGGGCACCTGTCTGACATGACAGATGCCCGAAGTGGCTTATCCGATCCGGACAAGCTTGCGGTTGATGAATTCCTCGATGCCGAGGAAGGACAGTTCCCGTCCGAAGCCGGAGTTCTTGATCCCGCCGAAGGGGAGTTCCGGTGCGGCTGCGGTGGCCGTGTTGATGAAGACCATGCCGGTCTCGACCTGTTCGGCGACCTTTTCCGCACGCGCGATATCCCGTGAGAAAACTGCACCGCCCAGCCCGTAAGGCGAATCATTGGCCAGATCGATCGCGGCCTGCTCCGATGCGACCTTATGGACGACTGCCACCGGGCCGAAGATCTCCTGATAAAAGACCGGATTGTCCTTTGACACATCCGTCAGGATGGTCGGCTCCATGAAGAACCCCTTGCGGTCCATCCGCTTGCCGCCGGCCACAAGCGTCGCGCCGCCCTTGACCGCTTCCGCCGTCTGATCGAGCGCCAGTTCCATTGCCCGCAGACTGCTCATCGGACCATGGGTGGTGTCCCTGTCGAGCGGGTTCCCGATCCGGAAACGGGTGATGGCGGTTTTGAGGCCATCGAGAAAGGCATCGTAAACCTTCTCATGCACGATCATGCGCTTGGCGGCCGTGCAGACCTGTCCGTTATTGGCAAACCGCCCCCAGACAGCCCATTTCACGGCCAGATCAAGATCAGCATCGTCAAGCACGATGAACGCATCGCTGCCGCCCAGTTCCATCGTGTCCTTCTTGAGCGCAGCTCCCGCCTGGGCCGCCACCGCCTGACCGGCGCGTTCACTTCCCGTCAGTGCCACACCACGGATCCGCTCATCTTTGATGAGCTCTGCGGACTGGTCATTATCCAGAAAAATATTGGCATAGGCCCCGACGGGCGCGCCTGCGTCGTGAAACAGTTTCTCAAACGCCAGGGCGCATTGCGGCACATTGGGCGCATGTTTGGCAATGACGACATTGCCCGCCATGAGATTGGGACCAGCGACACGCGCCAGCTGGTAATACGGGAAATTCCATGGCTCGATACAGTAAATGATCCCGAGCGGCTGGTTGATGATCTTCGCCTGGCCGGTCTTCACCTTGAGAGGCGTGGGAGCAAGAAACTCTTCCGCGCCGTTTGCATAGAACGACAGGATATCAGCCGTGACGTCGATTTCCTCAAGCGCGTCGGGCAGGGCCTTGCCCATTTCCGTGGCGATCAGGCTGGCATGATGCTGCCGGTCCCGGCGCAGCAGATCAGCGGCTCTGGACACGATCTCCTTGCGTTGAGCAATGCTCCGAAGCTTCCAGTCCGTCTTCCAGACATGCTCGGCACGGTCCGTAATGTCCTTCATCTGCGCCGGCGTGTGCAGGTCAAAGCTGCGTTCGACGGTTTCCGTCGTTGGATTAAGAGTCTGATAGACGATCATGTCGGCTTTTCCTTGCCATGAAATAACTGGAACTGTAGCCAGGCGCTTCTTCACTAATACGTGTGATCAGGGCAAAGAAAGCAGGTGATCAGGCCGGGTTGAAAATAGAAATACGCTATTGGTCCTGTCACTCAGGATTGTCCCGTTGACTTTGCCGCGCAAGAACGCACATAAACCGCCATTAGTGTCAGGAATGATACCATGCCGCGAACACGTCACACGACCCTCAACTGTAGTCCGGGCTGCACAGTCGAAGCCACGCTCGAACTGTTTGGCGGGAAGTGGAAAGCCCTGATCCTGTATCATCTGTTCGAAGAACCGGTGCTGCGCTTCGGAGAATTCCGCCACCGCCTGCCCAATGTCACGCAGCGCATGCTGACCAATCAGCTTCGTGAACTGGAAGCGGACGGTCTCCTCTCCCGGACCGTGTTCCCGGTCGTCCCCCCGCATGTCGAATACCGGCTGACGGATCTGGGAAAGACCCTGAAACCCGTCATCCAGGCCCTCAAGACATGGGGGGACCAGTATGCTCATTCCACCGAAAGAGACAAAAGACTGAAACAGGATCAGTCTGCGCAAATCACGGCATGAACCGGTAGATTTCTGCGGCACCTGCCGGATGTAGTTCCCAAATAATCGCACCCGGGACGATCAGGATGAATTTACTTCCTGACCAAGCCGGTGCGTCGTCATTCTGGATTCCGGTTTTCATTGCCTGAAGACAGGAGACACCCCATGCCTCTCATCCGCTTTGACCTGCTGGAAGGCCGTTCCGAAACGGAACTGGCCGCAATCCTCGATACGGCCCATCAGGCCGTCCTCGACGCGTTTCACGTGCCACCCCGTGACCGCTACCAGATTGTTTACGAACACAGGAAAAGCCGGGTGCGGATCGAGGATACGGGGCTGGGCATTCCCCGCACCGATGACGTCATGATCCTCTCGATTACGACGCGCCCGCGCAGCGTGGAGGAAAAGACCGCCTTCTTCCGCATCCTGACCGAAGCACTGTCCGAAAAATGCGGCATCGCCCCCAGCGACGTGATGGTGAATTACGTCGAAAACACGGATGCCGACTGGTCCTTCGGCAACGGGGAGGCCCAGTTCCTGAACGGAAAACTGGGCACTCCCAAAGCGCCCTGACCGGAACGCGCTGAGCCGTGGTCCGGACGGAAAAACCCGTCCGGATCAGCCGGATTCAGCCGGCTTTCTGCAGGGCCGGCCTCTCGCTGAGAGCCAGTTCGAGCGCCGTGGTAACAGCCCGGCTGGAATAGCCTTCGTCCGCAAAGGCCTGACCGGCTTCGACCAGTCCGGACAGGTCCGGGCGGTTGTGCAGGGCCACAATCTGCGCGGCCAGAGCCGCCGCATCCCCTTGCACGAGGTCCTCAAGCGCACCCGGAAGGGCGAGCCCTTCGGCAGCGACCGGCGTCATGACGCAGGGCAGGCCGGAGGCGAGGCTTTCAATCACCTTGCCCTTGATGCCCGCCCCGAAACGCAGCGGAGCGACGCTCAGGCGATGAGCCGCCAGAACCGCGCCGAGATCCTGCGCATGTCCGAGAACCCGGATGCGTTCATCCGCGAGCGCATGGAGGCTCTCGGGCATCTCCGCGCCGACCAGCGTGCAGCAGATGGTCGGATCAGCCGCCCAGACGGCCGGCATGATCTCGTCCACCAGCCAGCGGGCCGCATCGGCGTTGGGCGCATGGGCATAATTGCCAACGAACACCACGCCATCGCGACGGCCGGAAGAACCGTTCTGCGCAGGAATGGCCCAGGGCACGACATGCACATTCGCCTGCGGCAGATCCTTGCGGAGCTGTGCGGCCTCGGCTTCGGAATGCGTCAGGACAGCATCCGCCTGAAGGGCAGCCCTGTATTCGGCAACACGGATCTGATTGGCCTGCGCCATCAGTTCGGGCCGTCCCTGAACGGCGGCCTGACGGGCAAGACGCAGGAAGTGCAGATCCGCGACGCTGTACAGTACGCGGGCCCTGCGCTGGTTACGGCGCACCAGCGCCATGTAGCGCGTCGCGATGTCCTCGCGATGCAGATACACGACGTCGAAGCTGTTGGCCTGACGCCGCAGCACGTCTTCCACCGACGCAAAGAACGGCTGCCCGAGCACGGAGACGCCGGGCAGCGCCTCCAGTGGGAACGTCCGGTCCATCTGGTCTGCGGCGACGAAGCAGACGTCGTAGCCGAGTGCTTCAAGAGCTGTCATGTGCGACAGGATGGCCTGTGATCCGGCATCGCGTTTCGCATCCGGATGCTGCCCGTCGATGACCAGCGCCCGTTTGCGCGTGACAGAGCCTTTCGTGGACAGGCCACGGCGACGCAGAGCCGCATCGAACGTGGCCGTCGCCGTGCCACTCGCGGCATCCGAGCGCGCCTGACGGAGTTTGTCCACCTGTGCGAGCAGGAAGGACAGAACCTGATCCCCGTCCTGATCTTCCGCAGCGGCAGCCACGGCACGCGCGATGCTGCGGCTCATATCGGCGTCGAAAGCGTTGGCTGGTTCGATGACCTGCGGCTCGCCAAGAAGCGCACCGTCAGAACTGCGTCGGATCTCCAGAACATGGCGGGTCATCGGCGACAGGCCACCAGGCAGCAGAACATCGAAGCCGCACAGCACCGGCCGCCCGGTGCGTGCCACGTCCGGACGACGCCCGTTGGCGACAACCGAAGCGAGAACGGCACCGTTATCAACGATCTGCAGCGTCACGGCCTCATGGGGCGCTGCCGGGTTGCAGACCCAGCCTGCGATACGGTTGCGCGTTGCGATATCGATGCAGCCGTCCAGCGGTACGGCGGGGACGGTCGCGACAATGGCCTGGCGCGGCTGCTGCGCGGCCTGATCCATCATCCAGGGGCAATGGCCGAGCACGGCATGATCATCGGCCCGGCGGATTTCCAGAACGTGACGCTCCACAGCGGACAGGCCACCCGGAATGTCGAAATGAAAACCGCAGGCACTGCCGACATCGTCCCGCATGCGATCGGCCAGAACCTCGCCCAGAACCACACCGTTATCGACGATCTGCAGCCGCACGGGCCGGTCACTGCCGGGCACGCGGGCCCAGCCCCTGACATGGCTGTGCGTGGCGACGTCCAGATACCCTTCAAGCGGTGCCAATGCCGCGCTTTTCCGGGTCGCAGGGTTCAGACGGCGGCGGATGGCCTCAAGCTGTGCCCCTTCCTCGACGCGCGGCGCACAGTAGCGGGCCGCCACCGTACCGGCATCCGGATAGAGGACGTCATATTCGCCGGCATTGTGGAACATGCCGCGCGAATGATCGTCCACGAAAGTTTCGGACTGCGTGCCGTTGGCGATGATGATGTCGTGCTGTGCCAGCTCGACATGGAAATAGGCCACTTCATCCATGCGCTCGGCCTGCCCGATGGTGCTGCCATTGACCAGCAGGACAGCCGGAACCAGCACGCCATCCAGATACATCGCATGCAGCGGCGAAACCGACAGATCCTGATGCGGCAGACCATGCCCGAGCGATCCGCGACGGAACACGACCGGCAGGATATCGCGGTTGCCGTTCGCGAACGTGCCGGAATAGCTGCGGCGGCCAATCCAGCGGATCGGGCGCAGACCATTGGTGGCAGTCTGAACCAGATCGCCGATCTGCAGCGTCTCGACAGGCACTTCGCCACGATCTGTCAGGATCAGCGTTCCCCGGCAATAGCAGGGCGTGCCTTCCGCCAGCAGCATCGTACCACCGGACCCATCGGCGGCCAGGCTGAAGAAATCGGCGTCATACGAACCGTCGAGGCTGATCGCATACGTGCTGCTTCCGCTCGTGACGGTGAGTGTTGACGCATCCGTCAGGGTCGCGGTGGCATCGCTGTACCAGGCCATCTCCGGCAGGTCGATCTTTGCTCCGCTGGCAAGGCTGATGCCGCTGGCAGTGCTGCCCGCATACAGGGCAAGGCGGCTGCCATCCCCGACCGTGATCCCGGACGCCGTGCTGCCGCTGTGAACGGCGGCAGTCTGCCCGGAAGTCAGGCTGACATTCGACAGGGCCGCACCGTTCGTTGCGCTGTAATCCGTCATTTCCAGCAGGGTAACGGACGGATCATGATCGGACTCGCCCGTCAGCGACCCCGTGTTGACGTGGATCGTCTCGAACTTCCCGGCGCTGGCAAAAGCCGAACTGCCGATCGTGTGATCCAGCGATTCCGCATTGCCTTCAAAGATATAGGTGTAGCGGTTGGACGGATCTTCCGTGGTGCTCATGTCTGTCAGGCCGGCATTGGCATAGACCTGCTGGGCATCGCTCCATTCGGTGTCGTTGAAATCCCCGAGGATACCCACCTTGGCGGTCGGGTCACTGGTCAGCAGTCCGTTGACGTAGTTCGTGATGTACTGCGCCTGGGCGATCCGGTTGTTGACCGTCCCCGTCGTGCCGCCATGGTTCACGGGCGGCTGCGTCGAACCATAAAGCTCGCTGCTTCCAGCCTGCGAGGACAGATGCACATTGACGAGCGTGACCGACTGGCCATTGAACTCGAACGTGCCGACCAGCGGCAGACGGGTATTCTTGAAAGTGCCGCTGGCCAGTTCCTCGTCACCGATGGTCGTGACGGGCGCGGCAAGGGTGACGCGCTCGGGATTGTACAGAAAGACGCTGCGGATATTGCCGCCAGAAACGCCGCCCGAGGCATTGTTGGTCGGGTCCACCTCCGCCCAGGAATAGGTCGGACCGCCCGCATCCGCGATGGCCTTGACGATGGCCGCCAGGTTCTGTTCCGCGCTGACGGTCCCGTCATTGGTCGTGCCGCTGTCGTCCTGGATTTCCTGAAGCGCCAGAACGTCCGGGCTGTCGAGATTGTTGACGATGATCTGCGCGACCTGCGTCAGACGGTCCGCATTCGCAGGGTCCAGCGCGTTGAAATTCTCGATGTTGTAGTCGCTGACCAGCAGGTTCTGGTCGTCCTTGTGCAGGGACGTGACCGGTGCCGGCGTGTCGGTATGCACGACCGTGACCTGCGTGGTCGGGACCAGCTCATAAACGCCATTATAGTAGGTCAGCACACCCGTAATGTCGCCGAGCTTGTCTCCGACTTCCGCGCTGATGGCAGAGCCCGGCGTGACACCGCTGTCGTAATAAAGCTCGATCCGCTGCGTATTGACGCTGTCGGCCGTTTCCTGAAGCGCGCCGGTCGGCGTCAGCAGACCATCGCCACCATCGGGCACGACCCAGGTCGCGTTCGAGGCCGTGGCACCGACGGCCACGGCATCATGGATCGTGATGACCTGACCAATCAGGTTGCGGTAGAAATCGAGCGCATTGGTGTCGGGGCTGAGGGAGGCCGTGCTCTTGTTCAGATCGATCGCCTGCGTCAGATCGCCCAGATAGGACGCCGCCGGCACCATCAGACCGCCCTGGCCAACAACCGTCGGCGTGACGTTCACATAGGCCGCGCCGGTATCGGTATAGGAGACGAGGTTGATTTCCGGCAGGGTGAGGGACTTGCTCCACGACGTGCCGGAATAGTTCGTGACCGTCCCCGTGACGGACACGGTCTCGCCCACCGTTGGCAGCGTCGCTGTCTTGCCCGCATAGATGAAGATGCCCGCACTGCCGACCGTGTTCTTGTCGGCATTCGTCTGCTGGATCCAGAAACCGATGCTGCCATTCGTGTCCACAGCCGTCACAACACCCGTGGTCATGACGGAGGTGTTGGCATACGGGCTGTAATAGCCGGTGCCATTGATCTGCTGGATCGTCAGGTCCTGCGGCGTCGTCGTATCACTGCCCGATCCGGACCCGCTTCCCCCAGTGTCACTTCCCCCCGTGTCGCTGCCGCCAGAACCGCTGCCACCCGTATCCGAACCGCCCGATCCACCGGTGCTGCCCCCCGAAGAGGTTCCGTCATTTGCCGCACCCGGCGTGACCAGAACCTTGCCTGCCGCGGCAACGGTGCCATAGCCGTCGATCCCGGCGAGGGACGGATCATCCGCAACCCAGTCCGAGGTGCTGTCCGTATCCGTCCCGTCGGGGATGCGCGAGGCGCCGTTGATAATCGAACCCGTCAGGACCGGCGCGCCGGCATAGGTCGGATCACCCTTGCCGCCATCGGACACGGCGATCGTGTCCCCGATTTCGGACCAGGGGGTGGATGTGAACGTCCCCGCATTGGCCGTATCGAGGTCATCGCCGACCTTGCCGGTGAAATCCTTGACGAGAAGAACAGTCTGCGTGCCGTTCTGCAGCGTGTTCGTCTGGAAAGGCGTGACCCAGTAACCGTCGCTGTTCGTAACGCCCAGTGTAAAGACATTGTCGATCTTGCCCGCCGCCGTGCCGTCACCATCGACGACAATCAGGGACCAGGCGCTGTAATCCGTGCTGGCGTCGCCCTTTACTTCAATAAATTCGTCAGGATCACCGGCTACACTTGGGTTGAACATGAACTCATTTATGAGAAGCTTTGACGCCATTGCACATCATCCTGACGAAAGGGGTTTTCCGTAATTGTTACGAAACGGTAAACGCCCATTCGGAGGAATGTGAAGTAAAGAGTCAATATGTTTCATTTAAAATACGAAAGGAATCACATAACCTTCATTATGTGACTTTGTATTTCAAATATATGATCCTGTGTGTCACGTTCCGGCATGGTTTCTGACGCCGGGAGATCTGTTGCCGTAAAGCTGTGTCATTGTTCGTTGCTGTGCCAACGGTTCATGTCGGTTATGACAGACGCCCCGTATCAGCCCCGGTCCGGGAAGGAGCAGCGTGTGACACAGCGGATTTTTGTCGTGATGATTCTGGCAGGTCTGGCGGGATGTTCCCATCCGCGCCCGCAACCGGCCGACAGCCGCTCGGCGTTGCTGCGCCCCCTCGCGACCAGCGGTTCGGACAACCAGAAAGACACCACCAGGCCGGACCACAAGATCCATGGCGCTGTCAGCGTCGGAACAGGTTTCGGCGGCGGGGGAAATTACGGCCTTGGCCCCCAGTCCGGCTTGCAGTCCGGTCTGGGGACCATGACCGGCACCGGTACGGGCGGAATGGGGCTGACGCCGGAAGGCTGGTAAAGCCCCCGACGTTGCGCGCCCTCAGTTCAGAGGGGCGATCTTCACAACGATATACGGCATGACTTCAAGGTCCTTGCCACCATGGAAAACCGGCAGTCGTGCCCACTGCCCGATCGTGCCATACAGCGCGCCATTGGCGTAAGTCAGGCCATCAGGCTCTGTCATGCGCGGATCATGGGCCACGACGGAGATTTCGCCATCCGGCTTGCGGCGCAGGATGGCATGACGCTCGTCATCCGTGATGTAGAGCGACCCGTCCGGCCCGGTCGCCATGCCATCGCCCATACCGGTTTCGCCTTCATCCTTCACGGCCCGCTCCAGCGTCGCCTCGCTGGCTTTCGGATCGGACAACACGGCGGTCGGGGCGGAATAGAGGCGTCGGCTGGTCTGTGGCTGCCAGTAAAGCGTCTGCTGGTCGGTACTGATGGCAATACCGTTCACACCACCCTGCGGCACGACGGCATGGTTCGGATCATAACGCCCGGCCACACCATCCATGACGGCTACAAAACCCTGCACCGGCATCACGGACACCGTATCGGCCAGAATACGCCTCTGATGGCCCGTCGCCAGATCAACGACGACCAGCGCCGGATGCACATCCGTGGACGTATCGGTGATGAACGCCGTCCCCGCCGCACCATGCGTCAGATCGATGCGCACGTCATTGACGTGACTGTCCGGCAGCAGGGCCGGCGCCCCCAGCGGAATGACCTGAGCGATCTTCCCGCTGGCGGGATCGATCCGGAAGAGCTTCTGCGCGCCCGCAACAGTCCCCGTTCCCGCGAGCATACCTTCATCCAGAACCCAGAGCTGCCCCTTCGCATCAACCGTCATGCCAAGCGGGGAGACAAACTGCTCCTGCGCGGCCGCATCGGGGAAGGGCGTCAGCTTTCCGTTTGCATAGAGCGCCAGACGCGGCCCGGAATGTTCATGCGCACTGCGCGGAAAGCCCAGCACCAGACGGCCATCGGGCAGGACCGCAATGCCGGACGGCTGGGCGTTGGAAAACCGCCCGATGATCTGCACATTGCCCGAAGGGAGCGTGCCCTTGTCCACCGTCTGGGCGGCGAGGGCAGGGGACGCAGCGGACAGCGCGGCGAGACCGGCGCTGAAAGTGAGGGCCAGAAGTGTCTGACGGGGCATGGTTGAAATCTCCTTTGCCGCACAGGACCAGAGCGGCCGCATGATGACAACTCACGCAAACGCGAGCACAGAGGTCAGGTTCGCAGCAGCCGCTCCCGCAGGGCGGGATCATGGGCATACAGGAACAGCCCGTGGATGCCGCGTGTAAGGATGACGTTCAGCGCATTGAGAATGACGCGCTTCTTCGCCTCTTCCGGTGTCGCAATCCCGTCGCGCCCCTGAAACGCCGCGCTGTCCTCGTAACGCTCCGGCCGCACCCCGATCCGGTCGTTCTTCGCGTCATAGAACAGCGACGGCCCGAGAATGACGCCTGCATAATTCAGATCGAACCCCTGGATCGTATAGACGGACCCCACCTCGTCGATCGTATCCGGACGCTCGGCCCAAGGCAGTTTCTCGCTCGGCAGGGAGCGGTCCCAGCGCAGACGGAAATCGCCTTCGGTGATGAAATGATCCTCACCGTTGAGCGTGTAGGGATAATCATAGGTCGAAAGCAGGCGACACAGACCGTATTTCGAATTGCACGCGCACAGATCCGCATAGAGCTTCGCGCAGTCATCATAGATGCGAAGATCAAAAGAAGGATCTTCCGGCCGCGGCAGGATCTCGCCCTGGCCCAGCGCATCAATCCACGAACATGTTGCGGGACTGGCCGAAACGCGAAACTGCGTGTCGAGATGGAACGTCTCCGAAGGGCGCCCCTTGCGGAAACTCTCCAGAAGATCGGTGGACCAGTGGCTCTTGAACTTCAGGACCTGCAACGGATCGAACACCACCACCACGATCCGCGCCCAGCGCAGGATTTCTTCCAGATGGTTCTGCTGCGCGAAATGGTTGTAACGGTCCGGCCGCGTCAGCAGCAGATGCGCCTCGTCCACCAGAACGATATCCGCGCGCTTGCCGGTTTTGGCCGATTTGTTGATGAACGTCGTCGGGCGCTCGTAATCGCTCTTGCGCAGATTGGGCATGGTGGCCGCGATATTGCGGTAGAGCTTGAGCATCTCCGGATGGTTGACGATCACCATGTTCCGCAGACCGCGCAGCGGATCATCCGCCACGCCACTCCGCGCCCGGGTCTGGAGCGTATTGAAGATCGCGTTCAGGACCACGCTCTTCCCCGTCCCCGCCGCACCTTCGATCACGAAGAGCGCGCTGTCATCCGCCTGATGCCGCTCACAGAACGACACCACCCGATGTAGCAGCTCCGTCTGCGGCCCGGACAGCGCAAGCTCAGGGGAGAGCTTGTGCGTCGCGGCATTGTCCAGCGCCATGGGAGAAGCGGTCACGCCGCTCAGTCCGCGGCGATATCAGCCACTTTGGCATCCGTGGCGCGCTGGGCATCCGCCGGCGTGATCCGCACGACAAAACCCTGACCGCCCGCATTGATATAGACATGCTCGCGCGGCATCGCGTCCTGCGAGATGACCACGGGGATCAGCGTTTTCGAACCGAACGGGCTGGTCCCGCCGGACTGGAACCCTGTCAGTTCCTGCGCCTTCTCGGGGTTCATCATCCGCGCATTGCGCCCGTCGAACAGCGCCGCAACCTTCTTCAGGTTCATCCGCTGATGAGCCGGGGCCACCACGCAGACCGGCTGCTTCTTGTCCACTTCGACCACCAGCGTCTTGAGCACGTCTTCGGGTGCTACGCCGATGGCCTCGGCCGCCTGCATCCCGATCAGCCCGCCATTGGGGGCGTATTCGTAATCATGCACGCTGAAGGGAATGTTTTTCGCTGCCAGAAAGGCCGTTGCAGCTGTTTCGCGGGTCATGTGAGCGCTCCGTTGCCAGAAACAGGTCTCCACGGGCCGGGCGGCTGACACCGGTCAGGATCAGTCCCGGCAGGACCTGCAATATTCTGACATCTATATGGAGGCCTGGAACCCGATTGGCAACACGACGCTTTACTTGAGAAGCGTCCACGCCCCGGGCCCTGTTTCAGGGGCGGAGAGATGTATCGTTATTCATGGGACGGGTGCCATTTTTTCTGTTATGGTTTAGCGGTAAAGATATTCCGGAGAAGTCGGGATCCGGGAGAATCGGCATGAGTGCCCGGCCAGTTGAAACCCTGTCGTGAGGTTAACCGTGGATCAGAAAACCGTCTGGATCGGGACGAACTGGAAAATGAACAAGGGCCCCGCCGAAGCCGTTGCGGCGGCCCGGGCCCTTGCGGCTTTTCGTCCCCCCGAGGGCGTTCGGACCTTCGTGAATCCGCCGTTCACGTCTCTGAAAGACGTGAGCGCGGTCCTTCAGGACAGCCCCATGATCGTGGGCGCGCAGAACATGTTCTGGGAAGACAGCGGCGCCTGGACCGGGGAAATTTCCGCGCCGATGATCGCCGAATGCGGCGCGTCCATGGTGGTGATCGGCCATTCGGAACGCCGGCAGCATTTCGGCGAGACGGACTGGACGGTGAACCTCAAGGTCCGCGCGGCTCTGAAGCACGGTCTGCAGCCGCTGGTCTGCATCGGCGATACGCTGGACGAGTTCGAATTCGGGGTCTCGCAGGAAACGCTGGCCCGGCAGGCGAAAATCGCACTGCACGGGCTGTCGCAGGAGGATTTCGCCCGGGTTCTGATCGCCTATGAGCCGGTCTGGGCCATTGGTGCGGCAGGCCGCCCGGCAGAAGCCCCGTTCGTGTCGCAGATCCATACGAAACTGCGCGCCGTGATGCAGGACATCACCGGCCCCGACAGCACCGTGCGGATCCCGCTGCTCTATGGCGGCAGCGTGTCGCAGGCCAATATCCGCGACTATGTCGCCCTGCCGGATGTGGATGGCGTGCTGATCGGCCGCGCAGGCTGGGAGCCTGCGGATTTCATGAAACTGATCGACAGCGTCAGCACGCTGGTCTCTGCCAGGGTGGATGCCTGATGAATGCCGTGCTCGTGGAAGGGCAGGTTCTGTCTGGCCGCCGGCGCGGGATCCTTGACTATGTCACGGAGCGGGGCGTGGTGCCGGTCGGAGATCTTCTGGAGCGGTTTTCGCTAAGCCGGGCCTCGATCAACCGGGACCTTCTGGCCCTGTCCGCGCAGGGCCTGCTCCGCCGGATCGGGCCGGACATCACGGCCCTGCCGAGCGCAAGCTCATCGGGGAGCGTGGTGTACCGCGCGCGGCAGGCCGTTGCGCAGAAACAGGCCATCGCCGCGCTCGCAGCCTCCCTGATCAGTCCGGGCGATACGGTGGCGCTCGATGATTCCACAACGGTACGGGCGATGGCAGACAGCCTCTCCGCCATCGCGCCGCTGACGGTCGTGACCAACAGCCTGGGGCTCGGCACGCGTCTGGGAGCCTGCGAGACGCTCGGCCTGATCGGTCTGGGCGGACGGTACAGCCCGACATTCGAAGCCTTCGTGGGGATGGTCTGCGAACAGAGCGTGATGTCCATGCGCATCGACCTGGCCTTCGTCTCCGCTGCTGCCATCCACGGCCTGACGGCCTATCATCAGGTCGAGGAAGTCATCCGCGCCAAGCAGGCCCTGATGGCGGTGGCGGACGCCCGCGTGCTTCTGGTGGACAGCGGAAAGTTCGGCAACTCGGCCATGAGCCGGCTGGCGTTACTTTCCGAGTTCGACGTGGTGATCACCGATGACGGCATTGATCCCGCTTACGCCGCAATGCTGCGCGACGCGGGCGTAACGCTGAAGATCGCGGCCGTGTCCCCGCCTGTGGAGAGTGCTCTTACTGCGGGGTGAGCGTCTCCTCACGCGTCATGACCGGGGCCGCGGGCCAGAATGTGACCGAAACTTCCGCCTGCAGGGCCGCCAGCTGGTCCTGGATATAGGTCATGTATTCATGCACCCCGCGGGAAATGATGTCCTCGGCCGTCTGGTCCTCAAGCGTGGCCCGCAGATTGATGATGCGCTCCTGAAGCGGGCTGCACTGATGGCGCAGATTGTAATGGGTGGAGAGCGCGGAGAGCGTATTGTCCACCTGACGCAGGTTGAGCATCAGGGAGCGGGGAAAGCCTTCGTTTTTGAGCAGGAAACCTACGACATTGGCCGGTGTGGTCGTGACGGGTTGTAGGCGTCGGAACGCGTGATACGCCGCTGCCGAGCGCAGGACGGAACCCCACTGTGTGATGTCCATCTGCGAGCCGGAGGTCTCCCCGCTGGGGAGGAGCGTATGATAACGGATGTCGATCAGGCGGGTGATCTGATCGGAGCGCTCCAGATATTTCCCGAGCAGATAGAACAGCCAGGCCTGATCGCGGTAGAGCGTGCCTTCGGTAATGCCGAAATGGGTCTGGCAGTCCTGTTTGAGGCGGTTGCATAGCCCAGATAGGCCATGGCGCCGGATGTCCGGGGTGGAAAGCTCCATCATGCTCCGGGTGAAGACGTTGAGCTGCATCCACATCTCGGTGGAAATCAGCGGCCTCGCCGAGCGTGCATTCTCGCGGACCATGTGCGCCATGGCGCGGATGGAGGTCGGGTTCGCGCTTTCGGTAATGTAGAAGGCGAGGATGTTCTCTTCCGTCGCGGGCAGGGGATAGATCGCGGCGTAGCACTCCTCGTCCGAATTGATCTGAAGGATCGAATCCCAGCCAGGGCTGCCATCGGGGTTGCGGACAAAGGCTTCCGTGACTTCCAGAAGACGCGCGAGGTTCTCGATCCGCTCCATGTAGCGGGCAAGCCACATCATGCTTTCGCCATAGCGCGACAGCAGCATGTTCAGATTGGCGAGCATGGCGGGAAAACGTGTGCCGGTCTGTGTCATCGGGCCATCACCCATGTATCTTTCGAGCCGCCGCCCTGAGAGGAATTGACGACCAGCGAGCCCTTGCGCAGGGCCACGCGGGACAGTCCGCCGGGGAGAACCCATGTGTTGTGTCCGGTCAGGGCGAACGGCCGGAGATCCACATGCCGCGCCTCGACCCCGCTGGGACACAGCGTCGGGGAGACGGACAGATCGATGACGGGCTGGCTGATATAGTTGGACGGGTCCTCCAGCAGCTTGGCGCGGAACTCGTCCAGTTCGGTCTGCGTGGCCTGCGAGCCGATCAGCAGACCATAGCCGCCGGACTCGCCAACCGGCTTGATGACCAGCTTGTCCATATTGGCCAGCGTATAGGCCAGACCTTCCTCCTCGGCGCAGATATTGGTCTGTACGCTGTCGAGAATGGGATCTTCGCCCAGATAGTAACGGATAAGACGCGGCATATAGGCATAAACGGCCTTGTCATCCGCCACACCGGTTCCGAGCGCATTGGCCAGCGTGACATTCCCGCGCCGATAGGCTTCCACAAGCCCCGGCACGCCGAGCATGCTGTCGGGGTTGAAGGCCAGCGGGTCCAGAAACTCGTCGTTCAGGCGGCGGTAGATCGAATGGACCGGGCGAAGTCCTGCCACGGTCCGCATATAGACGCGATGGTTCTCAACGATCAGATCCCGCCCTTCAACAAGCGGCACTCCCATCTCGCGCGCCAGAAAAACATGCTCGAAATAGGCGGAATTATAGATACCCGGCGAGAACAGCACGACCTGCGGATCACTCACGCCCTCGGGTGCGACCTCGCACAGCGTCTGGTGCAGCCTCAGCCCATATTCTTCGACCGATCGCAGAGGCATGCCCGACGCCAGATCCGGCATCAGCCGCAGCATCATGTGCCGGTTCTCGATGACATAAGACACACCCGATGGCGTGCGGGCATTGTCTTCAAGCACCATGAAACGCCCGCTGCGGTCGCGGATCAGATCGGTCCCGTTGATATGGACATAGACGTCGCCAGGCACGCGCACGCCGACCATGGCTTCGCAGTAATTCGGATTGTTGAGCACCAGATCGGCGGGGATGATGCCGTCCCGCAGGACATGGCGCTCATGATAGATGTCCCGCAGGAACAGATTGAGCGCTTTGACGCGCTGCTGCACGCCACGGTCGATATGGTCCCATTCCGCAGCCGTAAGGACACGGGGGATTATGTCGAAAGGCAGGATGCGGTCGATCGCTTCGCGGTCGGAATAGACCGTAAAAGTAATGCCCAGACGATAGAGCTGCGCTTCCGCAGTGTTTGTGCGATGGCGCAGTTCGGCAAGATCGAACCCCGCGAGACGGTCACGAACGGTCTGAAGGCTCGAGGGGAGCGCATCTGTCCGGTTCATGAGTTCGCAGAAAAAATCCGGCGTGTCATAGGCAGCGAACATCCCGGCCGCACTTTTGGGAGCAGCACTGGCCGGAGAAGCGCTGGCAGAAGCGGGACTGGGAGACTGCAAAACCGGCCTGTTCATTCTCTGCCTCACAACCCTGTTCATCGCCGGCCCTGTGCCGATGGAAAACCCGATCAGCCGTGCCGGTTCATTACGATATTTTATTAACGGAGCAAGATTCCAGCGCTTTGCCAAGCGTGAAATTTTCCATTTGGACGGACCGGGAAAAGTCCGGCGGAAATTGTTGCGGTTCCCGGGAAGACTGATAGGGTAATGTTTCGACTGCTGTCAGACCCAATGGTTGCCGGAACGGGATGGCCCGAAAATCACGTGTCTGAATACGAGTATCTGAAACCGTTTCCACAGGGCCGCCTGAGCATGAATTCCCGCGTCATACTGCGCCACCAGACCCGATATCAGTATGACCGGCCCGTCTTCCTGGGGCGTCAGACCGTGCGCCTGTGCCCGGTGCCGCGGGTGCGATCCGCGATCCGCGATTACGCGCTCGAGGTCTCCCCGGAGAACGTGGACGTAACCTGGCGGCAGGATGCCTATGGCAACCGGGTGGCGGAAGTGCGGGTCCCGGAGCGTGTGACGGGCTTCGACGTTTCGGTCCGCATGGACGTGGATCTGGGCGCCCGGCCAACCCTGTCCGCGCTTGCGGAAGCGCCGGTCTGTACCGCCTATCGCGATGTGGACGCGGCCGGCGCGCAGGTGTCGCGCTTCGTCGAATCCTGGCGGATGGCGGGAGCGGAAAAGACCTCGGAAGCCGTGGCGGATCTCAACCGCGCCGTGGCGGAGCACCTGACCTATCAGCGCCGGCTTGAGCCGGGAGTCTGGACACCCGAAGAGACGCTGCAGCGGCAAAGCGGATCGTGCCGGGACAGTGCGTGGCTGCTGGTGACGGTTCTGCGCCATCTGGGATTTTCGGCGCGCTTCGTGTCCGGCTACCTGATCCAGTCGGATGCCGCCGAGGGTCTGAACTGCGATCTGCATGCCTGGGCCGAAGCCTGGATCCCCGGAGAGGGCTGGATCGGCTTTGATACGACCTCGGGGCTGGTGGTGGCGCAGCGTCACATTCCGCTGGCGGTGGCTGGCCGGCCCGAGGAAGCCGCGCCCATTTCCGGAATGCTGGACCGCTGCCGCGCCACGTTCGACGTGACGATGCGCGCGGAGCCCCTTCTGTCCGGGCGCGAGGCCCCGGAACTGGCCCCGGAACTGGCGATGATCGGGCAACCCGGTGTAATGCGATCCCATGAAGCTCTTTGAGTGCCAGTCCTGCGGCCAGATCCTCTTTTTTGAAAATACGGTCTGCGAGCATTGCCGCCGTGCAGTCGGATATCTGCCCGAGCAGTCGCTGCTGACGGCGCTGGACCCGGCCGGGGACCGGTTGTGGCATCCGCTGGAGCCATCGGTGAAACACGAACAGGTCCTGTACTGTTCCAATCATGACGATGACGTCTGCAACTGGCTGACGACGCCGGATGCGACAGGGGGCAGGTCGTTCTGTCTGGCCTGCCGGTTCAACCGGACGATCCCGAACCTCGACATCCCCGGAAATCTTGAGCGCTGGCGGAAGATCGAGGTCGCCAAGCACCGCCTGTTCTACACGCTGCTGCGCCTGAAACTGCCGCTGAAGGACCGGCGTCAGGACCCCGAAAACGGACTGGTGTTCGATTTCCTCGACGATGCGCCGGACGGCTCATCCTCCGTCATGACCGGACATGCCAACGGCGTCATCACCATCGCCATGCGCGAAGCCGATGATGCGTCGCGTGAGCGCATGCGCGTTGAGATGGGGGAGTATTACCGCACCCTTCTGGGGCATTTCCGGCACGAAATCGGGCATTATTACTGGAATGTGCTGGTGCGCGACGCCGGACGCCTCGACGAGTGCCGGGCGGTGTTCGGCGATGACCGCGCGGATTACCAGAAGGCGCTCCAGGTCTATTACGACAGCCCCACACCGCCCGACTGGCAGGACAGCCATGTCAGCGTCTACGCCACGTCCCACCCCTGGGAGGACTTTGCCGAGACCTGGGCGCATTACCTGCATATCGTCTCCACGCTGGAGACAGCCTGTGCGTTCGGCGTGAGCGTGGATCCGCGGGTGCCCGGGATCGGCCATGCCTCGGGCCGCACACTGGGTGACCCGTACACGCAAGCCCCCTTCGAAGACATCATGCAGGCCTGGCTGCCGCTGACCTATGCGGTAAACAGTCTGAACCGCTCCATGGGGCTGGCGGATTTCTATCCGTTCGTGCTGACCGCCGGGATCATGCACAAGCTGGCCTTCATCCATCGCCTGATCCGCGAGAGCCAGCCCGCCTGAAGGCCGGGTTTATCAGGACGCTTGCCGTCCGGTTGCGCAGCGCATATCGTGCCGCCTCCGGGATCGGGCCCGGTGTTGTCCCGGAACGATCAACTTCCGACTTCCGATACTGATCCGAACCCGTTTCCGCGCCATCCCTGCTAGCCCGCTCAGGTGGACTGTCTATGTGTAAACGATCCGGCGTCCTGCACTTCGCACTTTCGGTGACGACGATGCTGTCTGCCGTTTTTTCTCCGTCCCTCATGGCCGCGACCCGTCATCCGGCCGTTGCGCATAAACATGCCCCCCGGGCCGCGGCTCCGGCTCCACACGTGCATCGTCAGGCCGGGCCCTATGTCAGCCAGAGTGCGGAAAACATGGCCGTCGTGGCGCAGCATCCACCACGGGGCACGGTCGAGACGGTCAGCCAGAAAATGCTGGCGGAAGCACCGGCCGGGACCAATCCGATGAAGGTCATCGCCCAGCTTCCGGGCGTCGTGTTCCAGTCCGGCGATGCCCAGGGCCTCGACACATGGAGCATGCAGGTCTTCATGCACGGCTTCCAGCAGCAGGAAATCGGCATGACGCTCGACGGAATGCCGCTCGGGGAAATGACGTTCCGAAACTATAACGGTCTGAACCCGATCATGGCGATCTCGTCGGAGAACGTGGCGCGCATTGACGTGTCGCAGTCAGCCGGTGCGGAAAGCATGGCCGCGAGCAACAATCTGGGCGGCGGGCTGAGCTATGTCTCGATGACCCCGTCGGACAAGATGGGCGGCACGGCTGCGGCGGGTTTCGGCAGCTACAGCACCTATCACACCTTCCTGCGCTTCGAGAGCGGGAAGCTCAATTCCAGCGGTACGAAGTTCTACACGTCCTACATGCGCAACGACAGCGGGATGTGGAAGGGCTATGGCGAGCAGTTCATGCAGCAGGTGAACGCCAAACTCGTGCAGCCAATCGGCCATGACAGCTCGATTTCTGCGTTCTTCGACTGGAGCGACCTGCACCAGAACACCTACCCGGATGTCTCGCCGCAGATCATCAACCGGGTGGGCTATGGCCTGCCGAGCTACGAGAACGGCAGCAATTCCGGCTATATCGCAGCCGTAAACGCGGCGAACGGGATCTATTCGGGAAAGATCGGCACGCTCGATGATCCGGAGGATGCAGCCTATTATGATGGCAGCGCGAATACGGTCGATACGTTCGGCGGCATCAAGGCCGATCTGCGCCTGACAGACCGTCTGACCTGGAACACCACGGCTTACGGGCATGGCGAGCGAAACCAGACCTCCTGGGCGACGCCATATTATCCGTCACCTACGGGATCGCCGGTCAGCGAACTGCTGAAAGAGCCGGAAATCCGACGTTTCGGTATCGTCTCGGCACTGCATTACGATATCGCGCGCAATCATATCGGCGCGGGTGTCTGGTACGAGAACAACAGCTACATGTCGCCCATGAACGCCTATGCGCAGCCGGCGGTCGTGAATGGTGTGGTTCAGGGAAAGGTGCATGATCCGCTGACCCAGTGGCGCGATCCGTTCGCACAGATCTTCAACCAGAACTACAACACCAACACGTTCACGGCCTTCGTGCAGGACACGTACAACGTGCTGCCGAACCTGGCCCTGCATTTCGGCTTCAAGTCCCTGCTGAGCACGACGCGCGTGGGCGACGGTTATCTGAACCAGGACTATTACGGCGCCGGTGCTGCCATCACGAGCGGGGAGAGCCTCACTGTGGCCAAGCCGTTCCTGCCGCATATCAGCGCGGACTGGCACTTCCTGAAGGATCACGAGCTGTATTTCGATATTTCGGAAAATGCCCGGACCTATCCGCAGTCCGGCTACAAGCTCTCGAATTCGCCCTTTGCCGTCTCCCAGACCGCCTATGACGATACGAAGTCTTCGATCCGCCCCGAGACGGCCTGGACCTATGCGATCGGCTATCGCTACACGGGCAAACTGGTCGCCGCGACGGTTTATGCCTATTGCACGAACTACAACAACCGCCTGCAGCAGATCACGGAAGGGCCGGTCGTCAACCCGATCTCGGCCGTCTCGAACGTGGGCGGGGTGACGATGAACGGTGTGGATGCGGGCCTGACGCTGATGCCGTTCCGCGGTTTCGCGCTGACCAACTCCGTCAGCTACAACCATGGCGTCTATGATCAGAACCTTGTCAGCGGCTCCACGGTCTACGCGACGAAAGGCCAGCAGATCGTCAATTATCCGCGCTTCATGTACAAGGGGCGCGTGTCTTACGAATGGCACGGCATGACGGCCTATGCCGATGGAAGCTATACCGGAACGCGCAATTACAGCTACATGGGAGACGTCAAAAGCCCCGGCTACTGGCTGACAAATGTGGGCGTGCAGTACAGCTTCGGAAACATGAAGCAGTACAATCGCTATCTGGGCGCCATCAAAAACCTGACGGTCGCGTTCAATGGCTCCAACCTGACGAACAAGCGCTACATTTCCACGATGGGTCAGAACGGTAACCCGGCGGATATCGCCTCGGGCGCGCTGACGGACCAGTCCATGCAGATCGGAGCACCCCGGATGTTCTTCGGCAGCGTACGGGCGGACTTCTAGGACAAAAAGCCCGTGGCGTAGGCCGCGGGCTTTTTTTGCTGTCAGGCGGGTTCCTCAGGCGCGGATGATGCTCAGTCCAGCCGCACGGAAGGCCGGACGAAGGTCTCGACCCAGTCGGAATAAAAGGACATCAGCCCCCGGTAATAGCCGAACAGTTCGATCTGGTGCTGGCGATAGAGCATGAGATGGGCCATCCGCGCCGAGAAGCCGTGCGAAATGCCTCCCCCCCAGACCGTACCGCCCGGAAGAGCCGCCCAGCCATTGTATTTTCCCAGAGCCACGATCGCGCCCTTGTTGTGGAAAATACAGCCCGGAACCTTCTGGCCATGCTCGATCCAGGCCGGCAGATGGCGCGCCAGATGCCGGGCCTGCTGCCGGGCAACCTGCGCCGTGGCGGGCAGGGGATCGTCCTGGATGAAGGAGCAGTCTCCCATGGCGAAAATCCGCTCGTCATCAATGGAGGACAGGTTCGGATTGACGAGGATCTGACCGGTTTTGTTGATCGTCAGGCCACCATAGGCAGTCGTGACCTCAGGGGCTCGGACGCCAGCCGCCCAGACGCGCAGCTTGGCCGAAACATAGGACCCGTCCTTGAGCGTGAAACCATGCTCATCGGCCGCCGCGACGCGCGCATTGGTGCGGACGGTAACGCCGATATGTTCGAGTTCCTGCTGGGCTGCCGCCGAGACGGATTCCGGAAAAGCGGGCAGGATGCGCGGGCCGGACTGCAACAGCGTGACATGCAGTTTGGGCGGGGCCTTGCCGAAAGCATGCAGGTTGTATGGCCCCACGATTTCCAGCGCCTTGTGAAGCTCGGCGGCGAGCTGCACACCGGTGGCCCCGCCGCCGACGATCGCGATGTCCAGTTCGGAATTGTTGGCGAAGGCGCGGAGCAGCTCCATCCGGAACTTCTCGTTGAACGCATTGGCGTCCACGAGATTGTCGATGGACATGCAGTGTTCCTTGACGCCGGGCGTGCCGAAATCATTGGCGGTACTGCCGATCGCGATGACGATCGTGTCGTATTTCATGCGCCGGCTTTCCAGAATGACGGTGCCGTCGGTTTCCAGAAGCGGGCTGAGAACGACCTCGCGGTTCTCGCGGTCAATGGAGGCAACCTCGCCGGGCCAGAACTCGAAATGGTGTCCGCTGGCCTGGGAGATGAAGTTCACCTTGTCGTTTTCGTTGCTGACCGTGCCGGAGGCAAAGCAGTGCAGCATCGGTTTCCAGACATGGGAAAAGCTCTTGTCGATCAGCGTGATGCGCGCCTTTCCGGATTTTCCCATCGACTTGCCGAGGCGGGTTGCAAGGGAAAGACCGGCAACACCGCCACCGACAATCAGAATTTCAGATCGAGACGCCATCGGTTTTCAGGCCTCCGTTCAGGGGGTGGGCAACAGAAAAAGACACGAGGGAAGAGACGTTTACCGCGCATGGCGGTAGTAAACGCGCTTATTAAACGGCAGAGTCCGCACAGACTGTTATGGGAATTCCGGATATGCCGAAAATCATATTCAGGTGACTGTAATAAAGACCGGCGAATTCTTTCCGGAATTCAGTAAAGAACTCAAATGAACGTGATGTGCCAGGGGCGGGATGTGCCGGGAAGGAGTCTCCCGGCACATCCCCGCTGTCCTCAGATCGGGGCGTCGATATCCACGATGTTGATGAGCTTGTGGTTCACGAACTCCTTGATCCCCAGCCCCACCAGCTCGCGGCCATAGCCGGAACGGGCGATGCCGCCGAACGGAAGATCGGCCTTCGGGATCAGGGGATGGTTGATGTAGACCATGCCCGTGCGGATCTTCGACGCCACCCGCGCACCGCGGCTCTCGTCCTTCGTGAAGACCGCACCACCCAGACCATAGGGGGAGTCATTGGCGATGCGGATGGCATCGGCCTCGTCCTTGGCGCGATAGAGCTGTGTGACCGGGCCGAAGAATTCCCAGTGACGGGCTTCATTATTCTCGTGCAGGTTGGTCATCAGCAGCGGCTGGAAGAAGGAACCCTTCGTGGGAACCGGAGCGCCGATGGGTTCGACCGTCGCGCCATGCTTCTTGGCTTCCTCGACCTGCCTGCGCAGATCATCCGCCGCACCCTGCGAGCAGAGCGGGGCAAGCGTGGTGGACGGGTCCATCGGATCACCGGCCTTCAGCTCGGAAACGCCCTTCTTGTAGAGCTCCAGGAAGCGGTCATAGATCGCATCCGCGACAATGATGCGCTTGGCCGAAACGCAGACCTGACCGGCATTCCAGTGGCGGCCCATGACGGCCCATTTCGCGGCCTTCTCAACGTCCGCATCATCCAGCACGATGAAGGCATCGGCGCCGCCGAGTTCCATCGTAGCCTTCTTCAGCGCCTTGCCGGCCGTGCCTGCGATGATGACGCCAGCCCCTTCGGACCCCGTCAGCGCCACGCCGCAGACGCGCGGATCGTTCAGGATCATTTCCGTATGGGGACGGGCAAGATAGAGGTTGCGGAACAGGCCCTTGGGCAGTCCGGCCTCGTTCATCAGGTCCTCGCAGATGGCGGCACACTGCGGCAGGTTGGATGCATGCTTGAGCAGCACGGCATTACCGGCCGAAAGCTGCGGCGCGATGATGCGCACGACCTGATAGAACGGGAAGTTCCAGGGCTCGATGGCCAGCACGATCCCGAGAGGTTCGTGAACCAGCGTAGCCTTGCCCTCGGCCGGATTGGCGACCGGAAGCGTCTCGGGCTTCAGCAGTTCTTCGGCATATTTGGCGTAATATTCAAAGATCTCGGCGGAGAGAATGATCTCCAGTTTCGACTCTGTGAACAGCTTGCCCATTTCCAGCGTGCCGAGGCGGGCGTATTTGTCGATGTCGCGGCGCAGGATGGCAGCGGCGGCATTCATGATCTTTGCCCGCTCGGCAAAGAGGGTGTCGCGCCAGCTTTCGAAAGCCGCATGCGCTTCGGAGAGGGCTGCCTGGACTTCTTCATCCGTTGCGTTGGGGAAGGTCTTGAGGACTTCGCCAGTAAGGGGATTTGTCGTTGCGTAGGCCATTTTTACCTCGTTACCGATTGGGAGAAGGCGACAGGGCGCAGGGCGTCCGGGCGTGAGAGGCTCTGTTTCTGGATTTTATGCTGGAAAAGGACAGTATACGCGGCCCCGGATGGAATAATGGAGCGACGAAGATCATGTCGTGGGGAAAAGTACCCCACGGGATTATGGCCGATCTTCAACATCCATTTCGTCCTTTATCCGGATTGAAAACAGATAGACTGTCGAGAAACAGGTTGTTGTCAAGATATGACACCGAGTGCCAGAAACGGGTATTATCCAAATCGCGGATGATGACCAGAGCGCGAGCATCACATGGGTGTGAGGCTCAGCGGCAGAACCGGGGACCGGGAGGGGGGGCAGGAAATGCAAGACCGCTGAAAATGCGCAGAAAATCCGATCGTCCAGCCATGCGGGATTTTCTCACCGCAGGAGAGGATCGGGTCGCGCCTTCAGAGGGCGCAGGACAGGTTTTCAGAGTCGAAAAGGGGAGTCGCCGGTCTGCGGAGACGCAGGCGCGCGATCAGGCAGGTGTGACCCGGGACATGCGTCATGTCCCGGGGAGAGGCGTGATTTAAGAAGCAAAAACCTTGGAGATGGCGTCCTGCGCTTCCTGCTGGATGGCGCGCAGATGCTCCTCGCTGACGAAGCTTTCGGCGTAGATCTTGTAAACATCTTCCGTGCCGGACGGACGGGCGGCGAACCAGCCGTTCTCGGTCACGACCTTCAGGCCGCCGATCGGCGCGTCATTGCCCGGCGCACGGGTCAGCTTGCTGATGATCTTGTCGCCCGCTAGCGTCTCCAGCGGGAACTGTTCGGGCGTGAGCTTGCTGAGCTTGGCCTTCTGCTCCGGATTGGCGGCGGCGTCGATGCGCTCGTAATAGGGCGTGCCGAGGCGAGCGATGATCTCGTGATAATGGGCGCTCGGGTTCTTGCCGGTCTTGGCCGTAATTTCCGCTGCCAGCAGACCCAGGATCAGGCCATCCTTGTCGGTGGTCCAGACGGTGCCGTCGCGACGCAGGAACGTGGCGCCCGCGCTTTCCTCACCGCCAAAGCCCAGCGAGCCATCCATCAGGCCCGGGACGAACCATTTCAGCCCGACCGGCACTTCAACGAGCTTGCGGCCCATGTCCTTTGCCACGCGGTCAATCAGGCCACTGCTGACGAGCGTCTTGCCAACTCCGAGTTCCGGGCTCCAGTCCGGGCGGTTCCGGAACAGGTAGGAAATCGCCACGGCAAGATAGTGGTTCGGGTTCATCAGCCCGTCGGGCATGGCAACGATGCCGTGACGGTCCGCGTCGGTGTCATTGGCAAAAGCAACGTCGAAACGGTCGCCCATCTCGATCAGACGCGCCATGGCGTAAGGCGAAGAACAGTCCATGCGGATCTGCCCGTCCCAGTCAGCGGTCATGAAGGAGAAGGTCGGGTCCACCACGTCGCTGACGACGGTGGCATTCAGGCCGTAGCGATCAATGATGGGCTTCCAGTAAGCCACGGCAGCCCCGCCCAGTGGATCAATGCCGATCTTCACGCCAGCATCGCGGATCGCCTTCATGTCGATGACCGAGTCCAGATCGTTCACATAAGGCGTGATGAAATCATAGCCCTTGATGCAGGCTTCCTGCCGTGCCTGCTCGTAAGGCAGGCGTTTGACGTCCTTCAGATCGTTGGCGAGGAAGTCATTGGCCATGTCCTGAATGGCCTTGGTGATGGCCGTATCAGCCGGTCCACCATTGGTCGGGTTGTATTTGAACCCACCATCGGACGGCGGATTATGCGACGGCGTGATGACCACACCATCGGCCAGACCCGTGGTGCGGCCTTTGTTGTAGGTCAGGATGGCATGGGAAATGACGGGGGTCGGCGTGTAGCCGCCATTTTCGTCAATCCGGGCGTCGATCCCGTGGGCTGCAAAAACCTCGATGGCGGATTTCTGCGCCGGGCCGGACAGGGCATGGCTGTCCATGCCGATGAAGAGCGGACCGTCGATGCCCTCGGCCTTGCGATGGCGGCAGATGGCTTCGCAGATGGCGAGGATATGGTTTTCATTGAAGCTGGTATGGAACGAAGAGCCCCGGTGGCCGGAAGTGCCGAACGAAACGCGCTGCGTGGCAATCGAAGGGTCGGGCTTGCGGTCATAATAAGCCGCGATCAGGGCGGGAATATCGGTCAGCTGGTCGGAGGGAAGCGTTTTGCCGGCCAGGGGGCTGAGATGGGCCATTACTTCAAAATCCTTGCATTCGCCATTGGGCATTGCCGTCGGTTAACGGCCGTAACGCATGAACGCCCGGTCGGGGCGCGTCGTTCGGGCAGGAAAACTTGTATCCGGGTCGATGTCCAGAGAGGCGCGTCAGTTCTGTGAAGATTGCACCGCGACCAGCCCGGCTGGAACGGACGCCATGCAGGGTGCATGATGGCCCGGCGAAACAGCCAGAAACGGAGACGGACTGATGCGACACTCCTGTGAGAATGTTTTTGGCGGACTGCGCAGTCTTGTGCCGGTCTGCTCCATCCCGCCCGCTCTGGAAGCGTTTTTCCGAACCCTCAGAGACGTGGTCCGATCCGAAATTACCCCCCGTGCTGCGGAAAACGACCGGCTCGGACGCTATCCCCGCGCCTCCATTCAGGCGCTGAAAAACTGCGGCCTGATGAAAGCGCCCCTGTCCATGGCGCTCGGAGGCCTCGGTCTGTCGCAGGCGCTCTCACAGGAGATTTTTCTGGAACTCGGCATGGCGGACCCATCCGTGGCGCAGATTTACAAGGTGCATGACGACGCAGTGCGGGAACTGCTGTCCGTGGCCACGCCGGAAATGTGCCGCCATCTGGCAGAGCGGATCTGTACGGATCAGGCCATGATCGGCATGGCGCTGGCGGAAAACGGAAAGCGGGCGGTCGATTTCGGGCATGTCGTGTCGCGACCCGAAGGCGAAGGCCACCTCATCGACGGCCGCAAGATCTATGCCACAGGTGCCGTGGGCGCGGACCTGCTGCTGGTGTCGTCCTATGACGTGGTCGCGCAGTCGATGCGTCTGGACCTTCTGCCCGCCGGAACGCCGGGCGTAAGCTTCGAGGAAGACTGGAACCGGCTGGGACAGCGGGCAACGGAATCCGGCAGCGTCGTTCTGGACCGTGTCCAGACCAGACCGGAATGGTCGGTACTGACCGCCCGGTCCGCGCCCCAGGTCCATGCGCCCCTGCGCTATCAGAACGGATTTTCGATGATCCTCGTGGGGATCGGACTGGCCGCGCTGGAGGCGGCGGCGGCCTTCGTGCGCGAACACAGCCGCCCCTGGGCGTCTGCCGGGGTGAATGAAGCTGCGGATGATCTTCTGGCCCGTCGCCTGTTCGGAGAGATCGGCGCGGAACTGGCCGCGGCCTGCGCAAGTGCGCGGACAGCAGCCGGACTGCTGGATGTTTTCGAACATGGCGGCTGCTCGCGGACGGATGTGGCCATCCCCGTCTACGCCGCGCGCTCCTCGGCATCCCGGGCCTCCCTGCGGGCAGGATCAGACCTCATGTCAGCCCTCGGTGCGCGCGTAACGGATGCGACGTACGGGTTCGACCGCTACTGGCGCGACGCAAGAACACTCTCGCTGCACGATCCCGTGGAATGGAAACACGAAGAAATCGGCCGCCACCTCCTGACCGGCTGGAACCCCACACCGGGCCTGTACCAGTAGGGGGGATAGTTGGCGGGACTATTTCCCCAAAAAGTCCTGTCGCCCCGGCGTTCCATTGAAAAAAGGAAAGCCGGGTGCGCGGTCTGGTTCAATAAATCAGGGAGTCTGAATCCGGTCTCGGGGCTGAAAACCGGAGGTCTCGGCAGGGAGCGTCAGGTTTTCGAACTGTTCCGGATGCTGGGACGCCGTGACGTCTCCAACCGGTTTCGGGTGGTGCAGGTTGTCGTATTGCAGCGGAGTGATCGAGAGGGTCTGGTCCATGGTCGGCAGATCCTTCACGTTCCAGCCGCCCCCAAGGCTGCGGATCAGGTCCACATCCGCGTGATACAGCCGGGTTGCGACCTCAACCTGATGGATGCGGCTTTCCAGCGTGTTTTCCTGGCTGACGATGGCCTCAAGATAGGTGCCAACACCGCCCTGATAGAGCGTCATGGTCATGTTCTGCGTGGCGAGATTGGCCTTCACCGCCTGCTCCAGCGCCGCGTTTTCCTTCGTCAGACGCTCGGTGAGGGACAGACCGTCCTCCACTTCGCGAAACGCTGACAGAACCTTCATCCGATACGTATCGCGGGTCTCGCGATAGGCCGACCATGTTCTCTGAAGCTCCGCCCGGCGCAGCCCGCCATCGAACAGCGGCATGTGCAGGCTCGCTCCATAGGTCCACAGCGAGTTGGCAAGATTGGCCAGATCAAACCCGTTGGCTTCAAACCCGCCATTCAGCCTGAGCGCGATATGCGGATAGAACGCCGCACGCGCAATGCCGATCTCCCGGTTGGCCTGCGCCATTTCACGCTCGGACGCCGCAATGTCCGGGCGACGCTGAAGCAGGGTTGAAGGCACGTTCGTCGGGATCGTCGGCTGGATGAAATGGAATTCCGGACTGGCAGGAATATGGAAGCTCGACGGCGACGTATTGGTCAGCACCGCGATCGCATGTTCCATGACCTGCCGCGCCGCCTGAATATCCAGCCGTGCAGCCTGCGTGGTGTAGAGCTGCGCCTGCGCCCGCGCCAGATCAAGGCGAGGGGCCGCCTGGTTCTGGACCTGATTTTCCGTAATCCTGACGGCACGCTCATAATACCCGATGGACTGCTCATAAATCGCATCCTGCGCGTCATAACCGCGCAGCTGGATATAATCGCGGGCCAGTTCGGCCTGCGTGCTCAGACGCGCCATGGCGAAATCGGCGGCACGCTGCTGGGCAAACTGCTTCTGCGCCCGCACGCGGTTGCGGATGGACGACCAGAAATCAGGCTCCCACGACACCAGCCCCCCATAATCCTCGCTGGTCTGCGTCAGGGTTGCGCCATTGCGGAACAGCCGGTCGGCGGACTGCTTGTTGTCCGAAGCTCCCGCATCCAGACTGGCATGGGGCAGCAGTTCGGACCGTGCTGCCACAACGAGCGAGCGCGCCTGAATGAAGCGTTCGGCTGCCGCCTGGATATCGCCGTTATCAGCCGTGGCCCGCGCTTCAAGATTATTCAGCAGCGGGTCCTGAAACATGGTCCACCAGTCAGCAGGCAGGGCCGTATCCGCAGGCGTCGCCACGGCAAAAGGCGCCTGTCCCTGCCAGCTTGAGGGGACGACAAAGTTCGGGGTTTTGTAAGTCGGGGCCAGATCGCAGGCCGAGAGGCTGATCAGCGCAAGGGCTGATCCACCGGTGAGGACGAGGCGTCGGAAGGTGGCTGGGATCATCATTCGTCCCCGTCATTGTCGGAGGAGTCCGCGTCGGACGCGAAGCCGCTTTCATTATAGCCCCGCGCCGGGGTCACGACATGCACCACATCGCCTTCCAGCAGGTCGGCAGGCGGATTGTTGATGAGCCGGTCGGTAGGCTTGAGACCGCTCAGGATTTCCGTCGAGCTGTCCGCCATGCGCCCAACCTGCACATTGACGTAATGGACATGGCTGGTGGCATCCACGACCGCGACCTGCATGCCCTTTTCCTCGAAAACGAGGCTGCCGCTCGGGATTTCATACAGATGG
>NZ_BJNM01000002.1 GCF_006539685.1 Gluconobacter oxydans
CCTCCAGGTGCAATGTTTCTTTCGGGCTTCCCTGAGTTTCTGTTGTCGATCCGGTTCCGAGAAATGCAGACATTTCTGATGCTACTCTGTTTTGAAGCTCGGACAGGGGCGTGTTGGGGAGCGTTCTCAGGTCTGGTATTCGATTTTCGGTCCTACCGTTGGCTCTGAAAAATAATGCTCCCTCACGCCGTTCATCTGCTAAGGAGTTCGGCAATAGGGAAAATGATCTCTGCTGATTTCAGGCTGATGCGATTTTTATGAAAATTCATTTTGTTGCCTCTTCCACTGACAGCGCTCAAGCTGCACTGGCCCGACTTTCACAGAAATATGGAAATGTGCGGCTTCACGAGGCGGATGCCGTTGTCTGTCTGGGGGGGGACGGTTTTATGCTCGAGGCCCTGCACAAGGTTCTGGATAAAAGCATTGCCATTTACGGCATGAATTATGGAACGGTTGGGTTCTTGATGAATGCTGCTGATGAAGGAGATCTTTTACAGCGTCTCGAAAATGCCCAGCCTTCGGTTTTGCATCCGTTGCACATGACTGCTACGACAGTGGTAGGGAAAGTCAAAAGTGCACTGGCATTCAATGACGTCTTTCTTTTCCGTCAGACGCGGCAGACGTCCCGTATCCGGATAGAAATAGATGGCCGGTTGCGTCTTGAGGAACTGATCTGCGACGGAATAATCGTTTCCACGCCGGCCGGCTCAACAGCTTATAACCTGTCCGCTCATGGACCTATTGTGCCTTTGAGCGCTAATATTCTTCCTCTTACACCGATTTCCGCTTTTCGGCCTCGGCGTTGGCGGGGGGCTCTTCTGCCGTCGAGCGCAGTCGTGAAACTGACATTGCTTGATACCGAGAAAAGGGCGACAGCAGCGGTAGCGGATTTTACGGAAATCCGTGATGTGGCGGAGGTTGTCGTCCGGGAAGACCGCTCCCGGAAAGCCACGATCCTGTTCGATCCCGATCACGGTCTTTCAGAGCGGATCATTGCCGAACAGTTCGTGGCATAGGTCTTAGATGACGGGTGTCAGCAGGGTTTTATCGGTGAAATAGGCAATCAGGTTGTCTACGACCAGATTAGCCATGGTCGTTCTGGTTTCGACTGTGGCCGACGCCTGATGGGCCTGCAGAACTGTGTTTGGCAGGCTTAGAAAAGCCGGATTGATATTGGGCTCGTTCTGGAAAACGTCCAGTCCGGCGCCAGCGATGCGTTTTTCCTGCAAGGCGCTCAGAAGTGCGGCCTCGTCCACCACTGTTCCTCGGGCGATATTGACCAGGAAACCGTCTTTGCCCAGAGCATCCAGGGTGTCTCTGTCGATCATGTTGGCGGATCGTGGACCGCCTGAGACCGCCAGGATCAGGACGTCGCACCAGGTTGCCAGCGCCTTCAGATCGGGCTCGAAATGGCAGGTGCTTTCAGGTCGGGCATGTGAGTTGAAGTAGGCCACCTCCATACCGAACGCCGAGACGCGTTTGGCAATCGCCTGGCCAATATGTCCAAATCCTGCGATGCCCACTTTTTTCCGGGTCAGGCTTCGTCCGAGGGGAGCCGTGGCGGACGGCCATTTTCCAGCACGGACGAAGGCATCATTCGTTACGATGCTCCGCATCACTGCCATCATCAGCGCGACGGCCATGTCGGCCACGTCGTCCGTCAGGGTGTTCTGGGTGATTGCGACCCCGATGTTGCGGCGTCTTGCTTCATCCAGATTGATGCGGTCCGTCCCCACACCGTTGACGGAAATGACTTCAAGATTGGGCAGGGCGTCCATGATTTCAGAAGGAACCCCGGACCCGCCACCTGTTGTGATCCCGCGGATGGCAGGAGCAATGTTCTTCAGGTTTTCCAGTGAGGTGTAGGGGTGGAGTGTAAACGATTTCTCTAGCCTTTCCTTCATGACCGGCACGAGGGGGTCAATCGTCAGAATGTCAGGTTTGGATGACATGAAACTCTCCATTTCTGTTCCGCTCAAGCTAGAAGCTTCAGGGGCGGGGACCAAGAACTGTTCTGGCAAGGGCGGCACAAGCGGCCTCGACGTCCTCCCATGTCGTGACGAACCCTTCATCCGGCCCGTAATAGGGGTCGATGACGTCCTGTCCGGTACGGGCGGGAATATGGTCCAGCATCAGGGAAAGGCGCGCTTTTGAGTGGTGAGGGCGCATCTGTCTGAGGATGGCGAGATGGGAACGGTCCATCGCAATGATGTGGTCAAAGCGATCGAAGTCTTTTTCGGTGACCAGGCGTGCCCGAAGCGGTGACGCATCCAGACCCTGTCTGGAAGCGACGACGCGGGCACGGGGGTCAGGAGCCTCGCCGAGATTCCAGCGTCCGGTTGCCGCAGAGTCGATATCGAGGGTCAGGCCGCGAAGGCTGGCTTCGCGGCGCATGGCCAGTTCGGCCAGAGGTGAGCGGCAGATATTGCCCGTACACACAAAAAGAAAACTGGTCATGCACCTGTCAGCCAAATGAAAAATGCCATCGTGAAGATTGAACTTAACGTTCCAAAGAACAGAACGGATGCAATTTCACGTTCCAGCACATGATAGCGCATGGCAAGGATGACGTTGATCGACGCACTGGGGATCGCCATCGTCAGGATGCTCTCCTGAAGTGCGGGCAGGGGAAGATGCCACAGACGGGCCAGCGCATAGATGATTCCGGGAATAATGACATTCCGAACGCTGACGATCACGCCGACCAGAGGGCTGAATTTCACCTGGCGCGTGAAGAGCACCACGCCTGATGCGAACAACGCCGCGCCACCTGTTGTGCGGCCGAGCAGCTGAAGTGAGCCCTTCAGAAACTGTGGCAGGAAGGCGCCGGCACTGACCAGGACAAGCGCCATCATCGGAACCCAGACGACCGGCTCCCGGCAGGAATGCATCAGATGCCCGAAAAGTTCGCGGAGTTCGTTCCGGGTTTCCCCTTCAGTCTCGACCCGATGGCGGGTGCCGCGGTCATGTCCCATCAGGATCAGGGTGATGGGAAGTTGAACCAGATTCATGGCCAGGGACGCGATTGAAATCGGCACCGAACTGGCTGGCCCAAAGATCTGTCCCAGGACAGGAATACCGATGAAGGGAACGGAGGGGCCCGTGATGGTCATCGCGATCAGGGCCGCTTCGCCCAGACGGCGTTTAAGCAGTGCGCGAAGAATGGCGAAGATCAGGCCATAGCCGCCGATCATGGCCAGCAGGATCAGAGCCGCCACTGGCCCCGCTGCCAGAACCTGGTTGCGGGGCGTACTGAGAATGGATGCCAGCAGTTCCAGCGGAAGCGCGTAGAGCATGACCAGACGTGTCAGAACACCAGCCTGCTGGGCATCGAAATCCTTTCGGTATGCCGCGAAATATCCAAATCCCAGCGTTACGAGAATCGGGAGAATGGACTGAACGATCGTCAGCAGCAGGGCAGGCGAATTCGTCATCGATGATCCATGTCAGAAAATCCGGTCAGGAAAGGATCACCTTTCGTAACGGTCGCTCCAACATTCGTCTATCCCCATGGCAGATGACAGTTGACCGGAGCCGCGGAGAATGGCTTTGTGGAGTGATCTTGTCCTCTTTTAATCGGTGCCAGATCACGTGATGCAATCCATACTCGATACGTTGTGGGGTCTGATCCTCGGACTGCTGGGCGTGGTTGTGGCCGGTGTGGCGATCATCGAGGTCATGGCCCGCACCGTCCTGGCCAGTTTCGGGATACAGGGAAACTCACAGACGGTGCTGCTGTTCCTGCTTCTGGGAGCACTGATCGTGGCGTCGTTCAGGATTTTCGGACGGCTGTTTGCCGTGCTGCTGGTCGCGGCTTTTTCCGTCTATTTCATGCATGTCGTCTTCGGGTTCCTGAGCGACGCGCTCATCCCGGTTCAGACATCGGGCGGCACGACCGATGTCTGAACCCTGTCAGGGCTGACAGATCAGCTTTTCGGCACCTGGATCAGCGCGATCAGCGTTGCGACGATCTCAGGATCGGCGAGGGTGGAGAGATCACCAAATCCTTCGGTCTCTCCGCACGCAATCTTGCGAAGCAGGCGGCGAACGCTTTTCCCCGAACGGGTCTTGGGAAGGTCCGGCACGACATGGATGCGCTCCGGCGCCGCATAGCGGCCCACTTTTGACGTGATGGCCTTGGCCGCCCGGATGTGAAGATCTTCGGGCGCGTTATCGCGCGGGACGAGATAGACGACGATTCCCTGTCCCTTGAGGTCGTGGGGAACGCCGATCGCCGCACTTTCCGCGATAGCCAGTTCAGTCGCCAGAGCGTCTTCGATCTCGGCAGATCCGATCCGGTGTCCGGAGACGTTGATCACGTCGTCAACGCGTCCGGTGATCCAGTAATACCCGTCCTCGTCACGCCGCGCGCCGTCACCGGTGAAATAGTAGCCGGGATAGGACTGAAGATAGGTGCGCTCGAAAAGGGCCGCATCATTCCAGATCGTGAGCGCTCGGCCGGGCCAGGAACCTCTGAGGCAGAGCACACCTTCCGTTGCGCCTTCTTTCGGAGCGCCGCGTTCGTCCAGAAGAACCGGATGGACACCGGGCAGGGGGAGCGTGGCGGAAGCCGGTTTCTCCCGGACGGCGCCCGGAACGGGCGAAATCATGATCCCACCGCTTTCCGTCTGCCACCAGGTATCGACGAAAGCGCAGCGGCCGCCCCCGACATGATCATTGAACCAGGACCAGGCTTCCTGGCTGATAGGCTCGCCGACAGTCCCCAGAACGCGCAGCGAGGAGAGGTCATGACGCTGCACAACCTCATCGCCTTCGCGCATGAGAGCGCGGATTGCGGTAGGAGACGTATAGAACGTCGTGACCTTGTGGTCCTGAATGACGCTCCACCAGCGGCCTGGTCCCGGATAGGACGGCATGCCTTCGAACAGCAGAATCGTCCCGCCATTCAGCAGGGGGCCGTAAACGCCATAGGTATGGCCGGTGATCCAGCCGATATCGGCCGTGCACCAGAAGATGTCGCCTTCCTGATGATCGAAAACCAGTTCATGGGTGTAGGATGCCCAGACCAGATAGCCGCCCGTGCCATGTACGATCCCCTTGGGCTTTCCGGTACTGCCCGATGTGTACAGCAGGAACAGCGGGGCGGAGGCCGGCATGTCCTGCGCAGCGCAGTCGGCCGATGCCGCGTCCAGAAGGGGGGTCAGCCACAGGTCCCGTCCCGCCGTCAGATCAACGTCGTCCTGCGTCACGCTCACGACCAGAACATGCCTGACGGCGAGAGCTTCCGGACGGAGGTCCAGAGCGGCGTCCAGCGTCGTCTTGAAGGGGATCCGCTTGGGACCGCGGCGTCCCATATTGGCGGTAATGACCAGCACTGCGCCACTGTCAGACAGCCGGTCGGCGATCGCTTCCGGAGAAAACCCGCCGAAAAGAACCACGTGGATGGCTCCGATCCGCGCGCAGGCAAGCATGGCGATCAGGCCTTCAGGCACGGACGGCAGGTGAATGGCAACCCGGTCCCCGGTCTGCACGCCCTGCTCACGCAGCACGTTCGCCATGCGGCAGACGCGCTCGTGGAGTGTCCGGTAGGTGAAGGTCACAACCCGGTCGGTCTCTTCGGCCTGCCAGACAAGGGCGTTCTGATCGCCGCGCGTCTCAAGATGCCGGTCCAGGCAGTTGACGCTCGCATTGAGCACCCCACCCGGAAACCAGCCGCGTTCGGTGCAATGAGCCTGACCGGGCGTGGTGCTCCAGTTCAGCCGTCTGCTCTCACGCTCCCAGTAATGTTCAGGCGCGACAGTGGCCTGCTCCACCAGATGGCCATAGTCCGCCGGAGTCAGGCGGAATGTATGAGGTTGGGAGGAAAGAGACATGGACCTGAAACCTTACGCACGAAAGACGAACGCCATATAGCGGGCGCATCGTTATATTTGGCTTGCAGGATCGGAAATAGAGGAAAATTACTCATCCCCATTCTTGCCCGACTGGTTCAGCCCTTCCTGACGGTGCACAGAGAGGCGATGTGCCGCCTGCACAACGCCATGTCGGGGGATGCGCTCTGCTTGCAGGCCAGTTCGAACGCCTGCGTTTCCCTAGCCGCTGTGCTCAGGGCCGCAAGAGGCCACCGGTCAAGCGCCTGATTGAAAGCCGCCGTTCGTTTGAAGAACACGGGCGGTTTGAGAGCCTTCATGGACTCGGCCCGTCCCTGACCATCCTGCACGCCCTGCGCAACCTTCTGAAGCCGCACCAGAACGCCCAGAACGGTGCGTGCGACTGCCACGGGGTTGGCACCATCGGCCAGCGCCCGTTCAAGAGCCTGATCGGCCATCATGCGGTTTCCGCACAGTGCGGAAAAAGCGGCATCTTCCAGGGAATTGCCGCCTGCATCGCCGACACAGTCCTGAACGGCCTGCAGATCGAGACGGCCATTTTCGCCCGCATACAGAACAAGTTTCTCGATTTCGCCGCGTACGCCACTGCGGTCGGAGCCAAGCACGCCCGTCAGCCAGATCAGGGCATCGCGGTCGATTGTCACACCGGCCTGACCGAGAGCATCCGTCACGGTCTGGGAGAGGGCGCGTCCTTCTTCGGGATAACAGGCGATGGACGCGACCTGCTTGTGGGCTTCGGCGAGCGCACGCAGTTTCGAGCGCGCCGTAATCCCAGGCGCCTCGATAACGATCAGGGTTTCCGTGTCGGTTTCAAGTACCCGCTTGAACAGGGGGGCCAGGCTGTCCTGCCCCTCACGCACCCAGACCACCCGTCGGCCGCCGATCAGGGAAAGCGCCGTGGCCTCTTCTTCAAGCCGGTCCTGTGTCTCCCGATCCAGTTGCGCCACCTGGAAGGGATCATCCGTCGTCCCGGCCACCAGCCTGACCGCCTGCGCGGCACGCTCACGAATAAGACCCGTATCTTCGCCATGAAGCACGATGGCCCGCCAGGACCCGGCATCGGCCAGTGTCCGACTGATGCTTCGTGCGTCGATCTTCACCACTTACTGCGCAGACGTGCTGGTCGTGCTTCTGGACAGACGCCCCGTTGCGGAAGCCGGGAAGCCATCGACACCCGTCCGGTCGGTGGCGGCATTGCCGTTGTCATCCGGCATGCGGTCCGTGTTCAGATAGCGCGGCAGTTCATCCGGCGCGGCTTTCTCGGGCATGTTGTGATTGCGGAACCAGATCGCGATCTGCTGCGTCATGGTCTGCGCCAGCGTGTCCGAGACGCGCGCCTGAAGCGTTTCATCATTCAGCGTCTGGGCGAAATACTGCTCGAACGTGGTGTTGAAACCGTCCAGCGTCGTCGCATCCCCCTGCGCCAGCAGGCGCGGATTCTGCTCGACCGTGATGAGCATCCAGTGTGCCGACCCCGTGCTCCGGGTGCGGCCGGACGTATTGTCCTGATGGATGTCGACCGCTTCCTCATTCATGCCGGAAGAGACTTTCAGCATGTATTTATGAGGATCTTCCGGCCCGGCGCCAGCCAGGTTTTTCTGCAGGGCCAGACGGAGTTCCTGGCCATAACGCCCCGGAATGTTGTCCACATAAATCTGTGCCAACTCTTCCGACATGTCGGTTTTCGGGGTCAGCTTTCCATAGAGGGGGGAAAAACCACACCCCCCCAGCATAAGGAAAGCCGTGAGCAGAAAGGCGCCGCGCCGGTCAGACATCAGCCCGCCACCACGAAATTGACGATCCGGTTCGGAACATGGATTTCCTTCACCAGCCGTTTCCCTTCAAGCAGACGGGCCACGTTCGGCTCGCTCTTCGCTGCGGCCAGCACCTCTTCCTTCGGCGCATTGGGCGGAACCTCGATGGTTCCGCGCAGCTTGCCAAGGATCTGCACACCGATCGTCACACTCTGCACGGCCAGCCATTTTTCTTCGGCTTCCGGCCAGGGACGCTCCACAACCAGCGCACTGCCCGGTTCCAGAACCGCCATCATGTCTTCCGCAAGATGGGGCATCATCGGAGCCGTCAGCAGACACAGCACGCGGGCCGCCTCACGGCGCGCAGCGGCAATGCCGGCGCCTTCGATGCGTTCGGCATCCGCCAGAGCCGAGGTCAGCTCATGCAGACGGGCCACGGCAACATTCGGCGTGAAAGCTTCAAGAGCTTCACCGACGGCGGCAATGGTCCGGTGCGTGACACGACGCAGGTCATCCCCCGTCGCACCATGCGCACTGTCGGCGGCATCCCGTGCGGCTACGGAAGCTACGAGACGATGCAGTCTCTGGCCAAAGCGGGCAGCAGCGGCAACGCCTGCGGCCGTCCATTCCATGTCCCGCTCCGGCGGGCTGTCGGACAGCACGAACCAGCGGGCCGTATCCGCGCCATAACGCTCGATGATGTCGACCGGAGACACCGTGTTGCGCTTGGACTTGGACATCTTTTCCGAGCGGCCGACCTGAACCGGCGTTCCCGTCTCACGGCGCACGACCTGATCGCCCTGCCGCTCGACCTCTTCGGGATACAGCCAGCCGCTATCGTCGCGGTAGCTCTCATGCGTCACCATGCCCTGGGTGAAGAGGCCGGCAAACGGCTCGTCCACATCCAGATGCCCGGTTTCATGCATCGCGCGGGTGAAGAAACGCGCATAGAGCAGATGCAGGATCGCATGCTCGATGCCGCCGATATACTGGTCCACCGGCAGCCAGCCATTCGCTGCCGCCGGAACCGTCGGGGTTTCGGCATGCGGGCTGGTGAAGCGGGCGAAATACCAGGAACTGTCAACGAACGTGTCGAATGTATCGGTCTCACGAACCGCAGGCTTGCCGCAATGCGGGCAGTTGACGTGCTTCCAGGTCGGATGGTGATCGAGCGGATTACCGGGACGATCAAATGTCACGTCTTCCGGCAGGATAACGGGCAACTGCTCATCCGGCACCGGAACCGGGCCGCAGGTGTCGCAATGGATGATGGGAATGGGGCAGCCCCAGTAGCGCTGGCGCGAAATGCCCCAGTCGCGCAGGCGCCAGTTCACGACGCCCTTGCCAGCCCCCAGCCCTTCAAGGCGCTCAATGACTTTCGTCCGCGCCGCAGCAGGATCCAGCCCATCCAGGAAACCCGAATTGAACAGGGTCGCATCCCCCGAAACGGCCTTCTTGCCCAGGACAAAGGTCTCGGCATCCTGCCCCGGAGGCAGCAGCACCTGCGGAACCGGCAGGTCGTACTTACGGGCAAAGTCGAGATCGCGCTGATCGCCGCACGGGCAGCCGAAAACAGCGCCGGTGCCATAGTCCATCAGAACGAAATTGGCGATCCACACAGGCGCCGTCTTTTCGGGATCAAGCGGATTGGCCACCCGCAGACCCGTGTCGAACCCGCGCTTTTCGGCAGCTTCGATCACTTCCTCGGACGTCCCGAGACGGCGACATTCCTCAATGAAGGCAGCGGCCTGCGGGTTGCTTTCCGCAACCTTGCGGGCCAGCGGATGCTCCGCCGAAATCCCGATGAAGCTCAGGCCGAACAGGGTATCGGGACGCGTCGTGAAGACTTCGACGCTGTCGAGATCCTCGTCATAGCCTGCGGGCGGCTGATGCAGCGCAAAGCGGACCCGGGCCCCTTCCGAACGGCCGATCCAGCGCTCCTGCATCGTCCGGACGCGTTCGGGCCAGCGATCAAGCGTCTTCAGATCATCGAGCAGAGGCTGAGCAAATTTCGTGATTTTCAGGAACCACTGGGAGAGTTTCTTCTTCTCGATCAGGGCTCCCGAGCGCCAGCCGCGCCCGTCCACGACCTGCTCGTTTGCAAGAACCGTCTCGTCGACCGGATCCCAGTTGACCAGAGAATCACGCCGCTCAACCAGACCGGCGCCCAGCATATCGGTGAACAGCTTCTGCTGCTTGCCGTAATATTCCGGCAGACAGGTTGCGATCTCACGGTCCCAGTCCAGCGAGAAGCCCAGACGCTGCAGCGTGCCCCGCATGGTGGCAATGTTGTCCATCGTCCACTTGCCAGGATGGACATTGCGCTCACGCGCGGCATTTTCCGCCGGCAGACCGAACGCGTCCCACCCCATGGGGTGCATGACCGCGAAACCCCGGGCCCGCTTGTAGCGCGCGACCACATCCCCGAGCGTGTAATTTCGTACATGCCCGACATGAAGCTGCCCCGACGGGTACGGGAACATCTCCAGCACATAGTATTTCGGACGATCGGCCGGGGGAACATCCGGCACCGCAAAGGTATTCCTCCGCTTCCATTCGTTCTGCCAGAATGGTTCGCGGTCCTGGAAATCGAATGCGGGGGCTGTGGTATCGCTCATGTCTGACTCAGTTGTCCCGCTCGCCGTTTTCGGCACGCAGCTGACGTGCGCGCGTCAGGATACGGGTGGTGATATCGGAAGTGGTGGTGGCGGAAACAGGGGTATCTTCCCACTGGCCGTCCTGCAGAACCTGCCGGAATACGGAGACCCGAAGGGCGTCAGAACGCAGGCGACGATCCAGCACATAAGCCGCAATCTTGAACCGCTCGTTCTGGCTGGCAGACGGCTGATACCAGTCGGTCAGGATAACACCGCCCACGGCATCGGCAGACGCCAGCGGCATGAAGGACAGGGTGTCGATCGCTCCACGCCACAGATAAGCGTTCACACCGCCGCGAAGCTCGTCCGCGCCACCCTCGGCACCGCGATCAACACCAAGAAGATGATTGCGGGGTGCGGTCAGGGTGCTGGGGTCACGTCCACCACCACAGGCGGCAAGAGCGCCGAGCGCCAGAAACCCCAGGGCAAGACGGGTTGTCGGTCGGTGAAAAGGGCGAAGAACGGTCGACTGGATGCGAGACATCATGTGTGGTCCTGCGGGCCGCGCCAGGGCCGGTCACAAGCAAGGATGCAGACTGGCGAGGCCTGCAGCCGGCAACTTCTGTTTGAGTGTTCATATCGTGCCGGCGGCAAGAGGCCAAGCACCTGAAGGAAGATGTTCTTATCCTTCAGGCACGCCGGCCTTGCCCAGCGCTTCAGCCAGCCTCGTCAGTCGTGTCTTTCCCGTACAAGGAAACCGGCTGACAGCTCTGGAAATGGTCAGATCCGGGACCAGACGAAGGAGGTGGCGACAGACCTGATTCATCTCTTCGGCGCAGTCACCCACTTCAACCAGGGCAATGAGATAATAAACCAGCGAACTCGGGCAGGACGGATAAAGGCCGGACATCAACCGACCCATCGAGATTACTTCCTGATAGTCTTCCCCCAGGAGCAGGACCATCATGAAAACCGGGCGCAGCAGTTCAAGCAACTGTGAGCGATACCCGTTTTTCAGCAGCAGCTTCACCTTTCCTGCTGCTACCTTCATCTTCCCGCCCAGCAGGGCTAGGACAATCTCTGCCATCAGAAGATCAGGAGAATCCTTGTGATGTCCTTCGATCCGCAAGATTCCCTCAGCCGCGGACTGGACAACCGAAAGAGCCGTACTGTGCATGGCAGGCTCGTGCATCAGATACGCGGCGAGAAGAACTTCGACTGCATGCAGATCCGGCATCAGCGAAATGGCGGTTCGAACGCTGCGAAGACCTCGGGCGAAAACAGCCTCGGTTTCAGGGCTCCATTCATTCAGGAAGCGGATATAGCAGTGCAGGGCATCAATGAGCGCAATTGCACCGTCGTCCCCGTCCTGTTCGCTGGCGCGTTCCAGCAGAGATCCAATTCGGCCGAAAAGCGAAGAATCATGTCGCAGGAGCAGCATGAAAGCCCGCAGCGCCATTCCGAGTGCTGAAAGTTCTGAATCCGGTCGGGCTGCAATGCGCCGGGCTTCGGTGACGAAGATGCTCCACTTCATCGCCTGGGCAGGCGCCAGAAGGCTGTTTTTTGCCGTATCCGGACCGGAGCGTGGGAAATCGTAATGCGTCCCCCAAATGATGACTCCCCCGCGCCGGGCGTCCAGCACCCGGAGGATCAGCCGGTTTTCAGCCCCCTCAGGGCCTGCCCGCAGATTGCCGGAAATGATGTAATCCATGCCCCAGGCCCGGTAGGCCGCAGCCGCACCTACAGGGTCGGGCAGGGAGGCTTCGGGGAGTGCAAGAATGTCGAAAGTTCCCATGTTGACGAACATGAGTTCCAGTTGATCCCGCAGGCGCTGGCCCTGTTCGGCAAGCGTTTTATCCGTGGACGACGGGATCAGAAAAACCAGTGAGATCTTCCGCGGTTCTGCCGCAGCCGGATGTTGCGACGCGTAATGAAGCGGCAGGGCAAGCATCGGATCCGGGCGCGGTACTGGCGCTGTGAAAGACGCTTCAGGAGTTCCCGCAGCCAGTGCAGTCTGGGACAAGTCCTGAACCAGATCCTTGCCGCTGCTTTCAGTCGGAATACTCCTGATCAGTGCCTGTGTGGCCGGAGTAAGGATATGTCCTTCGGCGTCTCCGAAAAGATGTGTCATCTGGTCAGCAAGTGCGGCTGCCCGACCCTTGTCACCACGATGCAGGGCCATCTGAACCCTGGCCCGCCAGGCAACCTCGTTCAGGCTGTCAAACTTCAACAGACGCTCGGCCACGTCTTCGACCTGGTCCGGGTCGGTCAATTCCCGGACGGCACTTTCATAAACCTGCTGGAGATGTGTTGAGAGGCGCTCCCTCTGCTGGCCAAGCCATTCGTCCAGCGCCGGATCCACACCTGCCAGCTCGCCGAGCAGCGGTTCGTCAGGTAGGGTCACACTGTCGATCGTCCGCACACTGACTGTAAGCAGCCTCTCGGCGTCCACCGAAGTAAGGGCTGGCTTCAGGGCCAGCGAGTGCCGCTGAACATCGATGACGTCCACGCCCAGCGGACTGAGCGCATCCAGAAGGCGGTGGATTTCCTGCCGCAGGGATGCGCGTGCCATTTCTTCAGGCCGCTGGCTCCACAGCAGTTCCGCAAGCCGCGATCGCAGGACAGGTTTCCGGTCAGAAAGAGCCAGAATAGCCAGAAGGGCCCGTGTCTTGCCCCCCACAGGAAGCACGCTTTCGCCCGTGAGGGTTCTTGCTTCCATCTGCCCGATCAGTCGCACGCGCAAAAGGGTGGGATCGGTCTCGCGGATAGGACGGGATGAACTGTCCATCATCTTCGCCGCCTCCACGATCAGGATCCCTTGCCGAAAGGCACGGAAATTCCAGACTGTTTCAGTAAATCGTTGTCAGCAACGCAGATCATGGCAATTCTCAACCCAGTCAAACCTGCAAAACCCCCACAAAGAGGTATTGTGTAGGATGCCAGCTGCGAACGCGCTCTATCCTACTCAGGATTTGGTACTACCAGAAAAACAGATCACCTTTTTGATGGAAAAGAGGTGTCATGCAAGGCCGTAGCAGAAGCCTCACTTAAAAGACTAACCAGAAAAAGTTGAGATAGCATAAACAGGACAGGTAATCTTCATCCCCGATGATATGCCCGTCGAGGGTTCCCGTTTCCCTGGTTTTTCCCGGGTGGTGCTGGCTTGGATGGGGAATTCCCGATGTCTTCCGCTGCTTGATGTGGTGAGAGTACGGTTGCAGCGGCACCGTAACTGAGATACGGTCAGTTTGTTTGTCCGCGTAGCTCAGCAGGATAGAGCACAGGATTCCTAAGGTTTTGAATTGGGCGCCATGATGGGAAACCGCATGGTGGATTCGCTCAAATTCGGGGAACGCTCTGATCATCTCGATCGTGCCAATCCCGAGCCAAGCTTTCCGGCGTGCCGGCAAGAAGGTGTAGAGACTGTACGGGCGACACCTTGGCTTTCTGGCCATGGTGAAGAGACAGTCCAGACCACGAACGTGCCTCCGGGCATGGCGGTGAAAACCGAAGTGGTATGAATCCTGGGGCCGGAGGTTCGAATCCTCTCGCGGACACCAACAAACACGACATTCACCCAAAGAATCATATTGTTCTCTGATCGATGAGGGTTAGGGCTGGCTACCTGTATAGATGTCGCATGAGCAGAGAGCAGTACTGTCAGGCTGTTTTATAAATCTTCTGTTTATTCCTAAGCGTATTGCTCTTTATAGGGCGGCCAAAAAGTCAGCGTTTGAGATCTTGGCGAGAGCTTGGCGTTTTTGGATATTTCAGATTTCCAGGCGCTAGGCGCAGCATGATGGGAGTGAGAAGTATGCAGAGTTTACTGAGTGTCCTTTTCATTGGATCGCTCACTGCTGCCTCGGCCATGGCTCGGCCAATGCCACCATGGAAGTCTGATGCAGGGGGGGAGATCTCAGCCGGCACTGATGCAAATGAGTCCTTGGCCGGCTACGGCAGTCCGGTCCGGTTTACCGTATTTTTAGGAGCCGCTACCGGTTTTCCGCAGTTGGCAAACGATGTTCAGGAAAGTCTGAGTAGGGGAAACATTACCCTCTATGAACATGGTGTCTCGGTTAATCCCGCATATATCACTTCGGCCCAGCGTGAAGCTCTTCAAAATGTATGGGGTTCAACGGGGATAAGACTTACCACCGGTGGTGGCACGGGAATGGCAGAAATAGGTTGCTGCAGTCTTTTGTCTTTTTCTGATCTGAAAAATTTCGGTGGTTCTTTGCCCCTGCTTGCAAACGCCAATCTCCCCGATGATGAAGGTGGAGATGGAACGGTGATGACAGAGGCAAGCGAAGCTGATCTTGAACTTAAACTTGCAGCCATAGTGGCTCAGAAAGGCGCGCCCAAGAATATCGCGCCCATCATGCGTCCCGATCCAGCGCAGCCGACAAAACTCTGGGAGGCTAGCGCTCTATATGCTCCGAACCGGAAGTTGGCTCTGTATACAGGCGCAGTTGCCATCGACATACCTCCCACGCTGGCCATGAGTTTTCCAGGCGCAGCATTGGATAATTATGTCAATGAGATCAAATGGGCACTCAGAAACAGAATTCGTGTAACCCTGATCGTATCGCCTTACGTAATGGGGAAGGGGGGATGCGTATTTGATTCCAGGTTTCTAGAAAATACTAAGGCTTTCACAACATATCTGATCTCCAAAGGGGCGGATCCAACGGAATATGTAGTTGAGTCTTACTGTGGGGAGGTTAGGAATACAGTTAACTCTCCGTCGGGAGATCATGAGTCTGAAAGCATCAACCAAGTTGCCCTGTTCCTGTCTACGATGCCTGTTTCTGCGCCGGGAACCACTGTTCCGGCAATGCCAGGAGGATTATCAGAAGTAGATGCGATTGCATCGCAAATGTCAGATTCGAAGTTGCATGTTGCAAAAGTTGCGGATCAGACGTTTTTTTCTTCTGATAAAAACGTAAATTCTATTATCCGCAGAATGAATTCATTAGATGGTATGGCATATCAGTCAGATGTAAAGGTTTCTATTCATGGAGGTGCACTCGATGGCACGGTAAATCCACTGGATATTACGATTTGTCCGAACTGTTCCATGCTGATGCAAAACGCTCTTGTATTCCAGGCCACACATGGAAATGGGGTCCTGCAGGGGTCAAAGACGGACGCGATGATCCATGTGTTTAACCCTACAACGCCCGCTCCCTCGGGATTCACCTTTGGAAATATGAGTGATGTCCGTGCTCCTCAGGTGTTTCGGGAAACAGGACAGGGCATGAGCAATGTGGAAGGTCTCATGATCAGGGGAGCTGATGAAATGGTTCTGGGTCTGTGGGGTAAGAATGGCTTCGCAAATCTGGGAATATCTGATGATGGGCTTCTGGAAATTCGTAACCCCGGAAGTAGCGCAGATTACCATACAGGCGTTGAATTTGCCCCACCTGGTGCAGATTTGGCCAATCGACCGAAAATTACTGCCTCCAACGAGGGGAATACGCTCGAAATCACTTCCAAGAACACGATTTTTAAAGGAAATACCACTTACAGCTCATTGAGCGGAAATGGTAATGCTTATGCCTGCCTGGATGCTTCAGGAAATCTTTATCGCAGTATGACGGCTTGCCGATAAAACGAATTGTGAGATAAATATCCAGAGGTTTTCTGGGAAGAAAACCTCTGGAATGAAAAATGGGTAAGACGGGCCTGCATTATTTGACGTTGAGTGTGGCGTCCGACGCTTTCCTTCGCCTGGACTCCACACTCAACTGCTATGCAATCCTACCTCGCCGTACGCAGCTCGCTCAGAAGCGGGCTGAAACATCCAGATAGTAATACCCGCCATTCATGCCGAGCTGGGACGTGCTCATGTAATATTTGGGCACGCCCAGATAGCGGTTTCCTTCAGGCACGACTGACGGGAACTTGGCGAAGATGTTGTTCCCGCCGATTGTAGCACTCCACTTGGGCGTGATGTTGTAGGTAACGGAGGCGTTCGTCGTCCATTTCGGCACATTCTGGAACTCCAGGAAGTGGCTCGTGGAGTAGGTATAAGGTCCCGTGTAGTAGGTGAGCTGGGACGTTGTTTCGCCATAACGGATCTCATGGACGGAGACGGCCCACTTGTTGCGGGCAGAGCGCCAGGTCCCACCGAAGATGATCTTGCTGCGCGGATATGCCGTAGTGAGGTAGGCGACATACTGGGCGTTCAGAAGCGCCGCGCCGGTCGTGCTGGTTGCCTGATGGCGCAGACGCGTGCGGTTCAGGTTGATCGCAACATCCCAGTCCGCATGACCATAGCGCCCGAAATCGGTCGGATAGGTCGCCGTCAGATCGAGGCCTTGCGTGCGGGTGTTGGCGACATTGGCAAACCAGTGCGTGGCGAGCTGGCTTCCAGTCCAGTTTTCAGATCCTGCGGGCAGGTTGAAACCATCAGTCTGAAGCGCACTGTAGGCCTGCGATCCGTAGATCGTACCTCCTGGCATGATCCGGTCGCGCAGGTCGATCTGATATACGTCGACGGTGACGTGCAGCTTCTTGATCGGCTCGACGATGATGCCACCTTCGGCACTCGTGGACGATTCCGGCTTCAGGGCCGAGGCGCCGTTGGCAAGTGCGCCGGCGGAGTTCGCCGCAATGATGCCGCTGGCCGCCGTCGGAGAGACGGAGAGTGCGGAATAATGCTCCTGCGCCAGCGTCGGCGCATGGAAGCCATTGCTGAACGTGCCGCGGATGGCAAAGCGCGGGCTGAAATCGTAACGGGTCGAGATCTTGCCAGTCTTGGTGTTGCCGACATCCGTGTAATGCTCGACGCGGCCTGCCAGATCGATCTGCCAGTGCTTCATCAGGTTCGTGGAGATGTCGAGATAGCCCGCCGCAACGTCACGGGACCATTTGCCCGCATTGGCCGGGTTGGTGCCCGGAAAGCCGTCCGAGCTGGAATAGGTGTAGCTCGCCGGAGAGCCGGTGCCGATGGCATAGGCCTCGTAACGATAGGACGCACCACCAGCGACGTTGATGGCATAGGGCCAGAAGGACGTGCGGAACTTGCGGCTCAGGTCAACGCTGTTCGTCCACTGCGTGTCGTTATAGGACTGGGCGGCGAAGGATGTCGGGGTCTGCCCCGTGGCCGTGTACAGGCCCACATTCGTTGAGCTCTCGGTATCGAAGGCATCGTAATCCCGCCCGAAAACCGACGATACATCCCAGTGCCAGCCCGCTAGCGTTCCCTTGAAACCGGCAGTCAGTTCGTAGTCGTCCTCATTCAGGGCCTCGATGGGGGCGTAGCCGTAAGGATAGATCGCGGCATAGCCGGGATACTTGGCGAGCGTGGAGGCCAGTCGGTAGTTCTGATACGATTCCGCATGCCGGTGCGCATAGGTCGCGCTGGCATAGGCCTGCACATTGTCGGTGATGTCGTAGCCAGCATTGATGGCGACGCTCTCACGGGTCTGCTCGGGCTGGCCAAGAAGCTGATTGACATAGGTGTTGGTCCGGTTGTCCGCCCCGGACCGGACCGTATGGTCCTGATGCACGAAATCGCCGCCGATATGAACGAAACCGCGATTGTTCAGGTTCAGGCCGCCGTCGATGAACACGCCCTGCTGGAAACCGTCGCCTTCGCTCGTGATTCCTGTGTTCGAGCGCATGGTCAGACCATGGTTCTGCTTCTTCAGGATGATGTTGACGACGCCTGCAATGGCGTCCGAACCGTACTGGGCGGACGCACCGTCACGCAGGACTTCGATATGGTCGATCATGGACATGGGGATCATGTCGATATCGACAGGCGTGGAGCCCTGAGCCGGGCCGCCATCCGCATAGATATTCGCCGTGGTATGGCGCCGCTTGCCGTCCACCAGAACGAGCGTTTCGTTGGGGTTGAGCCCGCGGAGCGAAATGGTGTCGGTCAGGGCGCCCGCATCAAAACCGCCGGTGGGAACGGTGAGGGACGGCAGCAGCAGCGCCAGGGAGTCACGGAGCGTGGGCTGCCCCGTGCCTGTCAGCTGGCGATTCGTCACGATGTCGACAGGAGCAATCGAATCCCGCGCCTTCTTTCCGAACTCACGCGTCCCCGTCACAACGACCGCTTCACTGCCTCCCGAAACTTCCACAGGTGCCTTCGGAGCTGGACGGGAAGTGGCCTTCCGGGACGTCGGGGTTGCATGGGCCTGTTTGTGCTGAACCGGAACGGATTGCGTTGTCGCAGCCCGGCCCTCGTCCATCATCAGGACAAATGCAGAGCCAAGAAGGGAAGTCCCCAGAAGGGTCACATGACGAAGGGAAAGCTGGGTCAGCACTTTTACCACGCGATAAGTTAGTAATTTATACGAAATACAAAGTCGTTTCGTATTTGCGGAACGTCAACATAATTTTCCGGTTCCGGAAAAATTCCGATCACATTTTGGAGGGGCTGTGGCGTTCCTTACACGGTTGGGGCGTTATGGAAACGGTGTGTCTTGCAAATGGATCTCGGGAGTTTGTGCATGAAGCGACGTCATTTCCTGCGGGCGGCCTCGGCGGCCCCAGCCTCTTTCGCGGTTTCTGCAGCGCTGCCGGTTGCCCAGGCGCGTGCAGCCGGAAACGAGGATAACGGCACGGGTCCTTACGGGGAGCTCGATATTGTTGCCGAATTCGACGGCCCTGGCCCCTCGGGGATCGTGGTTCTTCCAAATGGCAGAACTTTTGTCGGTTTTCCACGTCATGCCGTGGATCATAAGGGAGCAACTCTCGGCGAACTGGTAGGCGGGAAGGTCGTACCTTATCCCAGTGCCGAAATGAGTCTACCCGGGAATGTTCCGGCACAGTGTCTTGTTTCCGTTCACGGCATGACTATGGACCGGAGCGGCAGGCTCTGGGTCATCGATGATGGCAAGCGCGCCGGGCATCCCCTGCAGCCGGGGGCAGCGAAGATCGTCTGCATTGATCCGGCAACGAACCGGGTCGCGCACAAGATCATCCTCAAGGCGCCGGTGCTTCTGCCGGACAGCCACATGAACGATCTGCGGGTGTCGCTGTCCCATGGGGCGCAGGGGACGGTCTTCGTGACCGACTCATCGTTCGGAACAAGCCCCGGACTGGTGATTGTTGATGTCGCGACCCAGCAGGCCCGTCGCGTGCTGACGACCCATCCCGCAATCCTTCCGGAAACAGGATTTCTGGCCATCGTGGAAGGCGTGCCCCGCCGCTATATCCCCGGTCATCCGCAACTGGTCTCAGGCGGCGTGGATGGGATCGCGCTGACGAAGGACGAAAAACGTCTCTATTTCGCGCCCCTGACCAGCCGTCGGCTTTACAGCCTGTCGGTGGATCTTCTCGCAGATCCGGCGTCGGATGATGCTGTTCTCGGCCCTGCAATCCGCGATGAAGGCGAAAAGGGAGTGGCGGATGGTCTGGCCCTGGATGACCAGAACCGGCTCTATACGACGAATTACGAGCATGACTGCATTCTGCGGCGCGACCCGGATGGATCGTTCAAAATGATGCTCCGCGATCCGCGTGCTCTCTCACCGGACGGAATTTTCGCAACTGCGGATCATGTCTATTGCACGTTCGGGCAGTGGAACCGACTGGCGTCATTTAATGAGGGAACCGATCGCAGGGTCACGCCCTATCTTCTGATCCGCTTTCCGATCGAACAGCCGCGGCCTTACAACGCCCTGCCGCAGGGGCAGAAAACCTGACCCCGAATACGAAAAAGCCCCGATGGAGCAATCCATCGGGGCTTTCTGTAGCTTCTTTGTAGAAGTTTTGCTTCAGGCCGTCGTAGAGGGCGCCTGACCGTCCGGCGTGTGCTTGTCCACGGCGGCGGGAAGAAGCTGTGCCAGTGCCGGCAGGATCGTATTGGCGGGCAGACCCGTCTTGCTGACGATCATCTGGATCTGCTGATCCGTCAGGAGACTACGCAGTTCATCCGCCGTGATGGGCAGGTTCTCGCCATTACCGATCCAGGAATGGATCTTGTCCGTCAGGCCAGCGCTCTGGGCCTGGCTGATGAGCATGTTCAGGCCATCTCCCTTGAGGAAATCGCCAATGCTGCCGCCAAACTTTTCGCCCAGCTGTCCGCCGATGGCGCCGACAGCCTGATTCATGAGGTTTCCGAGAAAGCCGCTCATCCGTATTGTTCCGTCTCTTGCGGATGCGGCATCAGGGCCGCAGCCGGTATCTCTAAAACTGGGTTGTGTCCGGAAGGCTCCGGATCACGAACCCCGCTTGCCGCTGAGTTCCTGCGGAACCTCGACGTCGATTTCGAGCATGGAGCAGCCGCTGCCACGGTCGACCTTGATCTGGACCTTGTCCTGATCAACGGCGACATGGCGCGCGATCACTTCCATGATTTCCTTGTGAAGCTGGCGGATCAGATCGGACTCACCGGCCTCACCCGCACCGCGTTCATGCGCGAGCAGGATCTGCAGACGGTCCTTGGCGACGCTGCTGGACTGCTGGCGCCGGGCGAAGATGTTTGAGAGAAAACTCATGAACTCATGCGTCCCTCTTGAAGAGCCAGTCAAAGAAACCGCGCTTCTCGACTGGAACCGAGACCTCGAGCTTCTCGCCGCTCAGGCGACGGGCTGCTTCGAAATAGGCGCGGGCAGGAAGGCTCGTAGGCGCAGCCAGCGTGACGGGCGCACCGACATTGGAGGACTTCAGCACATCCTCGCTTTCGGGCACGATGCCGAGCAGCGGGATGGACAGGATTTCGAGAACGTCCTCGACGCTCAGCATTTCCTTGCGCGCGGCGCGGGCAGGGTCATAGCGCGTCAGAAGCAGATGCTTTTCGACCTTCTCGCCCTGTTCGGCCTTCTGGGTCTTGCTGTCGAGCAGGCCAATGATCCGGTCGGAGTCACGGACCGAGCTGACTTCCGGATTGGTGACGATCACGGCCATGTCGGCGTGATACATGGCGAGCTGTGCGCCACGCTCGATGCCGGCCGGGCTGTCGCAGATGACCCAGTCGAACTTCTCGCGAAGCTCGTCCATCACGCGGGCGACGCCCTCGGAGGTCAGCGCGTCCTTGTCACGGGTCTGGGATGCCGGGAGGATGGACAGCGTTTCGCAGCGCTTGTCCCGGATCAGGGCCTGCGACAGGCGGGCATCGCCCTGCACGACGTTGATGAGATCGAAAACAACCCGGCGTTCGGCACCCATGACCAGGTCGAGGTTCCGCAGCCCGACATCGAAATCAACCACCACCACATTCTGCCCACTCTGGGCGAGAGCGGCGCCGAGTGCGGCGGTCGATGTCGTCTTGCCGACGCCACCCTTGCCGGAAGTGACAACCAGAACCTTGGCCATGAATACTCCAAAAAAACGTCTCTGCGGTCGGCGTCTGCGTGTGACGGGTTACCGCAACCGGTTTCCCATTCTATGAAAGTTTTATACCCCGCCGCAACCTGCGAATAGGGGCGCTTTCGTGGCAGGCCCCATCAATTCGCAGTTCGGTTCACGGCGTCAGAGGCAGGACCCGGACGCGGTCCTCGTCCAGGGTGGCCTGCGCGGCCTGCCCGAGGATCGTCGGATCGATGTCTTCCGTCACGGCATAATACCCGTCGAGGGCGAGCAGTTCAGCCAGCATCCGGCTTGCGAAAATCCGGCTCTGGGACTGTCCGCCCACTCCGGCGATCGCCCGGCCCCGCAACGTTCCGTATACGTGAATGGACCCCGCGGCCACGATCTCAGCGCCGGATGAGACTGATCCGAGGATGATCACGTCGCCCTGCATGTGCTGGATGCTCTGCCCCGAACGGACGGTCTGTTCGATGATGAGTGTCCCGCCACCGGACACCGGCCCCGCCGCACTGGCAGCAGGGTCTTCCGGGATCTCGACTTCCCCGGCCGGGCGGCCACCGTCGAGCGTTTCGGGCCAGTCCCAGTGCGCAACGGCCGGCCAGTGACGGCTGCCGCCCTCAATGCCGATGATCCGGACACCTCTTCTGCGGATATCGTCCAGCAGCGTCGCCAGGCCCGGCGTGGTTTCGCTGAGGAGACCGAGGTCCAGAATGACCGGTTTTCCGGTGAAAAGGCCGCCTGAACGGGCGATCTGATAGTCGAGACCTTCCAGCCAGAGGGGGAGGGGCGCCTCGGGGGACAGGACGAGCGCCAGGAAGGAGCGGCCGCGCGCACGGATGCGCATGGGGGTGTTCGAAGAGGTAGCGGAAACGGGATCGGGCATCGTGAAAATCGTCGGACCTGTGTCGGGCAGTCGGTGAGGCTCTTGTGAGCGGGTATCGGCTGACTTAGAAAGTGGCAATGCGTATCCTGCATCACCTTCCACTTTCTCCGCAATGCCGTCTCGTGAGGCTTGCCCTCAGCGAGAAGCGACTCCCGTTCGAACCCGTCATCGAGCGGGTCTGGGAACAGCGTGAGGAATTTCTGCATCTCAATCCCGCGGGCGAGGTTCCCGTGCTGGTTGAGGAAAATGGTCTGGCCGTGCCAGGCGGGCGTGTCATCTGCGAATATCTGGAAGACGCCTATCCCGATACACCGCTTCTGGGGCGTACTTTCGCCGACCGCGTCGAGACGCGACGGCTCGTGGACTGGTTCGACACCCGTTTCGCGCAGGAGGTCACCCGGAACCTGCTTGGCGAAAAGGTCGACAAGCGCCAGTTCGGACGCGGTCACCCGGACGGCAATGCGCTGCGGGCCGGCTATGCGAACATGCGCTTTCACCTTGATTATATCGGCTGGCTGGCGGAGACGCGGTCCTGGCTTGCGGGACCTGCGCTGTCGCTCGCGGATTTCGCGGCTGCGGCCCATCTGTCGGCGCTGGATTTCATCGGGGACGTAAACTGGTCCAAGGCGCCTGCCGCGAAGGACTGGTATGCGCGGGTGAAGTCGCGGCCCTGTTTCCGGGGGCTGCTGTCTGACAAGGTCAGTGGCATCACGCCGCCGGCGCATTACGCCAATCTGGATTTCTGAGAGCCGCCATGATGAACCCCGATGTGATTGTGCTCGGAGCCGGTGCAGCGGGGCTGATGGCTGCGGCGACGGGCGGTCAGAACGGGGCGCGGGTCCTGGTTCTGGATCACGGGCCGGAGCCGGGACGCAAGATCCTGATTTCTGGCGGCGGCCGGTGCAATTTCACGCATCTTGAGACCGGGCCCAACTGCTTCATCTCGCAGAACCGCCATTTCGCGCGTTCCGCACTGGCGCGATACACGCCGCAGGATTTTCTCAAGCTGGTGAACCGCTACGGGATTGCCTGGCATGAGAAGGCGCGGGGGCAGCTGTTCTGCGATGGCTCGGCCGGGCAGATCGTGGACATGCTGGTGTCGGAGTGCCGGACCGCCGGGTGTGAGTTGCGGATGCAGACCCGTATTCTCGATGTGCGGCAGGCGGAGCACGGCTTTATCGTCGTCACGGATGGGGGCGAGATCCGGACCGGGGCGGTGATCCTCGCAACGGGCGGCCTGTCCATTCCCAAGCTCGGAGCGTCCGACCTGTCGTTGCGGCTGGCGAGGAAATTCGGTCTGCGGATTGTGTCGCCAGCACCCGCGCTCGTGCCGCTGGTTCTGGCAGATGCCGATCCGGAGCTTGCGGGTGTGTCGCTGCCGATCGTGGCGCGGGTGGGCAAGAAGGGGCCACGGTTTGAAGACGGAATGGTGTTCACCCATCGGGGTGTGTCCGGCCCGGCGATCCTGCAGATTTCATCTTATCTTGAAGCCGGGGATGCGGCGCAGATCGATCTTCTGCCCGGGCAGAATGCATTGAACGTGCTGCTGAAGGTCAAGAAAGACCGTCCGAAGGCCCTGCCGCCGAGTCTGCTGGAAGCGCTGCCCCAGCGGCTGGCCCGCGTTCTGGCTGCGGGGCTGGGGGACACGATGCTGGCGAACCAGCCGGACCGCGCGATCAAGGCCCTGGCCGAGCGTGTGTCAAACTGGCAGCTTCGCCCGGCTGGTACGGAAGGTTACGCCAAGGCGGAAGTCATGCGGGGGGGGATCGATACGCGGGACCTGTCATCCCAGACACTCGAATCCCGAGATGTTCCGGGGCTTTATGCGATCGGCGAGGCCGTGGACGTGACGGGTTGGCTGGGCGGTCACAACTTCCAGTGGGCCTGGGCGAGTGGTGTTGCGGCAGGGCAGGCGGCGGCCGGACATCGCTAGTCGTTCACCAGTCCGGGCTGTCAGCGTGTCTTTGCCACAGGATTGCCATCCTGACGTCCGATCACGCGGCAACCGATGAGGTGGCGATCCGTTTCCGCTTTTCCAATTCCGGTTTTCTGAAACTGGCCGATCAAGGACACATCGAAATGTCTCGTTCCGTTTTCCGTCATGTTCTGCGTGCTGCTGCCGGTCTGTCCTTTCTGGGGCTTGGCGCCTGTGTCGGCACGGCGGCGTCCGGTCCCGTCGCGCCGGGCACGCCGATCGCGGGGTATGGCTATACCTGCAAGGCCGGGATCTACACCTGTAAGATGCCGACGCAGGTTCCGCTTGGCGCGCCGTGCTCGTGCCCGGGTCTTGGTGCTGCGTCTTACGGGAATATCCATCAGCCCTAAGACGCCGGCCATTGGCCCCGTTGTGCTGAGCGGGTAGGACTGCGCCATGCAGGAGAATATTTCCGGAATGGCGCAGTTTCTTCCCTGGATCGTGGCGGCTGTAGCGCTGCTGGTCGCATTTCTGGCTGTTCTGCGGGGCGGCAATGGCGGTGGCCGGTTCGAGCGCCTGCTGGAGCGTGAGGCGCAGGAGCGCTCACAGGACGTCGAATATCACCGGGCGCATCTGTCGGAAGTCGAGCGGGTGCTGTCCGGGCGGCTGGACCAGTTCCGGCTGGAGACCAGCGAGCGTCTGAGTACGCTGGCGCGTAATCTGGGGCAGGATCAGGCCGAGGGACGGTTCCTGCTCTCCGATGCGCTGCGGGAGATGGCGCAGAGCCAGAACGAGCAGATCGAACGGATCCGCGCGACCGTGAACGAACAGCTTCATGGCGCGGTCGAAAAGCAGATGCAGACCAGCTTCCAGCGTGTGGTGGAGCAGTTCAGCGCTATGCAGAAAGCGCTGGGCGAGGTTACGAGTGTCACGGCGCAGATCGGTGATCTGAAGCGGCTGTTTTCGAATGTGAAAACACGTGGAGGGTGGGGTGAGGCACAGTGCCGCGCCATTCTGGACGATATTCTTCCCGAAGGCAGTTACGACACGAATTTCCGCCTCGGCACAGCAGGCGAGAATGTGGAGTTCGCAGTCAAAATGCCCGTGCGCGGGACGGAGACGCCGCCACGGCTGGCGATTGACAGCAAATTCCCAACTGAAGCCTATGAAAGGCTTCTGAATGCCTCGGAGGCTGGTGATGCGCTGGCGGAACGTCAGGCGCGACGTGAACTGGAAAATGTCATCCGGTCCGAGGCAAAGAAAATTGCCTCCAAATATATTCTCCCGCCCGTGACGGTGGAATTTGCCGTGCTCTATCTGCCGACGGACGGGCTTTATGCCGAAATTGCCCGGATGCCCGGCGTGATTGACGAGATCGGCCGGCTGTATCGGGTCATGGTGATGGGGCCGTCACTGCTGCCCGCAATGCTGCGGACCGTGCATCTGGGATATGTCACGCTGACTCTTGAAGAGCGGACGGAGGCGATCGCCGGGCTTCTGGGGGCGACGCGGCAGGAGATGTTGCGGATGGATCAGGTTCTGGAAAAGCTGCATCGCAATGCCGGGACCATGGGCAACACGATCGAGGAGGCCCGCCGCCGGACACGTGTGCTCGGGAGGCGGCTGAGGGCGCTGGACGGTACGGCCGATGAAATGGAAGAAGCCTTGGACGAAGCGGCCGCTCCCTGAACATTTTACCCCTTTAAGACCGATTTTAATTGGATGACATGGGGGAGTGCCTCATGTGAGGATCATGACCATGACGTCCGTACAAGAACATGGGGCGCCCGAGCGCACTGTCGGATCCTCTCCCCGGCTCCTGCTGATCGAGGATGACGACAGCATTGCGGCCGAGGTCGCCGAGGAACTCACGACCCGTGGCTATGAGGTCACGCGCGCCGCGACAGGTGTCGAAGGGCTGGATCATGCCTGCACGGGCCAGTTCGATCTGATGATCGTGGACCGCATGCTGCCGGAGCTGGACGGGCTGACCGTCATTGAAAGCGTCCGGGCCCAGCGGATCAACATTCCCGTTCTGGTGCTCTCCGCGCTTTCGGCGGTGGATGACCGGGTGAGCGGTCTCAAGGCGGGCGGAGACGACTATCTGACCAAGCCCTTTGCCATGGAAGAACTGGCGGCCCGTCTGGAAGCGCTGCTGCGCCGTCCGACGGACAGTCGGGTGACGATGCTCCGGGTTGGCCCGCTTGAAATGGATCTGATCGAGCGCCGGGTGTTCCGTAACGGGCAGGAGATCGATCTGCTTCCGCGCGAGTTTCGTCTGCTGGAATACATGATGCGCCGTCCCGACACCGTGCTGACGCGCACCATGCTGCTTGAGGATGTGTGGAATTACCGGTTCGTTCCGCAGACGAACCTGGTGGATGTCCATATCGGGAAACTGCGTCGCAAGATCGACGTGCCCGGCGAGCCGCCGCTCATTCACAGCATTCGCGGTGCCGGGTTCAGTCTGCGTGTCCCGGGCTGACCTGCGCCTTTCCGAACTCTTCCGGGCTGATCTTTTTCGAACGGCCACGTTCCGGCTGACCCTGGCCTTTGTTGTGGCGATCATCGCGGGGATGGCGCTGCAGTTTGGGCTCGTTTACGGGCAGATGAGCGGATACGAGCAGCAGCGCTCGACCGATCTGCTCCAGCGTGAGGCGGCGCTGCTGGTCCATGAGACGCCGGCCCAGCTTGAATATGAAGTCCGCGAGCGCAGCAAGACCGATCTGCGCGTGATCCTCAACGGGGCGGCCCTGTTCGACATGAGCCGCAACCGGATTGCGGGTGACATCAAGAAATGGCCGGTCGGGCTTGAGGTCTCTCCCAAGACGCAGCGTCTGTGGGATGCGCCGCCGGGGGATACGCCGCCGGGGGATACGCCCTACGAAATGCGGTATCTGGCCGTCGAGGTCGAGGGGACGAACGGCAACCGCGACCGTATTCTCGTTCTGGCCCGCTCGCTGCACATGGCCAATGAACTGCGTTACATCACCAAGCGTGCGGCGCTGATGTCCGTAGTGCCGGTTGTGGCGTTTGCCCTGATGGCGGGGATTTTCCTGAGCCATCGCGCACTGGGGCGGATCAAGGACATGCATGAGGCGATCGACCGCATCATGGATGGTGATCTGCACGAACGTCTGCCGACCGGTCGCGAGCGTGACGACATCGAGCGTCTTGCGGTCTCGGTCAACCGCATGCTGGACCGGCTGGAACATCTGCTCGACGAGATCCGGGATGTCGGAAATGACATCGCCCATGATCTGCGGACCCCTCTGGCGCGGGTGAAGGCCCGGCTGGAGCGTGTTTCGGCCATCACGAATGACCCGGCCGCGCTTCAGGGGGCGATCGAGCGGGCGGCTTTGGATCTGGAACAGTGTTTTTCCGTCATCACGGCCCTGCTGCGGATCGGCGAAATCGAGAACGGTCGCCGCCGGGCGGGATTTGCCATGCTGGATCTGCGCGAACTCATGGCCGGGGTAGTGGATCTGTATGAGCCCATCGCCGAGACCGAAGGCGTCATGCTGGAAGTCGTGGATTCGGATGACCCGGTGCCGCTTTTCGGAGACAAGGACCTGCTGAACGAGGTTCTGGCCAATCTCGTGGACAATGCGATCAAGTTCACGCCTGAGCCGGGAACGGTCCGGCTGAGTGCGGGGCAGGGGCCTGACGGGGCGACCTGGCTTCAGGTTGCCGATACGGGGATCGGCATTGCCGAGGACGAGCGCAAGGCCGTCATGGGCCGGTTCTATCGTTCGGATAAAAGCCGGCATGTCCCGGGAAGCGGGCTGGGGCTGAGTCTGGTCTCGGCGATCCTGCGGCTGCACGGAGCTTCAGTGGATATCGTGTCCGCCCATCCCGGTCAGGCGCTGCCCGGAGCGGTTTTCACCATTCATTTCGCGCCGCCGGCCTCTGTCTGAAAAGCGCCTGAATGTGTCGTACTATGTCAATGTTTGCCGTGTGTCTTGATATTTAAACAGAATTTTCCTTGTCGTCTGAGTCTCGATGGATATGACTCGGATCAATTTGCAAGGGGACACCCGTTGAGAATGACCGGACCAGGAAGAGCCCCAAGGGGTAGTCTGACCGCATGAATGCCATTGTCGTTACCGCGCTGAAGCGGCCTTATACCTTCGTTGTTCTGTCGATCATGATCCTGATCTTCGGGGTCAGGGCCATCGTTTCCACGCCGACGGATGTCTTTCCTTCGATCAAGATCCCGATCGTGGCCGTCATCTGGTCCTATACGGGTCTGATGCCCGACGACATGTCCGGACGTATCGTTTATTATTACGAGCGCGCCCTGACAGCGACCGTCAGCAACATCGAACATATCGAAAGCTCGTCCTATTACGGACGTGGTATCGTGAAGGTGTTCTTCCAACCGGGCACGAATACGGCGGTGGCGCAGACGCAGATCACGTCGGTCTCCCAGACGGTCATCAAGCAGCTGCCGAACGGCTCCACGCCCCCGCTGATTCTGGCGATGGATGCGTCTTCCGTTCCGGTCCTGACCCTGCAGGTGAACAATCCGACCATGTCCGGGTCGGAAATCTACAACATGGCGTCCAACCTGATCCGGCCGGAGCTGATTTCCGTGCCCGGGGCGGCCATTCCCAATCCCTATGGTGGTCTGGCCCCGGACATCATGGTGGATATCGATCCGATCAAGCTGCTGGCCCACAGGCTCTCGCCTGAGGACGTGGCTGCGGCGCTGAACCTGCAGAACATCGTTCTTCCGGCCGGTGACCAGCGGATCGGCCAGCTCGACTGGATGGTGAAGACGAACTCGACGCCTCTTGATCTGGCGGTGTTCAACAAGATGCCGGTCAAGCAGGTCGGCAATTCCGTGATCTATCTGCGCGATGTCGCGTGGGTCCATCGAGGGGGGCCACCGCAGATCAATGCGGTCCTTGTGAAGGGCCAGCAGGCAGTCCTGATCGTCATCCTCAAGAGCGGTGATGCATCCACGCTGTCTGTCGTGAGCGGAATCAAGAAACTTCTGCCGCAGGTCCAGGCAACGCTTCCGGCCGGGACGACGGTGAACATCCTGACCGATGCGTCGAGCTTCGTGAAGGAATCGGTCGTGGACGTGGTGCGTGAAATGATCACCGCCGCGATCCTGACCAGTCTGACGGTCATGCTGTTCCTGGGCTCGTGGCGCTCGACCGTGATCGTGGCGACGTCCATTCCACTGGCGATGCTGTGCTCGATCATCGGGTTGAGTATTGCCGGGCAGTCCATCAACGTGATGACGCTGGGCGGTCTGGCGCTGGCGGTCGGTATTCTCGTGGATGACGCGACCGTCATGATCGAGAACATCGATGCGCATCTCGAGACCGGCAAGGAACTCGAGGACGCCATTATCGATGCGGCGAACCAGATCGTCATTCCGACCTTCGTATCCACGACCTGTATCTGCATCGTGTGGCTGCCGCTGTTCGAACTGACGGGTATTTCCGGCTGGCTGTTCATGCCGATGGCCGAGGCCATCATCTTCGCGATGATCGCGTCCTTCATCCTGTCGCGAACACTGGTTCCGACCATGGCGAACTGGATGCTGGCAGCACAGGTCCGGATGCATCGCGACCCGGAATGGCATAACCGCAAGCTGAGCATTTTCGGGCGTTTCCAGCGGGGCTTCGAGGCGCGGTTCACCAGCTTCCGCGAGCATTACAAGACGATCCTCGAGACCCTGATCTCGATCCGTGGCCGTTTCGTGACGCTGTTCCTGTTGGCCGCAGTCTCGTCCATGGCGCTGCTGCTATTCATCGGGCAGGACTTCTTCCCGGAAATCAAATCCGGCACGCTGCAGATGCACATGCGTGCACCGATCGGCAGCCGGCTTGAAGAAACCGGCAAGATCGCCGGACTGGCCGAGCGCCGGATCCGCAGCCTGCTGCCGGGCCAGGTGGTCAATGTCGTGAACAACTGCGGCCTGCCGTTCAGTCAGCTGAACCAGGCCATGATCCCGTCCCCGACCGTGGGGTCGCAGGACTGCGACATCACGATCCAGCTTCGTAATTCCGAAAGTCCGATCGCCGAATACCGCAGGACGCTCCGCAAGGGGCTGACCAATGATTTCCCGGGAACCATCTTCACGTTCCAGCCGGGTGATCTCACGGCCAAGATCCTGAACTTCGGTCTGCCGTCACCGATTGACGTGCAGGTGGTGGGGCGTGATCTGAGCGACAACTTCCGCTTTGCTACACAGCTCGCCAAGAAACTGCGCCATATTCCGGGTATTACGGATGTCTCCATCCAGGAGCCGATGACGCAGCCGACCATCATGGTGAACAACCGCCGAAGCTTTGCGCTGGGAACGGGCATCACCGAGCGGGACGTGGCGCTGAACGCGCTGGTCACGCTGTCGGGGAGTGGTCAGGTCGGTCAGACCTATTACCTGAATGCGCAGGGCACATCGCAGCTGATCGACGTTCAGGCGCCTGCGAACTATCTGCAGACCATGAACGATCTGGAAATCCTCCCGATCGACAAGGGAGACGGCAATCCGACCAACCAGACACCGCAGCTTCTGGGGGGGCTGAGTGAACTGGTGCAGACCGGGACACCGGCGGAAATCGCGCATTATAACATCATGCCGGTCTTCGATATCTATGCGGCGCCTGAAGACATGGATCTGGGAACTGTCTCGCGGTCGGTGAACCGGATCGTGGACAACGAGCGCAAGCTGCTGCCGCATGGGTCGAGCATGGTGGTCCGCGGTCAGGCCGTGACGATGAATGATGCCTATGTCCAGTTGATCGGCGGCCTCGCGCTCTCGATCGTGCTGGTCTATCTGATCATCGTCGTGAACTTCCAGTCCTGGCTCGATCCGTTCGTCATCATCACCGCTCTGCCGGGTGCTCTGGGTGGTATTTCCTGGAGCCTGTTCCTGACCCATACCGCCATGTCGGTCCCGGCTCTGACGGGTGCGATCATGTGCATGGGAACGGCTACGGCCAACGCCATCCTCGTGGTGTCGTTTGCCCGTGAGCGGATGGATCATCACGGTGATGCCATCACGGCGGCGCTGGAAGCGGGTTATGAACGTATCCGCCCGGTTCTGATGACAGCGCTGGCAATGATGATCGGCATGATCCCGATGTCCATCAGCAATTCCGACAATGCGCCGCTGGGCAAGGCGGTGATCGGCGGGCTTCTCGTGGCAACCGTTGCCACCCTGCTTTTTGTTCCCTGCGTTTTTGCCCTTATTCATTACAAGCGGCCTGCTGGGCCTGAAGGAGACCGCGCGTGAGCCATTCTGCGGATCAGGGGCAGGTGCCTCCGACAAACCATCCGGCACGCACGGGTTCTGGAACACGCGGCAAGCTCGTCCTGCTGGTGGTGATCCTGCTGGCGATCGCCCTGGCGGCCTGGGGGATCGTGCAGCGGGGAACGCATTATCATTCCCTGACCGGCGCGACAGAAGACGCTGCCATTCCGCCCGTCACCCTGATTGCGCCGCAGCCGGGTCCAAAGACGCGGCAGGTCGATCTGCCTGCCAATCTCGCGGCCTGGTATGAGGCGCCCATCTACGCGCAGGTCTCGGGCTATGTGAAAATGTGGTACAAGGATTACGGCGCGCATGTGAAACGCGGCGATGTTCTGGCTGAAATCAGCACCCCGAGCATCGACGCCCAGTTCGAGGCGGCCAAGGCGCATTACAACGTCATTCTGGCGCGGTACAATCTGGCCCTGATCACGACCAAGCGCTGGACGGCCCTGAAGGGAACACAGGCCGTGTCGCGTCAGGAAGTGGACGTGCAGGCCGCCAATGCCGCCGCACAGAAAGCCGAGCTTGAAGCCGCGCGTCATGATGTGGACCGCTTCCAGGCCCTTGAAGACTTCAAGAAGATCGTCGCGCCGTTCGACGGGATCGTGACGTCGCGTCTGGTGAACGTGGGTGACTACGTAAACGCAGGCGGTGGCAATCTCAATTCACGGGGCACGGCGTCCGAGCTGTTCTCGGTGGCCGATGTACACCGCATGCGCGTGTTTGTGTCGGTCCCGCAGGATTTCGCCAGCGTCATTTCGCCGAAAATCGAAGCCGAGCTGACGGTGCCGCAGTATCCGGGAAGCCGCTTCCGGGCGACGTTCCTTGCAACCGCCAACGCCTTCAATGCCGCGACCCGTACGGTCACGACCGAGCTGACGCTGGATAACAGCGATAATCTGCTGTGGCCGAACTCCTATGCGACCGCACATATTTCGGCTCCCGGCAATCCGAACATCCTGATCCTGCCGGAAGGCGCGATCATCTTCAGGGCCGAGGGGACACAGGTGGCCAAGGTCATCAATAACCACGCCCATCTGGTGAATGTGACCGTCGGCATCAACTTTGGCACGACAGTCCAGGTCCTCAGCGGTATTACAAAAGACGACCGTGTGGTTGCCAACCCTACTGCTGATCTGCTGGAAGGGGATGAAGTCAAGATCGTCCCGACCACGCCGGGATACAACACGCCGAGCAACGCGCAGCAGGATGCGGACCAGCAGCCTGTCCGTCAGCATGATGCAAACCCTGAGGAGGCCGGATCTCGCTGATGAAACCGGAATGTTCCCAGTCATCCCCGCTCCAGTCATCTCCGTCCGCCACCGCTTCTTCCAGACGTAACCGCTCCAGATGGCGAATCACGACGGCTCTGGCCGGCGTGTTCTCGATCGGACTGGCGTCATGTGATCTGTCGCCTGAATATCATCCCCAGAAATTCCTCTATCCCGAAGGATGGGAAGGAAAGGGGCTGATGGGCAATGCGCAGCCCGCGGATGGCGTTGTCCGCAGTGACTGGTGGACCATGTTCAACGATCCCATTCTCGATGGGCTCGAAAAGCGCATGCTGGCCGTCAATCCCGATCTGCAGGCCGCAGCGGAAGCCTTTACGCAGGCCCGCGATGTGGCCCGCGAGACGGAAAGCCGTCTGTATCCGCAGGTGACCGGCGCGGCTCACATGAGCGACAACAAGGGCTCCCTCGGCCGGCTGTATAACAACCCGGCCACGAGCAGCAGTCTCGTTTATGAATCCAATCAGGCTTATAGCGGTGCTGCGACCTGGGAGCCGGATTTCTGGAACTCGATCCGTAACACCACGCGGATGCAGAAAAACCTGGCACAGGCTTCGGCAGGCCAGTACGCGCTGGCCAGGCTGAGTCTGGAAGCGGAACTGGCGTCCGACTATATCGCCCTGCGCGGGCTTGATGCCCAGAACGCGGTTTATGATGACTCCATCCGCTACTTCCGTGCCGCGGTCGAGATCACGGAACTGCGTCAGGCGGGTTCGATCGGTGCCGGCCTGGATGTTTCCCGCGCAGAGACCCAGCTTTATTCCGCGCAGGCGGGCAAGAGCAATCTGATCGCCCGACGCAACGTCATGGAGCATGCGATTGCGGTCCTGCTCAACACGGCCCCCGCAGGTTTCCATATCGCGCCCGTCAAGGACGTGAAAATGCATTTCGGGGTCGTGAAGATCAATGCGGGACTGCCTGCGTCGCTTCTGGAACGCCGTCCTGATATTGCCATTGCCGAGCGGCAGATGGCTGCCTCGGCCCGGGCCATCGGTGTGTCACGCGCTGCGTTCTACCCGCATATCACGTTCAGTGCCGAAGGCGGCTTCGAGGATGGTGGTTTCGATCTCGCCAGCATCTCCCGGGCATTCTGGAAGATCGCGGTTCAGGCGGTCGAGCCGGCCTTTACCGGCGGTCTGCGGCGTGCAGCGCTTCAGCGCTCCTGGTCGCAGTACCGGAGCATGGTGGACAACTACCGGTCCGTCGTCCTGTCCGCATTCCAGGATGTCGAAGATGGCCTGACGCAGACACGCCAGTTCAAGATCGCACAGGATCAGCAGCAGAAGGCCGTGGATGCGGCTCTGCGCACGCAGAGCATGACCATGGCGCTCTATACGGGCGGCCTGTCGAACTATCTTGATGCCCTTGTGGCCCAGCAGGATGCCCTTCAGGCGCGTCTGGCCGAGGTCGAAGTCCAGACGGCTCAGGTCCAGTCCTCTGTGCGTCTGGTCCGTGCCCTGGGCGGTGGCTGGAGCGCCAGTGATCTTCCAGGCATCAAGCAGATCGATCCGTTTGGCCCGCTCCAGTACAAGGACCTGCGGACGCCAAAGCCCGTGAACGGTATCGACAGTCATGCCTCCCCGCTGGACAATGATCTGCGCGGTGATCAGGTGTCGGCAAATGTCCCGCAAGGCTTGACGGGACGGCCCTGACTGGTCTAGGGGTCCGCCTCACTTCGAACGCGGGAGGAGGAGGCGTGGCCGACTCCGTTGAACCGCGGTTCGGGAACGACAAACAGGGGAGTCCCGGATATGGCCAAAAAAGTTGTTGGCTACATCAAGCTTCAGATCCCGGCTGGTAAAGCCAATCCTTCTCCGCCGGTTGGTCCGGCTCTGGGTCAGCGCGGCCTGAACATCATGCAGTTCTGCAAGGAGTTCAACGCCAAGACGCAGCAGCTCGAGCCCGGCATGCCGATCCCGGTGGTCATCACCGCCTATGCGGATCGCACGTTCTCCTTCATCACGAAGACGCCGCCGAACACGTACTTCCTGCTGAAGGCTGCCAAGATTTCCAAGGGCAGCCAGACGGTCGGCAAGTCCGCTGCGGTTGGTTCCGTGACGACGGCTCAGCTTCGCGAGATCGCTGAGACGAAGTTCAAGGACATGAACGCCAACGACATTGACGGTGCCGTGCGCATGCTCGCCGGTTCTGCCAAGTCGATGGGCCTGAACGTGGTGGAGGGCTGATATCATGGCCAAGAACAAGCGTCTGACCGCCGCACAGGCAACTGTTGAGCGTAACAAGTCGTATGGTCTGTCCGAGGCCGTCGCTCTGGTGAAGAGCAACGCCAAGGCAAAGTTCGACGAGACGATCGAAATCTCGCTGAACCTCGGCATTGACCCGCGTCATGCTGACCAGATGGTCCGTGGTCTGATCTCCCTGCCGAACGGTACGGGCAAGACCCTTCGCGTTGGCGTTTTCGCCCGTGGCCCGAAGGCTGAAGAAGCCCTGGCTGCCGGTGCGGAAGTTGTTGGTGCGGAAGATCTGGCTGAAAAGATCCAGGCTGGCGAAATCGATTTCGACCGCTGCATCGCAACGCCGGACATGATGGCTCTCGTGGGTCGTCTTGGTAAGATCCTCGGCCCGCGTGGCCTGATGCCGAACCCGCGTCTCGGCACGGTGACCATGGACGTCAAGGGTGCCATCACGGCAGCCAAGTCCGGTCAGGTCGAATACCGCGCCGAGAAGGCTGGTATCATTCATGCCGGCGTCGGCAAGGCTTCCTTCGATGAAGCCAAGCTGGTCGAGAACATCAACGCTCTGGTCGATGCCGTTCAGAAGGCTCGTCCGACGGGTGCCAAGGGTACGTATCTGAAGAAGGCAGCCCTGTCTTCCACGATGGGTCCGGGCGTTCGCGTTGACGTTGCGAGCTTCGAGGCCTGATTGACAGGTGGTCTTCCTTCTGGGAAGACCACCATGAAATGACGTCACGCCTTCGGGTGTGATGGCTAAGGGGTGGCCCGCTTCGGTGGGCTGCTTCCAAACCTGTCCAAGACCGCACGTGGACCTTCGGGGCCTTAAGGATCTTTCGGGATCGCGGGCGTCAGACGGGGCGACGGTATTTTTGTGGCTCTGCTGCGATGTGCTGGGTTCGCTCACTTCTGTGGACAGGCGAGCGGGACTGCTTCGAAAGAGGCGGTTCCATGGGTAACCTGGTCCGGTGAAAGCCGGACTGACGAGGAGACAGGTTTTGGACCGTACGGAAAAACGGGCCTTTGTTGAGTTCCTCGCCGATGTGTTTGGCAGCACGTCCATGGTTGTCGTCACCCAGAACAAGGGTCTGACGGTTGCCGATGTGACGGAACTGCGTCGACGCATTCGTGCGGCAGGGGCGACATACAAGGTTGCGAAGAACCGGCTGGCCAGCCGTGCTCTGGATGGGACCCAATTCGACGGCATCGCGCCGCTGCTCAAGGGACCGACCGCGCTTGCGTGGTCTGAAGACCCGGCATCGGTGGCAAAGGTGATCGTCGAGTTCGCCAAGACGAACGACAAACTGGTGGTGCTTGGTGGCGCCCTCGGTTCCCAGGCGCTTGGCGTCGATGGAATCAAGGCCCTTGCCGAGCTGCCGTCGCTGGACGAGCTGCGCGCAAAGCTGGTGGGTATGATCAATACCCCGGCCACGCGTATCGCAGGTGTTGTCCAGGCGCCGGCTGGCCAGCTTGCTCGCGTCTTTGGCGCCTATGCCAAGGCCGGCGAAGCAGAAGCCGCCTGAGAATAAAGGTCCGCGCTGCGGCGTAGGCCTTGAACCTGATCAACAGTACATCAATTTAGGATAAGACCATGGCCGATCTGGCAAAGATTGTTGAAGAGCTGTCCGCTCTGACCGTTCTGGAAGCTGCAGAACTCTCCAAGATGCTCGAAGAGAAGTGGGGCGTTTCCGCTGCTGCTCCGGTTGCAGTTGCTGCTGCTGCTGCCGGTGGCGCTGCTGCTGCACCTGCGGAAGAGCAGACCGAATTCACGGTTGTCCTGGCTGACGCCGGCGACAAGAAGATCAACGTGATTAAGGAAGTCCGTGGCATCACGGGTCTGGGTCTGAAGGAAGCCAAGGACCTGGTCGAAGGTGCACCGAAGACCGTTAAGGAAGGCGCGTCCAAGGACGAAGCTGCCAAGATCAAGAAGGCTCTTGAAGACGCCGGCGCCAAGGTCGAAGTCAAGTAATTCACTGACTTCAGGCTGCTCCGTTCGCGGAGCAGTCTCTGCCTGGCAGACAGATGGGGCGGGGATCGCATGCGGTTCCCGCCCGATTTGCCGTTGGAGCAAAACGGGCGTATAGTGCGCGGCTCGCCACGTACTGAAAATTTCATAATGGCCGGTCGTTCCGGTCGTCCGCAATGCTGGGGCCAGTTTCCCAGCGCCGTTTACGGGCGACTCGAAGGTCTGGTGCAGAGGGCAGAAGAGATGAACGCGATCACCAAATCGTTCACGGGACGCAAAAGGATCCGCAAAAGTTTCGGGCGTATTCCCGAAATTGCGCCGATGCCCAATTTGATCGACGTGCAGCGCGCCTCCTACGAGGCATTCCTGCAGATGAACGTGAGCCCTGACAGCCGGCAGGATGCCGGGCTTCAGGAAGTCTTCCGTTCGGTTTTTCCGATCAACGATTTTGCGGGTCGCGGTCGTCTGGACTTCATGTCCTACGAATTCGAAGATCCGAAATATGACGTCGAAGAGTGCATTCAGCGCGGTCTGACCTATGCAGCGCCGCTGAAGGTCATTCTTCGTCTGACGACGTGGGATATTGACGAGGATACGGGCTCGCGCTCGATCCACGACATGAAGGAACAGCCGGTTTACATGGGCGACATGCCGCTCATGACCGATAACGGCACCTTCATCATCAATGGCACAGAGCGTGTCATCGTCTCGCAGATGCATCGTAGCCCGGGCGTGTTCTTTGATCACGACAAGGGCAAGACGCATTCTTCCGGCAAATACCTCTTTGCTGCCCGCGTCATTCCGTATCGTGGTTCCTGGCTCGATTTCGAATTCGACGCCAAGGACCTGATCTATGTGCGCATCGACCGCAAGCGCAAGCTGCCGGTCACCACGCTTCTGTATGCGCTTGAGGGTGCAAACTACCTCGCGCAGCGTGAGCAGAAGATTGCGGAAGGTGGCGATGTCGAGGGTCTCGATATCCGCGGTATGGATCAGGACGAAATCCTGTCCTACTTCTATGAGGCTGTGCCGTTCACCCGTCTGGGGGGCGAATGGGCGCGTCCGTTCGATCCGGATGCCTTCCGTGGTCTGAAGCTTCTCAGCCCGCTGGTGGATGCCGACACGGGTGAAGTCGTCGCCGAGGCCGATGCCAAGCTGACCGCGCGTATGGTCCGCAAGATCGCGGAAAAGACCCGCGTCGTGCAGGTCGGTCGCCTCGATATTCTTGGACGCTTCCTGGCCTATGATCTCGTGAACGAGAACACGGGCGAGATCTACGGCGAAGCCGGCGAAGAGCTGACGGAAGACCGTCTGGCCGCGCTTGAAGAGATGGGGATTACGGAGCTTCCACTGCTGTCCGTGGACGGTTCGCACGGTCCCTGGATCCGCAACACGCTGGCTGCCGACAAGAACAGTTGTCGTGACGAAGCCCTGATCGATATCTACCGCATCATGCGTCCGGGTGAGCCGCCGACCAAGGAAACGGCGGAAGCCATGTTCCATGGTCTGTTCTTCGACCAGGGCCGCTACGATCTCTCCGCGGTCGGTCGTGTGAAGATGAACATGCGTCTTGATGTCGATGCGCCGGATACCCTGCGCGTCCTGCGTAAGGAAGACATCCTGCGCACGATCAAGATCATGTGCGAACTCAAGGACGGTCGCGGCCAGATCGACGATATCGACAATCTTGGTAACCGTCGTGTCCGCTCTGTCGGCGAACTGATGGAAAACCAGTATCGCGTCGGTCTGCTCCGCATGGAGCGCGCCATCCGCGAGCGTATGGGTTCCGTCGACATCGACACGGTCATGCCGCATGACCTGATCAACGCAAAGCCGGCTGCCGCTGCCGTGCGTGAGTTCTTCGGATCCTCGCAGCTCAGCCAGTTCATGGATCAGACCAACCCACTCTCCGAAGTGACGCACAAGCGTCGTCTTTCGGCGCTTGGTCCGGGCGGTCTGACCCGTGAGCGTGCAGGCTTCGAAGTTCGTGACGTTCATCCGACGCATTACGGCCGTATCTGCCCGATCGAGACGCCGGAAGGCCCGAACATCGGTCTGATCAACTCGCTGTCGACCTATGCCAAGGTGAACAAGTACGGCTTCATCGAGACGCCGTATCGTCTGGTGGAAGAGGGCGTTCTTCAGGATGGCTGGAAATATCTTTCCGCCATGGAAGAAGAGAAGCTCGTCGTTGCCCAGGCTGATGCCAAGCAGGACGATCAGGGCCGTCTGACAGATGAACTCGTTTCTGTCCGTCGTTCCGGTGACTTCCGCGTCGTTCCGCCGGATCAGGTCACGGCCTGTGACGTTTCGCCGAAGCAGCTTGTGTCTGTCGCTGCCGCGCTCATTCCGTTCCTTGAGAACGATGACGCCAACCGCGCCCTGATGGGTGCGAACATGCAGCGTCAGGCTGTGCCGCTGGTGAAGGCTGATGCCCCGCTGGTTGGTACCGGCATGGAAGCTGCTGTTGCGCATGACTCCGGTGCGACCATCGTTGCCAAGCGTCGTGGTGTCATCGACCAGATCGATGGTGCCCGTATCGTGGTGCGTGCGACGGACGAGGCTGGCGCCACGCAGGGTGTGGATATCTACCGTCTGCGCAAGTACATGCGTTCCAACCAGTCCACCTGCATCAACCAGCGTCCGCTGGTGAAGGTCGGTGACACGGTTCATGCCGGTGACATCATTGCTGACGGTCCGTCCACCGAGCTGGGTGAACTGGCTCTGGGTCGCAACGTGCTTGTCGCGTTCATGCCCTGGAACGGTTACAACTTCGAAGATTCCATCCTGATCTCCGAGCGTATTGCCCGTGATGACGTGTTCACTTCGATCCATATCGAAGAGTTCGAAGTCATGGCTCGCGATACGAAGTTGGGTCAGGAAGAAATTACGCGCGACATTCCGAATGTCGGTGAGGAAGCCCTGCGCAACCTCGACGAAGCCGGTATCGTCTATGTCGGCGCCGAGGTGAACCCGGGTGACATTCTCGTTGGCAAGGTGACGCCGAAGGGTGAAAGCCCGATGACGCCTGAAGAGAAGCTTCTGCGCGCCATCTTCGGTGAAAAGGCTTCCGATGTCCGTGACACGTCCCTGAAGCTGCCGCCTGGCACGACGGGTACGATTGTCGACGTTCGCGTCTTCTCCCGCCGTGGCGTGGACAAGGACGAGCGTGCAATGGCCATCGAGCGCGCCGAAATCGAGCGTCTCACCAAGGACCGTGACGACGAGCGTGGCATTCAGGAACGCAGCTTCTACAACCGTCTGCGTGAGCGTCTGATTGGCCAGACGGCCGGTGCCGGCTTCAAGGGCATCCGTTCCGGTACGCCGATCACGGAAGAGGTTCTGGACGAGCATCATCGCGCGACCTGGGCCAGCATCACGGTCACGTCCGATGAAGTCATGGCAGAGCTCGAAAAGCTGCGCGGTGAGTTCAAGGAAGCGACCCGTCGCATCGATGCGCGTTTCGACAGCAAGGTCGAGAAGCTGCAGCGCGGTGACGAGCTGCCGCCTGGCGTGATGAAGATGGTCAAGGTCTTCGTTGCCGTGAAGCGCAAGCTTCAGCCGGGTGACAAGATGGCCGGTCGTCACGGTAACAAGGGTGTCGTCTCCCGCGTTGTTCCGGTCGAGGACATGCCGTTCCTTGAGAACGGTCAGGCTGTCGACATCGTGCTGAATCCGCTGGGTGTGCCGTCGCGCATGAACATCGGTCAGATCCTCGAGACCCATCTGGGCTGGGCCTGTGCCAATATCGGCGCAAGCATCGGTGATATGGTGGACGAGTATCAGCGGACCGGTGAGCGCAAGCAGGAACTGCTGGATCGCCTGCACGAAGTCTATGGCGATGTCATCTTCAACGAAGATGTGGCGACCTTGCCGAACGAACAGCTGATCGAGCTTGCGAACAACCTTCGCAAGGGTCTGCCGATCGCAACGCCGGTGTTCGACGGCGCCTCCATCCCGGACATCGAAGAGATGCTCGAGAAGGCCGGTGTCAACAAGTCGGGCCAGTCGCAGCTGATCGATGGTCGTACGGGTGAGCCGTTCGAGCGTCAGACGACGGTTGGCTACATCTACATGCTGAAGCTGCATCACCTTGTCGATGACAAGATCCATGCCCGTTCGATCGGTCCTTACTCGCTCGTCACGCAGCAGCCGCTGGGTGGTAAGGCGCAGTTCGGTGGTCAGCGCTTTGGTGAAATGGAAGTGTGGGCCCTTGAGGCATACGGTGCAGCCTACACGCTGCAGGAAATGCTGACGGTGAAGTCGGATGACGTGTCCGGCCGTACCAAGGTCTACGAGGCAATCGTTCGCGAGCAGGACGATTTCGAAGCCGGCATTCCGGAGAGCTTCAACGTTCTGATCAAGGAACTGAAGTCGCTCGGCCTGAACGTCGAACTCGAGCAGAGCGGGCTTTAATTGCCCGCTCCCTCCTTCTCGCCACGGTTCATTTTTAAGGTGTCCGCGGGACGCCGCGGTACACATTGGGGTTTCGGCGGATGAACGAACTCATGAAGATCCTGGGTCAGACCGGCCAGTCGGTGACCTTCGACCAGATCAAGATCCAGCTCGCCTCCAGCGAGCAGGTGCGGTCGTGGTCTTACGGCGAAATCAAGAAGCCGGAGACCATCAACTACCGGACGTTCAAGCCTGAGCGTGACGGTCTGTTCTGTGCTCGTATCTTTGGCCCGATCAAGGATTACGAGTGCCTCTGCGGCAAGTACAAGCGGATGAAGTTCCGCGGTATTGTCTGCGAAAAGTGCGGTGTGGAAGTCACGCTGGCCAAGGTGCGCCGTGAGCGCATGGGCCATATCGAGCTGGCGTCCCCGGTTGCACATATCTGGTTCCTGAAGTCCCTGCCGAGCCGCATCGCCACGATGCTGGATCTGCCGCTCAAGGACGTCGAGCCGGTTCTGTATTTCGAGAAGTTCCTGGTGCTCGACAAGGGCGTCTGTGAATCCGATCAGATCGACTCGTACAAGAATGGCAAGAAGCGCGACCAGTACCTGCTGGACGAAATCCGCTGCGAAGACCTGCTGGATGAATATCCGGATGCAGGCATCGATGTCGGAATCGGTGCGGAAGCCATCAAGCGCGCGCTGTCCAGCTATGACTGGGGTATTCCGAACGACCAGGAACGTGAGCTGAGCCTTGCGGCAAAGGAAAAGGGCCTGCCGGATCCGTTCGACTATGACGCTGACGTCATGGAAGGCGATTCCGAGAAGACCATGATGCGCAAGAAGCTGCGCAAGGCGACCTCGGAAGCCGCGCGCAAGAAGCTCGTGAAGCGTCTGAAGCTGGTTGAAGCCTTCGTGGAAAGCGGCTCGCGTCCGGACTGGATGATCATGGACATCGTTCCGGTCATTCCGCCAGAACTGCGTCCGCTGGTGCCGCTGGACGGCGGTCGTTTCGCGACGTCTGATCTGAACGACCTGTATCGCCGCGTTATCAACCGTAACAACCGTTTGAAGCGGCTGATCGAGCTGCGTGCGCCGGACATCATTGTCCGCAACGAAAAGCGCATGCTGCAGGAAGCTGTTGACGCCCTGTTCGACAACGGCCGTCGTGGCCGCGCCATCACGGGTGCCAACAAGCGTCCGCTGAAGTCGCTGTCCGACATGTTGAAGGGCAAGCAGGGCCGCTTCCGTCAGAACCTGCTCGGAAAGCGCGTCGACTATTCCGGCCGTTCGGTCATCGTGGTCGGTCCGGAACTGAAGCTGCATCAGTGTGGTCTTCCGAAGAAGATGGCGCTCGAGCTGTTCAAGCCGTTCATCTACTCGAAGCTCGAGAAGTACGGTCACGCCACCACCATCAAGGCTGCAAAGCGCATGGTGGAGAAGGAGCGTCCGGAAGTCTGGGATATCCTTGAAGAGGTGATCCGCGAGCATCCGGTCATGCTGAACCGTGCGCCGACGCTTCACCGTCTGGGTATCCAGGCGTTCGAGCCGACGCTGATCGAAGGTAAGGCCATCCAGCTTCACCCGCTGGTCTGCACCGCGTTCAACGCTGACTTCGACGGTGACCAGATGGCCGTTCACGTGCCGCTGTCGCTTGAAGCCCAGCTTGAAGCCCGCGTGCTGATGATGTCCACGAACAACATCCTCAGCCCCGCGAACGGCAAGCCGATCATCGTGCCGTCCCAGGATATCGTTCTGGGTTTGTATTACCTGAGCCTTGAGGTTCCGGAATACCGCGAGACGCCTGACGAAGCCGTCATCAAGGATGGCAAGATCGTCACGGCAGCTCCGCCGGCCTATTCGGATGTCGCCGAAATCGAGAGCGCCATGCTTTCGGGCTCGCTGAAGCTGCATGACAAGATCCGTCTGCGTCTGCCGACGATCGATGCAGAGGGCAAGTCGGTCCGTCAGACGATCCTGACGACGCCGGGTCGTGCGCTGATTGCGCAGATCCTGCCGAAGCACCAGGCCATTCCTTTCAGCCTGGTCAACAAGCAGCTGACGAAGAAGAACGTGTCCGACGTGATCGACACGGTCTATCGTCACTGTGGTCAGAAGGAAGCCGTGATTTTCTGTGACCGCCTGATGGGGCTTGGTTTCCGTCATGCAGCCCGCGCCGGCATTTCCTTCGGCAAGGATGACATGATCATTCCGGAAGCCAAGGCAACGCTGGTTGGCAAGACGTCGGAAGAGGTCAAGGAATTCGAGCAGCAGTATCAGGACGGTCTGATCACGGCTGGCGAGCGTTACAACAAGGTGGTTGATGCCTGGTCACGCTGCACGGACGAAGTCCAGGCGGCGATGCTCAAGGAAATCTCCAAACAGGTCATCGGCAAGCCGACGAACTCGGTCTGGATGATGAGCCACTCGGGTGCCCGTGGGTCGCCGGCCCAGATGAAGCAGCTCGCCGGTATGCGCGGTCTGATGGTGAAGCCTTCGGGCGAGATCATCGAACAGCCGATTATCGCGAACTTCAAGGAAGGCCTGTCGGTTCTCGATTACTTCACCTCCAGCCACGGTGCCCGTAAGGGCCTCGCGGATACGGCGCTGAAGACCGCAAACTCGGGTTATCTGACGCGTCGTCTCGTCGACGTGGCGCAGGACTGCATCATTGTCGAGCCGGATTGCGGTACGGAGCGTGGCCTGACAGTCCGTGCGGTCATGGATAGCGGCGAAGTCGTTGCTTCCCTGTCCGAGCGTATCCTGGGTCGTACCCTGTCCAAGGATGTGATCCATCCGGTGACGCAGGATGTCATCCTGCCGCGCAACACGCTGATCGAAGAAGCCGAGGCCGAGCTCATCGAGAAGGCTGGCGTGGAAAGCGTCGATATCCGCTCTGTCCTGACCTGTGACAGCCGCGTCGGTATCTGTGCTCACTGCTACGGCCGTGATCTGGCCCGCGGTACGCCGGTCAATATCGGTGAGGCTGTCGGTGTCATCGCTGCCCAGTCCATCGGTGAGCCGGGCACCCAGCTGACGATGCGTACCTTCCATATTGGTGGTGCGGCAACGCGTGGCGCCGAGCAGTCCATGGTTGAAGCGTCCCGCGACGGTATCGTGACGATCAAGAACCGCAACGTCGTCGAGAACTCGCAGAAGGTTCTGGTCGTGATGTCGCGTAACTGCGAGATCCTGCTGACTGACGAAAACGGTGTGGAACGTGCCCGCTACCGTGTGCCTTACGGCGCACGTCTGATGGTCTCGGAAGGCGAAGCGGTGACGCGGACCCAGAAGATGGCCGAGTGGGACCCGTACACCCTGCCGATCATTACCGAGCAGGCTGGTACCGTCGAGTATCTCGACCTGATCGACAGCATCACGCTTGTTGAGCGCATGGATGAAGTCACGGGTCTGAGCTCGAAGGTCGTCGTTGACTACAAGCAGGCAGCCAAGGGTGTGGATCTTCGTCCGCGTCTGCAGCTCAAGGATGCTTCCGGCAACGTCGTCAAGCTCGCCAATGGCAATGACGCCCGCTACTTCCTCTCTCCGGACAGTATTCTGTCTGTGGAGAACGGAGCAGAGGTCAATGCCGGTGACGTGCTGGCCCGTATTCCTCGCGAAGGGTCCAAGACGCGTGACATTACGGGTGGTCTGCCGCGTGTGGCAGAACTATTCGAGGCACGTCGTCCGAAGGATCATGCGATCATCGCCGAAGGCGAGGGCCGCATTGAGTTCGGGAAGGACTACAAGTCCAAGCGCTGCGTCATCGTCAAGAACGACGATACGGGTGAAGAGACCCAGTACCTCATCCCGAAGGGCAAGCACGTTTCCGTTCAGGAAGGCGACTTTGTCCAGAAGGGCGATCCGCTGGTCGACGGTCCGCGCGTGCCGCATGACATTCTCAAGGTCATGGGTGTCGAGGCCCTGTCCGACTATCTCGTCAACGAGATCCAGGACGTCTATCGACTGCAGGGCGTGAAGATCAATGACAAGCACATCGAAGTCATTGTCCGTCAGATGCTGCAGAAGGTGGAAATCCTTGAGCCGGGTGACTCGACCTACCTGATCGGCGAGACGGTAGACCGTATCGAGTACGAGGGTGAAAACCAGCGTCTCATGGAGAACGGGGATACGCCTGCAAAGGCCATGCCGGTTCTGCAGGGTATCACCAAGGCGTCTCTGCAGACGCAGTCCTTCATCTCGGCGGCCTCCTTCCAGGAGACCACACGTGTCCTCACGGATGCGGCGACGTCGGGTAAGGTGGATACCCTCAATGGTCTGAAGGAGAACGTGATTGTCGGGCGTCTGATCCCGGCAGGAACGGGCAGTGTGATGAACCGCCTGCGGGGTATCGCTGCCAGCCAGGACCGTCAGCGCGTCGGTGGAGCATCTCCGAAAGCCGTCGAAGACGCAGCGGAATGAGAGAGGGATCCCCGCTTTTGAATGAGGTGGGGATCCGGCTCGCCCGATTCCGGAAACTTTCTTTGCAGAATCGGGCCATTTCGGCTGAACCACTTGACTTGGCGTCGAACCCTTCGTAGGTTCCGCGCCCTCGGCTACTGCCTTCCCGGAAGGCTGAAGAAGCCGACGAAGTTTAAAGAATCGCATGCGGTGCCGCTATTCTCTCAGGAGGAAATGCCAAGGCCGCACGCTAAAGAGAGAAGGGAACAGCTCAGGCTGTTTCCTTTTCACGATGTGGAAATGGCAGGCGGTCCTACCGCATGTCGGTTGGAACAAATGTCACGACAGAAACAGCAATGTTGCTGTCTGAAATAGGACAAGGATTGGGAAGGGCGCATGCCGACCATCAACCAGTTGATCGCGAACGGCCGTGAGCCGGCCGCAAAGCGGAACAAGGTCCCCGCACTGCAGGGCTGCCCGCAGAAGCGCGGCGTTTGCACGCGTGTGTATACCGTAACGCCGAAGAAGCCGAACTCCGCTCTGCGTAAGGTCGCCAAGGTGCGTCTGACCAACGGGTATGAGGTCGTGAGCTACATTCCGGGTGAAGGCCACAACCTTCAGGAACACAGTGTTGTTCTGATCCGTGGTGGCCGCGTGAAGGATCTTCCTGGCGTCCGTTATCACATCCTGCGTGGTGTGCTTGATACACAGGGTCTCGCCAAGCGTCGTCAGCGTCGTTCGCTGTATGGCGCGAAGCGTCCGAAGTAAGAGGTATTTGGAATGAGTCGCCGTCACCGCGCTGTAAAGCGCGAGATCCTTCCCGATCCGAAGTTCGGAGACGTCGTCATTACGCGCTTCATGAATGCGCTGATGTACGATGGTAAGAAATCCACTGCCGAAGGCATCGTTTACGGTGCTCTCGAAGTCATGCGCCGTCGCGGCGGCACGACTGCAGATCCGGTGGCCATGTTCCACTCGGCTCTGGATAACGTGAAGCCTGCGGTTGAAGTCCGCTCGCGTCGCGTCGGTGGCGCAACCTATCAGGTTCCGGTTGAAGTCCGCGCCGAGCGCCGTCAGGCTCTCGCGATCCGCTGGCTGATCGATGCCTCCCGCAAGCGTGGCGAGAACACGATGCAGGAGCGTCTGTCCAACGAACTGATGGATGCGGTCAACAACCGTGGCTCCGCTGTCAAGAAGCGCGAAGACACGCACCGCATGGCTGAAGCCAACAAGGCATTCAGCCACTATCGCTGGTAATCAGAACCGGTTAAAGGGCTTCCGGCAGTGTGTCGATCTCAGGATCGTGCACTGACTGGTTTGAACTTTCAGTCTTACTCCCGTTCCAGGTGGAGCGGGGTTTTGGAGAAAGACGATGGCAAAGGCTAAATTCGAGCGGACGAAGCCGCACTGCAACATCGGCACCATCGGTCACGTCGATCACGGCAAGACCTCGCTGACTGCTGCAATCACCAAGGTGCTGGCTAAGACCGGCGGCGCCACCTACAGCGCGTACGACCAGATCGACAAGGCTCCGGAAGAGCGCGCCCGTGGTATCACCATTTCCACAGCTCACGTTGAGTACGAGACGGCTGACCGTCACTACGCTCACGTCGACTGCCCGGGCCATGCTGACTATGTGAAGAACATGATCACGGGTGCAGCTCAGATGGACGGCGCGATCCTCGTCGTGTCCGCTGCTGATGGTCCGATGCCGCAGACCCGCGAGCACATCCTGCTTGCCCGTCAGGTTGGTGTGCCGGCACTGGTCGTGTTCCTGAACAAGGTTGACCAGGTTGACGATCCGGAGCTGCTTGAGCTCGTGGAAATGGAAGTTCGTGAGCTTCTGTCTTCCTACCAGTTCCCGGGCGACGATATCCCCATCGTCAAGGGCTCCGCTCTTGTGACGCTGGAAGATGGCGATCCGTCCATCGGTGAAGACCGCGTTCTCGAACTGATGACGCAGGTTGACGCCTACATCCCGCAGCCGGAGCGTCCGGTTGACCGTCCGTTCCTGATGCCGATCGAAGACGTGTTCTCGATCTCGGGTCGTGGTACGGTTGTCACGGGTCGTGTCGAGCGCGGCGTTGTCAACGTGGGTGACGAAGTCGAAATCGTCGGCCTGAAGGACACCGTCAAGACGACCGTTACGGGCGTCGAGATGTTCCGCAAGCTGCTCGATCGCGGTGAAGCCGGTGACAACATCGGTGCGCTGGTTCGTGGCACGAAGCGTGAAGACGTCGAGCGTGGCCAGGTTCTGGCAAAGCCCGGCTCCATCACGCCGCACAAGAAGTTCAAGGCTGAGGCTTACATCCTCACGAAGGAAGAGGGTGGCCGTCACACGCCGTTCTTCACGAACTACCGCCCGCAGTTCTATTTCCGTACGACCGACGTCACGGGCGTCGTGACGCTGCCGGAAGGCACGGAAATGGTCATGCCGGGTGACAACGTTGCCATGGACGTGGAGCTGATCGCTCCGATCGCCATGGACGAAGGCCTGCGCTTCGCTATCCGCGAAGGTGGCCGTACCGTGGGTGCCGGTGTGGTTTCTTCCATCACCGCCTAAGTCCTGCGTTTAGCCGTTGGCTTTGACAGCCCCGGTCAGATTTTTTCTGACCGGGGTTCCCTTTCAGGGGCAATGGCAGTAGGACGACACCCGAATTTTTGAGTTGGACGAACAAGAACATGGACAACCAGAACATCCGCATTCGCCTTAAGGCGTACGATCATCGCGTGCTGGACAACAGCACCAAGGAGATCGTAAACACGGCGAAGCGTACGGGTGCGCGGGTTCGGGGTCCGATCCCGCTGCCGACGCATATCGAACGGTTCACGGTGAACCGCTCGCCACACGTGGATAAGAAAAGCCGCGAACAGTTCGAAATTCGGACTCACCGCCGGCTGCTCGACATTGTCGAGCCGACCCCGCAGACCGTGGACGCCCTCATGAAGCTCGACCTCGCCGCTGGCGTGGACGTCGAGATCAAACTCTAAGGTCCAGACGATGCGAACCGGATTGATTGCAAAGAAGCTGGGAATGACCCGGCTGTTTAAGGAAGATGGCACGCATGTGCCTGTGACGGTCCTTCACCTTGACAATGTCGAGGTTGTGGATGCCCGCACGAACGAGCGCGATGGCTATACCGCCATTCAGCTCGGACTTGGTAATGCCAAGGTGAAGAATGTCACCAAGGCGAACCGTGGCCATTTCGCCCGGACCAAGGTCGAGCCAAAGAGGCATCTGGCAGAGTTCCGCGTCTCTGAAGACGCCCTGCTGGAAGCTGGAACCAAGCTGTCCGCTGCTCACTTCGTTGTGGGACAGAAAGTTGACGTCACGGGCCAGAGCAAGGGCAAGGGTTTTGCGGGTGTTATGAAGCGTCATAACTTCGCAGGTCTCGAAGCGTCCCACGGCGTCTCCATCAGCCACCGTTCCCATGGTTCTACGGGCCAGCGCCAGGATCCTGGCAAGGTCTTCAAGGGAAAGAAGATGGCAGGTCACATGGGTGACGAGCGTGTTACCACGCTGAACCTCGAGATCGCTGCCGTGGATGAAGAGCGCAACCTGATCATGGTCAGGGGTGCAATTCCTGGTGCGAAGAACGGCCTTGTGCTGATTCGCGATGCAATCAAGAAGGCTCGCCATGCTGATGCGCCGTATCCGGCAGCAACAGTGGCGGCCGCCGGTTGAGGACGAGGGGCATGGAATACGATATCAAGACCCTCGATAACGGTAGCGCAGGCTCTGTCGCGCTTCCTGAAGAGATTTTCGCGGTCACTCCGCGCTCTGACATCATGGCACGTGTTGTGCACTGGCAGCTCGCAAAGCGCCGTGCCGGTACGCACCGTACGAAGGGCATGGGTGAAATTTCTGGCACGACCAAGAAGCCTTACCGCCAGAAGGGCACGGGTTCTGCCCGTCAGGGTTCCCTGCGTGCACCACAGTTCCGTACGGGTGGCGTTGTCCATGGTCCGGTCGTTCGCGACCACGGCTATGACCTTCCCAAGAAGGTCCGTCGTCTCGGCCTGATCTGCGCCCTGTCGCAGAAGGCAGCCGAGGGCAAGCTGATCGTTCTCGATGCCGCCAACGGTGTCACCAAGACCCGTGAAGCCGCAGCGAAGATCAAGGCCCTGGGCTGGACGTCCGCGCTGATCGTTGATGGCGCTGTTGACGAGCAGTTTGCTCGCGCAATCGCCAATCTGCCGAAGATCGACGTTCTGCCGACCATTGGTGCAAACGTCTATGACATCCTCAACCACGATGTGCTGGTCATCACCCGCGCCGGTCTTGAGGGTCTTAAGGAGCGTCTGGCATGACCACCAATACCGTCATGAACGCACACAAGACGGCACAGAACATGTCGCAGGAAGCCCTGTACGACGTGGTCCGTGCACCGCTGATCACCGAAAAGGCTACGCTTCTTTCCGAGCGTAACCAGGTGGTGTTCAAGGTCGCTCCCAGTGCGACGAAGCCTCAGATCAAGGCTGCGGTTGAGAAGCTCTTCAACGTGAAGGTTACCGGCGTGAACACGCTGGTCCAGAAGGGTAAGGTCAAGCGCGTCAAGGGTCGTCCCGGCCGTCGCTCGGACATCAAGAAGGCGTATGTACAGCTTGCTGAAGGTCAGTCCATTGACCTTACAGCCAAGCTGGGCTGACGCGGGGTAGGATACCATGGCACTCAAGCACTTTAATCCCACGACGCCGAGCACACGCGGCACCGTGCTGATTGACCGCAGCGAGCTCTTCAAGGGCAAGCCGGTCAAGCAGCTGACGGAAGGCAAGAACAAGTCGGGCGGCCGTAACAATCACGGCCGTACCACGGTTCGCTTCCGTGGCGGCGGGCACAAGCAGTCCTATCGTTATGTCGACTTCAAGCGTCGCAAGTTCGATGTGGCCGCAACGGTCGAGCGTCTCGAATACGATCCGAACCGCACGGCATTCATTGCGCTGATCAAGTATGAAGATGGCGAACTCGCCTACATCCTTGCTCCGCAGCGCGTGAAGGTTGGCGATCGCGTCATCTCCGGCGCCCATACGGACGTCAAGCCTGGCAACGCCATGCCGCTGGGTGCAATGCCGGTTGGAACGATCGTGCATAACATCGAGCTGAAGCAGGGCGCTGGTGGCAAGCTGGCCCGCTCCGCTGGCACGTATGCCCAGCTGGTCGGCAAGGATGCCGGCTACGCGCAGGTTAAGCTGCAGTCCGGTGAGCTGCGTCTCGTTCGCGGTGAATGCATGGCAACCGTTGGTGCCGTGTCCAACCCGGACAACATGAACCAGCACATGGGCAAGGCCGGGCGTTCCCGCTGGCTCGGACGTCGCCCGCATAACCGTGGCGTTGTCATGAACCCGGTTGACCATCCGCATGGTGGTGGTGAAGGCCGGACCTCTGGTGGCCGTCATCCGGTTACGCCGTGGGGTGTTCCGACCAAGGGTTACAAGACGCGTGTTAACAAGAAGACGGATAGCCTGATCATCCGTCGCCGTAAGTCCGGCAAGTAAGAGGGGGCAAACAGAGATGGCACGTTCCGTCTGGAAGGGCCCGTTCGTTGACGGGTATCTGTTCGGTAAGGCTGAAGCGTCACGCGCTTCGGGTCGTAATGAAGTGATCAAGATCTGGTCGCGTCGTTCGACGATCCTTCCGCAGTTCGTCGGGCTTACGTTCGGCGTCTACAATGGTCACAAGTTCCTGCCTGTGCAGGTCACGGAGAACATGGTCGGTCACAAGTTCGGCGAGTTCTCGCCGACGCGGACCTACACCGGTCATGGCTCTGACAAGAAGTCGAAGCGGGGCTGAAAATGAGCAAGCCGAAGCACATCCGCACGCTCGCTGACACGGAAGCGCAGGCAGTTGCCCGCAACATCCGCGTCAGCCCGCGCAAGCTGAACCTGGTCGCGGCAATGATCCGCAACCAGCCGGCTGACAAGGCTATCGCCGCTCTGACCTTCTCGCGTCGTCGTATCGCGCAGCAGGTCAAGAAGACTCTTGAGAGCGCCGTGGCCAACGCTGAGAACAATCACCAGCTCGATGTCGATCAGCTGGTGGTCAAGACGGCAGAAGTGGGCAAGTCCATCGTCATGAAGCGTTTCCACGCTCGTGGCCGTGGCCGTTCCGCTCGCGTCGAGAAGTTCTTCAGCCACCTGAAGATTGTTGTTGCCGAGCGTGCAGAAGCACCGGAAGAGACGAAGCCGTCTCGCGGAACCAACAAAGAGCAGAAGGCAGCCTGATCCATGGGACACAAGGTCAATCCGATCGGGCTTCGGCTCGGCGTCAACCGTACCTGGGACAGCCGCTGGTACGCCGGTCAAGACTACGCACGTCTGCTGCATGAAGACCTGAAGCTTCGTGCATTCCTGCGTCGCAAGCTGTCCGGCGCAGGCGTGTCCCGCGTTGTTATCGAGCGTCCGGCCAAGAAGCCCCGCGTGACGATCTACGCCGCCCGTCCGGGCGTCGTGATCGGCAAGAAGGGCCAGGACATCGACGCGCTCCGCAAGGAACTGAGCCGTATGGCGAAGACCGACGTGGCGCTGAACATCGTCGAGATCCGCAAGCCGGAAATCGATGCGACCCTCGTTGCCGAGAACATTGCTCAGCAGCTGGAACGTCGTGTTGCTTTCCGTCGTGCCATGAAGCGCGCAATTCAGTCCGCAATGCGTCTTGGTGCCCAGGGCATCCGGATCACCTGCGGTGGTCGTCTGGGTGGTGCTGAAATCGCTCGTGCCGAAAAGTATCGTGAGGGACGTGTTCCCCTGCATACGCTTCGCGCCGACATCGATTACGGTACGGCAACCGCCAAGACAACGTATGGCACCTGCGGTGTGAAGGTATGGATCTTCAAGGGTGAGATCCTGGCTCATGACCCGCTGGCACAGGATCGTCGTGCTGCGGAGCAGGCTCCCCAGCGCTAAGACTGTGAGCGAAAGCTCACAGTTCCATTGCTGGTGCTGATTTGAGGATTTAACAACATGCTTTCCCCGAAGCGGACAAAGTTTCGTAAGGCCCACAAGGGCCGCATTCACGGTCTGGCGAAAAGCGGAACCCAGCTCAACTTCGGTGCCTTCGGCCTGAAGGCGCTGGAGCCGGAGCGGATTACCGCTCGCCAGATCGAAGCCTCCCGTCGTGCGATCACGCGTGCCATGAAGCGTGCCGGTCGTGTGTGGATTCGTATCTTTCCGGATACTCCGGTCTCGACAAAGCCTGCAGAAGTGCGTATGGGCTCCGGTAAGGGTAATCCCGAGTACTGGGCAGCACGTGTCAAGCCGGGTCGTATCCTGTTCGAGATCGAAGGCGTTCCGCCTGAGGTTGCCAAGCTGGCCCTGAGCCTGGGTGCTGCAAAGCTTCCGATCAAGACCAAGTTCGTTCAGCGTATCGGAGACGCGTAATGGCCGACACGTACAAGCCTGCCGATCTGCGCGCGAAGAGCGAGGACGAGCTGAACGCTCTTCTGCTCGATCTCAAGCGCGAACAGATCAACCACCGTTTTTCGGCTGCCACCGGGCAGTCGGAGAACACAAGCCGCGTCAAGGTCGTGCGCCGTGCAGTAGCACGTATCAAGACACTGGCTCATCAATCGAAGAACCGTGCGGGCGCCAAAACGTCCGCCGCTAAGTCCTGAGAGGAGACGGACGATGCCAAGGCGCGTCCTGACGGGTAGGGTCACGAGCGACAAGATGGACAAGACGGTTACCGTTCTTGTCGATCGTCGCATCATGCATCCGCTCTACAAGAAGTTTATTCGCCGCTCCAAGAAGTATGCGGCTCATGACGAAGAGAACGTCTGCCAGACGGGCGATCTGGTGCGCATTGAAGAATGCGCACCGATCTCCAAGCGCAAGACGTGGTCTGTCGTGTCGCGCAACGGAGAGGATCTGGCTTCTGCCTCCTCTTCCGTCAGCGCTTAAGGGGGTAGGCACATGATTCATCCCGAGACCAACCTGGACGTCGCCGACAACTCCGGCGCACGTCGGGTGCAGTGCATCAAGGTGCTGGGCGGTTCCAAGCGGAAGACCGCCTCGGTCGGCGACGTCATTGTCGTGTCCGTCAAGGAAGCAATTCCCCGCGGCAAGGTGAAGAAGGGTGACGTCCATCAGGCCGTTATCGTTCGCACCTCCTACCCGGTCCGTCGTGCAGATGGTTCCGCCATCCGCTTCGACAAGAATGCTGCCGTTCTGCTGAACAAGCAGCAGGAGCCGATTGGTACGCGTATCTTTGGCCCGGTGGTTCGTGAGCTGCGTGCGCGCAAGTTCATGAAGATCATCTCGCTGGCTCCGGAGGTGCTGTAATGGCTGCTCGTATCAAGAAGGGTGACCAGGTTCTGGTCCTCTCCGGCAAGTCCCGTGGCGTTCGCGGCGAAGTCCTCGCCGTGATGCCGAAGGCCGAGAAGGCTGTTGTGCGTGGCGTGGCAGTTGCCAAGCGTCACACGAAGCCCAACCGCATGGGCGGAGAAGGTGGGATCATCGAGCGCGAAATGCCGATCCACCTGTCCAACCTGAAGCTGGTTGATCCGAAGAGCGGCAAGCCGACGCGCGTTGGTTTCCGTATTCTGGAAGACGGTCGCAAGGTTCGCGTTGCCAAGGCAACCGGCGAAGTGATCGAAGGCTGAGGAGCGCAACAATGAGCGAATATAAAAACGCTTTGCCGCGTCTGCACCAGCGCTACGAAGACGTTCTGAAGAAGCAGCTGCGTGAGCAGTTCGGTTACGCCAACGAACTCCAGGTTCCCAAGCTCGAGAAGATCGTGCTGAACATGGGTGTTGGTGAAGCCGCCGGCGACCAGAAGAAGCTTGATGCCGCTGTTGCGGAAATGACCGTCATTTCCGGTCAGAAGCCCGTCAAGACCCTTGCTCGCAAGGCTATTGCCGGCTTCAAGATCCGTGAGGGTCTGCCCATCGGCTGCAAGGTCACGCTCCGTCGTGCCCGCATGTACGAGTTTCTTGATCGTCTGGTGACGATCGCCATGCCGCGTATCCGCGATTTCCGCGGTCTGCCGGCAAACAAGGGCTTTGATGGACATGGCAACTTCGCCATGGGCATCAAGGAACAGATCGTGTTTCCTGAGATCGAATATGACAAGATCGATGCCGTCCGCGGCATGGACATCATTTTCGTGACCAGCGCCAAGTCTGATGCTGAAGCAAAGGCCCTGCTGAAGGCCTTTGATCTGCCGTTCAACGGCTGATCCATAATTTTTCAGACCGATCACGGTTAAAATCAGGATTCGGCCTTCCATTGGAAGGCCGCTTTCCTTTATAGACACGCTGATTGGAAAACCGTCGGGATAGGCCTGACAGGTTCCGGGAGAAAATTCGAGATGGCGAAGGTCTCAGCGGTAAACCGTAATAACCATCGCGCTGCCCTGGTGAAGCGCGACAAGGAAAAGCGGACCGCTCTCAAGAACATCATCAAGGATCGCACTCTGTCGGTTGAAGACCGCTTTGATGCGACCCTCAAGCTGGCCCAGATGCCGCGTAATGGATCCGCCACGCGCGTCCGTCTGCGTTGCAAGCTTTCTGGTCGCCCCCGTGCCAACTATCGCAAGTTCGAGCTGAGCCGTATTGCTCTGCGTGACCTTGCCTCCGCCGGCCAGATTCCTGGCATGGTCAAGTCGAGCTGGTAAAGGGTAGATCGAATGTCTTTGTCTGATCCACTGGGCGATATGCTGACCCGGATCCGCAATGCGCAGCGTGCCCGTCATGCTGTCTGCGTTGCGCCTGCATCCAAGCTGCGCGCAAGCGTTCTGGAAGCTCTGAAGCGTGAGGGCTACATCCGTGGCTTCGCAGCTGAGGAACTCCGCAAGGGTGTTGCACAGCTCCGCATCGAGCTGAAGTATGTAGAAGGCCAGCCGGTCATCAAGGAAATCCATCGCGTTTCCAAGCCCGGCCGTCGCGTCTACTCGAAGATCAAGGAACTTCCGCGCGTTTATGCCGGCCTTGGTGTGTCGATCCTGTCCACCCCGCGTGGCGTCCTGTCGGACGTCGAGGCTCGCGCTGCCAACGTTGGCGGCGAAGTCCTCTGCCGCGTCTTCTAAGGAGGATCGCATGTCTCGCGTAGGTAAATATCCCGTCGAAGTTCCGGCTGGCGTGCAGGTTTCCGTTGCTGACGGCTTCTTCAAGGCCAAGGGCAAACTCGGTGAACTGACCGTTCCGGTGTCCCGTCACGTGGAAGTCAAGATTGAGGGCAGCAACGTTTCCGTCGCTCCTGTCGGTCGTCGCTCCCGTGAAAACTGGACCATGTGGGGAACGACCCGCGCTCTGATCGCCAATACGGTCAAGGGCGTGTCCGACGGCTTCTCCAAGGGGCTTGAAATTCAGGGTACGGGTTTCCGTGCTGCTGTTCAGGGCTCCAACCTGGTGATGAACCTCGGTTTCTCGCACGATGTTGTCTATCCGATTCCGGAAGGCATCAAGATCACCACTCCGCGTCCGACCGCGATTGTCGTTGAAGGTAACGACAAACAGCGTGTTGGTCAGGTTGCGCTCGATATTCGCAGCTTCCGCAAGCCTGAGCCTTACAAGGGCAAGGGTGTTCGGTACGAGACCGAGGTTCTGCGTCGTAAGGAAGGTAAGAAGAAGTAATGGCATCGCAGCAAGGATTGCAGGAACGTCGCCGTCAGCGGCTGCGCTTCCAGCTTCGTCGCAAGAGCGGCGGCCGGCCGCGTTTGTCGGTCTTCCGTTCCAGCAAGCACATTCACGCCCAGATCATCGACGATGCACAGGGCCGCACACTTGCCAGCGCTTCCACGCTGGAAAAGACGCTCCGCGACGCTGGCAAGACCGGCGCCGACGTGTCTGCGGCTACGGTTATCGGCAAGCTGATTGCCGAGCGCGGTGTTGCAGCTGGCGTCAAGACCGTCGTGTTCGACCGCGGCTCTTATCTGTATCATGGCCGGGTCAAAGCCCTGGCAGAGGCTGCCCGTGAGGGCGGACTCTCGTTCTAAGGAGGATCACACATGGCACGTGAGCCAAGAGAAGGCGGCCGTGGTGGTCGTGAGCGCGAGCAGGGCGATGATCTGGTCGACAAGCTCGTAACCATCAACCGTGTCGCCAAGGTCGTGAAGGGTGGTCGCCGTTTTGCGTTCGCTGCCCTCGTGGTTGTTGGTGACCAGAAGGGACGCGTTGGTTACGGTGCGGGCAAGGCCCGTGAAGTTCCCGAGGCGATCCGCAAGGCAACCGAGCGCGCGAAGCGCACGATGATCCGCGTACCGATGAAGGAGGGTCGTACCCTTCATCACGATACGTTCGGTCACTACGGTGCCGGCAAGGTTGTTGTCCGTGCGGCTGAAGCCGGTACGGGTATCATCGCCGGTGGTCCGATGCGTGCAGTGTTCGAAAGCCTCGGCGTCAATGACGTTGTGGCCAAGAGCCTCGGTACGCGGAACCCGCACAACATGATCAAGGCAACCTTTGCTGCGCTTGAGAAGGCCAGCAGCCCGCGTCATGTTGCTTCCCGTCGCGGCAAGAAGGCTGCAGAACTGTTTGGCAAGCGCGAGCAGGGCCAGACGGAAGCGGAGGTGACAAATGGCTGAGAACGGCAAGACCGTCCAGGTTACGCAGATCGCATCGGTCATCGGTCGTAAACCGGGCCAGGCTGAGACCATCACCGGTCTTGGGCTGCGTGGAATTGGTTCCACGCGTACGCTGGAGGATACTCCGGCCGTGCGTGGAATGATCCGCAAGGTTGCCCACCTCATCAAGGTGGAGGGTTGAAATGAACCTCAACGAACTGCGCGATAACGAGGGCTCTCGTTATCGCAAGAAGCGTCTCGGACGCGGCATCGGGTCCGGCAAGGGCAAGACGTCGGGTCGTGGCGTCAAGGGTCAGAAGGCTCGTGAGGGCGTGTCCCTCAACGGCTTCGAGGGTGGCCAGCTTCCGCTGTACCGTCGTATGCCGAAGCGTGGCTTCGTGAACATTTTCCGCAAGGAATATGCTCCGGTGAACCTCGGTGCGATCTCCAAGGCCATCGAAAGCGGAAAGCTGGACAAGGCTGCAACCGTCAATGAGGAGGCCCTGCGCAAGGCTGGTCTCGTCAACGGTAGCAAGCTGGCCGGTGTCCGTCTTCTTGCCCATGGTGAGCTTTCGCATGGTGTGACCATCGAAGTGGCTGGCGCTTCCGCTGCGGCTCTGGCTGCGGTTGAGAAGGCTGGCGGCACCGTCAAGGTGCTCGAAACCAAGAAGGAAGCTCAGGCTGACGCCTGATATTTCTTCTCCGGGCTTGGGCCCGGAATAGGGTTGGATAGTGAACAGCGTCCCGTGCTCTCGTGCGGCGACGCTGTTTTCATGAAAGGACAGGTGGATGGCTTCCGCAGCAGAGCAGCTCGCCGCCAATCTCAATATGAGTTCGTTTTCCAAGGCGACCGAACTCAAGAAGCGCATCTGGTTCACCCTGGGTGCGCTGATCGTCTATCGGCTTGGCACGTATATTCCGGTTCCCGGCGTGGATGCGACCGTGATGGGGCAGCTTCTTGCCCAGCATCAGGGTGGTATCCTGGGGATGTTCGACATGTTCACGGGTGGTGCGCTTGGGCGTATGACCGTGTTCGCGCTGAACATCATGCCGTATATCAGTGCCTCGATCATCATCCAGCTTCTTTCCACGGCGCTTCCGTCCATGGAAGCAATGAAGAAGGAAGGTGAGGCGGGTCGTAAGAAGCTCAATCAGTACACGCGCTATCTTACGGTTTTCATCGCCCTTTTTCAGGCCTATGGCATTGCTGTCGGGCTTGAGAACATGACGGCGCATGGTGCGAATGCTGTGGTGGCCCCTGGGATGTTCTTCATTGCATCCTGCGTCGTGACGCTTGTGGGCGGCACGATGTTCCTGATGTGGCTTGGAGAGCAGATCACGTCCCGAGGTGTTGGGAACGGGATTTCCCTCATCATTTTCGCGGGTATCGTGGCGAACCTGCCGCATGCTCTGGCCAGTCTTTTCGAACTGGGACGGACAGGGGCTCTTTCGCCCATTTTCGTTGTGATCTTCCTTGTTCTGGCGATTGCCGTCATTGGCTTCATCGTCTTCATGGAACAGGCACAGCGCCGCGTCGTGATCCAGTACCCGAAGCGTCAGGTTGGAAACCGCATTTTTGGCGGTGACTCCACCCACATGCCGCTGAAGGTCAATACGGCCGGTGTCATTCCGCCGATCTTTGCATCCTCTGTTCTTCTGATTCCGGTGACCATCTCCGGCTTCATGAACGGGCATTCGATGCCGGGATGGCTCTCGGTTCTGGGTCAGCAGCTGGGGCAGGGACAGCCGCTGTACATGCTGTTCTATGCCGCGATGATCCTGTTCTTCTCCTATTTCTATGCGGCGATCACATTCAATCCCGAGGAAACGGCAGAGAACCTGCGCAAGCAGGGGGGCTTCATCCCCGGCATTCGTCCAGGTGCAAGCACTGCAACGTATTTCGACAAGATCCTGTCCCGTCTGACGGCGATCGGTGCGATGTACCTCGTGGTGGTCTGCCTGTTGCCGCAGATCCTGATCAGCAAATATAACGTGCCGTTCTATTTCGGCGGCACCAGTCTGATCATTATCGTGTCGGTCACGATTGATACGGTGACACAGGTTCAGTCCCATCTGGTGGCGCATCAGTATTCGGGCCTGATCCGCAAACAGCGTAGCCGCGGTTCCCGTGGTGGTATTCCGGGAGGCTCGAAGCGTCGATGAACATCATTCTTCTTGGCCCGCCGGGGGCAGGCAAGGGAACTCAAGCCAAACGTCTTGAAGCTCTCTATGGCCTCAAGCAGATTTCCACTGGCGACATGCTGCGGGCGGAAGTCGCTGCGGGTTCGGCGATTGGCAACGAAGCCAAGGCGATCATGGAGAAGGGGCAGTTTGTTCCCGATCCGATTATCGTCGCCATGATCCAGAACCGGATTGCACAGCCGGACTGCGAGCGGGGCTTTATTCTTGATGGCTTCCCGCGGACCGAAAGTCAGGCTGAGGCGTTGGACACCATGCTATCCGCTCGTGGCCTGACGATCGATGCCGTTATCCTTCTGGACGTCAACGAAGAAAAACTCGTTGAGCGGATCGCCAGTCGCTGCGGCGAAGATGGTACGCGGCGTCCGGATGACAATCCCGATGTGGTCCGTGCCCGTCTGGATGTCTATCGCAAGCAGACCGCGCCCATCCTTCCTTATTATGAGAGGGCCGGGCGTCTGCTGCATGTTGATGGTATGAAAGACGTTGAGAGCGTTGGCAAAGAGATCGATGCCATCGTTGCGGCAGCGAAGAAACACTGAGCATTCTGATGGAATCACGAAAAAGTGATCTCTATCATTTGACTCAGGTAGGGTGGGCAGTATATTGCGCGCCCTCGACACAGGTGCAGTCAGACCGTGTATGCGCATGCCGGAATCGGCAGGTGACAGGTCCGGCTGCGAGATAATCGACCTGGCCACGGCTAGGCACGTAACAGTCTGGTACGGCCCTGAGCCGTTCCAATGGGAGTAACAGGCGTGGCACGTATTGCCGGCGTAAACATTCCGACCAACAAGCGGGTCGTCATTGCCCTGCGTTATGTCTACGGCATCGGCCCGTCGACGGCGCAGTCCATCTGCAACAAGCTCGAAATCCCCGATGCCAAGCGCGTCAACGAGCTGTCTGACGATGAAATCGTGAAGATCCGCGAGCTGATCGATTCCGAACTGCGCGTTGAAGGCGACCTCCGTCGCGAGACCGCAATGAACATCAAGCGTCTGATGGACCTCGGTTGCTACCGTGGCCTTCGTCACCGTCGTGGCCTGCCGGTCCGCGGTCAGCGCACGCACACGAACGCCCGTACCCGCAAGGGCAAGGCCGTGGCGATTGCCGGCAAGAAGAAGGTCACGCGCTAATCCGCGCCTGACATCTTCATCGACGTTTTTCGTTAAACTTTTAGGACGACCTCTCTCATGGCCAAGGCCGCTGCTCCGCGTATCCGTAAAAAGGAACGCAAGAATATCATTTCCGGTGTTGCTCACGTGCTTTCCACGTTCAACAACACCATGATCACCATTTCTGACGCACAGGGCAACGCGATTGCCTGGTCGTCGTCGGGTGCGCAGGGCTTCAAAGGCTCCCGTAAGTCCACGCCGTATGCTGCTCAGGTCGCTGCAGAAGATGCCGGCCGCAAGGCACGCGAGCATGGCATGGAAACGCTTGAGATCGAGGTCTCCGGTCCGGGTTCGGGTTCGGGGCGTGAAAGCGCTCTCCGTGCCCTTCAGGCCGTAGGGTTCAACATTACGTCCATCCGCGACATGACGCCCGTGCCGCACAATGGTTGCCGTCCCCGGAAGCGTCGTCGCGTCTGAGTGATGCTTTGCTGCGTATCGTGCGCGATACGCAGCATCTGTAAGTGATTGCATCTTTTGCCGCACCTTCGGTGCGGGCCCAGGTGCCGCCAATTTCCCTTGGCGTGCTTCGTTGTTTGAAAGGCCACGACCTTGGTTCTCCAGAAAAACTGGCAGTCCCTCATCAAGCCGGAGAAGCTTGAAGTCGAGCCCGGACCGGTTGCCTCGCGCATCGCCACTGTCGTGGCCGAGCCTCTGGAACGCGGCTTCGGCATGACGCTCGGTAACGCACTGCGTCGTATTCTCCTGTCGTCGCTGCAGGGCGCCGCCGTGACTGCCATCCAGATCGATGGCGTGCTGCACGAGTTCTCCGCCGTGCCGGGTGTTCGCGAAGACGTCACGGACATCGTCCTGAACGTCAAGCAGCTCGCCCTGCGTATGCATGGTGAAGGCCCCAAGCGCATGATCCTGACGGCCACGGGCCCGGGTGAAGTGACGGCTGGCCAGATCCAGGCGGGTCATGACATTGAGATCATGAACCCCGATCTCGTGATCTGCACGCTCGATGACGGCGTGAAGCTCGGCATGGAATTCACCGTCAATATGGGCAAGGGCTATGTTGCAGCAGCGGCAAACCGTCCGGAAGATGCCCCGATTGGCCTGATTCCCATCGACGCGATCTATTCGCCGGTGCGTCGGGTTTCCTACAAGATCGAGCAGACGCGTGTCGGTCAGGTCACTGACTATGACAAGCTGCTGCTGACGGTCGAGACCAACGGTGCGGTGACGCCGGAAGACAGCCTGGCTCTTGCAGCCCGGATTCTTCAGGATCAGCTGCAGCTGTTCATCAACTTCGATGAGCCGCGTCCGGTCCAGCATGAAGAGCCGCAGGATGACCTGCCGTTCAACCGCAATCTTCTCCGCAAGGTTGACGAACTCGAGCTGTCGGTGCGTAGCGCCAACTGCCTCAAGAACGACAACATTGTCTATATTGGCGATCTGGTGCAGAAGTCCGAACAGGAAATGCTCCGTACGCCCAATTTCGGGCGCAAGTCGCTCAACGAGATCAAGGAAGTTCTCACCGGTATGGGGCTGTCGCTCGGCATGAGCGTCCCGGCCTGGCCGCCCGAGAACATCGAGGATCTGGCCAAGCGTCTCGACGAGACGTTCTGAGAACTTTCAAGGTAAGGAAAACTAGCAATGCGTCATGGTGTGAGCGGGCGTAAGCTCAACGTCACCTCTTCTCACCGCGCTGCCATGTTCCGCAACATGGCCGTGGCTCTCATCAAGCACGAGCAGATCACGACGACGCTGCCGAAGGCGAAGGAACTTCGCCCGGTGGTCGAGAAGCTGATCACGCTCGGCAAGCGTGGCGATCTGCACGCCCGTCGTCAGGCTTTCGCACAGCTGCGTGACGACGCCGTCGTGACGAAACTGTTCTCGGCTGTTGCCGAGCGCTACAAGGGACGTGCCGGTGGCTACTCCCGCGTCCTGAAGGCTGGCGTCCGTTATGGCGACAATGCCGATATGGCCGTGATCGAACTGGTCGATCGTGATGTCGCTGCAAAGGGCCAGGACAGCGGACCGAAGCAGAACGTTGCAGAGGAGCAGGAAGCCGCCTGAGGCTCCTTGTTTTCGAAGCTTTAAAAAAGGCCGGGGCAGGAATGCTCCGGCCTTTTTTGATTCGTGGTTTCTTTGCCACGATGTTGTGTGATATGCAGTCCCCACTCTTTGCAGACCCATTCCTGTCCTGTGTCGGGACAGCGTGAGATTCCGTTTCCTCACGGGAGCGGTTCCCGCCCTTTTTGGAGAACGTTCCGCCGTTCTTCGCGGTGGGTCTGCACAATTCTGAGAAACAGGTCCGAGCACTCTCGTAGGGCCTGCCACGACGCATCGAATATGTATCCTGGCAATGAGGCCCGGATGGGTTCGTGATGCGTCTAGCGTTTGGAGAGCGTTATAATGTCCGAATCTTCCCCCCCCAAGCACGGGCTTGCGGAAGCCCTTGGGATACCCAGAGCCCTGTTCTGGGCATTTGTGGGACAGCTCCTGTTCATGGTCGGTGATGGCGTGGAGGCGGGGTATCTCGATACCTACATGCTTCATCACGGCCATACGCAGGGTTTCGTGAACGAAATGTTCACTTTCTACGGAATCACCGTGATGATCGCCGCCTGGTTCTCCGGGCCGTTGTCGGATCTCATGGGGCCGAAGAAAGTCATGTGGCTTGGTCTCGTCCTGTGGGCCATTCTTGAAGTGGGCTTCCTGTCCCTGGGTCTTGGACCCAACAGCGGACCGATGATCCTGCTTTTCTATACGCTTCGCGGCTTTGCCTATCCGCTTTTTGCGTATGGCTTCCTTGTCTGGATTGCCGCTGCCACGCCGACCGCCATGCTGGGTTCGGCTGCTGGCTGGTTCTGGTTTTCCTTTTCGGCCGGCCTGCCGACGCTTGGCTCGCAGTTCGCGCGTTTTGCCATTCCGCAGATCGGTGAGCTTCGGACCTTCTGGTGCTCCCTCGGACTGGTGATCATTGGTGGTCTTGTCGCTCTGCTGTTTACGCATGAGCCGACCGGCAAGAAGCGCCTTCTGCCGGACCATGTTCCGACCAAGGACATTTTCTTTGGTTCCATGAGCATCATGTGGCGTGAGCCCAAGACGCTGATCGCCGGTATCGTCCGTGTGATCGACACGTCTTCGGAATATGCATTCCTGGCGATCATGCCGGCGTTCTTCGTCGACCATCTCGGCTTTTCCCTCGGCCAGTGGCTGAACCTGCTGTCGCTCATCTTCCTGAGCAACATCCTGTTCAACCTTGTCTCGGGTATGGTTGCCGATAGCCTTGGGCACCGGTTCGTTGTCGCCGTGTTCGGTGGCATTGGCGGCTTCATCGCCATTCCGCTGTTCTATTATGTGCCGCTGTGGTTCCCCGGAAACTTCTGGGCCGTGGCCGCCGCAGGCATCTTCTACGGTGCGACCGTCGCAGCGTTCGTTCCGCTGTCCGGCCTGATGCCGCAGATCTGCCCGCGTGAGAAAGCGGCGGCTCTGTCCATTCTGGGTCTGGGTGCAGGTGCATCCACTTGGGTTGGTCCGGCAGTTGTGGCCGGCTGTGAAGCGGTCTTCGGTCCGGGCATGCAGTATGTGATCTGGACCTTTGCCGTGATCTATCTGGCCTCTGCCGGCATGACGACGGCTCTGACCATCTCGCCGGAAGCACGTCGCTACAGCGAAGAAGCTGCAGCACGGGGCGAGAGCGCTCCAGTGGTTGGGCACTGAGTTCAGGGCATTTCGTCATTGCTCTGACACTGTAAAAGAAGGGGGCAGTCCGGGATCGGGCTGCCCCCTTCCGCGTTGGGAGGCAGTCATGTCAAGGAGAAGAGCTATGGACGCCGATCTGGAACAGTATCTGGAGGCAGGGGTAGGGCGGTTGCAGGACGATGCCAGCGCCTGTCCCTGGATGAACGGTCTTGAGAAAAAAGTTTCCAGTGCAGCAAGAGAAACTGAGGCACTTGTCAGCGATTTGATGGTGGATCAGCCACTGTTCTGGTTGCTGACCTCGTTTTTCATCGGGATTTTGTTGGGAAAAGGTCTTTTTCGGAAAAGTTAAACTTCCGCAGGCTCGTCACGTTACGACATGACCACGAACTCTTGGGCGAGGAGCCTGCGTCATGCTGCACTATGCGATTGTTTTCTTTATCATTTCCATCATTGCCGGTGTTTTCGGCTTTTCCGGTATTTCGGCCGCAACGGCTGGGATCGCCAAGCTGTTCTTCATCGTCTTCCTGGTGCTGGCAGTGCTGGCCATTCTCGCAGGTGTCGCGGGGCTGCACGCTCTCTGATTCCGGCAGACGGGGCGGATATGAAAAGGGCGGGTGCCAATGGCCCCGCCCTTTTTCTGTGCTTCAGTTTCCGTTCTTGTCCCTCTGGATGAAGGACGGAAGCAGCGGATTGTCCGTCTGGAGCGAGTTTTTGCTCGGAAGCTGCTGCGTGGTCCAGCCGCCGCCAAGATCCGTTATCAGCTTTACTTCGGCAAGGAACTGCTGCTGCCGCACGCTGAGCTGGGTTTCCTGATATTGCAGGGCATTCTGCTCGGCCGTGATGACCGTCGTATAGATCTGGGTTCCGGCAAGATATTCGTTCATCGAAACCTGAACCGCGGCCTCGGCGGATTTTACGGCAGCATTCTGCAGGGCCAGCTGCTGATCGAGATAATGCAGACCTGACATCTGATCCTCGGTGTCCTGCAGCGCGGCCAGGACTGTCTGACGGTAGGTGGCGACAGCGTTGTCGTAATCGGCTTCTGCACTGCGAACTGCAGCGGAGCGCGAGCCGCCCTCGAAGATGGTCTCCGTTGCCGCGGCGCCAAGGCTCCAGGTCCGGGTAGCGGTCTGGATCAGCTGCTGGAGCGGATTGCCGCTGTAGCCGTAGGATGCGGAGAGTGTGACCTGTGGGAAGAAGGCCCCGATCTCGTATCCGATTTCGGCATTATAGGCTTCCATGTTCCGCTCGGCCTGCGCCACATCTGGACGGCGCTGAAGCAGCATGGACGGGACCGCAGCAGGCGCCGGGGGGATCGTCTCGGGCAGAGGAGAGGGCGCCAGCGTGAGCTCTGCCGGAGCGCGGCCCGTCAGCATCGCGATGGCATGCTCATACTGCGAGCGGGCAATATGCGCGTTGGAGAGGCTGGCCTGTGTCGATTGCAGGAGATACCGGGCCTGAAGCACGCTTGCGGGATCGGCGACACCGGCTTCGAGCTGGTTCTGAAGGATCTCCAGGTTGTGGCGATACAGATCCACGTTGCGGGCATAGAGCGCAATCAGGCTGTCCTGATAACGCAGATCAAAATAATCCTGAGCCAGCTGGAGCTGATAGGACAGGCGCATGTTGGCAACCAGCGCGGCATCGGCCTGGGTTGCTGCAACCTGCTCCTGCACCTGACGGCGGATCATGCCCCAGACGTCCACGGTCCAGCTTGCGGAAGGGCCGGTCGTCCATGTGTTGGACGTGTAGGACCGGCTGGACGTGTAGGGAATGCCGTTGCTGGCATTCGAGGTGCTGCCGCCCTCCGAGTTGCGGTTGAAGCTGAACTTGCCGCTCAGGGTCGGGAACAGCTGCGCGCGGATCGAGTCAATCGTGGCGGCAGCCTTGCGGTACTGCGCCTCGTATTCCTTCAGGCTCTGATTGGATGTGGCAACCCGCTCTTCAAGATCGTTCAGGATGGGATCGTTGAAGATCGTCCACCAGTCTCCCTTGGGCATCTTTGCAAGATCCGGGGCGGCCATCTGCCAGCCGGGGGGCGGGGGGGCTTCCTTGAATTTGGCAGAGATGATGGCCTTCGGACGATGATAGTTCGGTCCGACCATGCCGCCGATGCAGCCGCTCAGGAAAGGCAGGGTCGCTGCCCCCAGCAGGGCAGTGCGCAGGGTAGACTTACGGAGGGCGGTCATCAGGACTGTGTTTCCCGGGAAGAAAGATGGAAGAAGGAGGCGATATGGGCCCGCAGACGGCCCATGGCGCGCCCGAACCGGTCGAGATACAGGAAAATGACGGGGGTGCTGTAGAGCGTCAGAAGCTGGCTGACCACGAGACCGCCAAGGATGGCGATGCCCAGCGGACGCCGCAGTTCACAGCCATATCCGTTGCCGATGATCAGGGGCACGGCGCCGAATGCGGCTGCCAGCGATGTCATGAGGATCGGGCGGAAGCGCAGATGGCTCGCCTGACGGATGGCATCCGTGGGGGACAGCCCTTCACGCTGCGCCACCAGGGCGAAGTCGATCAGCATGATGGCGTTCTTCTTGACGATACCGATCAGCAGGATCACGCCGATCATCGCCATGAGGGAAAACTCCTCACCACACACCTGAAGGGCCAGGATGGCGCCCACACCCGCAGACGGCAGGGTCGAGAGGATCGTCAGGGGGTGGATCAGGCTCTCATACAGAATGCCGAGCACGATATAGACGGCCGCGAGTGCCGCGAGGATCAGCAGGGCCTCGTTGCCGACCGACTTCTGGAAGGCCGCCGCGTTGCCGGCAAATCCGCCATGAATGTCCGCAGGGACATGCAGCTTGACCATGGCGGCCTGAACGGCATCGACAGCCGGACCAAGCGAGACGCCTGGGGCAAGGTTGAAGGAGATGGTCGTCGCGACGGACTGTCCGTCATGGCTGACGGTCAGGGTCGTGTTGGTGTTGCGGTGGCGCGAGACCACGGAGAGCGGCACCATCGTGGATGCGCTCGTGGCCACCGCGGAGCCGCTCGAGGCTGACTTGCCGCCGGCCAGCGCATTGGCCACCGAGTTCTGATAGGAGATTTCGCTCTCGGACAGGGTGGTGGTCGTGCTTGTGGCCTTGACGCGGATGTTGTTGGACGCCGTTCCGCCTGCGGCTGTCCCGCCCGAGATGCTGACCCACATCTGATCCAGCATTGACGGATCCTGCCAGTAGCGGGGGGCCGCTTCCATGACGACGCGGTACTGGTTGAGATTGCCGTAGATGATGGATGCCGAGCGCTGGCCGAACGCATCATAGAGCGTATTGGAAATCAGCTGCGGCGTGACGGAGTAGCGGGCCTCCGTATCGCGGTTGATCGCGATGTTGATGCCCTGTCCACCCTGTTCCACGTCCGAAGTGACGTCCATGAGTTCCGGCAGCTTCGAGAGCGCGGCCACGATCTTGGGCGTCCATTCGAACAGGTCCTCGGCGGAGGGGCCTTCCAGCGAATATTGATAGGCGGCATCGCCGGCGCGCGCGCCCATCCGCACGCTGCCCGGCGCCATCAGGCGGAGCTGTGCGCCGGGGATGTGGGAGAAGCGGCGGGTCAGGCGCTGAATGGTCGTGGCGAGATCGTCCGTGCGCTCGGATTTGGGCTTGAGGGCGACGAACATGTTGGCGGAGTTGGCCGAACGTCCGCCAACACCGCCCATGACGCCCACGACGTCACGATCGGATGCGACGGCTTTCATGGCCTTGACCACGATTTTCTGGAGCGCCTGGAACGAGATCGACTGGTCGGCAACGACGCGGCCCATGATCTGTCCCGTATCCTCGGACGGGAAAAAGCCCTTGGGCATCTTCACATACAGCACACCCGCAAGAACCAGCGTGGCGGGCAGGGACATCGCGATCAGGAACTGGTGCCCCAGCGCCCAGTCGAGGGAGCGTCCGTAACCTGCGGTAATGCCGTTGATCGAACGTTCGAGGAAGCGGCCGATCTTCTTCCACAGGCCCGGACCCTGATCGTCCGTATGGGTCAGGAGCTGGGCGCTGATCATGGGCGTCAGCGTCAGGGACAGGACCAGCGAGATGCAGAGCGTGATGACCATGGTCATCGCGAACTCGTGGAACAGGCGCCCGGCAATGCCGCCCATCAGCATGATCGGTGCGAAGACGACGATCAGCGAGACGGTGATCGAGACGACGGTGAAGGCCACTTCCGTCGTGCCCTTGATGGCGGCTTCCTGCCGTTCGTAACCCATCTCCATGTAGCGGGCGATGTTTTCCAGAACGACGATCGCGTCATCGACCACGAAGCCGGTCGAGATCGTCAGGGCCATCAGCGACATGTTGTCGAGCTGGTATCCCATCAGCGACATCGCGCCGAAGGTGCCAATGATCGAGACCGGAACCACGATGGCCGGGACCATGATGGCCGACAGGCTGCGCAGGAACAGCAGGACCACGACCACCACGAGCACGACGGCGATGATGAGCGTCTGTTTCGTATCGTCCAGCGAGGCCCGGATCGTTTTGGAGCGATCGATCAGGATCGAGATATCGGTGTTGCCAGGCAGGGCGGACTGCAGGACAGGCAGGCGGCTGCGGATGCCGTCGATCGTCTTGATGACGTTGGCCCCGCCCTGGGTGAACACGGTGCAGATGATGGCGGCCTGACCATTCAGGTAGCCAGCCTGACGGAGATCCTCGACGCTGTCATTGACCTCCGCAACATCCGTGAGACGGACGGGCTGGCTGTCACGGTAGGCGATGATCAGGTCGCGGTATTCTTCGGCCTTCGTGGCCTGATCGTTGGTGGAGAGCATCATGCGCTCGCCATTGGCGTCCAGAAAGCCCTTGGGCGTATGCGCGTTGGCGGATGCCAGGGCCGCGCGGAGATCCTCGAACCCGATCCCATAGCGGAACAAGCGCAAGGGGTTAATCTCGACGCGCACGGCCGGCAGGGAAGCGCCCCGGATGTTCACATCGCCCACGCCTTCGATCTGGCTGAGCTGCGGGATCAGGATATTGCTGGCGAAGTCGTAGAGTTCCTGCGGCGTCCGGGTGCTGGAGGTCAGCGTCAGCGCAAGGACGGGCGGCCCATTCGAGTTCGCCTTCCTATAGGTCGGGTTGCTGCGCAGGGTCGTGGGCAGATCCTGCCGCGCACCCTGCAACGCCGCCTCCACGTCACGCGCCGCGCCGTTGATATCCCGCGACAGGTCGAACTGCAGCGTGATGCGCGTCTGGTTGACCGTGGATTCCGACGTCATTTCGGTCACGCCGGAAATCGCGCCCAGATGCCGTTCCAGAGGGCCGGCAATCGTGCTCGCGATTTCGGACGGGGAGCCGCCGGGCTGGTTCGCGGTCACCATGATGACCGGGAAATCCACGTCCGGCAGATCGGCGACCGGCAGGGTAAAATACCCCATGATGCCGCCCATCACGAGAGCGACGGCCAGCAGCGTCGTGCCGACGGGCCTCAGGACAAAGAGGCGGACCAGATTCACGGAGCGCCTGTCTGCGGGTTGGAGGTCTGGGGCTTCGAAGGTGGGCTGCTGCGACGGTGACGCTTGATGAAAGCGCGGGTTTTCGTGCCGAGTTCATCCATGAACAGATAGATGACGGGCGTGGTGAACAGGGTCAGGAGCTGCGACATCATCAGGCCGAAGACAATGGCCACACCCAGCGGACGACGCAGTTCGGAACCGACACCCGTGCCAAGCAGCAGGGGCAGGGCGCCGAACAGGGCGGCCAGCGTGGTCATCAGGATCGGACGGAAACGGAGCATGGCCGCGCGCTTGATGGACTCAAGGGGCGTATGGCCTTCCAGACGTTCGGCTTCGAGCGCGAAGTCGATCATCATGATGGCGTTCTTCTTCACGATGCCGATCAGCAGCACGATGCCGATGATGCCCATGATGTCGAGATCCATCCCGAACAGATAGAGCCCGATCAGTGCACCGATGGCGGCCGAAGGCAGGGTGGAGAGGATCGTGATCGGGTGGACATAGCTCTCATAGAGAATGCCCAGCACGATATAGACCGCGATCACGGCCGCCATGACCAGCCAGACTTCGTTGGACAGCGACGAGCGGAACGCCGCGGCCGTGCCCTGGAAGGCGGTCTGGAACTCCGGCGGCAGGCCGATCTGCTTTTCCACGCGTTCGATGGCGTCGGTCGCGGTGCCCAGCGAATAGCCATTGGCCACGTTGAACGAGACGGTCGTGGCGGGGAACTGCCCGTAATGGCTGATCAGCAGCGGCGAGAGCGCATGGGTGATCGTCGTCACCTGCGACAGCGGCACGAGACCGGATGTCGGCTGGCGGGTCGGGCCGGACGTGCTGGCGCCGGCTTCGGACGAGATGCCCGGCAGGTAAAGCTGGCTCAGGGATGTCAGATCGGTCTGGAGCTTCGGATCGGCTTCCAGAATGACGCGGTACTGGTTGGACTGCGTGTAGATCGTGGTGATCTGGCGCTGGCCGTAGCTGTCATACAGAAGGTTGTCGATCGTCTGCGGCGTGATGGAGTAACGCGCGCCGGTCGGACGGTCGAGCGAGAGCTGGGCGACCAGCCCCTCGGCCTGAAGGTCGGACGTCACATCCGTCAGGGATGGCTCTTTGCGCAGCGCATCCACGAATTTCGGCACCCAGGTCTTGAAGGTGTCGTAATCCGGGTTTTCCAGCATGAACTGGTACTGCGTGGCGGAGATCGAGGAATCCAGCGACAGATCCTGGATCGGCTGGACATAGAGTTCGGCGCCGGTCACCTGCTGGCCGACGGAAAAGAGGTGGCGCAGGATCGTCTGAAGGTCGCTCGTCCGCTGTTCACGCGGCTTGAGGTTGATGAGGAAGCGGCCGACATTCAGCGTCATGTTCTGGCCGTCGATCCCGACGAAGGACGAGATGCTGGCGACGTCCGGATCCTTGAGGATCACGTCTCCAAGGGCGGCCTGACGCTCCTTCATGCCTTCGAAGGAAATGGCCTGCGACATCACGGAGATGCCCTGAATGACGCCCGTGTCCTGCGTCGGGAAGAAGCCTTTGGGAATGGTCCAGGCCAGAACGCCCGTCAGGATGATCGTGCCGACCGTGACCAGAAGGGTCGTGACACGGAAGCGCAGCACCACGTCGAGCCAGCGGCCATAGCCTGCGATCAGCGCATTGATGCCGCGTTCGGTGCTGTTGGACAGACGGCTCCAGAGCGTGTTCTTCGTGGACGGCGCGTGTGTATCGGAGAGCAGGCGCGCGCACATCATCGGCACCAGCGTCAGGGCGACGACGGCGGAAATGATGATCGTGATGGAAAGCGTCATCGCGAATTCATGGAAGAGACGCCCGACGACATCCTTCATGAATAGTAGCGGAATCAGCACGGCGATCAGCGAGACCGTCAGCGAGATGATGGTGAAGCCGATTTCGCCCGCGCCCTTGAGCGCAGCGGTATAGCGGTCTTCGCCAGCTTCGACATAACGCGCGATGTTCTCGATCACCACGATGGCGTCATCGACGACAAAGCCGGTCGCAATGGTCAGGGACATCAGCGAGAGATTGTCGAGCGAGAAGCCCAGCAGATACATCGCCGCCAGCGTACCGATCAGCGAGAGCGGAACGGACAGGCTCGGAATGATCGTCGCCGGAACGTTTCGCAGGAATACGAAGATCACGCCCACGACCAGCAGCATGGCCAGTGCGAGTTCGTATTCCACGTCATTGACCGAGGCGCGGATGGTGGTGGTCCGGTCGGTCAGGGGCGTGACGTCAATGCCGGGCGGCAGGTCGAGTTTGAGCTGCGGCAGGACGCGCAGCACGTTGTCCACGACGCCAATGACATTCGCGCCGGGCTGGCGCTGCACGTTCAGGATCAGCGCAGGCGTGCGGTTGGCCCAGGCGGCGAGCTGTGCGTTTTCCGCACCTTCGACGACGGTTGCGATGTCCCGCACGCGGATCGGACCGTTGTTCTGATACGCGATCACCTGATTCATGAGCTGTTCGACGGACTGGATCTGACCGTCGATGCGCAGGGAGGTGGAGCGCTTGGGACCGTCGAACGTACCGGTCGGGGAGTTGACGTTCACCGTGCTGATAATGGTGCGCAGCGTATCAATCGCGATGCCGTAGGATGTCAGCTTCGGGATGTTGACCTGGATCCGGTACGCCTTGCGGTTGCCGCCCGACAGGGTGACGAGACCGACGCCGGAAATCTGGCTGATCTTCTGCTCAAGACGTGTGTTGACGTAATCCTCGACTTCCGGAAGCGGCAGCGTCTTGGACGTGATGCCGAGCGTCAGGACGGGAGTGTCAGCCGGATTGACCTTTGCATAGATCGGGGGGGCGGGCAGATCGCTGGGGAGCAGGGAGGTGGCGTTGTTGATTGCGGCCTGAACTTCCTGTTCGGCCACGTCCATCGACATGTCGAGCCCGAAGCGCAGGGTCACGACCGAGGCTCCGCCCGAGGACTGGGACGTCATCTGGTCCAGCCCCGCCATCTGGCCAAGCTGGGTTTCCAGAGGGGCGGTGACGGACGTGCTCATCACGTCTGGCCCGGCGCCCGGATAGAAGGTCGAGACCGTGATCGTCGGATATTCGACCTGCGGCAGGGCTGACACGGCCAGGAAGTGATAGCCGAGCAGACCGCTCAGCAGGATGGCGAACATCAGGAGGCTGGTGGCAACCGGGCGCTCGATGAACAGGCGGGACGGATTCACGGTCTTGCTGTTCCCTAATCTTGCTGTTCTGGGCGGCGATCAGTGGTTGCCGGTATCGGCGGGCGAGGACGGATCGTTGGTTTTCTGCGGTGCGTCGGAGCTCTGCTGTCCGTTGTGGTGACGGCGGTGCTGACCGGCGGTCTGCTGCTCGGCTTCCGAGGTCTGCTTTGCTGCTGAAGACGTGTCGGGGATCGAAACTTTCTGGCCGGGGCGCAGATGGCTGACGCCGTCCGTCACAACACGGTCACCGTCGTTCAGGCCTTTCTGGATCACGGCGTTCGTGCTGTCGGTGGCACCCACGGTGACGGGAACGGTTTCCACGGTCATGTCGGATTTCACGCGGTAGACGAAGCGTCCGTCCGGACCGGTCTGCAGGGCATTGCCGGGGACGAGCAGGACATTATGCAGCGTCGTGACCAGCAGATGCGGATTGACGAACTGGTTCGGGAAGAGGCGTTCATCCTCGTTCGGGAAAATGCCACGCATCCGGACCGTTCCGGTCGAGGTGTCGATCTGGCTGTCGAGGGCCTTCACCGTGCCGGTGGCGAGTTTCTGGGTGTTGTCGCTGTTCCAGGCTTCGACCGTCAGTTCGCCGGATTCACGCAGATGGGTCGCGACTTCGCCAAGCTGGTTCTGCGGGACCGTGAAAATCACGGAGATCGGCTGCATCTGTGTCAGGATCGTCAGGCCGCCGGACTGACCCGCGGTGACATAGTTGCCCACGTCGAGCACGCGGATACCGACGCGACCTTCGACCGGCGCCACGATATGGCAGTACATCACGTTCAGCTCGGCATTGCGGACATTGGCGCGATCGTATTCGACCTGTCCTTCAAGCTGCTGCACCGTGAATTCCTGATCTCGGGCAGTCATGGCCGAGGTCGAGTTCTGCTTGATCAGGCGCTGGTAACGGGCATTGTCTACGCGGGCCTTTTCAAGCTGCGCAATATCGGCCGCAAGCGTGCCGCGATACTGCTCGAGCGTGGCCTCATAAGGACGCGGATCGATCAGTTCGAGCTCGTCACCCTTATGGACGTGCTGGCCTTCCTGATAATAGACGGCGGCGATATGGCCGTTGACGCGCGGTGTGATCGTCACGTTGGTGACCGGGACGACCGTGCCGATTTCCTGAAAAATGACGGGCATGTCGCCGATATGGGCGGTTGCGACAGCGACGGGCTGCACGCTTCCGTCAGCTGCTGCCCCGCGGGCGTGCTTGTGCGTTGCTCCATGGGGGCGGAAAACTGCGAACAGGATCAGAAGAGCGACCAGAAGGACAATTCCCCACAGGATCCAGCGCCGACGGGAGCGTGCGGGTGGGGAGGAGGACTGGGCTGTGCTGTTCGTAAGGCGGTCGTTTGAGCCGGCCGTCTGCTGATCCATGGTGGTTCTGTCTTTCCCGTATACCAGAGCACAGGGCTCTCAGGCGGCGATGCTGTGTGTTTTCATACCTATAAGGCAGGAGGCCAGCGCCTGCCATGACGCGACCTTAAATCCTGTTCAGTTTTGACAATGAAAATCAAAAAGAGCGCAAATGATACGCTTCGTTACCTTTTCCCGGGGCTTGTCTCTTCTGCGCTCAGGGATCATATCGGACAGGAACCGGATGCTCCCGTCGCGCGTTTGAATGCAGACACAGGTCTATCCGGACAGAGGAGAACAAGATGGCTGATACAACTGAGACGAAGGCCGAGGGCCTCCTGGACGAAGCCAAGGGCAAGGTCAAGGACGGTTTCGGCGGTCTGACGGGCGATGCGAAGCTCCAGGCCGAAGGCAAGTTCGACCAGCTTTCCGGCATGGCGCAGCAGGACTTCGCTGACCTGTACGACGAGGGTGAAACCAAGCTCGAAGCCGCGACGGCATTCGTTCAGGATCGTCCCCTGATCTCGCTGGTAATCGCGACGGTCGTGGGAATGATCGTGGGCGGACTGATGTTCGGTCGCAAAAGCTCCTGAGGGAGCAAGAGGCGCTTCGACCACAGCGGCGTCTTTGTGCTAGAAGCCTCCCGGAGTAATCCGGGAGGCTTTTTGCATGGAATGGTTTTACGAGAATAACGGGCAGCAGGCCGGTCCCGTCTCCCGTGAAGAAATTCTGCGTCTGATCATGCAGCAGCGCATCAGACCTGAGACGCTTGTCTGGACGTCGGAATTCGGAGACGTCTGGAAGCCGGCCAGCGCGGCGGGGCTGGTGTCTCCGCTGACGGGGCTGCTGCGCATGTCGGCCGGGATCTCGGAGCACTGGGCCTGGGTCCTGCTGGTCGGGCCATGGCTAATCCAGCGTCTGGCGCTTCTTGTTCTGGACTGGCGGCAGATCCCTGACAGCGAACGGATGGGGACTTTCTCCATCGTCGGAATGATGTCGCTGGCCCTGTTCTTTACGGCTTTCATGCTGGACCGGAACTCCATCCGTGAAAGCGGACAGACGCCGCCGGGCTTCTGGTGGTGGCTGTTTCTGCCCGGATATTTCTGGCGGCGCCGGCAGATTGTCGGGCGCGGACTGTCGCTCCTGATCGTCAGTCTTGTGCTGCTGGCGGCCAATGTGACGGAAAAAATCTATCAGCTGCCCCAGATCGAAACCGAGCTTCAGACCCGGCAGGGACAGCTGAATCAGCCTGCTCCCTCAACCCCGCCAGCCTCTGGTGAGGACAACGAGCAGGAAGAACTCTGACGGTGGTGGGAAAGAGTCTTTCCCACCACACTTGACAGATTAAACTTAGAAAACATGCATTTTTGGGCTTCCCTTTCGAGTCGCCATGATTCAAAACCGATTCGGTCACCTGGTTTCGGGGTGTCTGTCGGGGAGAATGCTCAGAAATGCCGGATTACGCCCTGGAAGCTGCCCATGGGGGGCTGGTCGTCGGGATCGACGAAGTCGGGCGTGGTCCTCTGGCAGGGCCGGTAGTGGCTTCTGCCGTAGCATTCACGGCTCCCCCCTCAGAAACCCTGTCTTCCCTCCTCGATGATTCCAAGAAACTGACGGCCCGTCGCCGGATGCTGGCCTATGAGGCCCTGATGGCCGATGAGCAGGCGCTGATCGGTATCGGCGCCGCATCCGTCGCGGAAATCGAGCGGATCAACATCGCCCAGGCCTGTTATCTGGCCATGCGGCGCGCTTTGTCCCGTCTGGGATGCACTCCCGATCTGGCGCTTGTGGATGGCAAACATGCCCCGAAGCTGCCATGCCCCATCAAAATGGTGATCGGCGGGGACGGGATCAGCCTGTCCATCGCCGCAGCCTCCATCATTGCAAAAGTGACGCGGGACCGCCTGATGGTGCGTCTGGCCGTGCGCCATGATGCTTATGGATGGGAGCGCAACGCCGGTTACGGCACGGCCGCGCACATGCAGGGTCTGAAGCTCCGGGGGGTGACACCCCATCACAGGCGCGGGTTCGCGCCGATACGAAACATGATTGAAGCAGAGGCACACGCAGCATGAGCGGTGAATTTCCCGTCGACCAGATCCTGCGTGGAGAATGCATCGAGACGATGAAGACGCTGCCCGATGGGAGCGTGGACTGCATTTTCGCCGACCCACCGTACAACCTTCAGCTGCGCGGTGAGCTGCGTCGTCCGGACGAAACCGTCGTGGATGGCGTGGATGATGACTGGGACAAGTTCGCGGATTACGCGACCTACGACAATTTTACGCGCGAATGGCTGAGTGAAGCGCGTCGTATCCTGCACAAGGACGGCACGATCTGGGTTATCGGGTCGTATCACAACGTCTTCCGGCTGGGTGCGATCATGCAGGATCTGGGGTTCTGGATCCTGAACGACATCGTCTGGCGCAAGTCCAACCCGATGCCGAATTTCCGCGGACGTCGTTTCACCAACGCGCATGAAACGCTGATCTGGGCCGCGCGCGGGCCGCAGAGCAAGTATCGCTTCAACTATCAGGCCATGAAGGCGCTGAACGACGATCTTCAGATGCGTTCGGACTGGTACCTGCCGCTGTGCACGGGCAATGAGCGTCTGAAAAATGAACATGGCCTGAAACTGCATCCGACGCAGAAGCCGGAAAGCCTGCTGCATCGCGTGCTGGTGGCCTCGACCAATGCCAATGACGTGGTGCTCGATCCGTTCTGCGGAAGTGGCACCACCCCTGCGATGGCGAAGCGCCTTGGTCGCCATTACATCGCTATTGAACGCCACCCGGACTACGTCAAAGCTGCCCGGGAACGCGTGGCGCGTGAAGAGCGCCTGACTTCCGAGCAGCTTGCGACGACGCCTGCCAAGCGCGAAATGCCGCGCATTCCGTTCGGCAGTTTCGTGGAAACCGGTGTCCTTCCGGCCGGGACGCTGCTTTACGACCGGCAGAAGCGGCTGAAAGCAACCGTCACGCCCGATGGCACGCTCGTGTCGGGCAATCAGCGCGGCTCGATTCACAAGCTGGGTGCGATGCTGACCAATGCACCGTCCTGCAATGGCTGGACGTTCTGGTATTTCGAGCGCGACGGCCAGTACGTCCAGATCGATGTGCTGCGTCAGGAAAGCCAGGCGCTCCGCAACGTCGGCTGACGCCCGGGGCAATGCTCATAAAAAAAGCCGGAGATCAGTCTCCGGCTTTTTTTATGTGTCTGGTGCAGAAATATCAGTGGCCTGCAAAACCAAGGAAGCCGACTGACGGGTCCGGTTTTCCACCGCTCGTATCGAAATGCGGCGACGCTGCGACGAGAGAGCGTTCCGGGGTGACGGATTTGCCACCGATCGTGAGATGGCCGCTGCCGTTCTTCATCTCGACGCCCTCGTCAGAGACGCTGTTCTCGATCTTGCCATCCGGGTTGTAGGTCCGCATCGACAGGAGCAGGAACATGATGTCCTTGCGGTTCAGGTCGATGGCCATGTCCAGCGGCGTCTGGTCCAGAACGTTGTGACCGCCCATGTCGGCACCGCGGTTGAGGGCTTCTTTCGCAGCATTGAGCGAGCCGCGGTTGATGGCATCGAACAGGGCGGTGGTCGGGTTCACGTCCGAACGGGCATGACCGGCATCGTCGTCGGATGCTTCTGCTCCGGGGAGGGCGGAAGGCGGTGCGGCGCGCTGGGCGGCCTTGCGGGCCTCGGCCTTCTTCTGGGCGGCTTCGGCTTCCTGTTCAGCCTCGGCGTCGTCGGCATCCTGAGCCTGGGCGTGATGCCAGGGTACGAGAATCGTCGGCGTCATTGCCAGAGCGGCAATGAGCAGCAGGCGGGGCAGGGTGGGGAGCAGTCGCATGATGCCAATATACTGTGATCGATCGTCCTGTGCGAGTCTGCAGATGCCTCTCAGGCGTGCCGGAATGTGACATTTTTTCAATGACCTTCCCGCCACCAGCCGATTGCGAGGAAAATCAGCGCCGCAAGCAGGGGCGCCCAGGCGGGAACGAGGTCTTTCGTGCGTGTCTCACCCGCGACGGCGGCGGTCGTGACGGGCAGGCCCATCCAGTCCGAACCACTCATGGCCGAACCGGTGGGAACCTGTCGCAGATGCGGCGTGTGATCCGCGATCCAGGAGACCGACCCGCCGGAGGCTTTGGCACTGGCGCCCATGACGGTCGCGGTGGCGCGCAGGTCCTGCCGCTCGATCGGATCATGAGAGACCGGGCTGGCAAAGGCGACGAGACCATCCTGCCGGACGCTCCAGATTCCGGGCATCGTGGCGGGGGCCGTGGCGTGCCAGACGCCATTCGTCCGGGTCAGCGTCAGGGGCTGGCGCTTTCCGTCCGGGGCGGTCACGAAAGCTTCCGGCGAAACGGGCTGGCCGGCGGCATGACGTTCGATTTCAAGCTGTCCGTTTTCAATCCGGGCCGTGAGGCGGTTTTCCTCCAGGTCCGGTTCCTTCATCAGCCAGTGCGACAGGCGACGCAGAAGTTCGGCCTGCGGTCCGCCGCCACCTTCCCCCCGCGACCAGAGCCAGAGCTGGTCCGACAGCAGCATGGCCACGCGCCCCTGATCCACCCGGTCCAGCAGAAGAAGCGGCGCGCCATCGGGACCATGCATCAGGTCTTCGCCGTGTGACTGGTCCGGATGAAGGGCGCGATACCAGGGGCCCCAGTCTTCCGTCAGGCCCGCAGTCACAGGATGGGTCTTGCCGAGATCGGTCAGGGAAGGGCGGAAGGCGCGGGTGACGATTCCGTCCGTGCTGACATGCGCGGGGAGAACCTGCGCGAGGCTGGTGTCCTGAAGCGTACCGTCCTGTGTGAATTCCGGCCCTGCCGTTACCAGCAGGCCGCCGCCATTGCGCACGTAATCGGCGATATTGGTCAGGTACTCGTCAGGCAGAATGTTGCTGTTGCGAAAGCCGTCCAGAATGATGAGGTCGAAGCTGCGGATCTTTTCCTGAAACAGTTCGCGGATCGGGAACGGGATCAGCGCCAGATCCGACAGCGGTGTGCCGTCATCAGTGTTGGGGGAGCGCAGAATGGTGAAGTGCACGAGATCGACAGAGGGATCGGCCTTTAGCAGCCGGCGCCAGACGCGCTCGCCCTGATTGGGCACGCCGGAAACCAGAAGTACGCGCAGCCGGTCCCGGACACCACGGATACGCACGACTTCACTGTTGTTCTCGGTGGATGCTTCCCCGGCCAGAGGGGAAACGGACAGCCCAACCAGCGTTTCGCCGGGATGCTGGACCGGGAGCGTGATGTCCTGCGGCGTACCGGTCTGGATGGGGCGTGTCTGCGGCGGGGCGTCGCCGGAGCGGATCGTGAGAATGGCGTCCGAAGCGCTCGGGGCGCCCAGATCGTCCACCTGAACGCGGATCGTGGCGTTCTGCCCGACGATCGCATAGGGCGGCGTGCGCAGGATGCGCAGGCGCCGGTCCTGTTCCTCGCCATGTGCCGTCAGCAGAAGATGTAGCGGAAGCGTCTGGCCGTTTGCGCCATGAAAGCGGGGCGCCAGATGGGGTGGAACGTCATGATCCATGCCATCGGTCACGACGATGGCACCCGCGAAACGGCCCTGCGGCAGATCGGCGTGGTCGAGAGCCTCGAACAGGCGCGTTCCGTGACCGGTGCCGCCCGGCACATCGACGCGATGCAGCGTCAGGCCCGGAAGATGAGCCACGTCCTGCATGATCTGTTCGGCAGCATGGTCAGCGATGGCAGAGCGGTGGCCGACTTGCATGGAGGCAGAGCGGTCCACGACCAGAAGCGCATCCTGCGGCACGGGACGCAGCACCGGATGAAGCGAACGCGGTCCGGACAGCCAGCCCAGCAGGGCCAGCACAGCCAGCGCCCGCCAGAGCATGCCGCGCGCACCACGCAGTGCACCGTAAATTGCGCCCGCAACAGTCAGGACTGCCAGTGTTGCCAGAAGCCAGACCGGCAGCATGGGAGACAGGTCGAACATCATGGTGCGTCCTCCTCGTCAACGCTGTCGGGGCTGGTTGCGGCGGCTCCATTGTCGGGCGTGCCGAGGCGGCGAAGCATTTCCGGATACTGCGCCTGATCGTTCTTGTAGTTTCCGGTCAGGGCATACAGCACCATGTTCATGCCAAAACGATAGGCCTGCGTGCGCTGGTCCTCGCCACCGGGAATGACGGCGAAGGGATGGTTGCCCGAACCATCCACGGCCCAGGCATGCGCCCAGTCACCATTGCCGATGATGACCGGGCTGACGTCATCATTCGCCTCATCGCCATTACGCGCGACATAAACCGGCTGTCCGGCAACGCGGCCAGGAAAGCCGCTGTGCAGCAGATAGAAGGTGTGGGCCAGAACGTGCTTTTCCGTCAGCTTGGCGAGTGGCGGCACGACGAGACCATCCGTGACGCGCTGAAGCGCAGCCCGGGCCGCGGAACTGGTTCCAGAATCCGTATCGGTGCCCGCGCCCTGTTCGTCGATCAGCAGGATCCCACCATGATCCATAAACGCATTGAGGGCTTTCGTGCGCTCGGGGTCGGGCTGGGCATCGGGCGTGACCGGCCAGTACAGGAGCGGATAGAACGCCAGATCATCCTTGCCCGGAACGACGCCATCCGGATGGCCAAGCGTTGCGGAACTGCGTGCAGTCGTAAAATCGGAGAGGCCCTGAAGCCCCTCGCGGGAGACGGTATCGATATCGTCATGGCCCGTGATGACATAAGCCAGCCGTGTATCGAGCGCAGCCTGTGGCACAGTTGTCGGCAGGGGGGGCATCTGCGTCGGGGTCTGGGCATGGGCCACGGGCAAGATCAGCAGACAGGCCACGCCCAGAGCCCCCAGCAGCCCGCGACGCCGCAGGGACAGGATCAGGTCCAGCAGCAGAAGCAGCAGACCGGCCGTCATCAGCGCCGGGCCAAGCGGACGGTCCGTATGGGCGCCATCCGGTGAAATCCTGGTTCCGAGCAGGGCTTCTTCCTTCATTGTGGGGGCAGAGTCGGAAAGGTTCAGCGCATGCGTTCCATGGGCCGGGCCATAAAGTCCGGCGGGATGGGTGACGGAGACAGGCGTATGCGCCAGATCCGAGACGCGGATGGAGCGTGTGGCCTGTGGGGGCATGATGAGCCCACCGTCACTTCCGACAATACGCCAGGGTGCAAGTTCCGAAGGCCCACCGCCCGCAACGCCGGCCGAACGCTCGATCAGGCGCTCCAGCATGTCGGGGAACAGGCCGGACAGCGGCACATTGGACCAGTCGGGGGAGGCCGTGACATGGAACAGGACGATCTCGCCATTCCCTTCCGCCCGGGCGGTCACGAGAGGGGTGCCATCGCTCAGGGCCGCCCAGACATGATCCGTCAGGCCCGTTTCGGGCTTGGCCAGAACCTGCCGGGAGACGGTGACATCGGGCGGAATCGTCAAGTCGGAAAACGGCGAGGTCTCGGGGAAGGGCGCCAGTGTCTGCGGCTTGCCCCAGGACATGGGGCCGCCGAGCTGCCGCATCCCGCTCATGAGATGGACGGGCAGAAGCGCGTCTGACGTGGCGTCGGAAGCGGCACCCTGATCGGCGGCGAGTCCGGGACCGGCAAAGCGGACGAGCATGCCGCCATGACGGACCCAGTTCAGGACACGGCTGCGCGTCTGATCGCCGGAAAGCGCGCCATCAGTCGCGATCAGGACAGACAGGGGCGCACCTAGCAGGGCCGTTGCATCCCCGCTATGCAGGTCTGAAATCGGCTGCAAGGCGCGGTTCAGGAAGAACGCCGAGCCGACAAGCGGTGTGGCATCGCCGGGCGTCTGAAGAATGCCGACGGGGCGGCGATGATCGGCCTGTCCCATCAGATGCACGGCAGCGGGGCCGGTCGCGCCTTCCAGCGTCAGATGATCAAGCTGGTTCCGCAGGAGAGGCGGGAGCGAAATGGTCTGGTCCTGCCCGGTCCTGACGGGGTAGGCGGCGAGCGTTCCACCATTGGCATTGGCGGCATGGAGCGTCAGGGTCCGCGTGGGACAGGAGAGCGTGTCCACTCTGGCATGCAGGGCGCCGTCCTGACCGGTGGACGCGGCAAGACGCAGAATATCGCAGCCATTCCAGCGCATGTCCTGCACGGAACGGGCCTTTGCGAGCGCGTCATGCAGGGCATTGTCTCCGTCCGTCGCCAAGCCGTCCGACAGGATCATCACGCGCTGGCCAGACAGGTCCCGGTGCTGGAGCAGGGACGCCAGAGCCTGACGGTCCGTGGGCCAGGGCTGAGGCCGCAGGCGGGACAGATGTTCGGACAGGGCGTGCGCATCATGCGTCGTGAAGGCTTCGGGCATCGCGCCATCAGGCGCCCGTGCGGCGTGCAGGAGCGTTACGTCCTGACCATTGCGGATGGCGGTTTCACCAAGCGCCAGAGCCGCGGAAATACGCTCGTTCCAGTGCGGAATGGCTGCCCAGCCGTCATCGAGAACGAGTGTCAGTGGGCCGTTGCCGGTTTCGGCCTGATGCGGGGTCAGGACAGGCCGGGCCAGTCCGAAAATGACGAGGGCCACGGCGGCCATGCGCAGAAGCAGAAGCCAGAGCGGCGAACGGGCCGCATCCTCACGCCGGGCCGTCAGCCGGTTCAGGATGAGCAGGGACGGAAAGCGTTGATCCTGCGGGGCAGGCGGCGTGGCGCGGACCAGCCACCACAAGGCGGGCAGCGTAAGAAGACCAAGCAGCAGGAACGGGGCGAGAAGGATCATCGGCCGCCTCCCAATGCCATGTGAAGTGCCAGCAGGGCCGGAAGCGGGTTCTGCGACGTATCATGCATGATGCAGTCGGCATGGAGCGAGGCCGCACTCTGCTTCAGCGCTGCCAGATGGGCATTCATGGCCTGTTCATAGGCCGAGCCAAGGCTTTCCATCGCCGGAAGCGTCAGAACGCCGCCTTCCAGCCCTTCAAACCGGATTCGACCAGAGCGTTTCAGTTCCCGTTCCGCAGGATCGAGAATGCAGAGAAGATGGGTTCGCACGGGGCGGCTGGCGCAGGTCTTGAGAAATGCGTCGATCCGGTCTTCGTCCCACAGAAAATCGCTGATCACGACCAGATCGGAGCGGGCGGGAACGAGTGCCATGCGCGGAAATTCGGGTTCGTCCGCATCCGGATGCAGAAGGGAAGCGGCCAGCCGAGGCAGGACCTGTCGGCCAGCTAGCGCACGTCCTGCCTCGATCCCGGTCAGCAGCCCTGCCTGTTCGCCACCCCGCAGGGACGCGGACGCCAGCGCCAGCGTGCAAAGCTGCGCCCGCTCCGCCTTGGTGGACAGGGCATCGGATGAGCGCCACTGCATGGAGGGCGACGGGTCGCACCACAGCATCAGCGACTGGGCATTTTCCCGCTCGCGCTCACGGACCCAGAACGTGTCTTCGACCGGAGAGCGGGCAGACTGCCGCCAGTCGATGGACGTTGCAGGCTCGCCGGCGTGATAGGGGCGGAACTGCCAGAAATCCTCACCCGCGCCTGAACGCCTGCGGCCGTGAACACCGCTTTGCAGGCTCGCAGCAATCTTTTCGGCTTCAAGAACGAGCGCTGGCAGGGCGAGGCTTTCCGCCTGCACAACCGGAGCGCTGAAAGCGGCGCTCCGGTTGCGGCGGAAGAGACGGCGCAGAGTATCGGACGGACTTTTCACGGCGATCAGAGGAGGGCCTGTGCCTGCTTGCGGATCAGGGCTTCGCGATCTGTCCCCGATGCGCGCGCGCCAAAGCCCAGCCCGATACGATGGGACAGGACCGGGCTTGCGAGGGCCACGACGTCATCGAGGCTCGGCGCCAGACGGCCGTCGAGCAGTGCGCGGGCGCGGGTTGCGATCATCAGGGCCTGTGCCGCACGGGGGCCGGGACCGTAGGAGACGGCATCACGCACTTCCGGTGAGGCGGATGGATCTTCCGGACGCAGCGAGCGCGTCAGTGTCAGGATCGCATCCACGATCTGGTCACCAACCGGCAGACGGCGGACGAGATTCTGGGCCGCAAGAAGGCTTTCGGCATTCATCAGGGCAGAAGCCGTCGGCGTCGTGGCGCCCGTGGTCTGAAGCAGCATCTGACGTTCTGCATCCCGCCCCGGAAATCCGAGGCTGATCTGGAGCATGAAACGGTCGAGCTGGGCTTCGGGAAGCGGATAGGTGCCTTCCTGCTCGATCGGGTTCTGGGTTGCGAGAACGTGGAAAGGACGCGGAAGGGCATAGTCCTTGCCGCCCTGCGTCACGCGACGTTCCGCCATGGCCTGAAGGAGGGCGGACTGGGTACGCGGGCTGGCACGGTTGATTTCGTCGGCCAGAACGAGCTGACCGAAAATCGGGCCGGGCAGGAAGCGGAAGGCGCGGCGTCCGTCCGCATCCTGATCAAGAATTTCCGCACCCGTGATGTCCGACGGCATCAGGTCGGGCGTGAACTGGATGCGCGTGGCGTCCAGACCCAGCACGCGCGACGCTGTATTGACCAGAAGCGTCTTGCCCAGACCGGGTGCGCCCATCAGAAGCGCGTGACCACCGGACAGGATCGTGACAAGCACCTGTTCAATGACGCTGTCCTGGCCCAGAACAATCCCGCCAATGGCCTGACGGACATGACGGAGAACCGGGGCCAGACGGTCGGCTTCAGCCACGTCCGCCTCGCCCTGCAGGGTGCCGGCGGAAACGCCGGAAGAATATTGCTGCTCGCTCATGACGCCAGTCTGACAGGTGTGGGGGTTTCATCAAGGCTCGATTGCACCCAAGTTGGTGTGAGAAGAGAGTTTTTATGCAGTTGGAGGGAAAATTGAGCGATCATCAGTTCCGGCAGGCGGCCCGACCTGACGCCGCCCTGTCTCCAGATCCCCTGATGCCTCCGTCTTCCTTTCCCGGAACGCCTGGTACAGGTCCCCGGCTGCTGCCTTTTCTCATTCAGCGCGACGGCACCTGGCTCTACCGGGGCTCTGCGATCAAACGCAAAGCCATGCTGTGCATGTTCTCTTCGATGCTCACCCGCGATCCTGAGGGAACCTACTGGCTGAAAACGCCGATGGAACAGGGGATCATCCAGGTCGAGGATGTGCCATTCGTGGCGGTCGAGCTGGACTTCCGTGGCACCTGTGGCCGGCAGCAGAATCTCTGTTTCCGCACCAACATGGATGAGTTGATCTGTATCGGCCCTGAACATCCGCTCTCCTGTGACTGGGACCGCCCGTCGGACGAGTGCGCCAGCGTACCCTATGTCCATGTCCGTGACGGCGAGGGGGCTTTCCCCATCCTCGCGCGGGTGACCCGTGCGGTGCATTACGAACTCGCGGCCCTTGCGGTTCCCGGACATGTGAAGGGTGAGCCCTGTCTCGGTGTCTGGAGCCAGGACTGTTTCTTCCCGCTTTCGCGCCCTGCATGACGCAGAACTCCGGCCTGCTGGAGCGGCTGCCAGATCGTACGGGACTGGATCGCATCTGGTCGGTCCTGCCTGAGGCTCGCCTCGTCGGCGGATCGGTGCGCGATCTGCTCGCCGGTGTTGCTGTCCATGATCTGGATCTCGCGACTCCGGAACCGCCAGACGATGTGCAGCGCCGGCTGGAACAGGCCGGCATTCGCGTGATTCCCACCGGACTGGCGCATGGGACCGTCACGGCCTTGCTGGACAGTGTGCCCTACGAAATCACGACCCTGCGTCGGGACGAGGAAACGGACGGGCGCCACGCGATCGTGGCCTGGACGCAGGACTGGGCGGAAGACGCGGCCCGGCGGGACTTTACGATCAATGCCATGTCGCTGGACCGTCATGACCGGCTCCATGATTATTTCGGCGGCCGTGAGGATATTCAGAACCATCGGGTGCGGTTCGTTGGAGACGCCTCGCGCCGGATCGCGGAAGACGCGCTGAGAGCCCTTCGTTTCTTCCGGTTCGATGCGCGATACGGGCATGGCGTTCCTGACCGGAAGGCATGTCAGGCCGTCTCGGAGCAGCTTGGACTGATTGGCACGCTCTCGGCTGAACGGGTCGCCTCGGAGCTGCTGAGAATTCTGTCCGGCCCCCGCCTGAACGAAACGATCGGGGCAATGGCATCGGTCGGCCTGCTTCAGGTACTTCTGCCAGAGCCGGACCAGCATTTCCTGAACCGTCTGCTGGCCTGTGAGGCCCCGGTGTCTTCCCTGCTCAGGCTGTTTGCGCTGTGTCACCGGAACAGCCCCGAGCTGGCTGGGCGCCTGAAATTGTCCAACGCGGATGGCGCGAAGATCGAAGCCTGGGCGTCAGCTCAGCCGGCCTTGCATCCGGAACTGTCCGATGACGATCTGCGTCGTCTGCGGGTGCTACAGGATCTGGACCTGCTTGTAGAGCGGAGCTGGTTGCAGCAGGCCCGTCTTGTGGGCGCGCCTGACAGCGTGTGGGACCGGTTCCGTTCACGGTTGCAGGCCATGCCGCAGCCCGAATTCCCGCTATCGGGCAAGGATGCCATTGCACAGGGTGTCCGGCCAGGGCCGGGTATGGGGCAATGGCTGAAAACGGGGCGGGACTGGTGGATGGCACAGGGATGTCTGCCGGACCGGAGTGCGTGTCTGGCCTATCTTGCCACGCAGAAATGAAGCGGCGGTTTCGCCCTTTTCGCAAGGCCTGCTAAACCCCCCGATATGACGAAAACGACAGCTCTTGATACGGACAGCCGCGTCCTGATGAAACGCATCTGGCGTGAGGAAATGCGCCAGCATGTGGGACGGATCATTTCCGTCATTGTTCTGACGGTCCTGATGGCAGGGCTGACCGCGCTTTATCCCGCGGTCATCAAGCGGGCCGTGGACATGTTCGCGGCGCATGATTCCCGAATCCTCTATCAGGTGCCGGCTCTGGTCGTGATCGTGACTGGACTGAAAGCCGCGTCCCAGTACGGGCAGACGATCGCCGTGCAGGGACTGGTTCTGGCTGTAATCCGCGGGTTGCAGTCGCGCATGTTCGCCCATGCACTTCAGGCGGACGTCTCGACCATCGAAAAGGATGCCCCCGCCAAATGGGCCGCCCGTTTCACCACGGATGCCATTTCGATCCGCGAGGCCATGATCCGTGTGGTCAATGCGCTCGGTGATGCGGTGACGGTGGTGGGGCTCGTCATTTCCATGATCGTCACGGACTGGGAACTGAGCCTGATTGCGCTCGTGCTCTACCCGGTCGCGGCCGTACCCATCCAGAAGCTGGGCAAGAAAGTGCGCCGGGCCTCGGGCGGCATGCAGGAGCAGATCGGCGAGACCTCGGCCCTGCTCAACGAAAGTTTTGCCCTGGCCCGGCAGGTCCGCATCTACCGGATGGAAGAGCGGGAAAGCACGCGCGTCGATCACTCGCTGGATCTGCTGCACTCGGCCTTCCTGCGGATTGCCAAAGGGCGCGCGCGTGTCGATCCGGTTCTGGAGGTTCTGGGTGGTGCCGCTGTGGCTGCCGTGCTGGGCTTTGCGGGCTGGCGCGCGGCCCAGGGTGGTGCGACACTGGGGGACTTCACCGCCTTTATTGCCGCTCTCCTGACTGCCGCCCGGCCGATCCGGGCGCTGGGTTCACTCAATACGGCTCTTCAGGAAGGGCTGGCTGGTCTGTCGCGGGTTTTTGCCGTGATCGATGAACCCCCGGCTGTTGTGGAACGTCCGAACGCGAAATCCCTGCCGTCCGGAAAAGGACATCTGGCGTTTCAGCAGGCCAGCTATCGTTACGAGGATGGGAGGGTCGGTCTGCAGAACCTCACCTTCGAGGTTCAGCCTGGGAAAACCGTTGCGCTCGTAGGGCCGAGCGGTGCCGGAAAATCCACAGCACTTTCCCTGATCCCGCGTCTGCACGATGTCAGCGCGGGCAGCATCCGTCTTGAAGGCGTGGATCTGCGGGATCTGACCCTGTCCTCCCTTCGGGACGCCATTGCGTATGTCAGTCAGGATACGACCCTGTTTGACATGTCCGTGCTTGAAAATATCTGGATTGGGCGGCCTTCCGCATCCCGTAGCGAGGTCGAAAAGGCCTGTGCCATGGCGGCGGTCGATTTCCTCGATAATCTGCCGGCCGGTCTGGAAACCCGGGTCGGGCCGGGAGGACGCCGACTGTCCGGTGGCCAGCGTCAGCGCGTGGCTCTGGCCCGCGCCCTGCTTCGTAACCCGCGTATCCTGCTGCTGGATGAAGCGACGAGTGCGCTTGATTCCGAAAGCGAGGCGCGGGTGCAGAATGCTCTGGCAAACCTGCGTTCAGGCCGCACGACAGTGATCGTCGCGCACCGGCTTTCCACCGTGCAGGCTGCCGATCTGATCGTTGTGATGGATCAGGGGGCCGTTGCCGAAGCTGGCACCCATGCCGAACTTCTCCGCAAGGACGGCCTTTATGCGCGGCTGGTGCGGACCCAGTCCCTGGCAGCAGCCTGAAAAAGGGCTGCCAGTTCAGGAATCAGCTCGGCATAGAGGGCTTTCTTGAAGCCCAGATTGCGGTTCAGAACCGCCTGCGGGTCGACCCACTCCCAGGCGTCGAATTCGGGCGGGTCCTGAAGGTCCAGACGGATATCGGAATCCTGTCCTTCGTAACCCATCACGAACCATTTCTGGGTCTGCCCCCGGAAACGTCCCCCCAGGGCCTTTCCGATCAGGTCGGACGGCAGATCATAGGAAAGCCAGCCACTCCGTTCGGCCAGAATGCGCGCGTTCTGGGTTCCGATTTCTTCTCCCATTTCCCGCAGGGCAGCGACCTGTGGTGTCTCACCTTCATCAATACCGCCCTGTGGGCACTGCCAGACGTCCCCCGGAAGGTCTGTGCGCCGGGCGATGAACAGCTTGCCGTCACGGTTGAAGAGCGCAATTCCCACATTCGGGCGGTAGGGAAGGGTCATGGGATCGGTCATAGGGGCGCTACCGGATTGGAAGGTGAAAGATTGGCGGCCTGATCGTTGCTGATGCCGCTATCCGCGAAAGCCGATGGCGGTACAACGACGAAGTTCTGCGCGGCCGGGCCTTTAAGCCAGTTTGCGAGACGGTCGATCATGACAGGCGTGATCGGCCCGACCATCAGCAGGATCTTTGCCGGCTTTCCATCCTGAGGCAGCAGGGCAGCGAGACGGCTGTCCAGAGTGGCGGCGTCGGTATCCCCGTCGATCCAGGCAGTGGCCGTCATCCCGCGCGTGCGACGGCCATCCTGCGCGGAGCCTGCCAGATAGAGCAGGCCCTTGCTGCTGATGGCACTGGCAATCGGGGAGAAATCGGGCGAAGTCGCGTAGCCGCCGCCCGGCTGGTCGTCCCCGTTTTCAGACGCATCCGTCAGTCCTTCCGCGCCAGCGGCACGGGAGAGGCACCATTCCAGTTCGCGCTGATCGTCAGCAGCGGAGTTTCCATATCCCAGCGCATGTGGGCCTTCATCGACCCGTTCGGGATGGGCGCTCTGCATGGGAAGGGTGACATAGACTTCCCTGTGGCTGGCATGGGCCCGCGCAATGATGTCGCTGATATTGCTGACATAAGGCGAAATCCCAACTGCCACAGGCGCGGGAATACGCGAAAGAACGTCGTAGGTCAGGGCATCGGAATAGCCAAATCCCTGCAGCACGATTGCGATGGCGGTTTTGTCGGTCGGGAGGGGCGCTGATGCTTGTGGAGAAGGGGAAGCGGCAGAGGACACGACCGGTGGCAGGGCCTGTTGTGTCACAGCGGTCGAAGATCCCGCTGGTGAAGGCGGGACAGCCTTGGCGGGAATGGGGGTCGCCACTGTCGGTAACGCCATGTCAGCCGGCTTTGCCACAACCGGAGCGGCGGTGGCCTGCGCTCCAGCGGCTGCCACCGTTGTCTCTTTTGGTGCCGGAGTGGAAACAATGGAGGAATTGGCCGGGGAGGTGGGCTGCGCAGGCAGAGGCGGTTTCGACTGCGGAGTAACCTTGGCGAGAACAGCAGGTTTCTGCTGGTGCCACAGAAACGCCGCTGCGCCGGCTCCACCGGCCAGAAGAACGGCCCAGAACGCGATCAGAAGGCGTCCAATAACGGGAAGTCGTTGCCAGAGCCCTGGTCGGCTGGAGGCGGGACGGTTCTGCACGATCCGGGATGTCCTTGTCAGTGGTGGGCTTCAGGCGGTTTGGGGGCGGTCGGCGCGGCAGCCTTGACCTCTGTTGCCGGCGCGGTGGCCGGCGCAGGGTTTGAGAGGCCCGCCATGGCGTTGATCACCTTGATCGCCTGCTGAAGCTGGAAATCGGTTGCAGGCTTCGTGGCATCGAACGCGGGCCAGCTGGCATCCGGCATCTTCGGAATGGATTTTGCGATCGGCGGAATATCGGTGCGCGGCGTTTCGTTCGTCCGGTTGCCGCCGATATTCGTCAGGATATGGGACAGATCGGCCTCACGATAACCATACGCATCATCATCCTTGGTCTCGGCCACAGGGATATCGGGCGTGATGCCAAGTCCCTGAATGGAGCGGCCGGACGGCGTGTAATAACGCGCTGTCGTCAGACGTACGGCACCCTGGTCGCCAATGGGAATGAGGGTCTGGACCGAACCTTTGCCGAAGGTCTTTTCGCCAAGAATGATGGCACGGTGATGATCCTTCAAAGCGCCGGCCACGATTTCACTGGCCGAGGCCGAACCGCCATTCGTCAGGACGACGATCGGCAGGCCATTGGTGATGTCCGTGCCCTTGGCATCCCAGCGCTGGTTATTCTCGGCATGACGGCCACGGATCGAGACGATTTCACCGTCCTTGATGAAGTCGTCCGAAACGGCAATGGCCTGATCGAGCTTGCCCCCCGGATTGGAGCGCAGGTCAAGGATGATACCGGTCAGCTTGCCGCCCGACGCCTTGGTAGCCTGTGCCTTGAGCTTGTCGAACGCGGCATGCATGGCGCTTTCGAGATCATCATCGAACTCGGTCAGGCGGATATAACCCGTGCTGCCATACAGCGCGGACTTCACGATCTGGACGTGCACGATCTCACGCGTCATGTCGAAAGTGAGCGTCTTACCCGTCTTGGGGCGCACGATCGTCAGGCTGATTTTCGTGCCCGGATCACCACGCATCTTGCGGACGGCCTGATCAAGCGTCAGGTCATCAATGCTCTTGTGGTCCACCATCGTGATAAAGTCGCCGGGCTGGATGCCAGCGCGTGCGGCCGGGGTTCCGTCGATCGGGGAGACCACGCGGACATGTCCGGATTCACCCTGAACCTGAAGGCCCAGACCGCCGAACTTGCCCGAGATCTCGGTCTGCATGTCGTGGAACTGGGCCGCCGTCATGTAGGACGAATGGGGATCGAGATTGCCCACCATCCCGTCAAGCGCGTTATTGATCAGGTCCTTGTCGGAGACGGGGTGGACATATTCCGCCTTCACCACGTCCATGACCGTTCCCAGCAGCGTCAGCAGACGGACGGTTTCCGCGCTGTTGTCATGGGAGATTTCACGGGCGAGGGCTGCACCCGGAAAGTCGCCGGAGCCAGCAAGACGCAGGGCTCCCGGTCCGACGGCCAGTCCGGCCAGAAAGGCGGTGCCCAGCAACAGGCCACTGCGAAACTTCATGTGATCTCCATCCTCGGGAACGAAGGAACGTACTGACCGTCGTCGCCTCGGAGGCAGACTAGGCCGGTTCGGGTTGCCAAATTATTAAGAAACGATCCTACAAGGTCAGACGCGCTCGGCAAACCGGATCAGAGGAAAGGAGCGGGACTGACAACCTGCGTACCATGCCGGAGCTGGACAAAAAGCATTCCGTCGGAAGCAGGCATCTGGCCCAGTGTGGCAGCTTTCCTGATGCTTTGGCCACCCGAAACATTCAGCTGTCCCAGTCCGGAAAGCACGAAGCGGTAATTCCGCCCGCAGTCCAGGATCAGCATCTGTCCGAAGGAGCGAAAGGGGCCGGCAAATTCGACTCGGCCCGTGCAGGGGGCCTGTACGGGTGCGGAAGAGAGGGCGGCGTAGGTGATGCCGGTTGCGGGGCCGGCTTCGGTCGTCTGGCCCCAGCGGACGGCAACACGGCCTGAGACGGGGGCGTGACCACTGCCGCTGGAAACGCCCTGTCCGGCCGAAGAGAGCGCTTGGGCCTGCGACCGTGCATGGCGGGCGCGTTCGAGCTGGTGCTGACGTGTCAGGGCGGCGGCTTCCTTTTCCAGCTCGGCGCGGGCCTCGGCTTCCTGCCGGACAAGCGCGTCGATTTCAGCGGACAGATCCGCTGCGGCCTGCATGGCGTCGGCCACGGCCTTGCGGGCCTTCTGGGCGCCCTGATCCGCGACGGCTTCCTGCCGTGCCGCAATTCGGGTCCGGGCTGCGGCCGCATTGCGCTCGCGGGTCTGCTGCGCGAGGAGATCTGCTAGTTCTTTTTGCCGGTTGTCCAGATCAATGCCGATTGCATGCAGTTCGTCTTCGCGCGACTGAAGCGCCTGGGCACGTTGCTGCGTCAGGCGGGAGAAGCCACCGAGGACGGAGAGCGCGGTGACGCTTTCCGACGCTGTTTCCGGAGAGGCCAGCAGTGCGGCATCCGGTGCGATGGACAGGCGTGCTGCGACGGGAAGCAGCGGTTGCAGGGCGGCATTCTGCTGGCGGATATCCGCTTCGACAGCCGTCCGCTTGTCCATCAGTTCCGCAATACTGGCCTTGAGTGCAAGAATGCGGCTCTGGGTCGTATCTACGGCGGACTGGGCCGTGTGGGTCTGGGCCGTGAAGGCGAGGGTGCGTGCACTGTCCTGCCGCGCCTTTGCTTCGGCTTGTGCCGAGGCAATCTGTTTTGCCTTCAGGGCTGCTGCTTCATCCGCCTGCCGTTTTTCCAGAGCGCGTCGCGCGGCCTGGGCGCGGGCGAGGGCTTTCTGGCCCTCGCTGGGCGCGGTGGCCGCCGGTTTTCCCGTATGTTGGAGGTGATGATGAGACGCATGCCGTGCTGTCGCCCAGGCAGGCGACAGGAGCAGGGCGAGCGGCAGGAGATATCGCGGATCAGGCGCTTTCAAGCAGAGAGACACCCGTCATAGCATCAGGCTGTTTCACGCCCATCAGCGCCAGCATGGTCGGTGCCAGATCGGCCAGACGGCCGTCATGGATGGTCTCCCCCCTGGCATGCGCCAGGATGACGGGCACCACGTTGAGCGTGTGGGACGTGTGTGCGCCCCCCGTCACGGGGTCTCGCATGGTTTCGCAGTTGCCGTGATCGGCGGTGACGAGCAGAACGCCGCCTGCTTTGACGATGGCATCATTGATGCGGCCCAGCCCCTGATCGACGGTCTCGCAGGCCTTGATGGCGGCGGACAGGGAGCCGGTGTGACCGACCATGTCCGGATTGGCGAAGTTCAGGACGATCATGTCGAATTTGCCGCTTTCGATGGCAGCGACGGCCTTGTCCGTCAGTTCGGGGGCGGACATTTCGGGCTGAAGATCGTAGGTCGCAACCTTGGGGGAGGGGACCAGAATGCGCTCTTCACCGTCGAACTGGACTTCGCGGCCACCGTTCAGGAAGTAGGTGACGTGCGGATATTTCTCCGTTTCGGCCATGCGGAGCTGGGTCCGGCCGGCCTTGGCGACCACGTCTCCAAGCAGGTCATCGAGCGGCACCTTGGGGAACAGGATGCTCATGTAAGGTGCCAGATGGTCGGAATAGCGCGACATGCCGCAGACGGCTGCGAATTTCACCTTCCGGCCACTGTCATACTCCGTGAAATCCGGCAGGACGAGGACGTCGAGCAGCTGGCGGATGCGGTCTGCGCGGAAATTACAGGCCAGAATACCGTCTCCGTCCTTCATGCCGGCGTAATCGCCCAGAACGGTGGGAAGAACGAATTCGTCTCCCTTGTCGCTGGCGTAGCTGGCCTGAAGGGCCGAGAGCGCATCCTTCGCGTGGGGACCTTTCGCGTCCCGGATGGCCTCGACGGCGAGGGCGACGCGCTCCCAGCGGCGATCGCGATCCATGGCGTAATAGCGGCCGCTCAGCGTTGCGATCTGCACGCTGTCAGGCAGCTCCTTCAGGAATTTCCCGATGAAGTCCTCACCCGAGCGCGGCGCCGTATCGCGACCATCGCTGAAGATGTGAACGGCCACGGGCACACCCGCTGCGCTGACGATTTTTGTCAGGGCGACCACATGATCCTGATGGGCATGCACACCACCGGGCGAGATCAGGCCCATGAGGTGGCAGGTTCCGCCAGACGCCTTCAGAGCAGCGATGAACTCCAGAAGTGCGGGGTTCTGTGCCAGGGAGCCGTCCCGGGCGCTGCGGGAGATGCGGGGGAGTTCCTGCATTACGACACGGCCGGCGCCGATATTCAGATGTCCGACTTCGGAATTGCCCATCTGCCCGTCCGGCAGGCCGACATCCTCGCCCGAGGTTTTCAGGAAGGCGTGGGGGCTTGTGGCCCAGAGGGTGTCGAAGGTCGGAGTGTTTGCGAGACGGACCGCATTGTCGGACTCATCCTCGCGCCAGCCGAAGCCGTCGAGAATGACGAGCATGACGGGGCGGGGTGTCGAAGATGCGGACATGGGATGTCTCCTGCAGGAAAGGAGGAATGGGACTGTTGTCCATCATGCCATCATTCCCCACAAATGCGAACGCCCGCCATGACGGCGGGCGTTGCATTGTGATCGGGGGGACAGGCTTCAGAGCTTGTCGATGCCGCTCTTGACCGCATTCTTGGCGTCGCCCGTGGTCTTCTGGACCTTGCCCTTGAGGTTCTGGGCCACGCCTTCGCCTTCAAGTTCCTTGTCGTTCGTCATGTGACCGACTTCTTCCTTGACCTTGCCGGTCACCTGATTGGCAACGCCCTTGATCTTGTCTTCGATGGAACTCATGACCGGATCCTTCCGTCTTGATGTTGTGCAATCCCTAACGGGCGTCTTCGTGTCGGGTTGCGTCATGACAGCTTAAGATGCGTGACAAAATACGGCCGCGCTTTCATACATCGTCAGAAGACGCCTTTCAGATTTTCCGGAGAACCAGCATGACCCAGAGTTGCGGCCCGAACGGGCAGACCGGTGGCGGTTGCGGTGTTGGCCTGACACCGGAACAGCGGCGTATCCTTCACGAACACGGAACGGAACGACCCGGCTCCAGTCCCCTCAATGATGAGAAGCGCGCGGGGATTTATGCCTGTGCGGCCTGCGGGCGCCCGCTTTTTGCTTCGGAAACGAAATATGATAGCGGCAGTGGCTGGCCCTCGTTCTTCCAGGCTCTGCCGGATGGCGTCGAAACCACGCAGGACAGCCGCTATGGCATGGTCCGCACCGAAGTCCACTGCGCGAACTGCAAGGGCCATCTGGGGCACGTCTTTCCCGATGGTCCGCCGCCTACGGGACTTCGTTACTGCATGAACGGTCTGGCGCTCGATTTCCGCCCGGCCGAAGGAGAAAAAGCATGAGTCAGGCGCTGCCGCCTATCGTCCTCGACCACCCGCTGGTGCGCCACAAGCTGACCCGTCTGCGTGACCATAATACGTCCACAGCCGGTTTCCGCCGCCTGACGCGCGAACTGAGCCTGCTGCTGGCCTACGAAGCCACGCGCAATCTGTCGCTGGCGCCGCGGCATATCGAGGCGCCGAGCGGCCCGATGGAAGGCGAGGAACTGGACGGCAAGAAGCTGTGTTTCGTTTCCATCCTGCGCGCCGGTAATGGTCTGCTGGATGGCATGCTGGATCTGGTGCCGTCCGCGCGTGTCGGCCATATCGGTCTGCGCCGCGATCACGAGACGCTGGAAGTCAGCGAATACTATTTCAACATGCCCAGCGATGTTCCGGGACGGACCTGCATCGTGCTCGATCCGATGCTGGCAACAGGGCACTCCGCCGCTGCTGCGCTGACGCGCGTGAAGGCTGCCGGTGCGACGAACCCGATCTTCGCCTGCCTGCTGGCAGTTCCCGAGGGCATTGCCCACATGGCGGAACTGCATCCGGATGTGCAGATCGTGACCTGTTCGATCGACAGTCATCTGGACGAGCACGGCTATATCGTTCCGGGCCTCGGCGATGCGGGTGACCGTCTGTTCGGTACGCGCTGAGGCTTTGGCACACGCTCTTGTGTGCTGAAACTTCCGCGGTTTTGTGGCGGGTATGGAGGCTCATCCAGAAGGGAGCGTTCCATGCCTGCCTATGCTGTATTCATTCGTGAAAAGCTGACCGACCCGGCCGAATTCCAGAAATATTCGGAAGTGGTGGGTGAGACCTTCAAGGGTTTTCCAGCCAAGATCCTCGCTGCTTACGGCAAGCAGGAGAAACTTGAAGGCACCGAGCCTGATGGTGTCGTGATCATCGAGTTTCCGGACGCGGCCTCGGCCCGGGCCTGGTATGTAAGCCCGGCCTATCAGCAGGCCGCCGCGCATCGCTGGAAGGCCGGGCCCTATAACGTCGTTATCGTGGACGGTCTCTGAAAATTCAGTCGCGCCGGACGATGTAATGCCGTGCCAGATCGGTCTCGATCTGGTGGGCATGTTCGGTGTCGCGGGCTTCCACCATCACCAGCAGTTCGGCCGTCTGAACGGACGGGGAGGCGAACAGGCGGTGATGGGAGACTTCGATGATGTTTCCGCCATAATTGCCGATGCGGGCCGAAATATCCGCCAGCATGCCTGGACGGTCGGGGATCTGGAAGATCAGCCGCAGGATCCGTCCGTCCCGGAGAAGGGAGCGCAGGATTGTGTTGGCAAGGATACGGGCGTTGATGTTGCCGCCAGACAGGGGCAGGGCAACGCGGCGTCCCTTGAACAGCTCCGGATAGGCCAGAACTGCAGCAAGGCCCGTGGCGCCCGCACCTTCACAGACCTGCTTGGCCTTTTCAGCCAGCGTCGTGATGGAGCTTTCGACCTGAAGCTCGCTGACAACGAGGATCTTCGAGATCTTGTTGCGAAAGGCGTTCAGGCAGTGATCGCCGAGCCTTGTGACGGCGATACCTTCCGCGATGGTTGAGCCGCCCTGAGTCGGGCCGTCTTCCTGCGGGTAGTTTGACAGCGAGGCATAGGCCTCGACCTGTACCCCAATGACCTCGACATCCGGACGCAGCGCCGCCATGACGGTCGCAAACCCACCGATCAGGCCACCGCCGCCCACGGGCACGACGACCGTATCGATGTCCGGAGCATCTTCCAGAAGCTCCAGCGCCGCAGTGCCCTGACCGGCGATGACGGCCGGATCATTGAACGGGTGGACGAGAACGCGGCCGTCCTGCTTCTGGAGCTCGGCAGCGGTCTCGCTGGCCTGTGCGAAATCGTCCCCTGCGAGCACGACATTCGCGCCCCAGGCCTGCGTTGCCGCGACCTTGGTGGCCGGCGTGAAGCGCGGCATGACGATGGTCGCATCAATACCAAGAAGACTGGCCTGACGGGCCACACCCTGTGCGTGGTTGCCTGCCGAGACGGTAATGACGCCGCGCGCCCGCTCTTCCGGCGTCAGGAGGGCCATCTTGTTGGCCGCTCCGCGCTCCTTGAAGGAGCCGATCGCCTGAAGGTTTTCGAGCTTGAGCGTAATCTCCGCGCCTGTCAGCCGGGAAAGGGCCGGGCAGGCGATGGTCGGCGTGCGGACCACCGTGGACGCGATGCGCTCATGGGCGCTCTCGATGTCCGCGATGGTCACGACAGGGGTGGTGGACGTCAGGACGTCAGACATCAGCGATATGTGACCTTGAGGATTTCATAGGTCCGGTCTCCGCCAGGGGCGGGAACGGAAACGGAGTCACCGACATCCTTGCCGATCAGGGCCTTGGCCAGAGGCGAGGAAATCGAGATCAGGCCCTGCTTGATGTCGGCCTCATGAACGCCAACGATCTGGTACAGGGCTTCCTTGTCGGTCTCTTCGTCGACGAGTTCGATATGCGCGCCAAAACGGACGCGCGTTCCGGTCAGCGTCGAAGGGTCAATCACCTCGGCATTGGAGATGATGCCTTCCAGCTCCAGAACGCGGCCTTCGATGAAGGACTGGCGGTCACGGGCGGCGTGGTACTCGGCGTTTTCGGACAGGTCACCATGTTCGCGGGCTTCTGCAATGGCACGGATGACGGCCGGGCGGTCAACGCTCTTGAGGGTCCGCAGCTCGTCTTCGAGACGCTGCTGTCCCTTCGCGGTCATGGGGATCTTCTGCACTCTGAAATCCTCGAAAAAGCGTGACTGAAATTATGATGAAGCCAGACAACCTAGGGTTTGCCGGGGTTTTTTGCAAGGTGGGGCGGTATGATGCCTGTGTATGTCAGGCCTGATGCTGTTCCCATAGGCCGGGGTGGCTCATGGGCTGAACTGCGTGAAAGTGCAGGCCCGGCGCGAGGCAGTCTGTGTAAGATCAGGCTTTCTTCTGGCGTTCGCTCAGGACCAGCCAGCCAAAGCAGGCGGCGAGCCCGGCTGCAAAGAAAATGGCCATTTTCACGCTGATGAGAAACCGCTGTCCCATCCCGATATGCACGGACGTCTCATTGGTATCCCACAGGTCGGGAACGTCATGGGCATGGGGATTGTTGCTGTGGATGACGCCATGGGACAGGTAGTGTCGCATCAGTTCATGCGACGAAATCACGCCCTGATGAAAATGATCGAGGATCAGGACGATGACCAGAAACGACAGTCCGGCGGGACCGGCGATGAAATGGTCGCCTGCAAGGCAGCGCTTCAGCAGTCTGAACTGGATGAAGAGGACGCCGATAAAGAAGATCCAGAGCATCGGTGTGGGCAGTGTCAGCCACAGTCCGATCTCGATGGCCGCCAGGGCCGCAACCGCTAGATAGACCATAAGATCGGTCCGAAGCGGAAAACCGCTGATGGCGAGCCTGAGCATCATGATGTCCTGCATGGAGAGTGGAGTTCCGGGACGTCCAGACTATCCGCTCCCTCCTTTGCGCGACAAGCCCGATGACCCCTTCCGGAAAGGCTGTGATCCCCTTGTGGGACAGCCGGGCCGGAAGGGTGTCGATAGGGTCAGAACTTACCCTTGAAGTAGGATTGGAGCGGGGCGACGCCCAGATTGTCTTCCTTCAGGACCGCGATGGCATAGGTCGCGGCGCGGGCACCAGCGATCGTGGTGTAGTGCGGGACGCCCATGGTCAGGGCGCTGCGACGGATTTCGTAGCTGTCCTGCGCGGCCTGACCACCCTGCGAGGTGTTGATGACCATCTGCACGTCACCCGAGCGGATAGAGTCCACACAGTTCGGACGGCCCTGCATCACCTTATTCACGCGCTTTACGGGAATATCGGCGTCCTCCAGACGGGCTGCCGTGCCGCTGGTGGCGAGGATCGTGAAGCCCATGGCGACCAGCTTGCGGGCCAGCGGCTGGACATGCGCCTTGTCGCTGTCGCGAACAGAGAGGAACACCGTACCCGAAAGTGGCAGCGTCACGCCGGCTGCAAGCTGCGACTTGGCAAAGGCGCGCTCGAAGCTGGAATCCAGCCCCATGACTTCGCCCGTGGACCGCATTTCCGGGCCGAGGATCGTGTCGGCATTGGCAAAGCGATGGAACGGGAACACGGCTTCCTTGACCGCGACATGCGGAGAGACCGCACCGCCATCAAGCTGGAACTCGGTCAGCTTCGCACCGGCCATGACGCGTGCGCCGATCTTGGCAACCGGAACGCCGGTAGCCTTGGCGACGAAGGGCACGGTCCGGGAGGCACGCGGGTTCACTTCGAGCACGAAGACTTCCTGATCCTTGATGGCGTACTGCACATTCATCAGGCCACGGATGCCCAGTTCGCGGGCCATGGCTTCGGTCTGCGAGCGCAGTTCCGTCCCCAGTGCCGGGGAGAGCGTGTAGGGTGGCAGGGAGCAGGCGGAGTCACCGGAATGGATGCCGGCTTCCTCGATATGTTCCATGACGCCTGCGACATAAACGTTCTCGCCGTCGCAGATGCAATCCACGTCCGCTTCGATCGCGTCGTTAAGATAGTGGTCGAGCAGGACGGGGCCGGTCGAGACTTCGGGGCCGGCAGCGCGCAGGACTTCGTTGAGGTAGCGTTTGAGGCCCGGCTTGTCATAGACGATTTCCATCGCACGGCCGCCCAGAACGTAGGACGGACGGGCGACGACCGGGTAGCCGACCTCTTCCGCGATCTTCTCGGCTTCTGCCGGGCTGCGGGCGATGCCATTGCGGGGCTGGCGCAGGCCGAGCTTGCGGAGCATGGCCTGGAAGCGCTCGCGGTCTTCGGCGCGGTCGATCGCGTCGGCCGGGGTGCCGAGCAGCGGGATGCCGGCTTCTTCAAGCGCGCGGGACAGCTTGAGCGGGGTCTGGCCGCCATACTGCACGATACAGCCCAGAACCTTGCCGCCCTTTGCTTCGGTGCGGATCAGGGCGATCACGTCCTCGGCGGTCAGGGGTTCGAAATACAGGCGGTCCGAGGTGTCGTAATCGGTGGAGACCGTCTCGGGGTTGCAGTTGACCATGACCGTCTCGAAACCGGCTTCGCGCAGGGCGTAAGCGGCATGGACGCAGCAATAGTCGAACTCGATGCCCTGACCGATACGGTTCGGGCCACCGCCGAGGATGACGATCTTGTCGCGGTTCGTCGGGCGGCTTTCGCAGTCCGGGGTGCCGAACCCGCCTTCATAGGTCGAGTACAGGTAGGGGGTGTCGGAAGCGAATTCGGCGGCACAGGTGTCGATGCGGCGATAGACCGGCGTGACAGCCAGTTTTTCGCGCAGGGCTGCAACATCTTTGACGCTCTGGTCTGAGAGGCGGGCGAGCTGGGCGTCGGAGAAGCCCTGGGCCTTGAGGCGGCGCAGGTTGTAGGCGTCCTTCGGCAGGCCGTTCTTTTCGATCTCGCGCTCGGAGGCCACGATGTCTTCCAGCTGGCGCAGGAACCACGGCTCGAACTTGCAGGCTTCGTTGATCTGCTCGACGGACAGCCCGGCGCGCAGGGCCTGTGCGGCCATCAGGATGCGCTCGGGGCGCGGCTCGGCCAGAGCGGCGAGATAGGCGTTGTGTGAACCGTCGCCGAGGGCTTCGACCGGATCGAGGCCGGTGAGGCCGGTTTCCATTGAGCGCAGGCCCTTCTGGATGGCTTCGGCGAATGAGCGGCCGACCGACATGGCTTCACCGACCGACTTCATGGACGTCGAGAGCAGGGCGGGGGAGCCGGGGAACTTCTCGAAGGTGAAGCGGGGGATCTTGGCGACGACATAGTCGATCGTCGGCTCGAAGGAGGCCGGGGTCGTTTTCGTGATGTCGTTCTTGAGTTCGTCCAGCGTGTAGCCAACGGCCAGCTTGGCGGCGATCTTGGCGATCGGAAAGCCGGTGGCTTTCGATGCCAGCGCCGAAGAACGGGAGACGCGAGGGTTCATCTCGATGACGACCAGACGGCCGTCCTTTGGATTGACGCCGAACTGCACGTTGGAGCCGCCGGTCTCGACGCCGATCTTGCGCAGGCACGCGATCGAGGCGTCCCGCATACGCTGATATTCCTTGTCGGTCAGCGTCAGGGCGGGGGCGACGGTGATGGAGTCACCGGTATGCACACCCATCGGGTCGATGTTTTCGATGGAGCAGATGATGATGCAGTTATCCGCGGTGTCGCGGACCACTTCCATCTCGTATTCTTTCCAGCCGAGAACGGATTCTTCGATCAGGACTTCGGTCGTGGGCGAGGCATCGAGGCCGCCCGTGACGATCTGGTCGAACTCTTCACGGTTATAGGCGATGCCGCCACCTGCGCCGCCCATGGTGAAGGACGGGCGGATGATGGCGGGCAGGCCGACATCGGCCAGTGCCGCGCGGGCTTCTTCAAGCGTATGGGCGATGGTGCTGCGGGGGCTTTCGATCCCGATCTCGTCCATGGCTTCACGGAACTTCTGGCGGTCTTCCGCGCGGTCGATGACTTCCGCGTCCGCGCCGATCAGTTCCACATTGTGCTTTTTGAGGAAGCCGGACTTGTCGAGCGCCATGGCGGCGTTCAGGGCGGTCTGGCCACCCATCGTCGGCAGGACGGCGTCGGGCTTTTCCTTGAGGATGATGCGCTCGACGAATTCCGGGGTGATCGGCTCGATATAGGTCGCATCCGCCAGACCGGGATCGGTCATGATGGTGGCGGGGTTCGAGTTGATCAGGATGACGCGATAGCCTTCCTCACGCAGGGCCTTGCAGGCCTGTGCGCCGGAATAGTCGAATTCGCAGGCCTGTCCGATGACGATCGGGCCAGCGCCGATGATCAGGATGGACGAAATGTCTGTCCGTTTTGGCATGGCTCAGGCTCCTGCGTTCGTGCTGTTGGCGGCGCGACGGTCCATGACCGCGACGAAACGCTCGAAAAGATAGAAACTGTCGGACGGGCCGGGGCTCGCCTCGGGGTGGTACTGGACGGAGAAGGCGTCTTTCGTGGTCGACGCGATGCCTTCGTTGGAGCCGTCGAACAGGCTCACATGCGTCACCTTCACATCGGCAGGCAGCGACTTCTCGTCCACGGCGAAACCGTGGTTCTGGCTGGTGATTTCCACGCGGCCGGTCTCGACGTCCTTGACCGGCTGGTTGGCGCCGCGATGGCCGCGCTCCAGCTTGTAGGTCTTGCCGCCCAGTGCCTGTGCGAGAAGCTGGTGGCCGAGGCAGATGCCGAAGACGGGAACGTTTGCGTCCAGAACCTTGCGGATGGCGGGGACGGCATAGGTGCCGGTCGCGGCCGGATCGCCGGGGCCGTTGGAGAGGAACACGCCTTCGGGCCTGAGTTCCAGAATTTCTTCGGCCGTGGCCGTGGCGGGCAGGACGGTGACGTCACAGCCGGCGGTCACGAGGCAGCGCAGGATGTTGTCCTTGGCACCGTAATCCATGGCGACGACGCGGCGGCGGTTTTCGCGCACAGGCTTTGTGGAGTGCCACACGCCTTCGGTCCAGACCCGCTTGGGCCGGGTTACTTCCTTTGCGAGGTCCATACCTTCGAGGCCGGGCCACTGGCGGGCGCGGTTCAGCAGGCTGTCCGTGTCGATACGGCCGTTTTCTGGGAAAGCGAGGATGGCGGTCTGCGGGCCGTTGTCGCGCAGGGTGCGAGTGATGGCGCGGGTATCGATGCCGCTGATGCCCGCACGGCCATGATCGCGGAGCCATGCGGCGAAGGGCTCGTGGGAGCGCCAGCTTGCCGGGGCGGTGATGTCTTCCTTCACGACGGCACCGAGGGCGGCCATCTTCGGGGCCTCGTTGTCATCGGCGTTGGTGCCGACATTGCCGATATGCGGGAAGGTGAAGGTCACGATCTGTCCGGCGAAGGACGGATCGGTCAGGGTTTCCTGATAGCCGGTCATGCCGGTGGAGAAGCAGAGTTCTCCGACGGCGCCTTCGGTATGGGCACCGAAGCCACGGCCCCACAGGACCGTCCCATCGGCAAGGACAAGGGCGGCGTTGGCGCCGGGAGGGCAGGGATTGGACACGTCCGTCTCTCTTTCTTGTTCTTGCTGGGTTTCAGTCGTGGTGAGGTCTGCTGTCAGATCCTGCAGGGCGATTCCCGGCACGCGCAGCAGGGCCGGCCAGTGCTTGGTCGGGACCATGCGGGACTGGCGCCACTTGCGGACGGCTTCCAGTCCGACGCCGGCAAGAGCGGCGATTTCGTCCGCGCCTCCGGCTTTTTCGATGATTCTGTCGATGTCCATGGTCGCCCCGTTGCTGGCTGCCGGATGTACTTCTGGGGGCTCTGAATAAGGGATCGGAAACGGAATGGGAAGTTTTTTCCCACTGCCTGTTTTGCGTTTCGGAACGGGGTGGGAAGTTTTTTCCGAATGGCTTGTTTTGCGGCCACAGGGGCTGCCGGATTGTTGCAAACCGGCTTTTGTGCGATTTTGCCGCCATTCAAGGAATGAGGGACGGCTCGCCGAGGGAGTTTCCTGCGGGCTGTCCGATGTAAGGAGAACGGCGATGTCGCTTCGCAAGCAGATCATGGATGACCTCAAGACAGCCATGAAGGCCGGTCAGTCCGAGACGGTGGCCCAGATCCGCGGGATCACGGCCAAGATCAAGGATCTGGACGTTGCCGCCCGCGCCAAGAGTGCTGAGGTGACGGATACGGACATCATTTCCGCCCTGCGCTCCATGATCAAGTCCCGCACGGAATCCGCCACGATGTATCGTGAAGGTGGCCGTCCGGAGCTGGCGGAAAAGGAAGAGGGCGAGATCGCGACGATCAAGTCCTACCTGCCGCCGGAGCTGGACGAAGCCACGCTGAAGGCCGGAATTGAAGACGCCGTGAAGAAGACGGAAGCGGCCGGCATGAAGGACATGGGCAAGGTCATGGCCGCGCTGAAGGAGCGTTTTGGCGCGGATCTGGACCCGGCGAAGGCCAGTGCGCTGGTGAAGGCGCATCTTTCGGCCTGATCCGTTGATCAGTCGTATCGTGTGACGAAAAAGCCGTTCCTTCGGGGGCGGCTTTTCTGTTTTCAGGGTGTCCGGCAGAGCCTGGCGTAATCGCTGGGCCGGTAGCCCGTGTTTTTGTGGAAGGCCGTGGCGAAGGCGCCGAGGCTTTCATAGCCGACGTCCAGTGCCACGCTGGCCACGCTCTCACCGCGGGCCAGTTTTTCCTGAGCGTTCAGGATGCGCAGGCGCTGTCGCCAGACCGAGAATGGCAGTCCCGTCTCAAGCGTGAAATGACGGACGAAAGAGCGGAGCGACATGGCGGCGAGTTCGGCCCAGTCTTTCTGGTCCCGATTGTCTGCGGGGTTGTCGCTCAGGGTGTTGGCGACGCGGCAGAACTGTTCGCTTTTCGGGAAAGGCAGGGACACGGAGGCGCGTGGGGCGGCCAGAAACTCGTGCCAGAAACATTCCGCAAGGCAGCTGATCTGGGCGTCCCATCGTGTTTCGTCGGCGTCGTGGGAGAGACGGTCCGCCAGAGCGGTGAGGAGGCGTGTTCCGCCAGCGAGAAAGGGTTCGTCCGGCAGGTTGGAGCATCGCGCTGCGCTGACATACAGGCTCCAGCCCGCGACGGCGCCGTGGGAGCGGGCTTCGTGCGGAATGTGAGGCGGAAGCCAGAGGCACTGGCCGGGGCCGATCAGCCAGTAGGCATGCTCGGTACGGATGGCCATGACGCCGCTTTCAATACCGAAGATCTGGCCGCGTGCATGGGCGTGGCGTTCGGCGATCCGGCGCGTTTCCTGCTTCATGTGTCCACCAAGGAGCCACGGCGTTCCGGCGTCTGGGCAGTCTGCGGCGGCAGGGGTCATGAAGGAATTGGCGCACATGAGTCGAACTATGGCCTGAGAGCGTGAGAACGCCAAAATGACTTTCGCTAGAACTGTGGTCTCCGGGCGGGTTTGAAACCTGAACGGAGTGTTCAGCGGGAGATCAGGATCATGAAAGTCGGCTTTGTGGGCCTCGGGGCCATGGGGCATGCGATGGCGGAGCGTCTTCTCAAGGGAGGGCATGAGCTTGTCGTGACCAACAGGACGCGTGCGAAGGCGGATGATCTGGTGGCACAGGGTGCTGTTTTTGCCGAAACGCCTGCGGATGTGGCGCGGCAGGTGGAGGCCGTGTTCTCCATGCTGTTTGATGATGCGAGCACGGAAGAGGCTGTTTTCGGGGAGCACGGAATTGCCACGGCTCTGGCGCCGGGCGGTATTCATGCGTGCAGCAGTACGCTGTCCCTGGAGCAGGCGCGCCGTCTGCGGGACGGGCATGCGGAACATGGGCAGGTTTATGTCAGTGCGAATGTGCTGGGGCGCCCGCCAGCCGCAAAGGCGGGTGAGCTGTTCGTCGTGACGGCGTGTGCGGATGAGGCGCTGAAGCGTCTGCGGCCTTTGCTGGAGTGTTTCGGGTCGAAGATTTTTGAAGTGGGGCAGGATCCGGTTCAGGCCAATCTGGCCAAGCTGTCTCTGAACTTCATGATCTATTCGACGATCGAGCAGATGGCGGAAGTCTTTGCGCTGAATGAAAAGGCCGGGACGGATCCGCATAAGATTTTCGAGATCATGACGGGCAGTTTCTACAATGCGCCGGTCCACAAGAATTACGGAAAGCTGATGGTCGATCATGAGTATGACCATCCGGGCGCGCCGGTGACGCTGGGGCTCAAGGACATGGAGATGTTCCTCAAGGCTGGAGGTGAGCATGCTGTGCCACTGCCTTATGCCTCGGTGGTACGGGACCGGTTGCTGAGTGCGATCAGTGCCGGGGATGCCGGGCGGGATTTCGTCGTGCTGCTGGAGCGTGCGCGGCAGGACAGCGGGCTGAAATAGGGGGCGGGCATGTCAGGACATATTGGGGTGGTCGATCATGCGCCGGAAAAGATCATCCGGGACATGTTCACCATGTTTGCGGATTTCGGGTCCGATCTGGATGCGCTGACGGCGTTCATGACGCCCGATTATCGGCAGCTTGTGGATGGGCGGGAAATGACGCTGGCGAATTTTCGCGCTCATGCGTTGGCTCTGCGGGAGGGACTTTCGTCTCTGGAAATCGATATCCTGCATCTGGTCTGTGAGGCGGATCGGGCGGCGACGGTTCATCTGGCTTCGGCGACCCGGCCGTCGGGGGCGCGGAGCGTGATCCGGGTGGTGGCGTTCTATCAGTTCCGTGGCGGGCGGCTCTGTCTTGTGGATGAACTGACGCGTGTCCAGCAGGGCCATGACGGCGATGATGCGTTGGGAAGCCTGCAATAGGGTGGGCAGGGTTTGACAGCGCGGCGGCGAGGTCCTCACTCTGAAATCCTGTTTTGCGGATGAGGCCAGAATGTCGGCAGGTGGTTCAACGAAGGTCGTTTTCATTGCGCTGGGGGTCAATCTTGCGATTGCCTGCGTGAAGGGTGTGGCGGCTCTACTGACCGGGTCGGCCGCGATGCTGGCGGAGACGGTTCATTCCTTTGTCGACTGCGGCAACCAGCTTCTGCTGCTGGTGGGCATGAAGCGTGCGGCGGCTCCGGCGACGAAGGAGCATCCGCTGGGGCATCACCGGGAGCTTTATTTCTGGACGCTGGTGGTGGCGGGTGCGCTGTTCATTGGCGGCGGGGTCGCCTCCCTGCATGAGGGCTGGGAGAAGGTCTGGCATCCTGCTGCGATGGATCAGGTCCGGGTGCTGGGGCATGTCTTTCCCGGCTGGTGGCTGAATGTCGCCATTCTCGGGATTTCGGGCAGCATGGAAGGCTACGGGTTTCTGGCGGCCATGAAATCCCTGCCGTCCGGGAAAGGCTCCCTGTGGACCATGATTCGCCGCAGTACCGATCCGGGGCTGTTTGTCGTGCTGTTCGAAGATGGGGCGGCGCTGGTCAGTCTGACGATCGCGCTGGTCTTCACCGTGCTGTCCGTCGTGACGGGGTGGCATGTGCTCGATGGGGTGGCGTCGCTGCTCATCGGGGTGGTTCTGGTGATTGTTGCGGTGCTGCTGACGAACGAGACGCGCTCCCTGCTGGTCGGGGAGAGCAGTCCGGAAATCGATGCGTTCGTGCGGGCGCAGGCGGCGAAGCTGCCGGGCGTGGTCGGGGTCAACGAGGTCGTGACCGAGGCGCGGGGGCCGGGGAGCATCATTGTCCTGCTGTCGCTGGACTGGGACGATACGCTGACGGCCGGGCAGGTGGAGCAGGGAGTTTCGGCGCTGGAGCGGGTGACGCGGGCGCGGTATCCGTCGGTGCTGCGGATGTATGTCGAGGCGCAGGACAAGCGCGACAGTGCTCCGGATATTGCCGTGCAGCACCCCTGAACGCAGATCGGGCCCCCTTTCGGGAGCCCGACACCGTCAGCCGTAATGGACTGGCAGGATCTTACTGCTGCGGCTGCGTGGCCGGAGCCGCGGGAGCTCCCGGAGCCGGAGCGGCAGCGCCCGGCTGGGTCGTGCTGTTCATCTGGCCGGGGGAGGTCGAGTGCTCGACATCGTAGGCGGTGGCCTTCTCGATGTAGGTGCCCTTCGCGCCCGGATGTTCCTTGTCGTACAGGGCAGCCTTTGCGCGGGCTTCCTTGCGGTAACGATGACGCACATACATGCCGGTTGCACAGCCGCCCATGGCGCCCAGGACGCCATGATGGTTGGCGACATGTCCACCAACGGCGCCGGCAGCGCCGTATTTGAGGCAGCCACCCGGTTCTGCTTCGGCCGTCGTGATCGACGTTGCCAGCAGACCGGCTGCGGCGGCAAGCATCAGGTACTTTTTCATGAGTGCTTCCTGTTTTTCCAAAGCTGTCGGGTCACCCGGCAGCACAGAGACGGCTGCCAGCATGCCCCAACCCGGCGTTCAGAACAACCGGGAGGGGCAGCGCACCACGTTTTCGGCCGGCGCGCTGAAAGTCCAGACGGTGCCGTCCGGTTCATGGGCGCAGGAACTGCTGGCGCCGGGGATCGAGCGGGGATTGTGTTCGATGACGATCGATCCGAAGCCGCGCCGTTCGGGTCTGGCGACGGTGGGGCCGCCGGTCTCTTTCCAGCACATCCGGAAGACGGGTTTGTCTTCTTCGTCGTGCAGACCCCAGCTGACGGTTACGGTTCCGGTGTCGTTCGACAGGGCGCCGTATTTGATGGCGTTGGTGGTCAGCTCGTAGATGGCCAGGCCGATGCGGTCGGCGGTGTCGGGGACGAACTGAAGTTCCGGATCGCCTTCGATCCGCAGGCGCGTGGCAGGGAAATCGCCGGCCACGGCGGTCTGGGATGTGACGACATCGTGGACCGTGGCGCCCGTCCATTCGCCGTGGATCAGAAGGTCCTGACTGCGGGCGATGGAGGTGATGCGCTCTTCCAGAACCTTGACGAAGGGGACCGTGGGGTCGGGGACGGTGCGCCGGATCAGGGCCTGGAAGATGGCGAGCATGTTCTTGGAGCGATGGTTCAGCTCGTTGAGCAGCAGGGCGATCCGTTGTTCGTGTTCGCGCTGGATCGTCACGTCGCGCGAGACGCAGAGAATGGCTTCGACGCTCTGATCGGGGTTCAGGAGCGGGGTCAGCATGTTGTCCCAGTGCCGGACGGGCTGACCGGGGAGCTGGCTGACGCCCATGAAGCCGGCGTTCTGTCCTTCGGCGGCGTCCTTCAGGGCCTCGCCGCCGGGAACATGCGCTTCCGGCGGGAGCAGGCCGAGCCAGCGCATGCCGAAGCCTGAGGTGCTGTCCACGCCGAGGGCCTCGCAGCCCGCGGTGTTCATGTGAACCAGCGTGCCGTCTTTCGCGATTTCCTTGATGCAGTCCACGCTGACATTGAGCATCCGGTCGCGGATGTCGGCCTTCTGAAGCAGGGCTTCCTCGTGACGTTTCTGCTCGTGAATGTCGGTCAAAATGAGGAGGCGGACTGTGTGTTCGTCGCTGGTGGCCGGGCGCTGGACGAGGCGCAGGAGGAACCAGCGGGTGTGGCCGTCAGGATTCAGGATGCGGAAGCTTGTGCTCCGGAGCTGGTCTGAGGGTGTGGTGTCGCGGAGGATGCGGGTGATCTCGACCAGATCGGCGGGAGCAATGAGCGGGAGCCACTCTGAAAAAGCGAGCGGTACGCCAAGGGATGCGGCCTGCTGCTTCCAGGCCGTGTTGAAGTGCATGGCGCCTGTATTGCTGACAGGCTCCATGCAGATCAGATCAGGCAGCAGGTCGAAGGCGGGACAGGAAATGTCGGGTGGGGCGGTCTGTGTCTGTCCCATATCTCTTTCTGACGGTAGCGCGCAGTATTGCGATGGTTTCAGGATCCATGCGCGATACTTTTGGTCGCGCTTTGAGACGTTTATCCCGAAAATTCATCTTTCCGGAACCTGCTTTTGGCGCGGATCACGGCAGCAATACGGCGGCACCGTCGAAACGGCCGTGCCGGAGGTCATCGAGGGCCTGATTGGCGTCTTTCAGGGCATAGGGCGTGTTGGTCACCTTGATGCCGACTTCCGGGGCGATTTTCAGGAACTCCAGACCATCCTGACGGGTCAGGTTGGCGACGGAGACGATTTCGCGCTCTTCCCACAATGTGTCGTAGGAAAAGGCCGGGATTTCGCTCATGTGGATGCCGCCGCACACGACTTTTCCGCCCTTGCGGATGGCTTTGAGACCCGCGGGGAGCAGGGCGCCGACGGGGGCGAACAGAATGACGGCGTCCAGTGGTTCAGGCGGGAGTTCGTCCGAGCCACCGGCCCAGACGGCGCCGAGGGAGCGGGCGAAATCCTGTTTCTGCGTATCGCCGGGCGATGTGAAAGCGTAGACCTCGCGGCCCTGCCAGCGCAGGACCTGCGTGATGATATGGGCGGCCGCCCCGAAGCCGTAGAGACCGATCTTTTTGCCGTCCCCTGCCTTTTTCAGGCAGCGCCAGCCGATCAGCCCGGCGCAGAGCAGGGGCGCGAGATCCTTGTCCTCGCCCTTGTCGCCCATCGGGAAGGCGTAACGGGCATCGGCGACCGTCATGGTCGCGTAGCCGCCATTGCGGGTGAAGCCTGTGAAGAGGGGATGGTCACAGAGATTTTCCATCCCATGCGTGCAGTAATAGCAGTGCCTGCAGGTATGTCCGAGCCAGGGCACGCCGACCCTCTCGCCCACCGACAGACCCGTGACATTGCTGCCGAGCTTGTCGATCCGGCCGACGATTTCGTGGCCGGGGATGATGGGGAGAGTGGCGTGGGGGAGTTCGCCATCCACGACATGCAGGTCTGTCCGGCACACGCCGCAGGCACCGATCCGGATGCGGATTTCATCGGGGCCGGGTTCGGGATCGGGGAGTTCGACCCATTCCAGAGGGGTGTGATGGGCTTTGAGCTGCATGGCGAACATGGCGTGTTCTCCTGTGGCTTATAGTTCAGGACCGGAAGTCGAGCACTGTCCGGCCTTCGAGGCGACCATTCTGCAGATCGTCGAAGATCGTATTGATGTTTTCAAGTTTTCCGGGGGTGACGACGGATTTGACCTTGCCGCGGGCGAAGAAATCCATGGCCTCGATCATGTCCAGCCGTGTTCCGACGATGGAGCCACGGATGGTGGTGCCGTTCATGACCATGTCGAAGATCGAGACCGGGAAATCGCCGGGCGGCAGTCCGTTCAGGACGATGGTGCCGCCGCGGCGGGCATAGCCCATGGCCTGCGAAAACGCCGTCCGTCCGACAGCGGTGACGAGAGCGCCATGTGCGCCGCCGATCTGCTGCTGGATGAACCTGGCCGGGTCCGTGTCCTTGGCGTTGACGGTCAGGGATGCGCCGAGCTTTTTGGCTGTGGCGAGTTTTTCGTCATCGATGTCCACCGCGACGACATTCATGCCCATGGCGACGGCGTACTGCACGGCCATCTGGCCGAGACCGCCGACGCCCGAGACTGCGACCCACTGGCCGGGGCGGGCCTCCGTCATTTTCAGGCCCTTATAGACCGTCAGCCCCGCGCACAGGACCGGCGAGGCCTGAAGCGGGTCGATGGTCGAGGGCAGGTGTGCGACGTAGTTCGGGTCTGCCACGACATATTCGGCGAAGCAGCCATTGACGGTGTAGCCGGTGTCGTCCTGCTTTTCGCAGAGTGTTTCCCAGCCGCCCAGACAGTGTTCGCAGTGACCGCAGGCGGAGTAGAGCCAGGGCACGCCCACGACATCGCCGGTCTTGACGAAATCGCCGACCTGACTGCCGACGGCGACGATGTGTCCGACGCCTTCATGCCCGGGAATGAACGGCGGGTTGGGCTTGGACGGCCAGTCCCCGCGCGCGGCGTGCAGGTCAGTGTGGCAGACGCCACAGGTATCGACCTTCACGAGGATCTGGTGGGGCTTGATGTCCGGGATGGGTAGCCGCTCGATGGAGAGCGGCTTGCCGAATTCACGGACGACGGCGGCGAGCATTGTATCAGCCATGGAAAAGACTCCTTCTGGCGGGTGTTACGAGGCGGAGAGGCCCTTGACGGCCTCCACCATCTTGGAAAGCACGGCCTGCGCATCGCCAAAGACCATGGCGCAGTTGTCCTGGAAGAACAGCGGGTTCTGGACTGCCGAATAGCCCATGCCCATGCCGCGCTTGATGACGAAGACCTGACGGGCCTTGTCGGCATTCAGGATCGGCATGCCGTAGATCGGGGAGGACTTGTCCGTCCGGGCGGAGGGGTTCACCACGTCGTTCGCGCCGATGACGAGGGCGACGTCGGTATCGGCGAAGCTGTCGTTGATGTCGTCCATGTCGTAGATCATGTCGTACGGCACGCCGGCTTCGGCGAGCAGCACGTTCATGTGGCCCGGCATGCGTCCGGCGACCGGGTGGATCGCGAATTTCACGTCCACGCCTGCGGCCTGAAGCAGTTTGACGAACTCGTAGAGCTTGCCCTGGGCCTGTGCGACGGCGAGGCCGTAGCCCGGCACGATGATGACCGTGGAGGCATAGCGCATTGTGGTTGCGGCATCGCTGGCGCTGACGGATTTGGCTTCCTTCTGCGGGCCGCTGGCGGTAGCAGCGGTGGCTTCACCGAAATTGCTGAACAGGACGTTGGTGATGGAGCGGTTCATGCCCTTGGCCATCATGACCGTCAGCAGCGTACCGGCCGAACCCACGACCATGCCGGCGATCATCAGGGCCGGATCGGCCATGACATAGCCTTCAAGACCCACGGCAAGACCCGTGAAGGCGTTGTACAGCGAGATCACGACCGGCATGTCCGCACCGCCGATGGGAACGGTCATGCAGATGCCGCAGAGCAGCGCGCCGATGAAGAACAGCAGGGCGAACAGGCCACCGCCGGGCTGGTGGTACTGGGCGACGGCCATGACGCCGAGCAGGATCGTCAGCATGAAGACGGCGGCGTTGACGATGCGCTGGCCGCCGAAGCGGATCGGCTTGTTCATGCGGCCATCAAGCTTGGCCCAGGCGATCAGGGAGCCGGAGAGCGACATGCTGCCGATCAGGCCACCGGCGACGGTGACGAGAAGCTGGCCAACGCCCGTGTCTTTCGGGCCGGTGAGGGCGATGACGGACACGGCTGCGGCCGCACCGCCGCCCATCCCGTTGAAGAGGGCGACCATCTGCGGCATCGCCGTCATGGCGACGCTACGGCCTTTCCAGCCGGCCCAGCCGCCACCGATGACCAGGGCGAGCACGGCCAGGATGACGTTCACGACGATATGGGGTTGGGCTGCGTCAGAAACGCTGAAGATCTGCAGGAAGCTGGCTGCGACGACGAACAGCATACCCCAGCCTGCGGTCACAATGCCGGAGACGGCCGTGACGGGGGAGGACATGCGCTTGAGGCCATAAACCAGCAGGCCGGAAGCGATCAGGCCGCTGAGGGCCACGATATAGGCGAGCAGGATCATGACTTGGCTCCTGATGCCGGAGCCGATGCTGCGGGTTTCGTGCTGGGTTTGAACATGGCCAGCATCCGGTCGGTCACGACATAGCCGCCGACTACGTTACCGGCGCCGAGCATGACGCCCAGAAAGCCGACGACCTGCTCCAGAACGGAAGAGGCGTTGAACAGTGCGCCGAGAGCGCCGACGACCACGATGCCGTGCACGAAGTTCGAGCCGGACATGAGCGGTGTGTGCAGGATGGAGGGGACGCGGCTGATGACCTCATAGCCCGTGAAAGCCGCGAGCATGAAGATGTACAGGGCGATGACGAACGTCATTGCGGTACTCATTTTGCGGTCTCCTTGCCCGCGTCGTTTGCGGCGGGAGTTGTGGGCGCGGGAGTGGCGGTGGGAGCAGGGGCTGGCGCGGGCGGGGCTGGCGAATTCGGATCCACGGCGGTGCTGATGCCGTCATTCGTGATGTAGCCGTCATGCGTGAGCGCGGTGCCGGAGATGACTTCGTCCGTGAAGTCCGGCGCCAGACCCTTGTCCTTGGTGATGATCTGCTGGAGCAGATGCATGATGTTCTTGGAGTAGAGTTCGCTGGCCTGTTCGGCGAGCATGGACGGGACGTTGACGGGGCCGACGATGGTCGTGGGGCCGACCTGAACGGTCTGTCCGGCCTGTGTGCCTTCGCAGTTGCCGCCGCCTTCGGCGCCAAGGTCGATGATGACGGCGCCGGGCTTCATGGCCTTGATCTGCTCGGCGTCGATCAGGCGGGGTGCGCGCTTGCCGGGGACGGCGGCCGTTGTGACGATCAGATCGGAGCGGGCAATATGGTCGCTCAGCGCCTTGCGGACCTTCTGTTTTTCGTCATCCGTCAGTTCGCGGGCATAGCCGCCCTGACCGGTGGCATCGACGCCGGTATCGACGAATTTCGCACCCAGCGATTGCGCCTCTTCCTTGGTCTCGGGGCGGACGTCATAGCCTTCGGTGATGGCACCGAGGCGCTTGGCGGTGGCCAGGGACTGAAGACCGGCCACGCCGAGGCCCATGACCAGAACCTGTGCGGCGCGCAGGGAGCCGACGGCGGTGGTCATCATGGGCAGGATCTTGGGCATGTGCACCGCGCCCATCAGGACGGCGTAATATCCTGCCAGCGTGGCCTGACTGGACAGGGCGTCCATGGCCTGTGCACGGGAAATGCGGGGCACCAGTTCCATGGCGAAACAGGTGATCTTCCCGTCCCGCAGGGCCTTCACCAGATCCGGATTGTTGCGGCCGTAGATGAAGGCAATGAGGATGGCACCGGGCTTCATGGCCTTCACCGTTTCCAGCGTCGGCGGCTGGACGGCGAGGACGATGTCGGCATCGGCGACAAGGGCGTTGCGGTCCGGCGAGAAGGTGACGTCCTTGTAGGCGCTGTCGGGGTAGGACGATGCAACGCCTGCGCCCGTTTCCATGGCGAAGGTGATCCCCAGCGGGGTCAGTTTCTCGGCGACCTGAGGAATGAGGGCGACGCGGCGTTCCCCGCCTTCGTCGCGTTCTTTCAGGACTGAAATCTTGACAGTCATTGGCTGCGATCCTGTGTCTGTCGTCGGGCGCGGGCTGTCGCCGAAGCGCAGGCTGAGCAAAGAGAACCCGCGCCCCGTTCAGCGCCACCATGACGCTTCTTCGGGGTGGAAACCATTGATGGATATCAAAAGGGAGAAATTATATCTGCATGGAAATTATTCGAAATGACCGATCGGTCATTATGATTCTGTGACAGCACTGACCGATCGGTCAGTTTTCTGCGCTCTGTCGGGAAGGGGCGCATGGTGGATTTCGGGAAAAAGTTTCCTTTAAACAGAAGGGCTGGCGCTGTATGCGCTCGTGGACCTTCTTTCCAACCCGCATGAAAGGCTCTTCCTGCCCATGGCAATTGATGCTGCTTTTCTCGACGAACTGCGGAACCGGACGCCGCTGCCGTCGCTGATCGGGCGGCGTAACAAGCTGGTGAGGTCCGGTCGGAACTGGAAAACCTGCTGTCCGTTCCATGGCGAGAAAACGCCGTCCTTCTACATTTACGACGACCATTTCCATTGCTTCGGCTGCGGCGTGCATGGCGATGCCATCAGCTATGTGATGCAGAGCGAGGGGCGCAGCTTCCCTGAAGCCGTCGAACAGCTTGCGTCTGAGGCGGGACTCGAGGTTCCGAAAGCCGACCCGCGGACGCAAGCCCGTGCCCGGGAAGCACAGTCGCTCGGTGACGTGCTTAATCTCGTGCAGGAGAGCTATCGCCGCCGGTTGTACCGCCCGGAGGGACGCGAGGGGCTGGCCTATCTGCGGGGACGGGGGCTGACGGAAGAGACGATCGAGCGGTTCGGTCTGGGTTGGTCCGGCGACGGGCGGCAACTGCTGGACGAATTGCGGCCGCATGGAGTGACGGTCGAGATGCTGATCCGGGCCGGCGTCATGCGCGTGGATGAGCAGGGCGCTCCGAAAGGGGAGCTGTTCTTCAATCGCGTGACGTTCCCTATCCGGGACCGGCGGGGGCGCATGATGTCCTTCGGTGCCCGGACGCTCGGGGACGGGCAGCCCAAATATCTCAATGGCCCGGAGACGGCCCTGTTCTCCAAGCGGCGGACGCTCTTCAATCTCGACCTGGCGCGGGAGGCCGTGCATCGCGGGGCGGATCTCGTGGTGGTCGAGGGGTATATGGACGTCATCGCCATGGATCAGGCGGGGTTCGGCGGGGCCGTGGCGCCTCTGGGCACGGCGATGGGCGAGGAGCAGCTTGAACTGCTGTGGCGCATGTCGCCGTCACCGATCCTGTGTCTCGATGGTGATGCGGCGGGTGCGCGGGCGGCGCTGCGGGTGTGTGAGGTTTCGCTGCCGCTTCTGTCGCCCGAGAGGACGATCCGGTTCTGCCGGCTGGACCCGAAAGATGATCCGGACAGCCTGATCCGCAGCCGGGGACCGCGGGCCATGCAGGAGGCACTCTCCGGCGCGACGTCGATGGCGGAGGAACTGTTCGGGCTGCTGACGGCGGGGCTGGTGGATCCGGGGCCGGACCAGCGGGCGGCTTTGCGCGAAAAGCTGGTGGCGCTGTCGCGGCTTATTCCGGACAAGGCTCTGGCATCGGAATATCGCAGCACGCTGCTGGATATGTTCTTTGCGCGCTTCCGGCGGAAGAAAACCTTCCAGCGCAAGGGGGGCGAGAGTCTGCCGCTCTCCACGCAGGCGCCCGGGGCAATGCGCGATGTGGAGTCGGGAAATCTGGAGCGGCTGAACATCATGACGGCGATGCTGCTTCACCATCCCGATATCCTTCCGGAGGTGGAACAGGCGTATAGTGGTCTGCATCTGCCGTCTGAACTGGATCGTCTGCGCTCGGCGCTGCTGGACTGGTCCTGTCAGGAAGAGGAGCGGGATGGCCTGACGGAAGAGAGCTGCATGTCCTGGCTTGAGGAGCATGGGCTGGCGGATCTGGCGGGAAGGGTGAAAGGTGGCCCGTTGCCGCGCAGTGTGGGCGACGGGAAGGTCAAGGATGAGATCCTGAAAGTGGATGTCATTGAAAGCTGGTGGCATTTTTATGCCCTGGTCAATTTCCAGACCTTCGAGCGCACCTTGGAAGAGGACGTGACCCGGGCCGTGATTGAAGGGGATATGGAGCCTTTCGTGGATGAGAACGGGCAGAGCGGGCTTCGCTTTCCCAATGCACTCATGACCCGGCTGCGGGTTCGCGATGCCCTGAAAAGCGGAGAGAGGGTCGGCGAGTAAGGGGCGGCGGAGATTGCTCCGCCACAGCGGAAGAAATGCTTCCGGAACGAATTTTATTCCCGAAAGGTTGCATTCTTTGGGGTGCCAATCTTGACTTCGGGCGCAGGATCGACCACCTGCACGCTGCCGGATTGCTAACTCGCGGCGGAGTTGACGGAGAGACGAATGGCGACGAAAACAGCCTCTGGAACGGATCGGAACGCGCAGGAACAGGAGGGGGATACCACTCTCCTCGATACGCAGTCCGCTGCCGTCAAGCGGCTGATCGCCAAAGGGCGTGAACGCGGACACATCACCTTTGACGAGCTGAACGCTGTCCTGCCGCAGGACCAGATGTCTTCGGAGCAGATCGAGGACGTCATGGCGGCGCTGTCCGAAATGGGCATCCAGGTCATCGAGAACGAAGACCAGGACGAAGCCGAGGCTCCGGCGGAAAAGGAAGCCGAGGGCGACGGCGAGGAAGCTGAGGGCCCGCAGGGCGGTAACGTCGATGCCGAGGCCGCCAGCCGTACGGATGATCCGGTCCGCATGTATCTTCGCGAGATGGGCTCGGTCGAGCTGCTGTCGCGTGAGGGCGAGATTGCGATCGCCAAGCGGATCGAGGCCGGCCGCGACGAGATGATCGGCGGCCTGTGCGAGAGCCCGCTGACGATTCGCGCCATCATCTCCTGGCATGAGCGCCTCAAGGACGGCGAGATGCTCCTGCGTGACATCGTGGATCTCGAGGCCAGCCAGGGCGGTGGCCCCGATCCCGAGGCAGTCGAGGGTGAGGAAGGCGACGAGGCGTCCGAAGAGGACGATACGGCCGAAGACGAGAACGAAGAGGGCGAAGGCGACCAGCAGGAAGGCAGTGGCCTGTCCCTGTCCGCTCTGGAAGAGAAGCTGAAGCCGGAAATCCTGGCGCGCTTCGAAGCCATCGAGCCGCTGTATCACAAGCTGCGCAAGCTCCAGATCAAGCGCATCGAGGCCCTGACGGGTGGTGAGGACCATTCGGACAAGTCCGAACAGACCTACGAGAAGCTGCGCCATGAACTGGTCAGCCTCGTCGAGCAGGTGCATCTGCACAACAACCGGATCGAAGAGCTGGTTGCGCAGATCAAGATGCAGGTTCAGAAGCTGAACAATGTCGAAGGCCGGATGATGCGTCTGGCTGAGAGCTGCAAGATCTCGCGTGATGACTTCCTCATCAAGTATCGCAGCCGCGAACTTGACCCGACCTGGCTGGACAGCATTTCCGCGCTGCCGGGCAAGGGCTGGAAGAACCTGACGACCAAGCACATGGACCAGCTGCGCAACCTGCGTGGCGAGATTGCGGCCCTGTCGCATGAGACGGGTCTGCCGGTCGGTGAATTCCGCCGGGTCTATGCCACCATTTCCCGCGGCGAGCGTGATTCCACGCGCGCCAAGAAGGAAATGATCGAGGCGAACCTGCGCCTGGTGATTTCGATCGCCAAGAAGTACACGAACCGTGGTCTGCAGTTCCTGGATTTGATTCAGGAAGGCAATATCGGTCTGATGAAGGCCGTGGACAAGTTCGAGTACCGTCGCGGTTACAAGTTCTCGACCTATGCGACCTGGTGGATCCGTCAGGCGATCACACGTTCCATCGCGGATCAGGCCAAGACGATCCGTATTCCGGTCCACATGATCGAGACGATCAACAAGCTCGTCCGGACGTCGCGCCAGATGCTGCATGAGATCGGGCGTGAGCCGGCTCCGGAAGAGCTGGCTGAGAAGCTCGGCATGCCGCTGGAGAAGGTCCGCAAGGTCCTGAAGATCGCCAAGGAGCCGATCTCTCTCGAAACGCCGATCGGTGACGAGGAAGACAGCCATCTCGGTGACTTCATCGAGGACAAGACGGCCGTCATTCCGCTGGATGCCGCGATCCAGACGAACCTGCGTGAAGCCACGACGCGCGTTCTGGCGTCTCTGACGCCGCGTGAAGAGCGCGTGCTGCGGATGCGCTTTGGCATCGGCATGAACACGGACCACACCCTTGAGGAAGTGGGCCAGCAGTTCAACGTCACGCGTGAGCGTATCCGTCAGATCGAGGCGAAGGCGCTGCGCAAGCTCAAGCACCCGAGCCGCTCGCGCAAGCTGCGCTCCTTCCTCGACGACAACTGATCGTCGGGCGCGGGACCGGGGCGATGCTGCCGGACTGGCTTAAGCCGAAAGGGGCATCCACCCGTCTTGCGGTGGATGTCATCTTTCTGGAGACACGCTCTCCCCGTCCGTTTCCTGTTCTGCCGGAAGGATATTCCCTGTCCCGTGTGACGGGGGACGAGGCCGTGCCGCTTTATCGCGTCCTGTATGCGGGGGTGGGGCAGGACTACTGCTGGTGGATGCGCCGGTCGATGCCGGATGCGGAACTGGCGGGGATTCTTCATGATCCTGCCGTTCATTTCATGGTCCTGCGTGATGGCTCCGGTGAGCCGCTCGGGTTCTACGAACTGGATCTGAGGCAGGGCGGGGATGCCAATCTGGCCTATTTCGGCCTTCTGTCGCGGGGGATGGGGCGCGGTCTGGGGCGTGCGCTTCTGGATCATGCGGTGGCCCGGGCCTTCGGGGCCGGAAGCTGGCGTCTGCGGGTCAATACCTGCACGCTGGATCATCCCCATGCGCTGCCGAATTACCGGCGGGCAGGCTTTGAACTCCGGTACGTCGTGCCGGAAAGCTGGGATGTTCCCGACGAATATGTGCCGCAAAGGCTGAAGCGACTCTGAGGCAGGACTTGCCTTGAGGCGCATGGTGTGATTAATGCCGCCTTTCCCTGCCGGGCGATGTGGCATCGCACCGGCTATACCCGTGCCCTGAAACATGGGCCCTGTTTCCGGCATGGGCCGGAGCCAGTCGCGGGTTGACCTCATCCGAAGGGAGTATTCATGCCATTGTATGAAAGCGTGCTCATTGCACGTAATGATGTGTCGCAGGCTCAGGTGGAAACCCTGGTCGAGACCATCGAAACCCTGCTCAAGGACAACGGCGGTTCCATCCAGAAGCGCGAGTTCTGGGGCCTGCGTTCGCTCGCATACCGCATCAAGAAGAACCGCAAGGGCCATTACGTCCTGCTGGGCCTTGACTGCACCCCCGACACGCTGCGCGAGCTGGAGCGTCAGCTGGGCCTGAACGAAGACGTGCTGCGCGTTCTGACGCTGCGCGTTGACGAGATCGACGAGAACCCGTCTTCGGTTCTGGCTCGCAAGAGCGACGACCGTGGCGATCGCGGCAACTTCCGTGGCGGCTCCAAGCCGGCCGGTCGTTTCGAGAGCGGCCGTGGCGGTCCCCGTCGCAGCAGCGAAGACCGTGAGGAATATCGTGCACGTGGCGAGCAGGACGATGCTCGTGAGACGGCCGGAGCGGAGTAAGAAACATGTCCGAGACCATCACTCCCGACGTCCACGAAGTGAACCCGGCTGCCCGTCGCACGGCAGTTGGCGCACGTCGTCCGTTCTACCGTCGTCGCAAGTCCTGCCCGTTCTCCGGCCCCAACGCGCCGAAGATCGACTACAAGGACGTGCGTCTGCTGAGCCGCTTCCTTTCGGAGCGCGGCAAGATCGTGCCGAGCCGCATCACGGCCGTTTCGGCCAAGAAGCAGCGTGAGCTGGCACAGGCGATCAAGCGCGCCCGTTTCCTCGCCCTGCTCCCCTACGTCGTGAACTGAGGAGAGCATCATGTCCCAGACCGCACTGATCCTGCTGCAGCGGGTCGAGCATCTCGGCCAGATGGGCGACCTGGTGCACGTGAAGCCGGGTTATGCCCGTAACTTCCTGCTGCCCCAGGCCAAGGCCATGCGCGCCACGGCTGCCAACAAGAAGCGTTTCGAGACCGAGCGCGCACAGCTTGAGGCCCAGAACCTCAAGAAGCGTGAAGAGGCCGAGCGTCTTGCCGAGCGCATGCACGAGCTGTCCGTCGTCATCATCCGTCAGGCTGGTGACAGCGGAAGCCTGTACGGCTCCGTCAGCACCCGCGACATCGCGGCTGCCGCTACGGAAGCCGGTCTGACGATTTCGCGTCAGCAGGTTATCCTGGCACACCCGATCAAGCAGCTTGGCCTGACGGAAGCACGCATCGTGCTGCATCCGGAAGTGTCCATCCCGCTGACGGTCAACGTTGCCCGTTCCGCTGAAGAAGCAGAGCGTCAGGCTCGTGGCGAAGCCATCGGCGTGCAGGACGAGGATGAGAACATCCTTGGCGAACTGCAGGCTGAGAATGCCGCCGAAGAGGCTGCTGCCGAAGCTGCCGAGGCATCGGAAGAAGCCTGAGGCTTTTACCGAGGACCTTGTCCTGAAAAACCCGGCCGGGATTATCCCCGGCCGGGTTTTTTTGTGTCTGTTCTTCCGGAGGAGTACAACTCCAGACCTGTTCGGGCTTTTTCCCGGTATTGGAAACAGGAGATCGGAATGAAACGGATTCTGGATTTTGTCTTGAGGAAGTTCATCCAGACAGGAAGCCTGAGGGTCACGTTCAGTGATGGGACTGTCCGCACCTATCGGGGCCGCAAGCCGGGACTGGAAGCCGGACTTCAACTGCTCAACAAACAGGCGGAGCGGGCCCTGATCATCAATTCCGGTCTGGCGTTCGGCGAGGAATACATGGCGGGCAGCATCGTGCCCGACGGCTGTACGCTCGAGACGCTGCTGACGGTTCTGATGGAGAACATCAACGGGCATGGGCATGTCTTCGAAGAGATCGAGGATCGTCTGCGCTATGTGACGCGGGCGTGGAAGACACTCAATTCCCTCAAGAAATCCCGCAGCAATGTCGCCCATCACTATGATCTGAACGGCACGCTGTACGATCTGTTCCTGGACAAGGACCGGCAGTATTCCTGCGCTTATTTCGCGCGCGAGGACATGACGCTGGAAGAGGCGCAGATCGCCAAGAAGCGGCATATTGCGTCCAAGCTCAATCTGGATCGTCCGGGGTTTGAGGTACTCGATATTGGCTGTGGATGGGGTGGCATGGCCCTGACGCTGGCGAAGGATTATGGCGCGAAGGTCCTTGGTATCACGCTGTCACGCGAGCAGCTCGAAGTGGCGCGGAAGCGGGCGAAGGAGGAGGGGCTTGAAGGCCAGGTGCGCTTCGAACTGATCGACTACCGCAACCTCCATCAGCAGTTCGACCGGATCGTCTCGGTGGGCATGTTCGAGCATGTGGGCCCGCCACAGTTCGAGGCATTTTTCAAGCAGCTGAAAGCCTGCCTCAAGCCTGATGGCGTGGCGCTGATTCATTCCATCGGACGGATGGACGGGCCGGGGACGACCAATCCCTGGATCCAGAAATATATTTTCCCGGGTGGATACTCGCCTGCGCTGAGCGAGACGCTGGCAGCAATTGAGCGGTCTGGGCTGTGGATGACGGACTGCGAAGTGCTGCGCCTTCATTATGCACGCACGCTGGCGGAATGGCGCAAGCGTTTCGATGCCAATCGCGACAAGATCCGGGCGCTTTATGACGAGCGGTTTGTCCGGATGTTCGAGTTCTATCTTGTGGGGGCCGAGCTGGCGTTCCGCGTGCAGGGGCACATGAACTTCCAGCTTCAGCTGACCCGGTCGATTGATGCTGTGCCGTTCACGCGGGACTACATGTTCGAGCGTGAACGGGAAAGCGCGACGTCGTAAGAGGTCTCAGCGGCTGGCGAGATTCAGTTCCGCCAGCCGCGCGAATTCGGCGACTGACAGCGTTTCAGCCCGGCGGGTTGGTTCGATTTCGGCCTGTTCCAGCAGACGCTCGCCGCCGATGGATTTCAGCGAGGAGCGCAGCATCTTGCGGCGTTGGCCGAAGGCGGCCGCCGTGACCTGCTCCATGGCGCGGAACAGCTGCGGAGAAGGCTGTTCGGCATGGGGGATGATGACGGCCACTGCGGAATGGACCTTGGGTGGCGGTGAGAACGCGGCCGGCGGGATGCGCAGGGCAACCGAGCACGAGGCGCACCATTGCGAGAGCACCGCAAGGCGTCCGTAAGCCGAGCTTCCCGGTGCCGCGCAGATGCGTTCCGCGACTTCAAGCTGGAACATCAGCGACAGCCGTTCCCACTGCGATGCCTGACGCAGCCAGCCCACGAGCAGGGGGGTGGCGACGTTATAGGGCAGGTTCGCAATGATCTGGCGTGGGGCAGGAGCCAGAGTGGCCGCGTCCAGTTTCAGGGCGTCCTGACGGACGACGTGCAGGCGGTCCGGGTAGTAAGTGGCTAGTTCGTCCAGCAGGGGCCAGGCACGTTCGTCGATTTCCACGACATCGACGCGGCTGGCAGGGGTGTCCAGCAGGGCGCGCGTCAGGCCGCCAGGGCCGGGACCGATTTCGACGACGCTGCGTCCTGTCAGATCGCCGCCAAGGGCTGCGATCCGGGCGCAGATGCCCGGATCGAGAAGGAAGTGCTGGCCGAGAGATTTCTTCGCATCCAGACCATGGGCCTGGATGGTGTCACGCAGTGAGGGAAGGGACACGTCAGTTGAAGGCCGTCTTGGCGGCGGGACGCATTTCGATGATCGCGCGGCGCTGAAGGTCGCGCTGAAGCTGGCGGGAGGCCTGCTCGACACGCTCGTTCATAAGCTGATCGGCGATTTCGCTCGGGCTCTGCTGGGCCAGGTTTTTCTGCTGGCGGTTGCAGACCATGAGCAGGGCAATACCGTCCATCGAGACCAGCGGACGGCTGACCTTGTTGGGGGGTAGTGCTTCGAGAACTGCCTTCATCTGGGGCATCAGGCGCTCGAGGATCTGCGAGCCCGGATTGCTGGGACGCTTTTCCCCAAGGGATTTGTTGAGCGCTTCCATGGCGTCACAGCTATGGACCGTCTGCACGGCCGTCGTTGCCTTCTGCAGGGCGGCACGCTGCTGTTCGGTCGGGTTCTGCGGGTTCAGGGGCGCATCGAACGGGAAGAAGGCCTGTCGCAGGTCAAGCAGAGTGCCCATCTGCTTGCCGACCACGCGCTTTGACTGAACGGTGGCGATCACGAAGCCGCCTGCAACCTGGATCGGGTTGGAAATGGCGCCGATCGGCATCTGGCGGACGATGTTGACGACCTGCGGATCGAGGTTGTCTTCCTGCACCCAGCCCATGGAACCGCCATCGAGGGCCGACTGGGCCTGCGAGAACTGGGCGGCCACGATCGGGAAGGGCGCGCCTTCGCGGAGCTGGGAAATGATCGTCTTGGTGAAGGCAAGTTCGTTTTCGTCATGACGCGGGTCGGCCACGGGGACGAAGATCTCGCTCATGAAATACTGGGGGCGACCCTGCTCGGCCTGAAGGGCCTGCTCGCGCTGGCTGATCTGGGTGGCGGTGACCCGGCCTTCTTCACCCAGCTTCTCACGCAGGACCTGCATCCAGCCGATCTGCACGCGGATCTGGTCGATCAGCGTCGTCAGTGACACGCCATCCGAGGCCAGACGGTCCCGCAGGGCGTTCTTGGGCATGCCGTTGCGCTGTTCGATATTCGAGATGGCGCCGGCGATCTGGTCCGGCTCCACGTTGATGTGGAGCTTCAGGATTTCCTGCGTTTTCAGGCGCTCGTCGATCAGCTGGTGGATGATCTGGCCGCGCATGCGGTTCATGATTTCCGGGCTGATGGGCAGGCCGGTCGAGAGCACGAAGAGCTTTGCGCGGTTGTCCACGTCACGCTGCGTGAGGACCTGTCCGTTGATGACAGCCAGGATCTGGTCCTCGGGCGGCTTGGCCGGAGGAGCGTCCTGCTTGGTCGCCGCAGTTTTCGAAGCCGCTTTCGGGTCCGCCTTGTGATGCGGGGCGGCCGTGGCGGGGAGGGCTGCCGAGAAGGCGAGAAGGGCAGCCAGGGCCGTAGAGGCGATGCAGTGGGTCTTGGACATGCTCAACCGTTGATTCCGAAGGTGCCGATCGTCTTGAACGTGAAGTTGAACAGGACGGTCTCGTTACGCTGTTCGCCGCCGATACGGGTGTATTGCTTGATATACATGATATCCAGCCCGAAACAGTCATTGGAATAGCCGATCGTGCCACCGTTTGCGACGAACTGTTTCCTGGACAGGCTGCGACGGAAGAAGCCGGACGCATGGTAATTGCGCCAGTGGGCTGAAAATCCGCCTGTCACTTCGCTGGTCTTGACCAGATACGGCGCGTTGGGGCCGGATTCGCGGAAGTTCGTCGCATAGTAATAATACGGTGTCACGGGCGCGTAGATGTAGCCACCGGTCAGGCGGAACATGGGGACGCCGGTGCTGATGAGGCCTTCGCCGTAATCGAACTGATGGGTCCACGGGTTGAAGCGGCCGCGCGCCGTGACATCCACATACTGGTTCGGGCTGACGCGCAGACGGCCCACCGGGTCCGACAGGTGATGGTCGAGGCCGGAATAGGGCAGGCGGTTGTGGTCGATATGTTCCTGGAAGCTTTCGCCGACGAGCATGTCGATGGCGTGGCCGTTCCAGGACCAGTTCTGATGGATGCCTACATTCGCACGAAGGCCGCCATCGAGACGGTCCGTGCCGAGATAGCGGTTGAGGGAAAACAGCGTGGTGTCAGTGAACTCGTAGGACAGGCTGTCTTCGTTGGGGATGTTGCGGTTCTGCGAGTTACCGGTGTTGGGAGCAGCAATGATCTGGGCGATCGGCTCCAGGATCTGCGAGCCATGTCCTTTGGCGAAGCTGCGCAGGAACGGCCAGTTCATCTTCAGGGCGATGGTGGGCTGGACCTGCCCGACGAGATGGTTGCCGCCGGCGTTCGTGTAGTAGGTCGGCTGCTGGTAGGCCTGGGTGGCGTGATAGACCATGGAATCAAGCCGGGCCGTCAGCAGGAACTGCTGGCCAAGCTTGTTGTGGAACGGGCGGTCCCACTGGATGGCCGCTTCGCCGCGCTGATCGTTGATGCCGTTCTTGCGGTACAGGTTGAAGTCCGTTGTCTGGACGCTGAGACGGCCGCCGAACATGTCGGGCTGTCCCTGGAAGGCATAGGTCAGCCGCGGAAGCGCCCAGGGCAGGTCCGAGTTGCGGATGGTGCCCTGGTTCAGGCCCTGATAGGCCTGTCCGTCGAGACGCATATAGGAGCCAATGCCGTATCCTTCGAGGAACAGGTTGGAATTCAGCATTTCCTGACCGTAGCCGGGGACGCGGTAGTCACGCATGTAGTTGGCGGAACTGGCGACGTTGATGTTGGCGCCAAGCTGCCAGTTGCGGTCCAGGGCGAAATTGGCGCGGCCGAACACATAGCCCTGCACACCATATTCGCTGGACGAGCCGACATTGTTGCCGAAGGTGTTGGTGTACTCGCTTTCGTTATGGGTGTCGTAGGCCACGCCGCCCGTGACATCGACGGCGCCGAAGTTCATGCGGTTGCGGTACTGCGCCGTCAGTTCGGGGCCGGTCTTGGTGGAGACGAGGCCGCGGACCGTCAGATCCTGCTGCTCGTCAATGGCCCAGAAATAGGGAAGCGTGAAATAGGTGCCGAGATAGCGGTCATGCGGGCTGATGCCCGGCATCAGGAAGCCGCTCTGCCGTTTGACGGACGGGTCGGTCATGGAGAAAAACGGGAAATAGAAGACGGGCAGGCCGAGCATTTTCAGCCAGGCATGATCGAATTCGAGGCGCTTGTGCTGCACGTCCTGCGTCGCATCGAAGGCCTGGAACTGCCAGAAGGGGGGCAGGTCCGGGTTTTTCTCGCAGATCTTGCAGGCCGTATAGACGGCGTGCGTCAGGTCGTTGAGCATTCCGTTCGTGCGGCGCATGCCGTTGCCGGCGAGCTTGGCGTTGTCTTCCATGCGGATGTAGATGCCGCTGCCGATGCCGTCATGCATGCCATGGCTGAACTCGACGTAATCGGCATAGGTCGTGCTGCCATCGGGTTCCACGACCGCGACATGGCCCTTGGCGGACAGGATGCCAGTGCTGCGGTCATAGGTTACGCGGTCGGCGCGCATGGCGTGATCGCCCTGCCAGACGCGGACATTGCCTTCCCATGTGATCAGGCCGTTCTTGGCATAGCTTTCGCTATCCGCAAGATAGGTCAGGGGATCGGTCTGGGATGTTGGCTTTCCGATGACGATGACGTGGGAATTGTCGCGCTGCATCGTGTTGGCAGACATCTTCTGCGGCGCCACGAGCGCGGTTCCAGCCATCAGCGTGGCACCGACGAACGAAGCGCGTCTGCGGGCGCGTGTTGGGAGCCACAGGGGCACCGTCATCAACCATCCTCCATGTGCAGCAAAAGGGCCACCGCGAGGCAGAGCCCCGCACCTGTCGGCGCCCATGCGGCAAGAACCGGCGGCAGGGCGCCGGATTCACCAAACTGTTCGGCCACTTTCGAGATGGTGAACAGCGCAAAGCCTGCGGCGATTCCCGATCCCAGCATCCGGGCTACGCCGCCGCGCCGTGTCGGGCGCATCGAGAAGCCTGCGGATACCAATGCCATGGTCCCGGCCAGAATGGGAAGGGCCAGTAGCGACTGGAAATGAAGTCTGTGCCGGATCGAGGGGAATCCCGAGCGCTCCAGAAGGCTGATGAAGCCCGGAAGAGCGAAGACGGACAGCGTATCCGGCGATGCGAAACTTTCCTGCACACGGCCGACCGTCAGATCGGACGGCAGGGTCATGTCCCCGATCTGCTGCGGCAGGTGGTCGGGGTGGAGCACCGAGGTTCCGTGCAGGATCCACTGGTGATCGCCCAGCGCGCCCTGGGGGGCTTCGACGCGGACGATCAGGCGGTCCCGGTCATCGAGGCGGAAGATCGAGACGCCCGAAACTTTCAGCGCGCCGTCAATGAGATGCACGTCCTGGGCATGCAGGATCGCAACACCGTGCGGAACCAGACCGTCATCGGACTGTCTGAGCCACAGGGCGCCTCCATTGAGCGTCAGGGGGCCGCCGCCGGTGCGCAGATAGGTCTGGTCGAGCATTTCGGCGCTGCGGAACATGGTCGAGGACAGGGCCGAGATGCCGGTTGTCGTCAGAAGTCCGGTCAGCAGGGCGCAGGCCAGCGGGCTGGCGAGGAACTGCCAGGCGGAAATGCCGGCAGCGCGCGCCACGATGAGTTCGGAGGAGCGTGTCAGGCGGGAGAAGCATACGATCCCGCCCAGCAGGATGCCGAAGGGCAGGACGTAGATGATGTAATAGGGAACATGCAGGGCCGCGATCTTGACGATGAGGCTGGCTGGGACGTTAGGCCGTGTTGCCGCACGGCGCAGCAGATCGATGAAGTCGAACAGGGAGACCAGCCCGGTCAGGGCCAGCACCATGGACAGGGTACTGAGCATGAACTGCCGCGCGATGTAGATCGCCAGGGTCGTGGAGAACCCGGCATGTTCGTCGCGGGTGCTGATCGCCTGAAAAAGGGATGTCAGCCAGGGGCCCAGGCGGGGGGACGGGATGGCTCTCATCGGGCCCCCCCCGGGGACGGCAGGGACGCCGGGGCGGTCTGACGTACGGTGCCGGTCCATTGTTCGAGGAACAGCATGGCCGCGCAGACGACGGCCGGGAGAATGGCCTCAAGCCAGATGAGGGGCACCAGGGCGAGGTGCCGTCCGGCGAGGTTCTGGAGCATGAGGGAGATGGCCAGCAGTCCGACGACCGTAAGGATGGCGATCAGGGGGCGTGTGATGTTGCCGTGACGGGAGAAGGCCCCCCGGAGCACGGTGACCAGACCGATCATCGCAAAGGACAGGGCCGTCAGCGGCGAGGTGAGCCGGCGCCATCCCACCACGATGTTCTTGCCGCGGTCGCGCTCTGAGACTTCGTGGGGATCGGGATGGAACAGCTCGCGCAGGGACATTTCGTCCGGGTCCCGGTCTTCGTGGTTGTGCTGGCGCGAGGAGGTGAGATCGATCGTGTTGCGTCCGAATGTCAGGACATTCAACCGTCCTGTATGGCGGTCGATTTCCTCGCGTGAACCATCATACAGCACGACGCGTGGCTGGTCGTTGACCACGACCATGGTGCCGCGTTCCGCCAGGATGGTGGTGTGGGAATCGGGGTCGCGGTCGTCTTCGACCAGCACGCCGTGCAACTGGCCGTCACTGGTGCGGCCGCGCACATAGACCGTCATGTCATTGGACAGGCTGGTGAACACGCCGTCCTGAAGCAGGAAGGCCGCCATGCGGTTGCGGATCTGGAACTCGTAGCGATGGAACGCATGATACGAAACGGGCGCGAGCCACAGGGTCAGGACGTAGCACAGGACCACCGAGAAGAACGCGCAGAGCAGCCCTGGCCTCGCCAGTTCCAGCGGGGAGCGGCCGGCTGCGCGCATGACCGTGAGTTCCCGGTCGCCGACCATCCGCTGATAGGTGAAAAGTACCACAAGAAACGTCGTGATCGGCAGGATCACGGCGATGAAGGATGGCAGCATCAGCGAGGTGAGCTGGATGAAAACCCGCAGGGACAGGCCGTGCTGGACCACCATCGAGACGAAGTGCAGCGACTGGGTCAGCCAGATCAGTGCCGTCGCCCCTCCCGTCAGCGCCAGCAGGGCGATGAGAAGCTGGCGGAGAATGTAGCGGTCGAGCAGAGGCAGGATCTGCCGCCCGGAGGTTCCGGAGGATGAGGCCATGGCCCTTCATCTATCCCTAGCACGTGGCGGGAGGAAGGCGAAAAAACGAAACAGTTTCTATCGCAGATAGGAGGCCCGGTCGATGGGCGCCCTTGTGACGGACAGGCTGTGATAGAATTGTGTTCCGGCAATGCCGACCAGAAGACCCGCGCCGGCGGCGAAGACGATGGCGATGTAGCGCCAGGGTCTCTGCATGCGCAGGGTTGCCAGTTCCAGCTGGATCAGCCCCAGATCTGTCTGGCAACGTCCCAGCCGCGTCTGTGCCGTGCGGGTGTCGGACTCGCTTTGACCCAAGCGGCGCTCCAGGCCGGAGATCTGCTCCCGGAGACGTTTTTCGCGCTCGGTTTCGTCTTTGCCGGATATAGTTCCGATGCGGGTGGTGAACAGGTTTTTCAGCGCGCCACCCGTAACGCCGTCGCGCCGGGCCATCTGGCGGATCCGTTCCAGAGCGGTCGCCGCATGCCCCGGCTGTTCATCCAGCACCAGCGCCAGAATGTCCGACAGGATCTTGATTTCCCTGGGGTCCGGGGCGCGGGCCATGCTCAGGTCAGGGTCGCGGCATGGGTGCGCGGTTCGGCGGCGCGGCGAAGACGGTCCCGGATGGCGAGGCCGAGCCCGTGGCGGGGGATCGGCTGGGCGGCGATGGTTTTCAGTCCGCGACGGGTGCCTTCCGCATCCAGAAAGCGCAGTCCGGCGAAGAGACGGGCTGCCGCTTCTTCAAGATTACCGCTTTCGCTCAGGTTCCATGTCAGGCCGGCGCCGGGCAGGGGCGTGCCGAAGGCAAGCTGGGCTTCGTCGGGCGCGATGGAGGTCGCGTCCAGCCTGACAGGTAGGCTCGGGGCGTAATGCGAGGCCAGTCGACCGGGAGAGGCCGGGGCAATTTCGGAAAAATCGTCCGGATGGCGGATCGGGCCGCAAAGCGCGGTCAATTCTTCGAGTGTCACGCCGCCTGGGCGCAGGAGGACGGGCACCTCGCGGGTCAGGTCAAGCACGGTGCTTTCCACGCCGATCGAGCAGGGGCCGGAATCCAGAACCGCGTCGATCCGTCCATCCAGCGAGCGCAGGACGTGGAACGCATCTGACGGGCTGACCGTGCCGGAAACATTCGCAGACGGCGCGGCGACGGGAGCGCCGACTTCGCGGAGCAGGGCCAGGGCCGTTTTGCCGCGCGGAACACGCAGCGCCAGCGTGGACAGGCCGGCCGCCGCGAGGTCGGAGACGGTTGAATTCGGGGAGCGGGGCAGCACCATTGTCAGCGGGCCGGGCCAGAAACGCTCGGCCAGTGCGTGCGCGATCTCTTCCATCCTGCCGCTCAGCGAGGCCTGTGCGAAGGCGCTTTCAGCGTCGGGGAGATGGCTGATGAGCGGGTTGAAGCGCGGGCGCCCCTTGGCGGCGAAGATCTTTGCAACAGCCGTATCGGACGAGGCGATGGCCCCAAGGCCGTAGACAGTCTCGGTTCCGAATGCCACCAGCTTTCCGGCCTTGAGGAGTTCGGCGGCGCGGCGGATGCCTTCGGGGGTGGCTGTCAGACGCTCGGTGTGAAGCGTGTCGCTCAAGATGCGCCTCCGGTGCAGTAGAATGAGCCGTTCAGCCGGTCCGGCTTGCCATAGCGCAGGGGCGCGCCGGTCTCGTCGAGCAGGGCTCCACCTGCGGCTTCCAGAATGGCCTGGGGAGCGGCCGTGTCCCATTCCATCGTGGGTCCGAAACGGGGATAGAAATCCGCAGCACCTTCGGCCACACGCATGAACTTGACCGAGGATGACAGCTTCTCGACGGAGGCGACCTGTCGTCCGGCGAGCCAGCGTTCCAGAAGTTCGGGATTGCCGTGATGGCTCGAAGCCAGAACGCGCAGGCCTTCTGCAGGCGGTGTGGCGGTATGGATCGGCGTGCTGTTTGTGCCGTCCGAGCGGTGGGCGCCGAGGCCCTGTCCGCCGCTGTAGATCAGGCCGTAACCCGGCAGGGCAACCACGCCCAGAACCGGACGGTCATGGCGGACCAGGCCGATATTGACGGTGAAGTCTTTTCCGCCCGAGGCAAAGCCACGTGTCCCGTCGAGGGGATCGACCAGCCAGTAGGCGTCTTCCGCGTTCACCCGGATCCCGGCCGACATTTCTTCCTCGCCGATGGCGGGAATGGACGGGCAGGCCGCGCGCAGGCCCGACAGGATGTGATGTTCGGAGGCGTGGTCCGCTTCCGTGACGGGGGAGGCATCGTCCTTGATGTCCGTCCGGAAGCCGCGTTCGCGGATGGCGTTGATGATGTCCGAGGCTTCGGACGCGAGCCGGAACGCCAGGGCCAGAAGGGCGCGGTCATCGTCCGCAGGGACGGTGATGGGTGAGGCAGAAGTCATTCGCCCAGACTACTCCAAGATGGCTTTTGCGTCATGTGCTGATGCGCCCGTTATTGCGGGGAGGTCGGGACAGGCTCCTGATCTGCGTTCCACCGGGCAAACGGGATCTTTGTCGCAGCGCTCAGGGCGATGTCCGCGTGGCAGGTCGTGACCGGAGATGTAAGCGTGGTGCGAAGCGCGAAATAAAACGGTGTGCTGCCCGGTTCTCCGTCCCCTTGGGTTAACTGGTACACGCGGATATGTGCCGGGCCCGGCTGCGGAACGGGATTGGTGCCGGTGTCGCGTGTGGTCACGAACAGCAGAAGAGCCGGGGTTCCATTCATACGGGCGGATGCGAAATGGATGGTCTGGACCGCGTCTTCGCCAGTGTGGGGACTGTCCTGCAGCATATCGAGAAGCTGGCCGGCATGGTCCGGGTTTTCCGTATCGACGAGGCTTGTGCGGTCGGGTTGCTCTGTGTCGCGGGTGGTGACGGCATAAAGATGATGGCTCCATGCGTTTCCGTTTTCGCGCCACAGAGGGGTGATGGTTACGTCCGGGAAGCCCGATGGATGAAGCGTGACGGGGCTGTTGCCGAGCGGGATGGGCTTGATGTCGGTGAGCCGTGAGGTGGTCTGTGCGTGCAGGGCAGTGCAGGCGAGGCCTGAGCACAGCAGAAGCGTCAGGAGAGGACGGCGCATCGGGCGGTCTTTCTTCATGCCGGATGAGGGGAGGACTTGCCGGGGCGGTCGGTGTTCCCGATAACGGAGGCAACGACTTCATGTTCCAGACGGCAGGACCATCATGCTTTCAGTGATTTTCGATTCCTTTCCAGCCTTTTCTGCGGATGCGCCCAGGGCTGTTGTCCTGCTGTGCGATGCGGCGTCCGGCGAGACATTTGCCGCGCTGGACAAGGCTTCCGCCGGGGCCGTTTCGCGCGCCGTTGCACTGAAAGGCTTCAAGGGTGAGGCCGGGCAGAGCGTGGTACTCCCGGCACCGGCCGAAGGGCTGTCGCAGGTCGTGCTTGCCGGTGTGAAACCCAAGGGTGGGGCTGCTGTTGATGCCGTGGCCATCGAGAACGCGGCAGGTCGTGCCGTTCGTCTGCTGGAGGGTGTTGAGAGCGCGGTTCTGGCGCTTTCCGAAGGGCTGGAGCAGTTTGCTCCGGACGCGGCTCTGGGTGCGCGTCTGGCGTCTTATGATTTCGATGTGTACCGCACGAAGAAATCCGAGAGCCGTCCGGTTCTGAAAACGCTGCATGTTGCGGTTTCCGATGTTGCGGCAGCGCAGACGCGGTGGGCGGCTCTGGATGCGGTCTCGCAGGGTGTGATCCTGACGCGGAACCTCGTGAGTGAGCCGCCGAATGTGCTTTATCCTCAGACCTTTACGCAGCGCATTGAAGAGCTGCGTGAGCTTGGCCTGACGGTTGAGGTTCTTGATGAAAAGGCCATGACAGAGCTGGGCTTTGGCGCGCTTCTGGGCGTGGCCCAAGGCAGTGTGCACAAGCCGCGCACGGTGATCGTCCGTCATAACGGTGGTGGCAGCGAGGCTCCTCTGGCTTTCATCGGCAAGGGCGTGACCTTCGACAGCGGTGGCATTTCCATCAAGCCTGCGGCTGGCATGGACGAGATGAAGACCGATATGGGTGGTGCTGCGACCGTGATCGGCCTGATGAGCGCGCTGGCCCGTCGCAAGGCACTGGTCAATGCGATCGGTGTGGTCGGTCTTGTCGAGAACATGGTGTCCGGCGGGGCGCAGCGTCCGGGTGATATCGTGCGGGCCTATGACGGTCAGACGATCGAGGTGCTGAACACCGACGCAGAGGGACGCCTCGTTCTGGCAGATGTGCTGTCCTATACGCGCAAGCGCTTCAGTCCGAAGCTGATGGTCAATCTGGCGACGCTGACGGGTGCGATCGTGGTCAGCCTTGGTTATGAGAACGCGGGTCTGTTCAGCAACAGCGATGCGCTGGCCAAGGGACTGTCGGAGGCTGGGGCGCAGGTTGGCGAAGGTCTGTGGCGGATGCCGATGGGCGAGGCCTATAACCGTGAACTCAATTCCGATATTGCCGACATGAAGAACATCGGTGGTCGTCCGGGCAGTGCGATCCTGGCGGCGGAGTTCCTCAAGCGCTTCGTGGGCGACACGGACTGGGCGCATCTGGATATTGCAGGAACGGCCTGGAAGACCAAGGCATCCGCTATCGCGCCGAAGGGTGCGACGGGCTTTGGTGTGCGTCTGCTGGATTGCTTCGTGAAGGCGCACGAAGCCAGCGCCTGAGGAGCGGAATTACGCCGTGGATATCGGGTTCTATCATCTGACGCGCACGCCGCTTGAGGAAGCGCTTCCCGCCCTGCTGGGTCGGACGCTGGATGCGGGGGAGCGTGCTGTTGTGCGCTGCCCGGATGCGGCTGCGGTCATGGCGCTGGATGCGGCGCTGTGGGCGTGCCGGGACCCGGTCTGGCTGCCGCATGGCACTGCAAAGAGTGGCCATGCAGTCCGGCAGCCGATCTGGCTGACTGAGGGCGAGGACGTGCCGAACGAGGCGCGGTTCCTGTTCCGCGTGGATGGCGCGGGAAGCGATGAGTTCGCGCCCTTTACGCGGATTTTCGATCTGTTCGATGGCGGAAATCCGCAATCCGTTCAGCGGGCAAGACAACGCTGGGTGGCCATGAAATCTTTCGGTCACAATCTCGTGTACTGGAAACAGGAAGAGCGGGGCTGGAAAAAGGCGGGGTAAGGTTTCAAATTGTGTCTGAGACCCTTGATGGAAGACGCTCCGTAACCGGGGTGCCGTTCATTCCACTGGAGAGGACGCCTGACTGTGCCAGAGCCCACGAATTCTTCCCCCGCGCCTTTGAAAACTGATCTTCGTCGCGTCGATATCAATCCCGACTTCTGGTATCCGCTGGCCTGGTCGAAGGATCTCAAGCGCGGCAAGACGATCGGGCGACGGTTCGGACGCTTTCCCATTGCTCTGGTGCGGCCTGAAGAAGGAAGTGTCTTTGCGCTTGAAGATCGCTGTGCGCACCGTCAGGTTCCGCTCAGTCTGGGGAAGGTCAGCGGTGAGGCGGTCCAGTGCTGCTATCACGGCTGGGCCTATGGCCGGTCCGGGCGGTGCATTGATGTGCCGTATCTGGGCAAGCGCAAGCTACCGAATGGTGTGAAGACGTATCCCTGTCGTGAGGCTGGCGGGATGATCTTCATTTTCCCCGGTGATGCGGAAAAAGCGGAGAGCGTTCCGCTGCCGTCTCTGGCCCAGGTGGACAATCCGGCGTTCAAGACGCGGCGCTTCAGCCCGGTCGTGAAGTGCCACTACACGTTCATGCATGAGAACCTGATGGATATGAACCATCAGTTCCTGCACCGCCGCCAGATGGGGCAGATCAGGGCGCGTTTTCTGGGGCAGGACGCGGGTGAGAATTTCATCGAGGCGCGCTACAGCTTTGCGCGAACGGGAAACCAGCAGCCGCTGGCGGAACGTCTGATTTTCGGCAAGCATCACGATGATCCGAACCGGGAGCAGCCGGTCGAGGAAATCGTCAGCATCCGCACGACCTATCCGTATCAGAGCCTGAAAATCCATGACAAGGACGGCGATCTGATCATGGAACTGTTCAGCGTCTATGTTCCGAACACGGCGGACGGGATGAGCACGCAGTGTTTCGGGTTGCTGTCGGTGCTGCGGCCCAAGACGCCGTTCCTGATTGATATGATCTGGCCTGCGCTGGGTATCTTTACGCACCGGATATTTGAAGAAGACCGCGAAATCATGGAACTGGAGCAGAACGCCTGGCGCGAACTGGGCGGTGATCATAACGTCGAGGTCTTCCCGATCGTGCGGAAACTGCGGGATCTTCTGGCGCAGAACGGTGTCGCGCCGGGGACGGATACGGTGGCGCAGCCTGAAGTTTCGAGGGAACAGCCGGCTGATCCTGTCGTTGTCTGAAGACACAGACAGGAAACGGTCATGAAAACAGTCACACTCAGGAATGGTGTCACGGTTCCCGCGCTGGGCATGGGAACCTGGAATATCGGCGACAGTGCCGCGCGGCGTTCTGACGAGATCGAGAGCCTGCGTCAGGGACTGGAGGCCGGACTGCGGGTGGTTGATACCGCCGAGATGTATGGCAACGGCCGGTCGGAAGAACTGGTGGGGGAAGCCATCGCGGATGTGCGCGATGACGTTTATCTTGTCAGCAAGGTCGTGCCGTCCAATGCGCCGTATGACGGGGTGCGCAAGGCGTGCCGGCGTTCACTGAAGCATCTCGATACGGACTGGCTTGATCTGTACCTGCTGCACTGGCGCGGGGGAACGCCGCTTGAAGAGACGATCCGCGCGTTCGAGGATCTGAAGGATGACGGGCTGATCCGGGGCTGGGGTGTTTCGAACTTCGATGTCGATGACATGGAAGAAATTGAAAGCCTGTCCGGAAACTGTCTGGTCAATCAGGTTCTGTACAATCTTGAGCATCGCGGGACGGAATTCGATCTTCTGGATCATGATCTGAGCACCGATACGGTCACGATGGCGTATTCGCCGCTCGGGCAGGGCGGGGAGCTTCTGGAGCACCCAGCCCTGAAAGACGTAGCGTCGCGGCATGAGACGTCGCAGGGGCCTGCCGATCCGGCGCAGATCGCGTTGGCCTGGGTGCTGCGCCGGCCGAATGTGATGGCCATTCCGAAGGCCGGGTCTCCGAAGCATGTGGCCGGAAATCTGGCCAGTCTGGAGATCAGTCTGACGGATGCGGATCTCAAAACGCTGGACAGTGCTTTCCCTCCGCCGAAACGCAAGGTATCTCTCGCCATGATCTGACGGTCGTGATGATTGCGGTCCGTTTCCACCTCTTGTCCGGACCGCGCCCTGCATATTTTCGCCTCCCTTTTCCACGTTGATCCGGTTTCTCTCTGCCTGGCGTTTCTGGCCGTTCCTGCCTGTGTGCAGGCGATGCAGCCGGGGCGGGCTGGGAGAGCCGTGGTTCTCTGTGTGGCGGCGCTGGCTGCGGTTCTGGGTCTGTCGCCAGCCGTTCAGGCTGTCGCGCTGGGCGTGATTGCGGCGCAGGACCGGGAGGCCTGTCCGGCAGTCTGGAGCGTTCCGGCTCTGCTGTTGTCCGTGCTGTTCCCTGCCCAGACAGTCGTGGTGCTGGCAGTGCTGCCGGTCCTGTTCTGGTCCGCGCTGGTGCGCCGGCCTGACGGGGGGCAGGAGGGCGGGGCATTTCCCGCCGTGATGGGTGTTCTCGGCGTATCGCTGGTCTGGCATGCGCCGGCGGCGGTTTCGGCAGAACTCGTTGCGGGGCTTGGGGCCGCTGTCATCGGGTTGCTGGGCCGGTCTGTGCTTGGGGCCTGCCGTCCGGGAGATCTGGGGCTTTTGCGGCCTGTTCTTCTGATGGTTCTGGTCGTGGCGGCGCAGGCGGAAGGCCTTGCGGTCTGTGCCCGCATTGCACTGGAAGCCACACTTCTCGATCTGTCACTGCTGGTTCTGACGGCCGCACTGGGACGCGTGTTTCCGGTGCTGTCGGTGTTGCGGCTGCCGTTTCCGCCTTTGCCGGGACTGGTTGTCCTGTGGCTCGGGATTCATGCCGCGCTTGGTATGGCGGCGGGCGTCGAGGGGTGGAGCGTGCTTGGGGTGGGGGTTGCCCTGCTGCTCGGCCTGCTGGGTCTGTCGGATATTCTTGTCGTGGGGCGCGTGTTCCGTGCGTGGCAGGGACGTGTTTCGGGCGTTTCCGTTCTGCTGGTGGGGGCTGGAAGTCTGCTGCTGCCCGCTCTGGTGTTCGGAATGCTCAGTCCGGTCCTGCATTTCGTGGGTGGAGAGTGGGTCTGGCCTGTCTGGCGTATGGGCGGCGGCGATGGCGCCTCTCTGCGCTTGCCGGCTTTCGTGCTGACGGGGGCGGTTCTGTGGTGTGTGCTGGTGCGTCCATGGCAGATTGTCGGAGGGATCGTGCAGACGGCCTCCATGCTTCTTCCTGCACTGGGGAATCTGCTTTCGGTCGGAGACGGTCTGTTTGAGGAAGCGCCCTCCCTGGGCTGGAAAATGCGCTGCGTTATTGTGGAGGGGCGTCGTCGTCTCAGAGTGCTCCAAGGCATGAAGGCTCCTGTCCTTCCCGATCTGCGTCAGGGTGCGGTGGGGCTCTGGCTTATGCTTCTTGGTCTCGTTCTGGCGGTGCTGGGAGTGATGGCGTGATGGAGCATGAGATCGGGTTGATCCTGCTGTCCGTGCTGGAAGCGCTGTTTCAGCTGGGGCTGCTTCTCGTTCTGGCGCCCGTGATGGGCTGGTGTCTGGACACTCTGCCGTTCTGGCTGGCGGGACGGTCGGTCGGGACAGTGCGGTTCCGTCTGTTGCAGACGGCTCGTTTCTGGAGATCGCTGGTTCAGGTTCCGCTGGGCGGGCGTCCGGCGCTGGCGCTGACGGCGGGTGTGCTGACGCTTGTGTGTCTGCCCGCGGTCACGACGGGATCGGTGCTGTCGTCGCTGGCTGATCCGCTTGTTATCGGACTGGTCGTGCTGCTGGGGCGCGGATTTCTGGGGCCGGGCCTGGTGCAGGGTGAGGCGGCGCGTCTGGTGCCTGCTGTTCTGCTCCTGTGTCTGACCGAGGCCCTGATTGCTCTGGCCGCGCCGGGAACGGACGGTCTGTCTGGTCTGTGCGCGATGCTGCATATCGAGCCTGAGCCCGGCCTGGAGGGTGCGCTTGCGGCCTGTGCGCTGGCGCTGGGAATTGCCTGTCCGCCTTTGCGTTCGGATGATGTGACGCAGATGCTGTCCGGACTGCGGGACCGGCATGAACGTGAGGCCGCGCGCAGCATTGCCGATGTGCTGAACTGCGGCTGGCTGCTGCTGCTGGGGGATCTGGCGCTGCCGGTGAGTGTGGGGCTGGCGCAGGGTGGTGTGCAGGGCTGGTGGCTCGGGCTGCTGGCGCTGGGTGGACGGCTGGCACTGACCGTGGCTGTGGCGGTCGGGCTGCGTCTGATGGCGCAGGAGCGGAGTGCCCGGCTGACGGCGCTGTTTGCGGGTGTGGCGCTTCTTCTGGCTCTGGCGGGGAGGTTCGGCACATGATCGTCGGATTTGGATTACTGCTGCTTCTGGCGCTGGCGGGACTGGGCAAGGACGGGCGGGGGCTGCCGCTTTATGGGGCGGTCTGTGCCTTTGCGGGGGCGACGGTCTGTTCGGGGCTGATGGCGCTTCTGACGTCTACGGCTCTGGTGGGGCTGAATGTACTGGCTTGGGCGTGGCTGCGGCGGTTTGCGCCTGAAGCGCCGGACCGGGCGGCTGTTCTGCCGGTTGTCGGGACGCTTGTGCTGCTGCTCGCGCTCGGACTGTCCGGTGCGGGGCTGGATCTCGCGCCGGTGCTGGGCGCGGGGGCGGTTCTGGCCGGTCTTTGCGGTGCTGCGTGGGGGACGCCGCTGGTTCAGTTCACGGGGCTTCTACGGGCTGCGGACGGGCTGGTTGTCGTGGCCTGTGTGCTGCATTCATGGCCGCTTTTTGCTGCGGCGCTGAGCCTGTGGGGCGTTCTGGCGGCGCTCGGTGTGACGCTTCTGCCGCGTCTGGCGTGGCGCAGGGTGGAGGACGTCTGATGCATCCGCTTGCTCCTGTCGGAACGCTGTTTGCGGTGACGGTCTGGCCGTTTCTGGCGGCATTCCTGCTTCTTCTGACGCCGGAAAACCGCCAGTCTGCCAGCAGTCTGACCTTTGCTGTGGCGGGGCTCGTCATTACGCCGCTGGCTGTCTGGCTCATGCCGGGAACGGATGCGCTGGCGGCGGCGTGCTCGTGTATCGTGACGGCCATTCCGCTGCTTCTGCCGCAGGCTCAGGACCGGACCGGGCGGATCCTGCCGTTTCTGGTCACGGGCTGTGCGCTTCTGGCGCTGAACATTCACTCGGCTTTTGCCGTGACGGTCCTGTGTGGTGCGGGAACGGTTCTTCTGGCCTGGCGCGAAGGGCGGGGGCCGCGCAAGGCGCTTGTTGTCTGGGATATGGCGCGCAGCCGGCTTGGCGGTGTGGTGCTGGGGCTTCTGGGGGCCTCGCTTCTGCCGATGCAGCAGTCGTCGCTTGGTGCGGTGCTGCTGACGGTGGGGCTGTGCATGGTGGCGGGGCTTGGGCCTTCGCCGGCTCCGGCGCCTGAGGCAGCACTTCTGGATACGGGGCTGCGGTTTTCGGCGCTCATGCTGATGTTCCGGCTGAGTGCGTATCCGCTGGTTCATCTGCTGATGCTGATCGCGGGGTTCGGGACGATCATCATGCTCGTTTCATCGCGCTCGTCAGGCCGGAGCATGTCCCTGCCGATGCTGTCTGCCTTCGGGGCCCTGGCAGCTGCGACCGGTGAAGGCACGGCGCTGGTCCTGCTGCTGCTTGCGGCGCTCGGGCTTGCGGTTCTGGATCTGCGCGGGGCAGAGGGCGAGGACGGGATCGCGGCCGGAGCCGCGCCCTGGCCGGTGTTCTGTGCGCTTGTCGGGATCGGGCGTTCGCTTGAAACCGGGCAGCTTGTTCTACTGGTGGTGTGTCTGCTGCCTGCTCTGTGGTCGGTACGGCACAGGACGCTTCTGCCGGCGTTTGCGCGGGGAGAGCGGGGCATGGTGGCCGTGATGCAGGCGGTTCTGCTGCTTGTGGGGCTGTGTGGTCCGCTGTTTCTGGCCTGGCATCCGGTGACGGGGTGGCGGCCATGATGGGGATGGGGCGGATCATCCGTAGCGGCGAGCGGGTTGCGCTGTCGCATTATCATCTCGATGCCGAACAGTGGTGCGCGATGCTGTCGGCGCCGGGTGCGACGCTGCCGCTGATATCCTGCTGGGCGGATGATGCTCGTGCCTATGTGCTCCTGCTGGAGGGGGATCGTCCGCTTCTGGCGAGTAGGGCGGTGGAAGAGCGGCGTTATCTTGCGCCGTCCTCGCGTTTTGCGGGGGCGGAATGGGGTGAGCGCGTGGCCTATGACCTCTATGGCGTGGAAGCGATGGATGCCCGCGGGAACGGAGCACCGGCGCTGGATGAGGGCGGCTGGACGTCCACCTGGCCGCTGTCGTCCCGTCCGGGGCCGGCGGCGGGAGGATTGCGGCCGCTGGCGGGAAGCCATCTGCTGCGTCCCGAGCAGACGGGGCTGAGCGGACCGCTCGAACTGTCCTTCGAGGTTCTGAAGGGCAAGGTCCGGAGTGTGGAGGTCTGTGCGGGCGGCGCGCATCGCGGGGTCGTGTCGCGTCTGCTGGGACGGACGCCGGAAGAGGCCATGCCGCTGGTGTCGCGGATGACGGCGGGTGGGTTCGTGGCGCATCCGCTGGCTTTTGCGCGTGCTGTGGCGCAGGCGCGCGGACTGGTTCCGGGGCCCGGAATCCGGGATGTCTGGATGGTGCTGCTGGAGATCGAACGGATGTCGCTCCATCTGTTCGATATGGCCCGGACGGCGCGGGGTGTGGATGCGGAGCTGCTCGCGACGCATTGCGATCATGCGCGGGAAGCCATCGCGCGGGCCTGTGCGGAGCAGGGCGTTTCGCGCCGTCTGATGGATATGGTGGCCTGTGACGGGTTTCGGGATGGGCTCGAGATCGTGCCGCTGGCTCAGGCCGTTCATGCGGCGATGCAGCCGCGTCTTGCGGCGCTGGAAGAGCTTCACCGGGTTTTTGCGCCGCGTCTGGATGGGTTTGCGGTTCTGGATGTGCGGTTGGCCGAGCGCTTTGCCGTGGGCGGCGTGACCGGGCGCGCGAGCGGTCGCAGCATGGACATGCGGCGGCGGGAGGCCGGGATGCGGCTGGAGGCGTTGCGGGCGACAGGATCGAGTCAGGGCGATGCCCGGGCGCGTGAAGGGCTGAGGCTGGCGGAAATCCGCGACTCCCTGAAGCTGCTGGAGCGGATCCTGGGAAGTATCGGTCTGGAAGACGACGAGCCTGCGCCGGACCGGACGGATGAGGGCATTGGCGTGGCCGAGGGCGCGCGCGGAGACGTGTGGTACTGGGTGCGCTTGAAAGAAGGGCGGATCGAGAGCCTGCATGTGCGGGACCCGGGCGTGTCGCTGCTGCCGGTTCTGGGCGCGATGCTGCGGGGCTATCCCGTCAGCCGGGTGCCGGCTGCTCTGGGCTCGATCGGGATTTCACCGGCGGGGATTGCGCTGTGAAGACTGTGCAACGGACGGGGCCTCTGAGCCTGCTTTACGCTTTCATGGATGCAGCGCGCGGGCGGGCGTCCGTGGAAGGAGAAGTTCCGCGGCGGGAGCGGCCGATCGGGCTGTATGTCCTTGAGGCCGGTGGTTGTGAGGGATGCTTCATGGAGATCGAGTCCCTCAATGGCAGTGCGTTCGCGCTGGAGCAGGCGGGTTTTGTCTGTGTGAGCGATCCGGCGGATGCGGACTGGTTGCTGCTGACGGGGGCGGTGACGCGGGTCTGCGCCGAAATGGTGGACCGGGTGTGGCGGGCCATGCCGCCGGGCCGGAGCCTGATTGCTGTGGGCGCCTGCGCGGTGGATGGCGGGCCTTTTCCGGCCGGTTATGCGACGCTGGGCGGCCTGGAGGCCCTGACGCCGGTGCGGCGTTCGATTGCGGGATGTCCGCCGTCGCCGGACGATATTCTGCGGGCTTTGCAGGAACTGGCGCAGGTCTGAACGGTTTGCCCGGGCGTGGGAATTTTCCTGAAACAACGAAGTTTTGTCCCCCGACGGCTTGCCGTGACACGGTTTCGCGTTAAAGCAGATGGACGCACTGGATGCGTTTTCCATGAGGTGCGGTCGCCTGTCTTTCAGGTCACCGTATAGAGCACAGGGCTAGAGATGGCTGATTATCGCCTTGGAATTGATCTTGGTGGCACGAAGATCGAAATTGCCGTTCTGAACCGTTCGGGCGATCTCGTCCTGCGTGAACGCATTCCCAATCCCGGTATCTATAATGAAGCCGTTCTGGCCATTCGCGATCTGGTGACGGATGTGGACCGCCGTCTGGGTGCGGTGCCGAGCCACCGTGTATCGGCGGGGCAGCATACGTCCACGCTGGGCATCGGCATTCCGGGATCGATCTCCCCTGAGACCGGGCTGATCAAGAACGCCAATGCGACCTGGCTGAACAACCAGCCTTTCGGGCATGATCTGGAATCCGCGCTGGCGCGTCCTGTCCGGACGGAAAATGACGCGAACTGCTTTGCCTTGTCCGAGGCGGCCGATGGTGCGGCCAAGGGCATGCTGACGGTCTTCGGTGTCATCATCGGCACGGGCATGGGTGCGGGCATCGTCAATAACGGCCGCGTTCTTGAAGGCCGTCATCATATTGCGGGCGAGTGGGGGCATCTGCCTCTGCCCTGGCCGACGGAAGAAGACATGCCGGCGCGTGACTGCTTCTGCGGAAACAAGGGCTGCATGGAGCGCTATCTGTGCGGTCCTGCTCTGGCAGCGGACTGGAAGGGGCCGGGCCATCGCAATACGGCCGGGATCGAGGATGCGGCCGCTAATGGCGATCAGGCTGCCATCGCAGCTCTGGGCCGTTATACCGAGCGTTTTGCCCGGGCCTGCGCGATGGTCATCAACTTCCTTGACCCGGATGTGATCGTTCTCGGTGGTGGGGTGTCCAACCTGCATACGCTGTATGAGCGCGTGCCGCCGCTGCTGGCCAAGCATGTGATTACCCCGGTCTGCACGACGCCGATCGTGCGCAACAAGCATGGTGACAGCTCGGGCGTGCGTGGTGCGGCATGGCTTTGGGACGTGACGGAATAAGTCCGTCGCGCACTGGATATGAAAAAGGCCGCCCGGCTGACCGGGCGGCCTTTTTTGTTGGTTCGTTCTGGTTCAGGCGGGCTCTTCTTCCACCGTTTCCGACATCTCTTCCGCCGCCTGTTTCAGGCGGTGATAGGAGCGGCGGGAGAAGGGCAGGATCGCAATATAGAGCAGTCCGGCTCCCGCAAGTGCACCCCAGGGGTCCGCGACCATAAGGGCGGCGTAGAGGCCGGTTCCGAGCATCAGGGGCAGGACGTAACGTGCTGGGACCTTGAAGTTCTTGAAGGACCAGACCGGCAGGGTCGAGACCAAAAGCAGGCCTGTAAAGATCAGGCAGACGGCCGAGACGATGGGCAGACGGGCGAAGGCGGCCAGTCCCCCGGCATGAAGACGGTCGGCTTCAAGGCCAAGGAAGACCGGAAACAGCACCAGGCCCGCTCCGGCAGGGGCAGGAACACCCGTGAAGAAGCTGTAGGAATATTCCGGCTTGTCGTCGTCATCGAGGCTCGCATTGAAGCGGGCGAGACGCAGCGCCATGCAGACCGTGAACAGGATGCAGGGGACGAACGCGTAGCGGCCGGCATGTTCGAGCGACCACATCAGCAGCACGAAGGACGGTGCCACACCGAAGCACACGAAGTCCGACAGGCTGTCGAACTCCGCGCCAAAGCGGGTGGCGCCCTTGAGCAGGCGGGCGATCCGCCCGTCCAGACCGTCGATACAGGCGGCGATCAGCAGGGCCACGGCCGCGGGTTCGAACTGATGTTCGAGCGCAAACCGCATGCCGCTGAGCCCGGCGCAGAGGCCGAGCATCGTCATGATGTTGGGGATGAGGCGGTTGAACGACGGCCCCCTCACGCGGGTGCGGGGATTGCGCCCCATGCGTCGGAGCCTGCGTCGGATGCGGCGTCTTTTGGCGGGGCGGATGGGTTCAACCGTTGACGGTGTGGTCATGAAAGGCGTCTGGCTCAGAGCTTCGCCAGGACAGTTTCGCCACCAACCATGGTCTGCCCTTCCACAACCAGGGGTTCAACGCCGGGCGGCAGGTAGACATCGGTGCGGGAGCCGAAGCGGATCAGACCGAAACGCTCGCCGGCTTCCACGCGGTCACCTTCTTCGACGAAGCACAGGATGCGGCGTGCGATCAGCCCGGCGATCTGGACAACGCCGATGTTGCGACCGTCCGGCAGCGTCAGGCGCAGTTCGTTGCGCTCGTTATGCTCGGAGGCCTTGTCGAAGCTGGCATTGAGGAACTTGCCGGCGTGATAGGCGATCTTCGTCACTTCACCGGCCGCTGGCATGCGGTTGATATGGACGTTCAGCACGGACAGGAACGTCGAGACGCGCCAGACCGGGGTGTGGCCCATTTCCAGAGCGGCAGGTGGGGTGACGAGCGCGACCGAGGTCACGCGGCCATCAGCGGAGGCCAGAACCAGATCGGCGCGCGGCGGCGGGACGCGCTTGGGGTCGCGGAAGAAGTAGAGGCAGAACGCCGTAAAGGCGATGCCGGCATTGCCCAGCAGGCGCGTGGGACGCCAGGGCGTGGCCCGTCCGAGCAGCCCGACGAGCGAACCCGCGAGGAGGAAGGGAGTCGCGGCGCGATGCGGCGGCGACAGGACAAGCTTGAAGGACTGGATCAGCGACATGGAACGCACTCTTACGGCACACGGCGGGAGGGTCAAGAATTCGCCACAAAGAAGGCGTTTTTCGGGCAGGTTTTCTGCTTCCGCCACCTTCAGGCGGGCTCGGCCACCTGCCGGGGGAGCGGGACGCACAATTTTTCGTCGATCAGGGGCGTTCCTGCATAGACGTTCTTGCGGGCCGTGACGACATGCACTCCGCCACAGGGCAGGCGAAGTGTGCGGCCTGCCCGTTCCATCAGGCGACCCTGCGTGACTGACAGCGCGGCGGGTGGGGTCATCAGCGCGCTGGAATGATGTTCGATCCGGAACAGGGCCTGATCGAGCAGGCGCGTCAGCTGGCCGCTGCTGTAGGGGATGCCGTGACCGAAGGGTGTGGCATCCGTGTGGGCCCAGTAGCCGGAGCGGTTGGGAACGACCAGCGTCAGGACGCCGTCATCGCTGAGAGTGCGCCAGATGGCGCGGAGGAAATCCGGAGCGAAGCGGGTGAATTCGAGGCCGTGGACCACCAGGACGGCGTTCATCGAGAGATCGTCGAAGGGCAGGCGTCCGCTGCTGACGATGCAGTCCGCCCAGGGGATGTTCCGGGTCTGGCTTCGGGTGGTTCGCTGCGTCTGTGGGTGCTGGAGGCGACCCGAAACGGCGAATTCCGCACTTTCCGGAAGATAGGGGGCTGTATAGCCTATCCCGAGGATCCTTCGGCCGCGCATGGGGGGCATGATGCTCTGCAGGCGGTCGTTGAGAAGCAGCGCCGTACGCTGGCCCTGTCGGCTTTCATAGAAAGTGGCGGCATCATCGGAACGGATGCGGGCCAGGGACGTCAGCATGCAGCTACCTCATCATCAGGACACTCCAAGGGGAACAGTCATGCCACTCGATATCAAGCCGATTCGGGTTCTCTCCGACAATTATGCCTGGCTGCTGACCGCGACGGAGGGTCAGCGCGCCGTCGTGGACCCCGGTGAAGCGGGGCCGATCATGGACGAAATCGGGGACGGGCGGCTCGACATGATCCTGCTGACCCATCATCACGCCGATCATACAGCAGGGACGGATGCGCTGCGGGAGCGCTATGGCGCGAAGGTGTATGGACCGCGGCAGAAAAGGGAATGGCTGCCCCGGCTGGATCACGACGTCGAGGACGGGGACAGCCTCTCGCTGGGTAGTGCGCAGATCCGTGTCCTGTCCACGCCGGGGCATGCGGTGGGGCATGTGTCGTATGTCGTGCCCGAGGTGCCGGCGCTGTTCTGCGGGGATGTGCTGTTCAGCCTGGGATGCGGGCGGCTGCTGGAAGGGACGGCGCAGGAGCTGTTCGACAGTCTGCATCGCTATGACAGCCTGCCGGACCAGACGCTTGTCTGTGCGGGGCATGAATATACCCGCTCCAATCTGGCTTTCGCGCTGCATGTCGATCCGGACAACGCGGCTTTGAAGGCGCGGGCCGGAGAAATCGAGCAACTGCTGGAAGCGGGGCGGCCGACGCTCCCGGTCAGCTTGGGTGTGGAGCGCAGGACCAATCCTTTCCTGCTGGCGCCGGATGTCGCGACGTTTGCGCGGCTGCGCAGGGAAAAGGATACGTTCTGAAGGCACAAAAAAGCCCCGCTCGAAAGAGGCGGGGCTTTTTTGTGAAGGATCGTTGGGCCGTTACCAGCCGAAGATGATCTTCTTGAGCAGTTCGGCACCGAGGCCGACGACGACAACGCCGCCAGCCCAGATCGCCACGAACCAGCCCACACGTTTCATCCAGTTCAGGAAACCCGGTTTCTGTTCAGGCTGTCCGTATTCGATCCGCATGGGCCGGCCTCCCTGTTCTCAGTGGTAGTGATGTCCGGCGGACATCTTTCCGCGGAACACGTAGTACGAATAGGCCGTGTAGGAGAGGATCAGCGGCAGGAGGAACATCGTGCCGACCAGCAGGAAGGTCTGGCTCTCCGGCGGAGAGGAAGCCTGCCAGATGGTGATGGTCGGGGGCACGATGTAGGGCCACACATTGATGCCAAGGCCGCTGAAGCACAGGAAGAACAGGCCCAGCGTTGCGACGAACGGCAGCAGGTGCGAGCGCGGGTTGCGCAGTCCCATGAACAGGACGCCCGTCAGCACGATGACGGCGACTGGCACCGGAGCGACCAGTGCAAACTGCGGCATGGCGAGCCAGTGCTGCATATAGGTAGTGTGCAGCATGGGCGTCCAGATGGAGACCAGGGCGATCGTGATCAGCATCAGCGCGCCGAGACCGAAGGAAACCCGGCGCATCGTGTCGTGCAGTTCGCCCTCACAGCGCCACAGGAGCCAGGTTGCGCCGAGAAGCGCATAGCCGATGACCACGGCAAGGCCACAGAACAGGGCGAACGGAGAGAACCAGTCAAAGCTGGACCCGACGAACACGTTGTTCTCGACCTTGATGCCCTGGACGAGCGTTCCGAGGATGACGCCCTGCATGAAGGCCGCCACGAAGGAGCCGCCGCAGAAGGCCGTGTCCCAGAAGAACTGGCTCATGGGCGATTCCGACTTGAAGCGGAACTCGAAAGACACGCCGCGCAGGATCAGGGCCAGCAGCATGAACAGGACCGGCAGGTAGAGCGCCGGAAGGATCGTGCCGTAAGCCACGGGGAAGACGCCGTAGAGCGCGGCGCCACCGAAGATCATCCAGGTCTCGTTGCCGTCCCAGACGGGGGCGACGGTGTTGACCATAAGGTTGCGGTGATCGTGGTCCTTTTCCTTGAGGAAGAGGATGCCGATCCCGAGGTCGAAGCCATCGAGGCAGATATAGAGGAAGATGGCTGTTGCTGCGAGCAGCGCCCAGACCACCGGGAGCCAGAAGCCGGCTGTTTCTGTCATGGTTCTTACTCCGCCATGCCAGCGTCGGGCTGGGGCTGATGGGAAACCTGTGTTGTACCCGCAGCGCGCTGGGGCTGATCTTCGGCCGGACCATGCTGATCCGGATGGGGCTCTTCGGCGAAGGTCCGCAGCAGGATGGTGATGCCGCCTGTGAACACGATGAAATAGACGATGACAAAAGCGATCATCGACGTCGCGATGTTCGGCAGGGCGATCGGGGAGACGCTGTCGGACGTCCGCAGCAGGCCATAGACCGTGAAGGGCTGACGACCGACTTCAGTCGTGATCCAGCCGCAGAGCAGTGCCAGGAAGCCCGCAGGCGACATGAACAGCGCGATACGGTGCAGAAGCGGTGTATCGTACAGCTTGCCCTTCCAGCGCAGGTACAGCGACCACAGTCCGACCAGCACCATCAGCATGCCAAGTGCGATCATGATGCGGAAGGAGAAGAACAGCAGCGGGGAGTAGGGACGGTCTTCCTTCGGATAGTCCTTCAGGCCCGGCACCTTGCCATCGAGGCTGTGCGTCAGGATCAGCGAACCCAGATAGGGGATGGCGATCTTGAAATGCGTCGTCTCGTTCTTCATGTCCGGAATGCCGAACAGAAGCTCCGGAGCGTGGCTTTCGGACTCCCAGTCGCCTTCGAGGGCTGCGATCTTGGCCGGCTGGTATTCCAGCGTGTTCAGGCCCTGCGTATCGCCAGCCAGAACCTGGATCGGGGAGACGATGGCAGCCATCCACATGGCCATGGAGAACATCAGGCGGACCTGTTCGGACGCCTGACGGCCTTCACGACGGGCCTTGAGCAGATGCCATCCGGCAACGCCAGCCACGATGAACGCCACGCACAGAAAGGCCGCGAGGCCCATGTGCACGATGCGGTACGGGAAGGAGGGGTTGAAGACGATCTGCCACCAGTCAACCGGCAGGAACCGGCCCGTGGCTTCGTCGATGCGGTAGCCGCGCGGGGTCTGCATCCAGGAATTGGACGACAGGATCCAGCTCATGGAGATCAGCGTGCCGATCGAGACCATGCAGGTGGCGGCAAAGTGCAGGCCTTTGCCGACGCGGTTGAGGCCGAACATCATGACGCCGAGGAAGCCGGCTTCAAGGAAGAAGGCCGTCATGACCTCGTAGGCCAGCATCGGACCAAGGATCGGACCGGCTTTCTGTGAGAAAGACGACCAGTTGGTTCCGAACTCGTAGGACATGACGAGGCCGGAGACCACGCCCATGCCGAAGACGACGGAGAAAACTTTCAGCCAGTATTTGAAAAGGTCGAGATAGGCGCTGCGACCCGTTTTGAGCCACAGGCCTTCGAGGACTGCGAGATAGGCTGCGAGACCGATCGAGAATGCCGGGAACACGATGTGGAACCCGACCGTAAACGCGAACTGGAAACGCGCCAAGAATAGAGCCGACAAGCCAAACATGTCGATTGCCTTCTGGGTAGATGGCGAAACGCAGAGACCGGCAGGAAGGATGTCGGCTCCCCGGGGGCCTCACGCACGCACAACAGGGTAACGAAGCTGTGATCTCTTCGCGTGTTGCCGTCTTTTGAACCCTCTAAACGTATTTTGCCAGAAAAAGTTTGATACTCCGGACATGATTTTGACAAAAATCAATGCGGCATCCGGGGTTTTCCCGGGCGTTCAGGGGGCTCTGAAACCCTGGCTGAGAAGTGCTGAAACCACCTGCGCATCCGGGAGGATCTGGCCATTGACGACGGGCATGGAGAGCGAAAAGGGGCGCTCTTTCATGGTCGGGATGCCGGATGCTTTCTGCAGCAGTTTTTGCAGCGCTGCCTGAAGGTCGGGAGCGAGATGCGACTCTATTTCCGGACGATCGAGGAGACGGGAAGCCAGTTCCTGCCAGTGGGTCATGGTGAGGGTGAGCGTGCCGTTCTGTTCCGGCAGGGCGAGGGCGCCTGTCAGGGTGATCCGGTTGTCCGGAGAAGCCGGGACAGGAGTGGCGGAGGCATCCTGAAGGATGAGGCGTCCGTAGGACGTGGGGTCGAGCAGCGAAAGTCCCGGCGCTGACTTCGATGCTGTGAGAGCGATTGCCAGACGTGCGTTGCGCAGGTCGCTGGAGAGGCCGTAGGGCAGGGGAAAGCCGTTGACTGTGGCGGCATGCGCGATGAGGCCGAGGCGTGTGGCGTCCGGGCGGCCAGCGGGAAACCGGATGAGGCGTCCGGACAGGGTCTGTGCGGAGAACTGTCTGTCCGGCCATCTGCCCGAGAAGGCCAGTTGAAGCCGGGGCGCCGAAAAGACCAGGTTTTCCGGATTGTTGAAGCGGATCTGAAGGCCCGAAGTCAGCACGGTCAGAACATTCTCATTCACGACAAGGCGGCCGGCCTGATGCCCTGTCAGGGAGAGTGGAAGCCCCGCATGGAGCAGGGAAAGCCATGATCCGCCCAGACGGATTTTCTCGCCAGCCCATCCCGCATCATAAGGCGACGCGGCCGAGGCAGAGTGTGTGCCGTTCAGGCGGTCGAGTTCCACCCAGGCTCCTAAGGGCCAGCCGCCCCTGTGCAGCGGAGTCGTCTCAACCCTCCAGCCATTTTCGCGAACCGTGGTCAGGGCGGTTCGGGCCGTGGCGTCCAGCCTGTGGACTGTCCGGAGCCAGAAGATTGTATCCAACGCTGCGGATATTGCGAGGACGGCAATCAATACCAGAGCAGATCGGCCGTAACGCACAGTAAAGAATGGACGAGCCATTGAGCATGTCTTTTCAGGTGTGGCTGCGGGATTGGTCAAGTCCCATCTGTTTTATCCCCAGCCATTGAAAGAAGCTCCAAAATGTTGGAAAGCGCTCACGAACGTGTGGTCTTAAGGGGAGCTTCTGGAAGTGTGAAACGCTGAAAACGGCAGAAAACCAAGAGATGCGAAGATTCTGTCAGAGGTGGGACGTCAGGAACGCGCCGGGTCTGGAATAGTCCTGAAAGATTTCAGTTTTTTGCAGCCCGGTCATGCGTTTTCCGGGTCCACAGAGTTATCCACAGGATCGCGGGGAAGGGTATGGGTTGTGCACAGTTCATCCCACGCGCTCTCCAGAGCCTGTGTGAAGGCCTTGCGTTCCTGCTGCGGCGGCAGAGGCTGGCCGATGACGACGTGCAGGGTTCCCGGACGTTTGAGCCACGCATTGCGGTCCCAGAACAGCCCTGAATCGGTGGCGACGGGCACGATGGGAACGTCTGTCTGTCGTGCCAGGGCGACGATGCCGGGCTGGATCGGATGGCGCTCTCCGGGAAGGGTACGGGTGCCTTCGGGGAAAATAATGATCTGGCGATCGTCGGCATGGGCTGCCTTGGTGTCCCGCATCATGTTGCGCAGGGCTTTCGATCCGGCCTTCCTGTCGATGGCGATCATGCCGGTCAGGAGCAGCATCGGGCCGACGACGGGAATACGGGTCAGTTCGGACTTGATGATGTAGTCGGGCCGGTCAACGAGGGTCATCCAGATGAAGCCGTCGAAGAAGGACTGGTGCTGCGAGGCGATCAGCAGCGGACCGGGGGGCAGGTTCTCGCGCCCCGTAACTTCGATGCGGACCGAGCAGATCCGGGTGAAGCCGGCCAGAACGGCCCGTGCCCAGAGTTTCGCGTAGGACAGGGCCAGATCCTGGTTTTTCATCAGGCGGATCGGAATGGTTCCGAGGCCCATGAACAGGGTGATCCAGAAAAGATAGAGATTGAAAAGGACGCCGCGCAGAATGCTCATCATGCTGTTCTGCACACCAGAAAAGCGGTCCGGACACAAGGGCTGTCAGGCGCCGTCCAGTCCTTCCCGGCCATCCGGAAGGCCGGTGAGGACGCAGATTTCCGCGCCGAGGAACTTGTTGTACTCGCGGAACATCAGGAACAGGGTCCGGCGGGAAAGGGGCGCCTGAAGGGCGAGGGGAACGACCGGATAGGGGACGAGAGCCAGATCCGGAGCCACGCGATGGATTTCGAGAACCGCCCGGCGGATATGGTAGCCGGCTGTGACGACCAGAAGGCGGTGGAGGTGATTGTCACGGGCCCACTGGGCGGTTTCGTGGGCGTTGCCGATCGTGCTGGTAGCCCGGCGGCCGAGCGTGATGCGCTCTGCCAGAGGGGAGGACAGGGATTCCTGCTGGAGATGCAGGATGTGCTGCAGCGTGACATGCGGGCCGACCCCCGAGATCAGGAGCAGGTGCCCGTATCCGCCCCGCAGAAGCGTGATGCCCGTATCGACGCGCTGTTCTCCGCCGGTCAGGGCGACGATGCCGTCGCAGACGGGGGCCGTGACGGAAGCCTTGCTCGCGTCCTGAATGAACCATGCGAATCCCGCCAGCCAGAGCCCGCCCAGAGCCAGACATGTCAGGAGCAGCCGCTTCATGGCAGCCGCCGGAGCCAGACGAGCACGACGGTCTGTGCGGTGAGCCAGCCCAGGCAGGCGGCAATCAGAGGCAGGGCGCCGAGTTCTTCGAGAAGGAAGCGGGGCAGGACGTGCAGGGTGTTCCACCAGCTGGCCAGCATGGTCTGCCAGGTTGTCGCAGGCAGTGCGGCCGGGCCTGCATCATGTGAGAAGGGGGCCAGTTTTCGCGCGAGCATGGTGATGACCGGGCTCAGGAAGAACAGTCCGGCGAGGCCGCCGGCGAGGCTCAGAAGGGCAGCCCTGCCAGCAATGCGACTGGAGATCGTCACATCTCCGGCACCGAGGAAATGGACGATCTCGACGGCCTTGCGCTGGGCCATTACGGAGCGGCGGACGGTCATGCCGACTGAAAGGATCGCGATGGCGGCGATAAGGCTGACCGCAAGCCAGGCGCAGGCGACGAGGCTGCTCCCCAGGCCGTTGAGCCGTTCTCCCCAACGACGGTCTTCTTCCACGACGGCTTCCGGCAAGGCCGCATGGACGACCTTGCCCAGATCAGGGGTTCCGGTATGGGCGACGATCAGAACGACGGGCAGGGAAAGGCCGGGGAGATGCCCGCTGTCCGAGACCTGTCCGAGCCAGGGGGCGAGAAGGGTCTGTACCTGCTGCGGGGAAAGTTCCCGAACAGTGGTGACATCGGGCGTTTTATGGAGCGTCTGGATGAGCGTGCGGGTGCGGTCTTCAAGCTGAAGCGTGTCGGACGGGATCTCGATCGTGGTGGCGTTGCGTGCGGCGCCGGCCCAGCCTTCGGCCAGGGTTTGAACGCCTGTCAGCCCGGCGAGCGAGAGGCCGGCCAGCAGGGTCATGAGTGCGACCAGAAGCGGCAGGCTGCCGGAGCGCAGGCCGGGGGAAACAGGCGCGCTCATGCTCTGTCGCTCCGGCGTGCGGCAATTCCGTCCTGAGGATCGGCCCCCGCGAGTGTGCCGTCCTGAAGGACGATGGACGCGGCCGGAGCTTCGCGGACCAGCGCTTCATTATGGGTGGCGACGATGACGGTCGTGCCCATTTCCACCAGTTCCTGAAACGTGGCCAGCAGGCGACGGGCCTGCGCGTCCTCGAGGGCGTTGGTGGGTTCGTCGGCCAGCAGGACTTCCGGACGGCCGATCAGGGCGCGCGCGATGGCGGCGCGCTGCTGTTCGCCGCCGGAAAGGGTTCCGGGGCGCTTGTCAGCAAGATGCGCGACGTCCAGCCATTCCAGAACGGCGAAGGCCTCACGTCTGGTGTCGCGTTCGGAGGCGCCGCGCAGTCTCAGCGGGAGAGCCACGTTGTCGAACACAGTCCATTCCCCGATCAGGCGATAGTCCTGGGGAACAAACCCGATCCTTCGCCGCAGGTTCCGTAGCGTGGCCCGGCTGGCCTGACTGACGGACACGCCGAGCAGGTCCATCTGACCGGCCGAGGGACGTGTTTCGAGCGTCAGGAGGCGCAGCAGACTCGATTTGCCGGCTCCGGACGGGCCGAGCAGCCAGCGGAACTCTCCCTGCGGGACGGTGAGCGTCAGATTCCGCAGAACGGGCTGTCCCACGCCGGGGGGCATCATCGAGACATTCAGGAGGCGGATCATGATGCTTTCATTGAAAAGGCGGGCAATCTATTAACCATTTAATAACGATCATTTCGTCATAACAGGCAAGCACACGGATCAGGCTAGGCCGGATCGGAGCCGGCTGTCGAAGGGATTGATTGAATGCGCATTGAATGCCCCCACTGTCATGCAGTCTTTGAGGTTCCGGAGGCGCTGGCAAAAGGGGTCAAGCGTCTGCGCTGCGCCAACTGTGGAGACAGCTGGGAGCTAGGGGCGCCCGCAGCTTTGAAGCCGGAAGAGGCGCCCGAGGGATCTGTCGCCGCGTCTGAAGTTTTCGAGGTCCCGGAAGAGGAGGCTGCACCTGTCGTTGCGGAGTCGCCGGTTTCCGGAACAGAAGGGGCGTTCCGGGCGACCGGGGCAATGGCCAGCCGCAGCAATGCCCGCCGTTCCGCGGTTCTGCATTCGCGCTCGGCCGGAGAGGTACAGACGCCCGCGAATACGGCTGGTCCGTCAATGATCGGGTCTACCGGAGCCTGGATTGCAGCCTGGGGCGCCAGTCTTGTTCTGGCGGGGGGCGGGGTTGCAGCGCTGTGGTATTGCAAGGGCGCTGGCGTTTTCGGGTTTCTGCCTGGGGCCGGGCATTTCTCCTGACCCCTGCGCATCTCACATGTTGCGGGCGGCGAGGGCCGAGACCGTGGCCCCGATCGCGGCGATGGCCATGAGCAGGATACCGTCGAAAATCAGGGAGCCCGGCGTGATGAGGTGAGAGCCGATCTGCAGATGGTTCGGGAGAGTCCCGGCGACATGGTTCATGATGTCACGGGCCTGCGGATCGGCCGTGGCGGCGCTCGTCGTGATCGCGTTGACGATATGTGGCAGGATGTACCAGCCCACTCCCAGAATCAGCAGGAGAGGTGCCAGAAGCTCGGCGATCTGCTGGGCCAGATAGAAGGCGAAATAGCAGACCGACCAGATGCCCGTCCGGATCATGGAGGACGTGGTGAGCGATGAATCGCTGCGGCTGCTGCGGCCCAGAAGGCGGTCCGTGATATGGGATGGGGGCTGCATGTCCATAGATATGGCTTCCAGTGGTCCGGCAACGGGAGTTAGTCTTCGCCCCTGAAAACGGACGAATGGTTCACCTCGGACTAGCTGCAAGAGAACGCCAATGCAAACTTTCCCGTGCTGTCATGCCTTTTCCTGAGTTCGAGATGCCTATGGTGACGTCCAACATGCCCCGGGTGGTTCTTGTGGAGCCCGATTGTGACCATGCCCGGCAGATTGCCCAGGTTCTGGTGAAGGAGGGGTTTGCCCTCACCTGCGCCACGAGTGGCGAAGAGGCGCTGGGCACGATCGAGGAGACCATGCCGGATCTGGTGGTCGCCTGTACCGAACTGCCGGGCATGAGTGGTGGCCAGCTGGCGCGGCGGCTGCGGCTGGATGCGCTGACCCGGAACATCCCGATCCTGATGCTGACGGAGGATGCGTCGCCGGGGGTGGAGCGTGAGGGGCTGGAGAGCGGCGCGGACGCCTATATTTCCAAGTCGGCCCATCCGGATCTCATGGTGCTGCGGATGCGGGCTCTGCTGCGGGAAGGGCCGGAACTCCTTCAGGTCGATGAGGCATCCCGCCTGCGCCGGGCGCGGATCGTGATCGTCAATTCTCCGCGTGAGGATGAAGACGAGGAAGAAGTCGTCGAGGACGTGCCGGAAACCACTCTGGGAGAACTGCTCTGGCGTGATGGGCATACCGTCACCTCCATCGAGCGGTCCGACGATCTGATTGAGGGTGGCTGGCTTCGGGGGGCGGACAGTCCGGACTGTCTGGTGCTGGAACTGGGCAGCGGGGACGAGGATCTGAAGTTCTGCCGTCTTCTGGATGCGCGTCGGCAGGCGGTGCTGGAAGCGGGCGGGATTCCGTTCCGGACGCTGGGCATTGTGGAGGCGTCGCGTTTCCGAAGGCAATCTTCCGGTGAGTTCTTCGAGGCCGGGATTGATGATCTCGTGCCAAGCGATATTGCGCTTGAGGCGCTGGCCATGCGGATCCGGACGCTGGCGCAGCGGAGGATGGCGCAGGACGAGTTCCGTCAGCAGGAAATCGAGCGTCAGCAGAACGCCCTGACGCTTGAAGCCGCGCGCGCCAAGGCGGAAATGGCTGAGGCGCTGGCGCAGGCCAACATGGAGCTGGCGCGGACGAACGAACGGCTTCTCCAGGCGCAGTCCAAGCTCGTGCAAACGGCGAAAATGGCGTCGCTGGGTGAGCTGGTGGCGGGCATTGCGCATGAAATCAACAATCCGCTGGCCTTTACGATCGCACATGCGGATACGGTGACGCGGACCCTCAAGCGGTTGCAGGGGGTGAATGCCTCCGACGAGGCGATGTCCCTGACAAAAAAGGGAATGTCACGGCTGGAGTCCATGAAACTCGGTTTGCAGCGCATCCAGAACCTTGTTCTGAGCCTGCGGCGGTTTTCACGACTGGATGAGAGCTCGTTCCAGAAGGTTGATGTTCCGGCAGCGCTGGAAACCGCGCTCGCTCTTCTGGCGCACAAGCTGGGGCCGGGGATCATCGTGCAGAAGGATCTGCAGGCGCCGGCCGAACTGGTCTGCCAGCCGGCGTTTCTCAATCAGGTTGTCATGAACATCATTTCCAATGCGGCCGATGCGCTGGCGGACATGTCCACGGACGGAGATATCGTGCGCGGCAGGATCGTCATTGCCTCGCGTCTGGAAAACGGGCGCTACGAAATGAGTGTGAGTGACGACGGACCGGGGCTGCCGCCTGACCTGCGGACGCGGATATTCGATCCGTTCTTCACGACCAAGCCCGTGGGAACCGGGACAGGTCTGGGGCTGGCCATTGCCTATAGCGTCATGGAGGCGCATGACGGGGTGATTGAGGTAACGGACGCCAATCTGCTGGACGGGCGCGGGATCGGAGCGTGTTTCCGGATGAGTCTGCCCGTTCGCATGACCGAGGAGGGGCCGGTGGCGACTGGTCGTGCAGCATGACTTTCTGGAGTGCCAAAGGGCCGTCGCGCCCGCTGATCCTGCTGGTTGACGATGAGGAGGAGATCCTCGTCGCCCTGACGGATCTGCTGGAAGACCAGTATGAAATCCTGTCCACCACGGACCCGTTGAAGGCGCTGGATCTGCTGCGGGCGCACAGGGATGTCGCGACCATCATTTCTGATCAGCGGATGCCAGGTCTGACCGGCGACCAGTTGCTGATGCAGGCCCGCGCGTTTTCGGATGCCCGCAGTATTCTGCTGACAGGATATGCCGATCTGGAGGCTGTCGTCTCCGCGCTGAACCAGGGGCAGGTGCAGGCCTATGTTCACAAACCCTGGGATTCGGATGCCCTGCGTTCGCTGGTCGGCGAAGTCACGCAGCACTGTCTGGCGCAGCGTGCCCTGAGGACGGAGCAGGCGCTTTTGCGGGGGCTGATGGAAGCGCTACCGATCGGGCTCGTCTTTTCGGACCGGGACGGGCGGTGCATCCGCAGCAATGTCCGCGATGAATCCGAAAGCGGGGCCGAGAACGAGCAGGCCCATTTTCCCGAAAATCTCTGGTCCGAAATCACGGCCATGCGCGAGGATGTGCGCGTTTCAGGGCAGGAAGAACGTCTGGTCGGCGAGGTTCTTACGGAAGGAGAGGGCCGCTCTGTCACGCGCTGGCATGAGCTGACGCGGCTGGCTCTTGCCTGGCCGGAAGGCGCTTCCAGGGCAGATGCCTGGCAGGTCAGCATGGACCGGGATGTGACGTCCCGTGTCGTGATGGAATCACGGCTGCGTCAGGCCGAAAAGCTGCAGTCGCTCGGGACGCTGGCTGGCGGTATCGCGCATGATTTCAATAATCTGCTGGCGGCGATTTCAGGGTCTCTCGAGCTTCTGGAGGATATCGCTGAGTTTGATGAAGCCTCTCTGGCACTGCTTCGCAATGCCGCGGATTCTGCCCAGCGCGGAGCCGTTCTGACGCGGCGGCTGCTTCAGTTCGGACGTCCGCGTGAGGCGCGTCTGTCGGCTGTGTCGCTGGGGCAGTTGCTGCCGGGGCTGACGGATCTTCTGCGTCAGAGCCTCAAAAAGCGGGGTGTCCCGGCATCGGCGGCCCCATGCGCGCTGTGTGTGGAAGACGTGCCGCCGGATCTGCCGCTGGTCTGGTCGGATGCGGACCAGCTTGAAATGGCGCTCCTGAACCTGTGTGTGAATGCGCGGGATGCCATGGCGGATGGCGGGACGGTGCGGATCAGTGCGCATGTCGTCGAGCAGAAGCGGACGGGTCTTCCCGTGGAATGCTGTCCGGACCGGGCCGTGGCGCTGGAGGTTGTTGATGAAGGCGAAGGCATGCCGCCGGAGGTGGCGGCAAGGATTTTTGATCCCTTCTTTACGACCAAGGATGTCGGGCGTGGGACCGGGCTGGGTCTGTCCAGCGTGTATGGTTTTCTGAGCCGGAGTTATGGCGAAATCGTTGTTGACAGTGTCGTGGGCAGGGGGACGCGCATGACGCTGCTGCTTCCCGTGGCGCGGGGCAGTCAGGAACGGGTTGCTGTGCCGCAGCTTCAGGGCGCGAAGCTCGAACGGCGCCTGAAGGTTCTGGTGCTGGATGATGAAGCGCCGGTTCGGATGGTGACGGCCGGATTTCTGGCCCAGGATGGCCATGAGGTGACGGCTGTGGCCTCGCTGGCGGATGCGCTGAAGCGTGTTGATCCGGCGTCTCCTTTCGAGCTTGCGATCATTGATATGAGGATGCCGGATCATGATGGTCTGGCCTGTGCGGAAGCATTGCTGAAGGCCGTGCCCGGATTGAGGGTGCTGTTTATCAGTGGGCACACAGATGATATGCCCGCCCCTGAAAACGGACTTCTGCTGCCGAAGCCTTTTACGCAGGAAAGCCTGCAGCGGGCTGTTGCTGAAACCATGCGTTCTGTTGACGGTGGTGCCTCATAAGAGGCCGGTTCTGCGCCGGCTGGCGGCATTGGGCCTGTGAATTGGAGATTGTGACACGTGAGTGATGCCTATCTTGTTCCCCAGGAGGACACGGCTGCTGCGGCTATCGAGGAGATCGAGGCCGAGCTGGGTCTGTTTGATGACTGGATGGAGCGGTATCAGTACATCATCGAGATGGGACGCAAGCTGCCGCCATTTCCGGAAGAGTGGCAGGATGATGCCCATCGGGTTCCGGGCTGTCAGAGCCAGGTCTGGCTTGAAGCGGTCGAACGGGATGGAAAGCTGTTTTTCGCCGGGGCGTCGGATGCCGCGATCGTTCAGGGGCTCGTGGCGCTTCTGCTGAGGGTTTATTCCGGCCGTCCGAAATCGGAAATTCTGGGAACAAGCCCTGTGTTTCTGCATGACATGGGACTGGTCAAGGCGCTTTCGACGAACCGTGGCAACGGGGTCGAGGCTATGGCGCAGGCCATTCAGAAGCGCGCGTCACACTAGAAATGAAAACCCCCCGCAGGCTCAAAGCCTGCGGGGGGTTTTGATTGCAGAGATTATAATCTTACTGCGGGTGACTTGCCGACGGAGTGGCGCTGGTCGCAGCTGTCGTGCCGCTGGCGGTTGTCGGGCACTTCGTGAATTTTCCTTTTGCGTCCCGGCAGGGCTTCGGCTTCTGGGGAGCTTCGCATTTCGTGAACTTGCCCTTGTCGTCGCGACAGGGCTTGGCGTGGGCCATCTGGGTACCGAGCGCCAGAACGGCGAGGGCGGCAACGGAGAGGCGACGGAACGGCATGGGGTATGATCTCCAGAGCGGTGCCGGGTTACGGGGAACGCGTCCCGGCTTTCAGAAAAGAATGCAATACGTTGCGAGCGGCGTGCAAGCGGTCTTGTAGCGGGAGACTAGCGGAAACCCTGCTGGTCCACGGGATGGGGCGTGTCCCAGGTGATGTTTCCCCGGTACTGTGCCGCGACGGGCTGTCCCTCCTTAAGAGCCGGGTAGTATCTGGCAAGGCTGAAATAGGCGAGCGAAGCGCGTTGCAGGATGGGCGGGCCGTCACTGACGGTGCAGTCATGCGCGGCGCCCATTGGGTCGATCTGACAGAGGACGGTAATGTGACCGCCAATTCCGGCAGCGTCGGCGGCTTCGGGATAATGGGGTGGGGGCGTATGGGTCTTGTCGAGCATCGGCGTCGTCAGGTCGGGCGAGGCATGGAAGGTGTAGGTCTTCTCCCAGGTGCCAGGCACGGCCACGCTGTTCTGGTAGGCGGGCAGGAATGTCGAGCTGTAGGCCATCTGCTCGGCTGCGAGGCCGAAATCCGGTTGTGAGGCGGAAGACTGGCAGTCAGTGGCTATTCCGGCAGCGCTGATGGTGCAGCGGACATGGGCCGTTCCGCTTTTGTGAAACTCAAGTTCAGCGGGCGGGTAGATGAGAGGGCTGTGATGATGGGGGTCCAGCATCGCGCCGAGAGGATGGTCTTCGGCCTGTGCGGGCAGGCTGCTGCCCGCAAGAAGGAGGGGCAGGGCCATAAGCGGGCGGATGACGGACAGTCTCATGATGTGTCTCTCATCGGGGAATGACTTTGTTACCCTATGTAACGATTGTATCTTCCGCCAGTCTGCCGGAACGAAAAAAGGGGAGATGCCTGATGGCATCTCCCCTTTTTCATGGCCCCGAGGGTCCTGTCAGATCATTTCTGATCGGGCAGGGCGTAGGCGATGATGTCGTCGCCCATGCGGGTCGGGAACGAGTTGTGTCCGCCTGCATAGGTCACGATGTACTGCTTGCCGTTGATGGCATAGGTGATCGGCGTTGCCTGGGCGCCAGCCGGCAGACGGTCCTGCCACAGCACCTTGCCCGTCGTCAGGTTGTACGCACGGATGTAGTAATCCATGGACGCCGTCAGGAAGCCGAGGTTGCCAGCCGTGGAGAGCGGGCCACCGAGGCTCGGGACACCGATCTTGATCGGCGGCAGCGGGATCGGCAGGGAGCTGCCATACATCGAGTCACGCAGGGTGCCGTTGCGGTGCTGCCAGACGACCTTGTTGGTCTTCAGGTCAATACCGGCGACATAGCCCCAGGGCGGCGTACGGCAGGGCATCTTGATGCCGAACGGCAGCAGCACCGGATCCAGGAACGGATGCAGGTTGACGGCATACGGAATGCCATAGTTGTGCTGCAGGCCGGTTTCACCACCCGTACCCTTGGCGTCCTTTTCAGGCCAGAGCGGGTTGCCCGGTCCACGGGGAACAAGCTGGGAGACGAACGGCAGGGAGATCGGGTTGGCGAAAGCCACCTGACGCTGCGGATCGACGGCCAGACCACCCCACTCGAACATTCCCAGATCGCCCGGGAAGATGAGCGAGCCCTTGAGCGACGGCGGCGTGAAGGGGCCTTCGTAGCGCAGGGTGTGGAAATAGATGCTGCAGAACATCTGGTCGAAGATCGTGCCGCCCCAGATATCGGAGTCGTTCAGCGGGTTCTTCGGACGCAGGGTCAGCTGCGACATCGGCTGGGTCGGGCTGGTGTGATCGCCCGGAGCGGCGCCCTGGGGAACCGGGGTTTCCGGAGCCGGGACGATTTCCTTGCCGGTACGACGGTCGAGGACGAAGATGTCGCCGGTCTTGGTCGGAGCGTAGATGGCCGGAACAAGCGTGCCGTCCTTCTGCGTTACGTCCACGAGGCTCGGCTGTGACGGAACGTCCATGTCCCACAGATCGTGATGAACGGTCTGGTAGAACCAGGCGAGCTTGCCCGTGTCTGCGTTCAGAGCAACGATACCCGGAGCGAAACGCTCGGAATCCTTCGTGCGGTCACCGCCCCACTGATCGGGAGTACCCACGCCCATCGGGATGTACACGAGGTTCAGGTTCCTGTCGTAAGACGACACGATCCAGGAGTTCGGGGAGTTCGGGTGGAAGACAGGGTGGCTGTCATCCGGAAGCTGGTTCGGGTCCGGGTTGGACGCATCGAACACCCAGACACGCTTGCCGGTGTAGACGTCGAATGCCTGCGTGGCGCCCGAAGCCTGCTTGACCGAACCGTTATCGGTGATGGCGCTGTTGGCGATGATCAGCTTGTCCGTGATGACCGGCGGGGACGTCGGCTCGTACTGGCCGGGCGTCGTGTAAGGCTGGTTCGGAACGCGCAGATCGATCTCGCCATTGTTGCCGAAGCCGGAGCAGGTCTTGCCCGTGTCGGCATCGACTTCAACCAGACGGCCATCATTGACCGGCAGGATGATGCGCTTGGCGCAGTCCGTCGGAGCAGGATTGCCATCGGAATCCGTGGCATTGGCCGGCGTTTCGTGGAAGCTGACGCCACGGCAGGTCAGATGCTGGAAGCCAGGGTTGATCTGGAGCTTCGGATCGTAGACCCACTTGACGTTACCGGTGGCACCATCAACCGCAAACAGCTTCTGGTGCAGCGAGCACATATAAAGCGTGTTGTTGAACTCGATCGGGGTCGCTTCGTTCGTCGCTTCGCCCGGGTCGTTGGAGTTCATCATATCCTTGGTGTGGATATGCCATGCGACCTTGAGGTTGCTGACGTTGGACGCGTTGATCTGGTTCAGCGGGGACCAGCGGTCACCGGCCTGCGTACGACCATAGGCGTGCCACTCGCTGGCCGGGACGTTGTCCGGGTCGGCGGGGGAGGCGTTTGCGATCTGCGTCGGCAGGTCGCCACTGATGTCATGCGGGTCGGTGAAGAGGCTGGCGAACAGCGCCAGAACCGCAACGCCAACGGCACCGGCGAGCGGCAGGACGGTCGTCCGCGTGCCGCCGATCTGGCGGGAGACGAACGGCAACAGCAGCCAGATGCCGAGGATGATGACGATGTCCGAGCGCGGGATCAGGGCCCAGATGTCGAGACCGACAACGGTGAGTTCCCAGATGACCGTTCCGAAGACGACGACTGCGAACAGGTAGAGGGCAGCCGGGTTGCGCCTGAATGAGAGGAAAGCCGTGGCGAGAAGTGCCAGGCCAAGGATGACATAATAGAGAGGGCCGCCGATGGCAGCGACCCATGCGCCGCCAACGGTAAGGATCGCGCCGCAAAGCGCGAATACCGCGGCCGTAATCAGGGCCCAGAGCCCTGGCCGGGATGTTGTGCTCATGATGTTCCTGGATCTGTTGTTCTGATGCATCACGGTGACTTCCGGACAAAGCACATGGATGGGCGTCAAGGGTCAAGATGTCAGAAGGTTCATCTTGCTCACGTCACTGTGAGGACTTTCACGTCGTCGTGACTTGAGGAAAGGAAGGACTTATGATTGAGCGTTCAAGAAAATAATGCGCTTGCAGGCCACTTGGGCTTACGATAAGGACACCGCTTCCGCGCACGCGTCCGGGCCACGAGTGGCATGCCCGGCCGTGCAGAGTCTCTGCAGGATGCAGGACCAATCGTTTACGGCGAGGGAGACCGAAATGCCCAAGATGAAGACCAAGTCGTCGGTCAAGAAGCGGTTCAAGATCACCGCGACCGGCAAAGTGATGTGCGGCCCGGGCAACAAGCGCCATGGCCTTATCAACCGTCCGCAGAAGATGAAGCGCACCAACCGTGGTCCCCAGACCATGACGGACATGGATGCGAAGACAATCAAGCAGTGGGCGCCCTACGGGCTTTCGTAAGGAGATAAGGTAAATGGCACGTGTCAAGCGGGGCGTAACGTCGCACGCCCGTCACAAGAAGGTTCTCGAGCTCGCCAAGGGCTATCGCGGCCGTTCGTCCACGAACTATCGCATTGCCCTGGAGCGCGTCGAGAAGGCGCTGCGTTATGCGTATCGTGACCGTCGCAACAAGAAGCGTGATTTCCGCGCCCTGTGGATCCAGCGTATCAACGCTGCCGTCCGCGAGCATGGTCTGACGTACAGCCGCTTCATCAATGGTCTGGACAAGGCTGGCATCGAGATCGACCGTAAGGTCCTCGCCGCCATCGCTTTTGACGATAGCGCCGCTTTCGGTGAAATCGTGAAGAAAGCCCAGGCCGCTCTCGGCTGAGCTTTTCCGGCTTGATCCCTCCGGGGGTCTGGTGACTGGCGGGCCGTCCTGTTATCAGGACGGCCCGTTTTGTTTTGTGCTGCAGGGGATGGGCGGTATGGCTGACGATCTCGATATACTCAGGAATGACACGCTGGCTGCGCTGGCCGGAGCGCAGGACCGCGCCCAGTGGGATGCGATCCGCGTCGGAACGCTGGGCAAGTCCGGTGCGCTGACCGGTCTGCTCAAACAGCTGGGCAGGCTGGAGCCGCAGGAGCGCAAGGAGCGCGGTCAGGCGCTGAATCGTCTGCGCGACGAGCTGACGGCTGCTATCGAGGCCCGTGGCCGCGATATCGAGGAAGAGGCGCTTCAGGCCCGTCTGCGCTCCGAGCGTGTGGACGTGACGATGCCGGCGCCTGCGGTCGTGACGGGCACCATCCATCCCATCAGCCGAACTATTGAGGAAATGACGGCCATTTTCGGTGCGATGGGCTTCTCCGTCGCCGAAGGGCCGGATATCGAGAGCCAGTGGCACAATTTCTCGGCCCTCAATACGCCTGAGCATCATCCCGCCCGGACCGAACACGACACGTTCTATCTGCCGCCGAAGAATGAGGACGGGGAGCCGCGGGTTCTGCGCACGCAGACTTCTGGTGTGCAGATCCGCACCATGCTCGGCTCAAAGCCACCGATCCGGATCATCGCCCCCGGTCGCACCTATCGTGCCGATCATGATGCCACCCATTCGCCGATGTTCCATCAGTGCGAAGGCCTCGTGGTCGATCGCAACATCACGCTTGGGCATCTCAAGGGCTGCCTGATCGAGTTCCTGCGCGTCTATTTCGACAAGCCGAACCTGCCGGTCCGTTTCCGGGCGTCCTATTTCCCGTTCACCGAGCCTTCCATGGAAGTTGATATCGGCTGGTCGAAGGCGACTGGCGAGATCGGTGGCGGGTCCGACTGGCTGGAAGTTCTGGGATCGGGGATGATCCATCCGCGGGTTCTGGCGAACTGTGGCCTGGATCCGGCCGAATGGCAGGGATTTGCGTTCGGGATGGGGATCGAGCGTCTGGCGATGCTGAAGAATGGCATTCCCGATCTGCGGTCTTTCTACGAAAGCGATCTGCGCTGGCTGCGTCATTACGGATTTTCGGCGTTTTTGCCTGCCACGCTGACGGAGGGCGTGTGACATGAAGTTCTCTCTTTCCTGGCTGCGCGAACATCTTGATTTTACAGCTTCTGTTGAAGAGATCTGTGCCCGGCTGAATATCATCGGGCTTGAGGTTGAGGGTGTTGAAAACCCCGCTGATCGTCTGGTGGGTTTCCGGACCGCCAAGATCGTGGAAGCGCATCGCCATCCGGATGCGGACCGGCTTCAGGTCTGCCGTGTTGCTGCGGGCGCCGGTTTTGAAGACGTGCAGGTCGTTTGCGGTGCGCCGAATGCACGGGCCGGTCTGCATGTGATCTTTGCGACGCCGGGCACGTATGTTCCGGGGCTCGACATCACCATCAAGAAGGGCAAGATCCGCGGGCAGGACAGCGGCGGCATGCTGTGTTCGCTCCGTGAGCTTGGGATCGGTGAGGAAAGCAATGGCATTGCCGAACTTTCCGAAACAGCTCCGATCGGAGAGTCCTACGCCGCTTATGCCGAGCTGGATGATCCGGTCATCGAAATCGCTATCACGCCCAATCGTGGCGATGCGCTCAGCATCCGGGGCATTGCGCGGGATCTGGCAGCCGGCGGGATCGGGCATCTGAAGCCCTGGCTGACGGAAGCGGTGGAAGGGGATTTCCCCTCGCCGCTGACGTGGAAGACCGAGCATCCGGCCTGCCCCTATATCGTCGGGCGTGTAATCCGGGGTGTGAAGAACGGGCCGAGCCCGGACTGGCTGCAGCGTCGTCTGGAATCGGTCGGGGTCAAGCCGATCTCGGCGCTTGTCGATGTAACGAACTACCTCACTTATGATCTCGGCCGTCCGCTGCATGTCTTTGATGTTGCAAAACTTAAAGGCGATACGCTGACGGTGACGCATGCGGCTCGCGAGACCTTTACGGGGCTTGATGGGCGCGAATATGTGCTCGGCACCGAGGACATGATCATTGTCGATGAAGCCGGTGTGCAGTCGCTTGCCGGTCTGATTGGCGGTGAGAGCAGTGGCGTGGATGAGAACACGATCGATGTGTTCGTGGAATCCGCCCTCTTTGATCCTGTGCGGATTGCCCTGACGGGACGTCGTCTGGCCATTCACACCGATGCGCGGCAGCGTTTCGAGCGCGGGATTGATCCGGCGCAGGTTCTCAACGGACTTGAAGCCGCGACGGTCATGATCCGCGATCTGTGTGGCGGTGAAGTCAGCGAGATCACCGAGGCTGGCGCCCTGCCGGACTGGAAACGGACGGCGAGGCTGCGGTTCGAGCGCCTGAAGACGCTGGGCGGTGTGGATATCGCGGCTGACGATACCGTGCGCTCCCTTGAGCATCTGGGTTTTGAGGTGACGGAACGGACGGAAGACGCCGCGACGTTCCTGGTGCCGTCCTGGCGCAATGACATTGCCTCGGGGCAGGTTCTGGCACAGGCCCCGACGCTGGATGAAGACGTGGCCAGTCGCGCTGCCAGCCATGTTCAGGCAATGGAAGCGGAATGCGATCTGCTTGAAGAAGTGCTGCGGCTTTACGGGCTGGACAATGTTCCGGCGGTTGCGTTGCCGCAGACGACGGTTGTGCCGGCTCCGGCCGTCACGCCGCTTCAGGCGCGTGCGGCTCTGCTGCGTCGTGTCTGTGCGGCACGCGGACTGACCGAGACGGTCGGCTTCTCGTTCGTGGCGCAGGATGATGCGGCCCTGTTCGGTGATGTGCCGGAAACGCAGCATCTGCTGAATCCGATCGCAACAGATCTGGATCAGCTTCGTCCGACGCCGCTGATCAATCTGGCGCGGGCCCTGTCACGCAATCTGGCGCGTGGTCTGGGTCTGTCGGGTGAGGGCGCTCTGTTCGAGGTTGGGCCGAGCTTCGATGCGACCGGGCAGCATCTGCGTCTGGCGGGTCTGCGGGCCGGTCTGACGGCGCGTGAGCCGGGTGTTGCGGCGCATGAAGCAACGCTCTGGGAGGCGAAAGCAGATCTGACCGCCGCTCTGGTGGCACTGGGAGTGCCGGAAGCGGCGCTGTCGGTCACGGCTGATGCGCCGGGATTCTATCATCCGGGCCGCTCGGGTCAGGTACGGCAGGGGCCGAAGATGGTTCTGGGGACGTTCGGCGAACTGCATCCGCGTGTCGCGCGGGCGCTGGGACTGAGCGGAACCGTGGTGGCGTTCGAGGTCTATCTGGATCAGGTGCCGCTGCCGAAGGCCAAGCGCAAAGCCGCGCCTGTTCTGTCGCCGTTGCAGCCGGTCCGACGTGACTTCGCTTTCGTTGCGGGTCCGGATGTGGAAATCCAGGCGGTTCTGAAGGCCGCGCGGATGGCGGATCGCAATCTGGTGCAGGATGTCCGGCTGTTTGACGTGTTCGAGGGCGGCAGTCTGCCGGAAGGACATCGTTCGCTCGGCGTGGAAGTGGTCTTGCAGCCACAGAGCGAGAGTCTTACGGATACGCAGCTTGAAGCGGTTTCCAAATCGGTGGAAGCTGCGGTTCTCAAGGCAACAGGGGCTGTGCTGCGTCGATGAACTCTCTTCCAGAATCCGGATCTGACGGACAGTCCTCGGCGGACCCTTCCCAAAAGGCTACGTCCTTGCCCCGTTACGGGCGGGTGATCTGGATTCTGGCGGGTGAGGCCAGCGGGGACGTTATTGGCGCGCGTCTCATGCAGGCACTCCATGCGCAGGACCCGTCGCTGGTGTTTGCCGGTGTGGGGGGCGGGCGCATGGAAGCGCTCGGGCTGCACAGCCTGTTTCCCATGAGCGATCTGGCCGTCATGGGACTGGTTGAGGTCGTGCCCCGTCTGCGGCAGCTCTCGCAGCGTCTGCTCGAAGCCGTGCAGGATATCGAGCTGCGCAAGCCGGATCTGGTTGTAACAATCGACAGCCCGGGCTTTACCCTGCGTCTGCTTCAGAAAATCGAGCGCTCAGGTATCAAGCGCGTGCATTATGTCGCGCCGCAGGTCTGGGCCTGGCGCGAAAACCGGGTCAAGGAGTTTCCGGGGCTCTGGGACAGGCTGCTTTGCCTCCTGCCGTTCGAGCCGGACTGGTTTGCGCAGCGTGGGCTGGAAGGGCGGTTTGTCGGGCATCCCGTGCTTCAGTCCGGTGTGCGGCAGGGGAATGCCCAGCGCTTCCGGCTGCGGCACAATATTCCGGCTCATGCGCCGGTCGTGATCCTGATGCCGGGCAGCCGGCGTTCGGAAGCGCCCCGGCTTCTGCCAGTGTTCCGCAAGATGCTGGATATCCTGCGGGTGCAGTATCCGGATATCTGTCCGGTTATTCCGGTGGCGCCCGTGATTGCGCCGACGATCCGCCAGCTGATCCGCAAATGGCCGATTCAGCCGCATATCGTCACTGACATTCACGACAAGCATGATGCTTTTGCGGCGGCCCAGTGTGCGCTGACCAAGTCAGGGACGTCCACGCTTGAGCTTGCGATGGGCAATGTGCCGATGGCGGTGACGTATCGCGTCAATCCTGTGACGGCGACGATTGCGCGGCGTCTGATCAAGGTGCCGCATGTGGCGATGGTCAATCTGCTGGCCGGGCGGGAGGTGGTGCCAGAACTGCTTCAGGAAAACTGCACGCCAAAGAAACTGGCCGAGACGGTTTCGAAGCTGCTGAGTGATCCGCAGATGGTGGAAAAGCAGCGCATGGCATTTGCCGACGTGCTCGATAAGCTCTCGCCGCCTGTGGGGACGCCTGCGGATGCGGCGGCGGCCGAGATCATGGATCTTCTGAACGAACCGGTTTCCCGGTCGTCCAGAAGCTGAAATCCTAGCGCAGGAAGCCGACGAGACGTTCGGCTTCCCGGACGAGAGGTTCGGAAATGCTGTTGGCGCGTTCGGCCCCGGCGCGCAGAACCGATAGAAGATGCGCCTCGTCCTGAAGCAGGCGCTGTGTTTCGCTGGCAACCGGCGCCAGACGCTCGACCAGAAGATCGGCGAGGGCGTTCTTGAACGGACCAAAGCCCTGACCGCTGAAACGGCTGAGCACGGCAGCCGGCGTTTCATCCGACATTGCGGCATAGATCGAGACGAGATTGCGGGCTTCCGGACGCTCGCTCAGGCCTTCCATTTCGCTGGGAAGCGGTTCGGAATCGGTCTTGGCGCGGCGGATTTTCAGGGCGATGTCGTCGGCCGTGTCAGTCAGGACGATGCGGCTCTGCTCGGACGGATCGGATTTGGACATCTTCTTGCTGCCGTCACGCAGGCTCATGACGCGGGCGGCGGCGGGTGGAATGAATGCCTCGACCTGCGGGAAGAACTCCACGCCCATGTCGTGATTGAATTTCTGGGCGATGTCGTTGGTCAGCTCGATATGCTGACGCTGGTCTTCGCCCACGGGCACGCGGGTGGCATGGAAGGCCAGAATGTCGGCAGCCATAAGGTTCGGATAGACATACAGGCCAGCCGAGTGGTTCTCGCGGTTCTTGCCGGCCTTGTCCTTGAACTGCGTCATGCGGTTGAGCCAGCCGAGGCGGGAGACGCAGTTGAAGATCCAGCCAAGGCGGGCATGGGCACTGACGGCGGACTGGTTGTACAGGCGGGTGGGTTCGATGCCGGCTGCGAGAAGGCAGGCTGTTGAGCCCAGCGTCTGCTCGCGCAGGGTCTGCGGGTCCCAGGGCATGGTGATGGAATGCAGGTCCACCAGACAGAAGACGCAGTCATGATCTGCCTGCAGCGTGACCCAGTTGCGGATCGCTCCGAGATAGTTGCCCAGATGGGGAATGCCGGTTGGCTGGATGCCGGAAAATACGCGCTGCATGAATTCAGTCTTCAGTTTCTGAAAAAATCAGGGAAGGGGTGATGCGTTTCATCGAACGGGCGTCTGCAGGTCCAGCTTCTGGCGTTCCTGCAAAACCTCGGATGCCGACATCGGATGTGTGCGGGCTGCGGCAATGTCCGCAGCAGTGAAGGTTGGAGCACTGCCCGACATTTCCTGGCTCGCGACGAAGGTCAGGATACGGGCGATTTCGTCATCAGGCAGACGCTGGAAAGACGGCATGGCACCGTTGTAATGGCCGCCACCGGCCGTGATGGAGCCATCCAGTCCGTAAAGCAGGACATCGACGAGATAGTGATGACCGGCAGGCGTTTGCGCAATCGGGCCGACGCGTCCGAAAATGGGGGCGATTTCAGAGACCTGACCATGGCCGCCATGATGGCAGATACTGCATTCATTGGAGTATTCGCGCGGGGCCTGGATACGATTTTCCCAGGCATGGCCGATCACGAAGACTATCACCATGGAAATGGCGAGAAACAGGGGAAGCCGGACAGCGGGGTCAATTCTGATCACACTGTCGTTGTGGCATTTTCAGAGGCGTTTCAGCAAGGCCGGGCTTGGCAAAACGGTCGGAATAGGGCTCATGGCGCTATCGGAAGGAGCAATCATGACCGTCAGGGGACGTCTTGTACTGTATGTGGGGCCCATGTTTGCGGGCAAATCCGCGCATCTGATTGCCGCGGCAAAGCGGCAGACGGATGTTCTGGCGCTCAAGCCCGGGTTTGATACGCGCGATGGTTCAGAACTGGTGAGTCGGGACGGATCACACCTTGCGGCCGTTTCCGCAAATGCCTGGCCCGGGGATGCGGACCGCTACAGTCATATCGTTCTGGATGAGGGGCAGTTCTGGGTGGCGCCGCACTATCATGGCGATATCGTTGAGGATATCCGGGCTGCGCGTGCGCGGGGTGCGGATGTGACGGTCGGGGGGCTGGATACCGATTACCGGCGTGTGCCGTTCGACGTCATGACACGCCTGATGGATGAGGCGGATGAGGTCATTGCCCTGACAGCGCGCTGCCATGTCTGTGGAGCGCCTGCGGCGTGGACTGCGAAGACCCACGAGACCGGGCATCTGCTGGAGACGGGCGATCAGGAACTTTATGAAGCGCGCTGTGATGCGCACTGGACTCTTCCGGACAGACCCTGAGGCCTGATCCGGAAGGGGGCGGCTGTTACTGCTGGCCGCCGTTATTGACGCCCAGGAGACGGATCTTGAAGATCAGCGGGCTGTTGGGCGGGATGATGCCCATGGAGCGCTTGCCGTAACCGAGATTCGGCGGAAGGTAGAGCATCCATTCGTCACCCACATGCATCATGGGCAGCGCTTCGAGCCAGCCCTGCACGAGGCCGTCGAGCGGCATTTCCATATAGGCGCCGCTGCCGTGCTGGTCAGAGCTGTCGAAGATGCCACCGTCAGGCAGGCGGCCTTCGTAGATGACCATGATGGTGGAGCCATGATGCGGGCTTTCACCATCCTTGGGACCCGACTGGAGAACCTTGTAGGACAGGCCGTCCGGCAGGGTCTTGACGCCGGGTTCAGCATGGATTTTCGCCATGAACTGCTCGGGCGTCAGGTCGGAATCATCCACCTGCTTGTGGCCACCGGCGCACCCCGTCAGGGCGAGGGCGCCACACAGGGCGAAAGCGGATGTAAGACGGATCAGACTGGTCATGGTCCCCCGGGGAGTCTGTTGAGAAATCAGAGCGTACCGCCGCGACGGCCGATCTGGCCGCCAAGCCGCAGGCGCAGGGCGTTGAGCTTGATGAAGCCCTGGGCGTCCTGCTGATTATAGGCGCCTTCGTCGTCCTCGAAAGTCACGACGCGGGTATCATACAGGCTGTGCGGGCTTTCACGACCCACACAGGTCACATTGCCCTTGTACAGGCGCATGCGGACACGGCCGGTCACGGAATGCTGGCTGGTGTCGATCAGGGCCTGAAGCATCCGGCGCTCAGGCGAGAACCAGAAGCCGTTATAGATGATCTCGGCATAGCGCGGCATGATGCTGTCCTTGAGATGGGCAGCTTCGCGGTCGAGCGTGATGCTTTCGATCGAACGGTGGGCCGCCAGCAGGATCGTGCCGCCCGGCGTCTCGTAGATGCCGCGGGACTTCATGCCCACGAAGCGGTTCTCCACGATGTCGAGACGGCCGATACCGTTGTCACGGCCCAGTTCGTTCAGACGGGTCAGCAGGGTTGCCGGCGTCATCTCAACGCCGTTGATGGCAACCGGGTCACCGCTGACGAAATCAATGGTGATTTCGGTTGCAACGTCGGGTGCGGCTTCCGGCGAGATCGTGCGCTGGAAGACGATTTCCTCGGCGCCGATCGACGGATCTTCGAGCAGCTTGCCCTCGGAAGAGGAGTGCAGGAGGTTCGCATCCACGGAGAAGGGGGCTTCGCCGCGCTTGTCCTTGGTGACCGGGATCTGGTTCTCTTCAGCGAAAGCGAGGAGCTTCGTGCGGGACGTCAGATCCCACTCGCGCCAGGGTGCGATGACCTTCACGTCCGGCTTGAGCGAATAATAGCCGAGCTCGAAGCGGACCTGATCGTTGCCCTTGCCGGTCGCGCCATGAGCCACGGCATCGGCACCGACGGCTTCGGCGATCTCGATCTGGCGCTGTGCGATCAGCGGACGGGCGATGGACGTGCCCAGCAGGTACTGGCCTTCGTAAAGCGTGTTGGCCCGGAACATCGGGAACACGAAATCTTTCACGAAGGTTTCGCGCAGATCCTCGACGAAGATCTCCTTGACGCCGAACATCTCGGCCTTCTTGCGGGCGGGTTCGAGCTCTTCGCCCTGACCGAGATCGGCGGTGAAGGTGACGACCTCGCAGTTATAGGTCTTCTGGAGCCAGCGGAGGATTACCGAAGTGTCCAGGCCGCCAGAATAGGCGAGCACAACTTTCTTGACGTCCTGGTGGGCGCTCATAACTGGGTGGTCCTTGGTGTGTTTCGTTTGAGAAGCGTTTCTAGCATCTCGGGGGGAAGAGGGAAACCGGGCGAATGTCAGGCTTCCGGGGTGGCGGAGCGGCGCTGGCGCTCGCTTTCGGTCTTCAGCTGACCGCAGGCCGCGAGGATGTCCTGACCGCGTGGCGTACGGATGGGAGAGGCGAAGCCGGCATCCATCACGATGTTGGCGAATTTCGTGAGCTGCTGGCGGGTCGAAGGCTGGAAATCCGAGCCTGGCCAGGGGTTGAACGGGATCAGGTTCACCTTGGCCGGCAGGTCACGGATCAGGCGCACGAGCTCGCGGGCATCGGCTTCGCTGTCATTCACGCCACGGAGCATGATGTATTCGAAAGTGATGCGCCGGGAGTTGGACGCGGCCGGATAGCGGCGGCAGGCGGCAATCAGCTCTTCGATCGGGTATTTACGGTTGAGCGGCACGATCTGGTCGCGCAGTTCGTTGGTGACGGCGTGCAGCGAGATCGCGAGGTTGATGCCAAGCTCATCGCCGCAACGGTCCATCATCGGGACTACGCCGGACGTTGAGAGCGTGATGCGGCGGCGGGACAGTGCGATGCCTTCGCCGTCCATAATGATCCGCATGGCCTTGGCGACATTTTCGTAATTGTAGAGCGGCTCGCCCATACCCATCAGGACGATGGTGGACAGGTAGCGCGGCATGTCCGCGCTGGGGCTGGGCCATTCGCCATAGCTGTCGCGTGCGGCCATGAACTGACCGACGATCTCGGCGGGACCGAGGTTGCGCACGAGCTTCTGCGTGCCGGTGTGGCAGAAGGTGCAGGACAGGGTGCAGCCGACCTGTGAGGAAATGCAGACGGCGCCGCGGTCTTCCCGACGGTCCGGGATGTAGACGGTTTCGGCTTCCTGACCGTCGCGGAAGCGGAAGAGGAACTTGCGCGTCTCGTCCACGGAGGTCTGTTCGGTCGCGGTCGTGGGGCGGCTGACGACGAAATGCTCGGCGAGCTTGGCCTGCATGGGCTTGGCGATGGTCGTCATGGCCGAGAAGTCGGTCGCGCCCTGATGGTAGATCCAGTGCCAGAGCTGCTTGGCGCGGAAGGGCTTCTCGCCGATTTCCGTCATGAGCGCGGCCAGCTCTTCGCGGGACAGGCCCACCAGATCGCGCCGTCCGTCCGCAAGACGTGCCTCGGGCGGCGCGAACAGGGCAGATTTCGCACGGATGCGTTCGCGCTCGGCAGCGTTCAGGTCGTCAGAGGCGACGGAATTGATTCGGGGGCGGATATCGGGATGGATTACGGCTGTCATGGCGGCGGAGCCATAGCACGGGGAAGACCCGCAGTTCCAAAGGAAAAGCGCGGTCTTCCCCGTAAAACTATTTTAGAAAACTATTCCGCGGTGGCCTGTGCCGTGCCGGTTTTTCTGGCTGCGATCAGGAACTCGCGATTGCCTTCAGGACCGGTAATGGGGCTGGCTTCGATCCCGAGGACTTCCCAGCCGGGGAGAGCTGCGAACCATTCGCGGATTTCTTCGCAGACACGGTCGTGGACGGCCGGGTCCCGGACGACGCCTTTTGCGCCGACTTCCCCGCGCCCGGCTTCGAACTGGGGCTTGATGAGCGCGACGGCCCAGGCATCCGGTGTCGTGAGTTCAAGGGCGGCAGGCAGGACGGTGCGCAGGCCGATGAAGCTGGCATCGCAGACCACGATCCCGGCGGGCTCGGGGATCTGCTCGGCCGTCAGGGCGCGAGCGTTCGTCTTTTCCAGGACGACGACGCGTTCGTCCGAGCGGATCTTCCAGGCAAGCTGGCCGTGTCCGACGTCTACAGCATAGACCTTTTCGGCCCCATGGGTCAGCAGGACGTCCGTGAAACCGCCTGTCGAGGCGCCGACATCGATTGCGATGCGGCCTTTCGGGTCCAGCCCGAAATGCTCGATGGCATGGATCAGCTTGAGGCCGCCACGCGACACCCAGGGGTGATCCTGCCCCTTGAGGGCGAGGGGAGCGTCTTCAGGGAGCTGGTCGCCGGCCTTCGCGATCCGGCGGTCACTCGTATAGACGAGGCCCGCCATGATCAGGGCCTGCGCCCGTGTCCGGCTTTCGACCAGCCCCCGGTCAACGAGGAGCTGGTCGGCGCGGCGTTTGGCCATCAGTCGTTCAGGCGGACTGCTGGGCGACTTCGACGCCAAGGGCGTCTGCCGCGGTGCGTACGATATGCGGTGCGGTCAGGCCTGCGTCTTCGTACTGGGCGTCCTGCGTGTTGTGATCGATGTAGCGATCCGGCAGGGCCATCGGACGGAACTTCACCTTGTCCAGCAGGCCGGTCTCGGCGAGGTGCTGAACGACGAGGCTGCTGAAGCCGCCAATGGCGCCTTCTTCAATCGTGATGAAGACTTCGTGCTGGCGCGCGAGATCCTCGACGAGTGCCTTGTCGATCGGCTTGGCAAAGCGGGCATCGGCAACAGTGACGGGAACGCCCTGTGCGGCGAGCTGATCGGCTGCGCGCAGGGATTCGTGCATGCGGGGGCCAAGCGACAGGATGGCAACGCCACCGCGGGCATTCGGCGCACGGCGTGCTTCACGCACGATGCGACCCTTGCCGATTTCCAGAACTTCGCCCTTTTCCGGGAGATCCAGACCAATGCCGTTGCCACGCGGGTAGCGGAAGGCGATCGGACCGGCATCGTATTCGCAGGCCGTGGCCGTGGCATGCAGCAGTTCGACTTCGTCGGACGGCGCCATGACGACCATGTTCGGCAGGCAGCACAGATAGTTCAGGTCGAAGGCACCGGCATGGGTGGCGCCATCGGCACCGACCAGACCGGCACGGTCAATGGCGAAGCGGACCGGCAGGTTTTGCAGGGCAACGTCATGGACGACCTGATCATAGGCGCGCTGCAGGAAGGTCGAGTAAATTGCGCAGAACGGGCGCAGACCTTCGGACGCGATACCGGCGGCGAAGGTGACGGCGTGCTGCTCGGCAATGCCGACGTCGAAGAAGCGGTCCGGATAGGCCTTGGCGAAAGCGTTCAGGCCCGTGCCGGACGGCATGGCGGCCGTGATGGTGATCAGCTTGTCGTCGGTCTTGGCGCGACGCATCAGTTCGCGGCTGAAGATGGACGTGTAGCTCGGCGGACCGGCGGGAGCCTTCTTCTGCTCGCCCGTAACCACGTTGAACTTGCTGACGGCGTGGTACTTGTCACCGGCGGCTTCTGCGGGTTTGTAGCCGCGGCCCTTCTCGGTGATGATGTGCAGCAGGATCGGGCCCTGATCGTCGGCGTCGCGCAGGTTGCGCAGGATCGGCACGAGCTGGCTCATGTCGTGACCGTTAACCGGGCCGACATAGTAAAAGCCGAGTTCCTCGAACAGCGTGCCACCCGTGATCATGCCGCGGGCATATTCCTCGGCGCGCTTGGCGGTGCGCTCGATCTTGCCCGGAAGACGCTTGGCGACCTTGCCGGCCAGATCGCGCAGGCTGAAGAACTGGCGCGAGGACATCAGGCGGGACAGGTAGTCCGACATCGAACCGACCGGCGGGGCGATCGACATTTCGTTGTCGTTCAGCACCACGATCAGACGGTTTGCGCCGGGGCCTGCGACAGCTGCGTTGTTCATGGCTTCATAGGCCATGCCAGCGGAGATCGAGCCGTCGCCGATCACGGCGATGACGTTACGTTCGTGATAGCTCGGATCTTCTTCCGCGCGCAGGTGGTGCGCGACGGCCATGCCGAGGCCGGCCGAGATCGACGTGGAGGAATGGGCAGCGCCGAACGGGTCGTATTCGCTTTCCGCACGGCGGGTGAAGCCGGACAGGCCTTCGGGCTGGCGCAGGGTACGGATGCGGTCGCGGCGGCCCGTCAGGATCTTGTGCGGGTAGGCCTGATGTCCGACGTCCCAGATGATGCGGTCATCCGGCGTGTTGAAGACGGCGTGCAGGGCAACGGTCAGTTCGACAACGCCGAGAGACGCGCCGAGATGGCCGCCCGTGGTGGAGACGGCATCAACGGTTTCAGAGCGCAGTTCATCGGCAAGCTGCTTGAGCTGGTCGACGGACAGGTTCCGCATGTCGGCTGGGAAACGGACGCGATCCAGCTCCGGATAGCGACCATAGGTAGGAATCGTGGAAGTCTTCTTGCTCATGGGATCAGTTCCTGCGCTCGACGACATAATCTGCCAGAGCCCTGAGGGCGTCGGCCTGTGCACCGAAAGATGAAAGAGCCTCCCGGGCCCGGTCGCTCAGGCGACGGGCTTCGGCGCGGGCACCGTCAATGCCAAGCAGGGAGACATAGGTTGATTTGCCGCTGGCTTCGTCCTTGCCTGCGGTTTTGCCGAGTTCCTCGGCGGTTGCTGTGGAGTCCAGAACGTCGTCCGCAACCTGGAAGGCGGTCCCGAGATCGCGGCCATAGGCGACGATGGCGGCGCGGCGGGCGTCGTCCACATCGGCGAGGATGGCGCCAGACTCGGCGGCATAGCGGATGAGGGCGCCGGTCTTCAGGGCGTGCAGACGACGGACCTGGTCCAGCGGGAGGGCGCGGCCTTCGCCGCGGATATCAATGACCTGACCGCCGACCATGCCGGCCGATCCGGAAGCCTGTGCAAGCGCAAGGGCCAGATTGGCGCGGACGGTCGCGTTGGGGCTGGTTTCAGGCTCGACGAGAATTTCAAAAGCACGGGTCTGAAGAGCATCACCGGCCAGAATCGCAATGGCTTCGTCAAACTGCTTGTGCGTGGACGGCTGGCCACGTCGCAGGTCGTCATCATCCATGGACGGCAGATCGTCATGCACCAGTGAATAGGCGTGCAGCAGTTCAACCGATGCGGCGACACGCAGGGCGGCCTTGCGGTCTGCGCCGAACAGAGTGGCTACTTCGACAGCCAGAAAACCACGCAGACGCTTGCCGCCACCGAGGGCTGCGTAGCGCATGGCTTCAATAAGAACGGACTCGTCTCCCGGCACCATGGGCAGCAGGGTGTCGATCGTGCTTTCGATCTCGGAACAGGCGCGGGCGAGCGCGTCCTTCAGGGAAACAGACGTGGTAGGGGCATTCATCGGCCGGACTCTCCGGTATCGGCAAGAGGCTCCGTGCCTGTCGTGCCGTCATCGTTCTGCACGATGGCGCGGACACGCATCTCGGCCTCTCCCAGCTTCGCATCACAGTGCCTGCGCAGGGCAGCACCGCGTTCATAGGCGGAAATAGCGTCCTCGAGCTTCATCTGGCCGCCTTCAAGGCCGCGGACGATCCTCTCCAGTTCGGAGAGAGCATCCTCGAAAGACATGGCATCAATGGGTTCGGGCATGAAAAGCCTCAAGGCACACTTTGGAACAAGGTAGCGAGGGGATTACAGGCAGAAGACAGGTTTTGCCAGCCCCGAGCATGGGAACGCTGGAGTTTCCTCAGGATGGTGACGTTTCTGCACGTCGCCGGATCATGAAGGAAAGAACGCCTGCGGTGTCCGTAAACGCAATGAGCGCATGGCCGGTTTCGCGGCAGTAAGACTGGAAATCGGCCACCGATGCGCGGTCCGTCGCGAGGATGCGCAGCCTGGCACCGGGCGGCATGTCGCGAAGGGCGCGGTTGGCTTTGAGAACAGGCATCGGACAGGCCAGGCCACGCAGGTCAAGGAGTGTTTCTGTCGGGGGAGCGCTCATGGGGCACTATTATGCGCCTATCCGGCAGGAGGGCCAAGGCGGGTTTTCCTGTGCCAGATGGTGGTTTTCAGGTTTTCGTTGATAAACGGCGTGTTTGTTTCTATATTAATGGCTTAATGCCACAAAAAGCGTTCCCCTCGGGGAGCGCTTTTTTTATTTGGGGGACGGCATGTCGGACAGGGAAGGCCTGACAATCAGTCTGGCTGATGGAAATGAGAGACGCGTTTATACGCTTCGGATGCTTGAGGACCGGGTTCTGCGGCTGGAGACGATTGCAGGTGGGCTGTCAGATCGATACGAGGAACTGCGTACCGAGATGCGGCAGGAAATTTCGTCGCTGCGGGATCAGATGAAGCTGCTGGAAGCGAAGGTTGACGAGGGGAATCGTGTCGTCAACGGCAAGCTGGATCGCCTGATCGGGGGGCGGGCGGTCATTACCGGGATCATCACACTGGCAACATCCATTCTGGGAACGGGCATGGTGCATTTTGCCCTGTCCCTGAGCACGAAGTGAGGGGGCGGCATGAGCGGAATTGATGCGGGCCAGCTCAAGCATCTGGTGGTTGCTCCGGCGCTGGCGGCGCTGGGACTTGATGGGGATGTTGCGGTCAATCTGGTGACGGGAACGGCTCTGGCGGAGAGCCGGGGGACTTATGTCAGGCAGATCGGTGGGGGACCGGCTCTGGGGCTGTGGCAGATGGAGCCCGCGACGCATGACGACTGCTGGGTCAATTTTCTGTGTTATCCGGTTGGAAAGCGGTTTGAGCGGATTCTGCAGGGGATGCTTTCGCAGGATCTGCCCAGGAGTGCGCAGCTGGTTTCAAACCTGAGATATGCGTCCGCGATGGCGCGTATCCGGTATTACCGGGTTTCGGCACCCTTGCCGGCGACGAGTGATCCGGCCGCTCTCAGCCGTTTTCACAAGCAGTATTACAATACGGCTGCGGGTGCGGCGGACCCGCTCAGTAATATTCCGTATTTCCGCCAGGCGGTCATGGTCTGAATATGGGGGAGCGGTGTCGGGGAATGTATGCATCACGCTCCCGACACCGCATGAGTGCTTAAACCGTTTCAATATGACCGAATAGTGGCAAGTGGCGTCGGAAATCGGATCGGGCCGGTTTGGGGATCAGGAAAGGGGCAGGGTCCGGATGGCCAGGTCGCCTTTGAATGTCGTGCTGCCGGTATGTGTCAGGGAGAGGCCGCGGTGCAGCGAGACGCTTCCGCCCATTGCGATCCAGCGGCGGCAGAATGCGAAATCTTCGGAAAGATAGGTACGGGTTTCGGGATCGATCAGGCAGTCGAAAAGGGCGTAGGCGTCTGAGGGCGGCGTGTCCGGACTGCGGCCTTCGGTTCTGGCGTCGATGCGGCTGTAACGCGTTTCCGGATAATGGGCGATCATGTCGCGCACCATCTGGCGCGTCATGAGCATGAAGCCGGTGCCTATATAGGAGGCGGTTGCGATCTCGCCTGGTGCGGTTCCGTCGTGCAGCGCGGTGCAGTCGCCGACATAGCGCAGGCTCGCCGTGACAGCGGGTTCTCCGGCGGCGATGAAACGGTCCGTATCCTGATCCCAGTAATGGGATTTCAGCGGATAGGCACCGCCGATGAGGGGGCGGTCTGCATCCAGTAGGGCAAGAATATCGGTGATGGAAAAGCCGATATCGCTGTCGATGAAGAGAAGATGGGACGCATCGGTCATGGTCACGAACTGATGCAGCAATGTGTTCCGTGCCCGGGTGATGAGGGCATCACTTCCGATGGTCGAGAGCGTCAGTTGCAGGTTATGGGCCGGGGCTGAGGCCATGCAGCCGATGAGGGACTGCATATAGCTCAGTGTGACGGTGCCACCGAAGCAGGGTGTGGCAATGAAGACGTGGCGGGGTGTGGCGGGGCAGGAAGTCATGCAAGACAGCCTGCCCGGAAGGCATGAAAAAAGGATTAAAACTGCGTCTGGAAAGTGATCATGCGCCCATATGGGCCTGAAGGATCATGTAAAAGACGAAGGCGGCATCCAGGCCGAGAACAATGGGCGTCAGGCGCTGGAACTGGCGCATGGCGATGGCGAGGGCGGTATAGATCAGCAGGCCGCACGACAGGCTCAGCATGAAATTGCCCGTCACACCTGCGATGAGCAGCATCGTCAGGGGCGGGATGGCTTCTGCGGGTGTCTCCGCGACCCGGTTGAGGCTGCCGAGCATGTTCAGACCCACGAGAATGAGCACGGGGGCTGTGGCAATGGCCGGAATGGCGGTGATGAGCGGCCAGAATACCGATGACAGGGCGAACAGGACGGCGACGACCAGCGCGCTCAGGCCTGTGCGACCACCAGCCTCGACGCCTGCAAGGCTCTCGACATAGGCGGAGACCGTGCAGGTTCCGAGCGAGGCGCCAATGATGCTCGCGGCACCGTCGGAACCGAAGGCACGATGATCGAGAGCGGGTTTCTCGGCCGTTCCGTCCAGACCGGCGCGGTGGGCGACGCTCATCATGGTCGCGGTCGCGTCGAAGAAATCACTCAGCAGGAAGTACAGGGTGATGGGGACGAGCAGTCCGAGATGGGAAAAATATTCGTGGAAATCAAAGGGCAGGAAGAGGTTGGTCGGGTAGTGCGGCCAGTCCAGAAGCTGCGCGGGCAGATGCGTGATCGGGCCGGAAGGCGTCTGGATGAAAAGGCCGGCCATGGTGATGGCCAGGATGGCGATGAGCAGACCTGCCGGAACGCGCAGCACCACGAGGATGGCGCTCAGGACGACACCTGCCATGCTGAGCAGAACGGACGGGTTGCTCAGGGATCCAAACGTCAGACCTTCGGATGAGGGGACGGCGATTCCGCCTGTTGTCAGCCCGATCCGGGCAATGAAGGCACCGAGGGCGATCTGGATTCCGAGGACGATCGAAGGCGGGAAGCCGCGGATGATGCGCTGGCGGATCTGGCTGAGGGAAAGAGCCGTAAAGCACAACCCGCTGAACAGAACGACCGTGAAGGCCGTGCGCGGGCTGACATGGGCCTGCTGGACAACGACCTGCGCGAACAGGACGTTGCTGCTCATGGCGGGAGCGAGAGCAATCGGAAGTCTGGCCCAGAGCGCCATCAGGAGCGTACCGGCGACTGCACCGGCGATGGTCGTCATGACCATGTCGTGGCGGTCCAGACCCGCCGCCGAGAGAATGGCGGGATTGACGGCCACGATATAGGCCATGGCCCCGAAAACCGTCAGTCCGGCAATGATCTCACGTGGGATCGTTGAACCGCGGGCCGTGATATGGAACCAGCGGTCGAGTCTGGATAGCAGCAAGCGGACGCTCCGGGGGCAGGGAATGGCTGGGCCAAGCTATAGTCAAAAAAGCCGTTCCTGCCACGGGCCGGATCATATCTTTTCATTTCGGGTTCGATTTTTTCTCCCATACCTTGCGAACTTCAGCCGGTGACAGGCGGTGATGCGGGGTTTTTGCAGCTTTTCCAGCAGGCTGGGTTCCACTCCGTGCCTGTGCGGGGTGCGGAACGCTGCTGGGGCCAGCACCTGTGGTTTTGCCGGGAGCAATGCCGGCGGCCGGATGCTCGTTGGCTTCTAGAATGGCTTTTTCGCAGGCCGAGCCTTTGCCGACGCCAAGCTGGATCGTCGGGATCAGGGCTGCGGGCGGGAAGACGATCCCCAGACCGACGGAGGCCGCGACGCGGCCGAGCAGTTCCGCGCCGGGTAGGATCGTTGGGCTTTTCATGGAGCCAAAGATATGGACAGCGCCGGGCAGGGACAGGATCTGAGGTCCGATCGAGCGTGTCGTGACCGCGTAATCCAGCGTGTCCTTGTGGAAATTGACGGTTCCTGTGCCCATCGTCCGGGTGGTGCCGGTCTGCAGGAGCATGGAGTTGGTGTGGACGATGCCGTCTTTCAGCGGCAGATCGGCCACGAGGCATTCCAGCTTGGAGCGGTCCGGGATGCCAAGGGCGGAGAGGACGGCAGAGCCCAGTTTGAGGCCCAGAAGATCTGGCAGGAGGGCCGTAACATCGCCACCGCGATCCAGAACGAGGGTCGTACCGCCGTCGCCGTTTTCGACAAGCGTTGCGACCGAATTGCCGGTCGAGGTGAGGGTCACGTGACCGCCGATGGTGCCTTCGCCCTGGAACATGTCTTTGGACGTCATGATGCGGGACAGTGGCAGGCGCGAGACGTCGAGGCGAAAGCGGGTGTGGAACTGTTCGTTTTTCGTCGGCTCCAGCGTGGCATTCGCGGAGATGGTGCCTGTTCCGGTTGCGAAGGTCAGGTGTTTGAGGTCAATGGCGCCGTCGCGAACGTTCAGCTCCGCGTCAATATTGTCCAGCGGCCAGTTTTTGTTGCGGATGTGATCGCCGTGATAGGTCAGATGGACGTTGGCGGCATTGAGTTTGGGGACATTGATCTTCTTGTCAGGCAGGACGCGTGCGCTGGCCGGTTCGGCTTTCTTTGCCTCGCCGGGCTGGGCGCCGATGAAGCCGCCCAGATCCGCCAGATCGACTGAATGCGAATGAAGCGCGGCTTCCACAAAGATCGGCTTCTGATGCGGATCGACGTTGATGTCTCCGCCGATATCCGAAGAGCCCATATGCCCTTCGAATTTCTGGAAACGGATCGCGCGGTCGGAATAGGCCAGATTGCCGGTCACGCTGTAGGCCGGGGTCTGCGGGATGGGGACGCCTGTCAGCGGGTAGAGGAGCGCCATGTCCGGGCCGGCAAAATGCAGTGCCAGATTGGTGCCCTGAAAGTGGATCGGATCGTCAACCGTGCCGCGCAGCGTGACATAGGTCGGGCCGTTGGCGAGGCGCCCGTCGATCGGATAGGGGTGTGTTGCATCCGTCAGGCCGAGCAGGGCACCACCGACGATATGGCCTGTGATCGGGGCCTGCGCGTACCGGCCCTTGAGGTCGATGACGAGATGCCCGTCATCCCCGTTTTTCGGCTCTTCGGTATGGATGAGGACATGCATGTCCGTCTTGAGCTTTGCCAGAGCCAGGCGAATATCGCCGTCATTGATTTCGATCTTGCCGAGCTTCGGCAGGGTCGTGGTGGACGATGAGGATGTCTGCGACGACGGATCGGAAGAGGATGCGAAACTGTAGTTGTTCGTGCCGTTGAGCAGCGAGACGATATCGCCTTTGGGGGTGTCGGCGCGGATCAGCGGCAGGGAGAGACCACCACCCGTCAGGTAACGCCAGACATCGACAGTAACTGTGATCGCCTTGGCGGAGGCGAAATCGTCCTTCTCTTTCTCGAAACCTTCCGGCTGACCGATTTTCAGGTCATCGACGGTGACAGTGGTTTTGAAACCAAGGCCGACATGCAGATGCGCGATGCTGACGGGACGGTGCAGGGCCGCGGTGCCCTTGCGGTCGATATAGGGAACGAACCAGTCCCACTGCCAGACCAGGATCAGGATGACGATGGCAGCCACCAGTGTTCCCAGCACCCCCCCGACGGTTTTCAGGATCAGATGCCGCTTTCCCGGGCGGGTAGCGTGGCCATCTGAAGGGGAAGCGGGTCGGGGCCGGGTGCTGCTCAACGGGGTATTCTCCGAAATCCGGGGCGTGTCAGAAAGAATCTGGTCGTTGCAAGTCACTCTAATTACGGACAGAACCGGGAACGGTTTCACAGCGCATGGGAAGATCAGCACGAATGAAGACAGTTGGAGGCGCCGATGAGCAGAAGAACTCTGGTCTGACGGAACTGCGGCATGTCAGCCGGAAGGCCCATGAGGCGGTCGATGAGGCATTTTCCCGGTTCGAGCTTGCGGATCCGCAATCCTATGGGGACTTTCTGACCGCCCATGCGCGCGTGCTTGGGGCTGCGGAGGCGTATCTCAGCCGACATGCGGTGTCACTGCCGGTCTGGCGTCCGCGGGCGGAGCTTCTGAAGGATGATCTGCGTCAGATGGGGCTGCCTGTCCCTGCCGTGCATGCGGAGTGCCTGCCGGAACGTGACGGCACGGCGATGGGCGTTCTGTATGTGCTGGAAGGCTCACGGCTTGGGGGGCGTGTTCTGTCCGGGTGCGTAGCAGAAGGGCTGCCCCGGGCCTATCTGTTGGCGTTTCACCGGAAGGGAGAATGGCCGGCGTTTCTTGAGAAGCTCGGGCAGTATCTGGATGAAAGTGATGCGGTGCGCCGGCAGGCTGTGACGGAAGGCGCGGTCGCGACGTTTGCGCTGTTCCGCAAGAGTGCCGAACGTCAGGGCTGAGGCGGACGCACCGGCATGAGGCTTCGCGGGATCAGGCCAGGGAAGGTCTGCGCGAGGCGTTCGGCGTCTTCGGGGTCAAGCATCGCAATGGCACAGCCCAGTGCGCTGGCGTCTGGAGCAGGGAGCCGGTCGATCCCCCGCAGAAGATCAGCAAGACCATGGCCTTCCGCTGTCAGCACCATGAAGGATGTCATCCGCGTGTAGAGTGCCGTGGTGGCGTCGATCTTGCTTAGGGCATGGCCGGGAATGGCGATCCGGATTTCTTCGCCACTGACGGGCGACAGGACCGTATTTTCCGCGATCATGACATGAAGCGGCACCATCGGCAGAAGCGTGGGCGAACCGGGAAGGGAAAGGTAGCGCCCGGGGAGCGGGTTTTCCGTGAAGAGGCAGGCGTTCCAGACATCCCCGTCCGATACTTCGAGTGCCATGATCAGGGGATTGTAACGGCCAAAGTTCATCTCTCCCGCCCCGACCGACACGAGATATCCCATCTGCATGTCCCTCATCAGCTGCTTCGTCTGGCCGAGCATGCAGAAATGGAACTGCGGGGGTGTCCGGCGGGATGAGGGCGCGGAAAGCTGTGCGGGTGTCAGGCCGAGATCCTGCAGAACGGCCCGGTCTGCATGGGTGACAGTGGCCTTGAGGCGCCAGTACAGATCCGTCAGCGACGCCTGTACGATGGAAGAGGCAATCCGGCGGCTTTCCGGCAGCCAACGGCTCGCGCCGGTATATTCGGCGTCGTTGCGGTCGAAGTTCTGCCAGGCCTTGTCCGGCGTGGCGCTGGAGTTGCGCCGCAGGAAGCTTTCATGATCGCCTGCGGCGAAATGAAGGATACGGCTGTCGGACCAGGTCGCGTTTCTCTCAAGCGCGGAAAACGGATCGGGCAGAGTGTTGCCGATCCGACGGGGCTGGACGAGATATCGGACGACGCGATGATCCGGCAGGCTCAGCAGGCCGTGCCGCGTGAAGGTCTCAACCGGAGAGAAGGGGGACGGAACCGTGCGACCTGACGAGCCAAACAGGCACCAGTTTACCGGAAGCATGGAGGCGGATGCGGCGGCAGTGAACTCGGCGACGGACCGGGCGGTTTCAAAATGCAGATATTCATCCGCCGCCAGGATCATCATCCAGTCAAATTCGTTCCTGCCCTGCTCCAGAGCCATTTCGTGGAAGCGGGTCTGACGGTCCAGCCGTTCGGGCAGGGTCGTATCGGAAGAGTGGACGCGGATGTCGTAAAGCGTGGCGGCGTTGGAGAGAGCCGCGGCTGTTCCGTCAGTCGAATGATCATCACAGACGATCAGCGTTGAAAAGCCGATGGTCGCATGATGCGCGAGCCACCATCCGATCGTGTCGACTTCATTGTGAACGAACAGGATGGCGGCGCTTTTCGACATAAGGCAGGGGTCAGTCCATCTTCAGGGCAGCGAGGAAGGCGCTCTGGGGGATTTCGACCTTACCGAACTGCCGCATGCGCTTCTTGCCTTCCTTCTGCTTGTCCAGAAGCTTGCGCTTACGGGAAATGTCACCACCATAACACTTAGCCGTCACGTCCTTGGACAGTGCGCCGATCGTTTCACGGGCGATGACCTTGGAGCCGATGGCCGCCTGAATGGCGATCTTGAACAGCTGCTTGGGGATCAGGTCCTTGAGCTTGGCGCAGATCGAGCGGCCACGCTGTTCGGCGACGGTGCGGTGCGAGATGAAGGACAATGCATCGACCGGCTCGTGGTTCACGAGGATGGAGATGCGGACCAGATCGCTCTCTTCGTAGCCGTCCATCTGGTAGTCGAACGAGGCATAGCCGCGGCTGATGGATTTCAGGCGGTCGTAGAAATCGAACACCACTTCGTTCAGCGGCAGGCGGTAGACAGCCATGGCGCGGTTGCCGACATAGGTCAGATCGACCTGGATGCCACGGCGTTCGGAGCACAGCGTCAGGACCGGACCCAGATATTCGTCCTGCACCATGATGGTAGCCTTGATCCACGGCTCTTCGATCATCTCGATCTTGCTGAGCTCGGGCATGTCGGCCGGGTTGTGCAGTTCCTCGACTGTCCCATCCGTCATGTGCATCTTGTAGACCACGGACGGTGCGGTTGCGATCAGGTCGAGATTGAACTCGCGGGACAGGCGCTCCTGGATGATTTCCAGATGCAGTAGGCCGAGGAAGCCGCAGCGGAAACCGAAGCCCAGCGCGGCGGAAGTCTCTGCCTCGAAGTGGAACGAGGCGTCGTTCAGGCGCAGCTTACCGAGGCTGTCACGCAGCTTTTCGAAGTCGTCGGCGTCGATCGGGAAGAGGCCACACCACACCACGGGAATGGACGGCTTGAAGCCTGGCAGGGCCTTCTCGGCGGGGCGCTTGTCGAGCGTGACGGTGTCACCGACATTGCAGTCCGCGACGGTCTTGATGGCGGCGTTGATATAGCCCATCTCGCCCGGGCCGAGGCTCTCGACCGACTGCATCTTGGGCAGAAACACGCCGACCTGATCGACATGGTAGGTCGCGCCGGTCTGCATCATGCGGATGCGGTCACCGCGCTTGAGGCGGCCGTCCTTGATGCGGACGAGGATGATGACGCCGAGATAGGCATCGTACCAGCTGTCCACCAGCAGGGCCTGAAGCGGGGCTTCGGCGTCGCCTGTGGGGGCCGGGAGGCGCTGGACGAGGGCTTCGAGCACGCCTTCGATATTGATGCCGGTCTTGGCGCTGATCTCGACGGCGTCATCGGCCGGAATGCCAACCACGTCTTCGATCTGGGCGCGGACGCGCTCGGGTTCGGCTGCCGGCAGATCGATCTTGTTCAGGACCGGGACGATTTCATGATTGGCATCGAGCGCCTGATAGACGTTCGCCAGCGTCTGGGCTTCCACGCCCTGCGAGGCGTCCACGACCAGCAGCGAGCCTTCACAGGCAGCGAGCGAGCGGCTGACTTCATAGGCGAAGTCGACATGGCCCGGCGTGTCCATCAGGTTCAGCGTGTAAACCTTGCCGTCCTTGGCCGGATAGGTCAGGCGCACGGTCTGCGCCTTGATGGTGATCCCGCGCTCCTGCTCGAGCTCCATCGAATCGAGGACCTGGTTTTTCATCTCACGCGCGGTCAGCGCGCCACAGGCCTGGATCAGCCGATCGGCCAGCGTCGATTTGCCGTGATCGATATGAGCGATGATCGAGAAATTGCGGATAAGGGAGAGCGGGGTATCGGTCATGGCTGCTACATAAGGGATTATCGCAGAAATGTCAGTAGATCTGCGCAAAAGCCTGCCTTTGTGAAAAGGCAGGCGGAAGAAGGATCAGCGGTCCGTCAGACGGAACTCGATCCTGCGGTTTCTGGCATAGGCCGCCGGTGTGCTGGCAGCGTCCAGAGGCTGGTAGTCGGCAAAGCCTGTCGCGGCCAGATGGTGCGGGTCCACACCTTCGGCAATGAGCAGCTTGACCACGGTGATGGCACGTTCGGACGACAGTTCCCAGTTGCTGGGAAAAGCGCTGTGGATGGGCTGGCGGTCAGCATGACCGTCCACGCGCAGGATCCACGGAAGATCCGTCGGGATCGTTGAGGCAACCTGCTTGAAGGTATGCGCAAGGGTCGTGATTTCCTTGCGGCCTTCCGGTGTCAGGTCGGCACTTCCCTGCGGGAACAGGATTTCCGACTGGAAGACGAAGCGGTCTCCCACGACGTTCACGCCCTTCTGGTCTTTCAGCAGGTCGCGCAGGCGTCCGAAGAACTCCGAACGGTAGCGTTTGAGCTGATTGACCTTGTCCGCCAGCGCCAGATTGAGCTTGCTGCCAAGATCCGCAATCTGGGCGTCTTTGCCCTGTTCGGCCTTCTTTTCGATATCGAGGGCGTTGCTGATCGCCTGAAGCTGGCGGGTCAGTTCCTCGATCTGGGCCTGAAGGTCCGAGATCTTGCTGTTCTGCTGTTTGCTCGTGTCATCAGCCGAAGCCAGAGCCTGATCCTTTGACTGAAGCTGCCCTGTCAGGGCGGCGATCTGGGTCGACAGGGTCTGGAGCTGGGCCTGATTATGCTGCTTTTCGTCCGCCAGTGTGGCGACGGTTGAGGACAGGCTTTTGTTCTTGTCTTCCGTCATCGACAGCATGTGTGACAGTTCGGCCAACTGTTTCTGCAGGGCATCCAGCGTGTGTTCGCGCCGCGACAGCGACACCGAGAGGAACTGCTGCCCCACCACGAACACCAGCAGGACGAATGTGACGACCATCAGCAGGGTGGACAGGGCGTCCACATAGCCGGGCCAGGCATCGAGGGCGTTGTGTGATCCGCGTCTGCGCCGGGCCATGGATCAGCCCTGCCTGCCGGGAGGGGGCGTCGTGCTGCCGGAGGCCGCCGCGATCGTGCGGGCCAGAACGCGCAGATCGTTGCGAAGCTCTCCGATTGTCTGGGCGCGGCCTTCATGCAGTTCCTGGATCAGGCGGCTGAGATGCGTCTCGATCCGCAGGAGCGCCGTGCCCTGAGAGCCCGGACCTTCATCGCCCATGTGACGCAGAAGGGCGGTCTGGGTTTCGGCCGTGCGGGTCATGAGCGTCTGGTTGGCAGCAAGCAGATCCGTCATGCCGCGCAGGCGCTCCTGCAGGCTGTCGAGCATGTGCAGTTCGCGGACGCGGTTTTCCTCGCTGCGGGAGACGGCGTTCTGCAGCGTTTCCAGATTTTCGGCCGTTTGTTCGAGCAGGGCCTGAACATAGGCCGGAACGGGTGCGCCGTCGCTGTCGATGGACGTGCTGCCGCTGACACGCGTGACACCAGCCAGCCACTCTTCCAGTTCGTTGAAGAAGCGGGTCTGGGCCTGTCCGGCCGTGAGATCCAGAAAGCCGAGAACCAGTGCGCCGGCCAGACCGAACATCGAGCCAGAGAACGCCGTGGACATACCAGCCAGCGGTCCGGCCAGTCCGGTTTTGAGCTGGTTGAACATGACGTCCATGTCCCCGCCGCCTGCGGACATCCCGCCGATGACGGACGCAATGGAACTGACCGTCAGCAGAAGTCCGTAGAACGTGCCCAGCAGACCCAGGAAGATCAGGAGCTGCGTCATGTAGCGGGAGATTTCCCGGCTTTCATCCAGACGCGAGGACAGGCTGTCGAGCATGGCCTGTGTCGTCTGGGTCGAGAGCGTCAGGCGGTCCGTGCGGTTGCGGGCTGCCAGCATGCTGGCCATGGGCGCGAGCAGGCGCGGGGCCTTGGGCGCGGCCAGACCGGCGCGGGGCTGACGCAGGAGCTCAACCCACTGCACTTCCGGCATCAGGCGCTGGACGACATGAAGGTTCCACAGGATCCCCATCAGGAGCACGCCCAGGATGATGGCGTCGAGCTTGGGGTTCGCGTTGAAAGCATGGAGCAGGGTCGTGCCCATTGTCGCGGCCAGAAGGCCGACCGCGACAAGGAAAACGGCCATTCGCAGCAGGTAGGTCGTAGGACGTGTCACGGCGTGTCTTTCCTGATTTTATTATGGCATGCCGTTTGCGGAAGAGGCGGGGGTGTCGGTGGGATTTGTCTCGATGACAACATCCAGCCGGTCAGCAGGTGCAGTGTCTCCCGCATCCGGACGCCCCAGCGCGCGGGGGTAGAGGCGGGTCGTGGCGACACCTGCGTGAATGAAGATCGAGCGGACAGCGAGCGCCCTTGCCAGCGCGATGCGGCGCGGCATGGACACGTCATCGCCGGGCAGTGCCGCGTAAGCCATCAGCACGACGCGCTGCTCGGGATGGTGGGAAAGCTCGGTTCCGTAGTCCTGAAGCGCCTTGAGGCTGTCTGCGTTCAGCGCTTCGCTTCCGCTCGGGAAAAGGACCCGCATCCCGCCATCAGGGAGCGGCGCCGTATGGCTGGCCGCGTCGGCAACGGCCGTGACTTCGGCGGGCGGGACGGGAGGGTGAATCTGGACGGGGACGAAAGGCGGGGGCAGGACGACTGGCGGCGGCGGAGCAGGGGGAACGCCAGGAACGGTCGTGTGCGTCGGCGTGCTCCGGACGGGCTCTGCCGTGGAGGATGCTCCCGCTGCGGGCGGTGCTGCCACGGGGGCCGGGGCCTTTGCTGCAGGCTTCTGGACGGCGTATCCTGCCGGATGCGTCGTCGGGGCTGGTTTTTTCGCGGAGGGGGCTGTCTTGGCCTGAGGCAGATCATCCAGATTGCTGGTGACCTGCGCCTGTGCGGCGGACAGCGGAAGGCAGGCCAGAAAGGCCGCCAGAGGAAGGGAGAAGGGGATCGGCCTGTACATGTCAGGCCGATCCTAGACGAGGCCTCACGACTCCCGCAATGGGAAGTGAGGGCAGTTTCGTCAGCTCCGGTTCAGGGCCTCGTGCACAAGGGCGCGCAGGGGGCCGTGAAGGTTGGTGTTTCCGGCAACGACATTGACGTCGTCGGGGAGGTCATGGAGTTCGGTTCCGTCCGGATCGGTCGCATAACCACCGGCTTCGCGCACCAGAAGCAGACCGGCTGCGCAGTCCCAGGGCTTGATGCCGAATTCCCAGTAACCGTCATAACGGCCGGCTGCGACCCAGGCGAGATCCAGGGCTGCGGCACCGAAGCGGCGAATCCCGGCAACCTGAGGCATCAGGGCGCCGAGAACACGTGCGAACGGCAGACGGCTGCTGCTCGGGACTTTCGCGAAGGGAATGCCGGTTGCGAACAGGGCTTCGTGCATGTTGCGGCGACCGGAGACACGAAGGCGGCGTTCGTTGAGGAACGCGCCCACGCCTTTTTCGGCCCAGAACATCTCGTTGGCAGCGGGGTTGTAGACAACCGCGGCAGCCATTTCGATCGTTCCGTCCGGCAGTTTGCGCTGAAGGCCGATGGAAATGGCCCAGTGCGGGATGCCGTGCAGGAAGTTCGTCGTGCCGTCCAGCGGATCGACGATCCAGCGCCAGGTCCAGTTGTCCCCGCCCGAAGCACCGCTTTCTTCCATCAGGAAGGCGTAGCCGGGACGGGCGCGGCTCAGTTCCTCGCGGAGGATGGTTTCGGCGCGCAGGTCTGCCTGGGAAACGAAATCTCCGGGACCCTTGATGCTGACCTGAAGCTGTTCGACCTCTGCAAAGTCACGGAGCAGACGGCGCGAAGCCTTCTGTGCCGCGCCCTGCATGACGGCCATGTGCGGGGAAAGACGCATGCTGGATCAGTCCTTCGCGCGTTCGACGTAGGATCCGTCTTCCGTGCGGACAACGATGCGCTCACCGGCTTCAATGAACGGCGGGACCAGCGTCTTCACGCCATTGGACAGCATGGCGGGCTTGTAGGACGAGCTGGCCGTCTGGCCCTTGACCACCGGGTCGGCTTCCGTGACTTCCAGCGTCACGTGCGGCGGCAGTTCCACGCCCACCGGGTCGCCTTCGACCAGCTTGACGTTCAGCGGCATGTTGTCCTGCAGGAAGGCAAACTGGTCGCCGAAGATGTCCTTGGCGAGGATCAGCTGCTCGAACGTTTCCGGGTCCATCAGGACGACATTGTCACCGTCCATGTAGGAATAGGTATAGTCCTTGTCTTCCGTGACCAGACGCTCGACGGAATCCGCCGTTCTCCAGCGCTCGTTGGTCTTGTTGCCCGTCTTGAGGTCGCGCATTTCGACCTGGATGAAGGCGCCACCCTTGCCCGGGGTGATGATCTGCTGCTTGAGAACCGTCCAGCGGCGGCCATCGTGCTCGATGACCTGGCCGGCCCGGATAAGGTTGGCTTGCTGTTTCATGCTTGTGTCCTGATGACCCTTGGGTAGGGATTTTCTGTCACGTCTTGTGGGCTTCTAGCGCCGCACGGGGGCTGGAAGCAAGGCCAAGGGGCGCGTGACGGTTTGCAGCTTCAGGAAAGTGTGAAGGGCAGGGGGCTTGGGACATGACGGCGGACAGGTCATGTCAGACTGTGTGTCTGTCCTGAAGGTCAGGGCGAACCGCAAGGAGAAGCCGCATGTACGATATGAAGAACCTCTCGCGCATTTCCCATCTTGAAGCCAATGCCTCCAAGGGCATGGATGCCTTCTGGCAGTTCGACCGTGCTGCATTCGAGGAAGGCGAAGTCAGCGCCCTGACCAAGCAGCTCGCCGCCGTGGCCGTCGCACTGACGACGCAGTGCCCGTATTGTATCGAACTGCATGTGAAGGCCGCGCGCGAGGCCGGTGCGACGGATGCGCAGCTCTCCGAGATCGCCCTGGTGGCCGCCGCCATCCGTGCGGGCGGGGCCATCACCCATGCCACTCACATGTTCGACGCCAAATAAAGCGGCTTCAGTTTTATGGGGCGTGTCAGGTGAAGCTGCACGCCTCTCCATCGGGCGTTGAGACCGTGCCCGGAGACGCGGGGTCCAGATATTCCGGCCCGATCGGGACTTTGCCCCGACCACTCGGGATATCCAGAACATAGGTTGGCCATGCCAGTCCCGTGACCCGCCCGCGTAGCTGTCTCAGCAGGGCCTGACCCTGCGCGACCGGGACGTGGAAATGTCCTGTTCCGGCAGCAGCATCGAGATGGTGCAGGTAATAGGGTTTGACCCGTGCCTTGATGAGCGCCCGCAGCAGGGCTTCCAGACTTTCAACCGTATCATTGACCCCGCGCAGCAGGACGGACTGCGAGAGCACCGGAATGGCGCGGGACAGAACGGCGCGGATGGCTTTTGTCGCGTGCGGGGTCAGTTCGCTGGCATGGTTGGCGTGAATGACCAGCCACATGGCGCGGTCCGTCTCCATGGCATCCAGAAGCTCTTCCGTCATACGGGCCGGGTCGGCGACCGGCACGCGGGAATGGATGCGGATGGTCTCGATATGCGGGATGCCGGACAGGGATTGCACGATATGCTTCAGCCGGCGCGGGGCCAGCATGAGCGGATCGCCGCCTGTCAGAATGATTTCGCGGATATCGGGATGCTGCCGCACCCAGTCGAGCGCGGTTTCAAGCTGTGCATTGCTGAGCAGTCCACCGCCCGGACCGACATGCTCGCGTCTGAAACAGAACCGACAGTAAAGCGGGCAGACCAGCAACGGCTTGAGCAGGGCGCGATCTGCATAGCGGTGCACGATGCCGGGGACGGGCGAGAGAGCATCATCGCCGATCGGGTCGGGGTCTTCGTGGGGCAGGGTCACGAGTTCGCGGGCGTCGGGGATGACCTGTCGGGCGATGGGGTCGTCCGGATGCGTAATCAGGTCCCGGAAGGCGGGGGGAATGGCCATCGTGAAGCGCTCGCCCACCGCTTCGAGCGTTGCACGATCGGCTTCCGTCGCCAGCCCTGCGTCGATCAGGTCGGACGGTGTACGAAGCGTGTGACGTTTTGCAGAAGGTCCCGCGGAATGTTGCGAGGCTGTCTTGACCATATCATCCATGTGATGCCTCTAGCGGTGCGGGTCCCGGTTTTGCAACAGGAGCGAGAGACGTCATGACCGTATTGTCTGCTGATCCGGGCCGGATCGCCGAGCGCCTGCCTCTGCTTGAGCGGCGTGCGCAGATGGTCAGATCGGTTCGGACTTTCTTTGAAGAACGCGGATATCTGGAAGTCGAAACGCCTTTCGCGGTTCCTGTTCCGGGTGAAGAAGTTCATCTGCGCTGTTTCAGGACGGAGCTTGAGCGGCCGGATGGCTCCCGTGAAGCGCGTTTCCTGCATACGAGTCCGGAATTCGCGATGAAGCGCATTGTCGCGGCGACGGGACGGCCCGTGTTCCAGATGGCGCGTGTCTGGCGCAATGGTGAGGCCAGCAATACGCATGCCCCGGAGTTCACGATGCTCGAATGGTATCGTCCGGGCGCGGATCTGTCGTCGCTCATGGATGAAACCGAAGCCTTCCTGCGCGCGCTTCTGCCGCCCGTGGTGCATCGGGGGATGGATGTCATTGATCTGTCACTACCCTTCGAGCGGCTGACGATGCAGGCTGCATTTGCACGCTATGTGGGGGCGGATCTGCTGGGGACGGCGGGAAATGCCGAAGCCCTCGCCAGGCAGGCGCATGTTGGTCTGCGGAACGGGGAGAGCTGGGAGGACCTGTTTTTCCGGCTTCTTCTGGAGCGTGTGGAGCCCATGATCGGGCGTGAGCGTCCCACATTCCTGACGCACTGGCCGGCGGAACAGGCGGCACTCGCACGCCGGGACCCGGAAGACGGGCGCGCGGCGCTGCGGTTCGAGCTTTATGTGAGCGGACTAGAGCTGGCGAACGCCTTTGAAGAACTCACCGATCCGGTGGAGCAACGCGAGCGTTTTGCAACGGATCGTAAGCGTCGTATGGAACTGTCGCCGGATCAGGACTGGGCAGTGGACGAGGCGTTTCTGGCGGCTTTGCCGGATCTGCCGCCCTGTTCAGGAATTGCGCTCGGGTTTGACCGGCTGGTCATGCTGGCAACCGGAGCGCCGCGGATCAGTGACATTTTGTGGTTGGCCTGATCTTTTCGGAACTTGCAGGAGTTTTAATCCTTCTTTTGCGTCAGAAGGGCTAGAACGTGTCGAAAGAGGAACATGACCGCATTGCCGCGGCACAGTCGGGGAAGATGATGATGAAAAAAGTTGGATTGCTGTCTGTCCTGGCGCTGCTGGGCCTTTCAGCTTGCGAAGTCCCCACCCTTCAGCAGCGCAAGGTTCTGGATTCCATGGTTGGCAAGTCCGAAGTGGACGTGTTGCGTCAGTTCGGTGTTCCGACCCGTAACTACGATGCCCAGGGCCATACGTTCCTCGCCTATATCGATAACGAAACGCAGTATTCTCCCGGCGGTGGCTGGGGCTGGGATGGCTGGGGCGGCGGTATGGGCGGCTGGGGCGGCGGCTGGGGTGGCATGGGCGGCTGGGGTGGCGGCTGGGGCGGCATGGGTGGATGGGGTGGCGGTTTCCCGTCGACCTATTACAACACCAGCTGTCAGACGACATTCGAGCTGGTCAGCGGCAAGGTCGTCGGATGGACCATGCGCGGGGACGGGTGCTGATTCGGCCAACCTGCTCTATGGTCGTTTCTCCCGCTCACAGGATGGTGCGATCAGGCATGGATGTGCGACTCGATGTTTTCTCTTCAGGACGGTTTCCGCGCTGGGGGAAGGGACTGAAACTCGGCGTGGGGCTTCTTCTGGGGGCCTCGCTCTCCGCCTGTGGCGATCCTGACTGGCAGGGCACTGACTGGACGAAGAACTACCAGGACAACTTCGAGACCCAGATCAGCGCCCGCGCAGCCCTCATGTCTGGAAGCACCGATCAGGCCTATCAGCCCAGCCCGGACGGCACGCCCAACAGTCCGGTGGCCTATCATGCGCCGCCGATGCTGTCTTACGAAGACCATCCGCTCAATGAGAACATTGCGGGATCGCTGGAACTCGCCGATTACGTCAAAGCCATTCAGGTTACGAAACTGGATCCCTGGATCAGCGGTCCGGGTCCCTATACGCTCTTTGCCATTCCCAATGCCGCCATGGAGCGCCTGAGCGCCCGCTGGCCGGGTGGACTTCTCGCGCCCGCCAATCGCGGGCAGCTCACTCACATTCTGGGCTACACGATTGCATACGGGAAATGGGATGAGGCGGCTCTGCGCAAGGCCATCCAGCGCAATCATGGTCGCGCCATCGGGCTGAAGACCCTGTACGGGGATCTTCTGGGTGTGCAGCTTTCCCCGCAGACGGGCGAACTGATCCTGGAGAATACGGCGGGTCAGACCAATCGTCTGGGGAGCAGGTCTTTCCCCCAGTCCAACGGCGTTCTCTACTTCACGCAGGATACGCTTCTGCCCGTTCCGGTGCTGAAACCGGTGTCAGCCGGCAGCAAGAACGGCCATCGCTGAAAACCGCTCCGCATCCTTGCCATCGAACTGGAGTAGGATGGCAAGGAAGTCGGCGCCTGCCGTGATGGCGGACGAGGCGTCTTCCGTGTTCCGGATGTTTTCGGCGACGCCTGGCAGTTCCATGACGGAACTCCACCATTTCACGAGCTCCAGATCGCCGGGCGGAAACGCGACGTAATCGGCGCCCGATTCGCCAGACTTCATGGCGTCGTCGCGATTGGTACACAGACAGCCGACCGGCATGTCGCTTCCAACCGTCTTGCGCAGGCTTACAAGGTCCTCGACGTTGGCCACGTGAAGTCCGTCACAGATCCCCAGAAGGGATTTCGGCGTGTCAGCCAGCGATCCCGCGACTTCCAGGATCATGGCGACACCATTGGCATGCAGCAGGTCCACGAGCTGTGAAAGCTGCGTTGCCTCCGGGGTCCATCCGGCGGGGATGCGAAGAGCCGTTATTTCGGGCAGCACGAGGATGTCGCGGAGCACCTCGAGGGCAGCGTCCGTCTTAAAACCGGCGGGCAGAACGGGGTAGAGATCACAGGCTGTCATGGGGACGTTCTCGCAGATTGTGGCGGCGGGAGCTAGGTGGACGGAAAGTCAGGATACGTCCGCGATAATCGTTATATGTTTCCAGCGCGCGGAACTGGGCAGGGTTGACCCGGCAGATGGCCCAGCCGATCCCGGCATCCAGCGCCTGCCGGGCGATTGCGGGCGATGCGCCGCAGTCCAGAATGGATTGTCCTGCCCGTGATCCCACGACTTCGAGCCACCATGGGACGCCAAACGCGTTTCCCGCACTTTCGGCGGAGAGGGCAAGAAACGGTTTATCCCAGGACAGAAGCAGTTGATCCATCTCCTGACGGGACGGAATCATAAAAACAGGGTAGTGAACGGGCAGGGATGTCCTTGACCCCGTGCCGGGATCGGGTCTTTCCTGATGGTCTTGCCGGAGCGGGTCTGTATTGGGCATTTTAATCGGGCATTTACTGGCAGAATGAGTGCATGAACGGAAAGATCGTGGCGGTAAACGAGACAGGTAATGGGCAGGACGATAAAGCGGTTGAACGTCTTGAGGAAGCGATGATGCGGATTGCCGCTGCCTCCGAGCGTCATCTGCTGGCGAAGGAAGCCTGCGAGCGTGCGCTCCATTCCGCTCCTGATCTTTCGGAGTTCGCGGCCAATATCGACGCGCTGTGCGCCCGCATTCAGGGCGTGCTTGACAGGAAGGAGGGCTGACCGATGGGACAGGTATCCATTCGTCTCAATGGTTACGTCTACAATGTCGGGTGTCAGGATGGCGAAGAAGCCCATCTCTATGACATGGCCCGTCATGTGGAAGGCTGGCTCCAGCGGGCGCGGACCCTGGGCGGGGCCGCAAGCGAATCCAAGACGCTCATGATGGCCGCCCTGCTGATGGCCGATGAGATTTTCGAGCTGAAACGCCGGCAGATATCACCCCAGGCCGAAACGCAGATCCAGCAGGCCGAGCAGCTCCTTCGGCTTGAGGGGGCACGGCAGGACCGTCTGGCACGTCTGGCGGGGCAGGCTGAGCTTCTGGCTGCGGAACTCGAGCGCGCGTCCTGATTCTACAACGTTTACATTGAACATCGGGCCGGACAGTCTAATATAGGTCGTGGAGCTGCCTGGTGCGTCAGGCAAATCATCCCCCGGGCCGATAAGCATTCCTTAGGGAACTGGCTCTGTCGTGGCCCTGGTCACGTTAACCGGTGCCCACCTGCACTTGCAGGTCTAGGAGGGCTGAAAAGACCAACGGCTTTGGCGGCTCCACAGATTTCCGACCTCGACCTTCTGAAAAAAGACCTGCGCCTGAAAATGGCCCAGCTGCGACAGGCCGCTTCTCCTGATGACGAGGCGGCGTTGCGGAAATTTCTCCTGAAAGAAATTCTGGCACGACCGGCTCACAGGATCGCTGCGGTCTGGCCACTGGCCGGAGAAGTGGATCTCCGACCTCTCTGCCACGCTCTTTCGGCGTCCGGACGGCAGGTTCTGCTGCCGGAAACCACGCCCAAAGGCTCTCCCCTGATCTTCCGGCGATGGACGCCTGCCGGCATCATGACGGCCGGCCGCTTTGGGACATCGCATCCCGAGGGTGAAATCGATATTCCGGATCTGGTTCTGGTGCCGTTTCTGGCCTTCGACGCTTCCGGCTATCGGCTCGGATATGGCGGCGGCTATTACGATCGCACTCTGGCCATGCTGGATGTGCCGGCAATCGGTTTCGGCTTTGCCGGACAGCAGGTCGAGCGTGTTCCCAGAGGTCCTTACGATATTCCGATCCCGGCAATTGTGACCGAGCGCGGGATCATCAGGACCGATCCTTCCAAAATCACTATGAAAGACTGACTGTTGAGACTGCTGTTTCTTGGCGACATTATCGGGCGTAGCGGGCGTGAAGCCATAATCCGGAACCTGGCCGACTGGCGCCAGAAACTCTCGCTGGATCTGGTGGTCGCCAACGGAGAGAACGCGTCACACGGATATGGCCTGTCTCCCGATATTGCCAAGAACCTGCACAATGCCGGTGTCGATGTGATCACGCTGGGTAATCATGCGTGGGATCGGCGGGACATGATCGGCTATATCAATCAGGCCCCCCACATCGTCAGACCCGCCAATTATCCTGCTGGCACACCGGGGCAGGGGAGCCATATCGTCGAAATCAGTCGTGGACGCCGGGCGCTGGTCATCAATGTGATGGGCCGCATCTTCATGGATCCGCTGGATGACCCCTTCCGCGTCGTCAGCGAAATCCTCTCCCGGCATCGTCTGGGAGTGACGGTCCATGCGATCCTGATCGATGTTCATGCAGAAGCCACCAGCGAGAAAATGGGCTTCGGGGCTTATTTCGACGGCAAGGCTTCTGTCGTGGTGGGGACGCATACGCATGTTCCAACAGCCGATCACCGTATTCTGCCTGCGGGCACGGCGTATCAGACGGATGCTGGAATGTGCGGCGACTACGATAGCGTGATCGGAATGGGGAAGCCTGCCTCATTGCACAGACTGGTTCGCAAGATTCCCGGGGATCGGCCGCAGCCGGCAGAAGGGGAGGCGACGGTTTGTGGGCTGATGGTGGAGACAGATGACGCAACCGGCCTGGCCCGGAAGGTCGCTCCGCTGCGGATGGGTGGGCACCTGGCTCCCAACTGGCCGGACTTCTGAGAAAAGCAGAAAAATTGAGAAAAAACCGACTTTATTCGAGTGCGATTCGCAATGAATAACGGGGGTTAGTCTTTTTTGCCGCAGAAAACCGGCATTTTCCCTGTTGATAAGTGCCTTGTGAATTCTGTTTGACACTCTG
>NZ_BJNM01000003.1 GCF_006539685.1 Gluconobacter oxydans
TTCAGCGTCAATTAAAGTTTCTTCTGTAAACATGAGCCTCACGAATGAGTGAAACCAAGAACCGCCCCTATCATCACGGGGACCTGCGCCGCGCCCTGATCGATACGGCGCTTGCCATGCTGGCTACAGACCAGAACTGGACATTCACGCTCCGGGAAGTGGCGCGCCGCACTGGGGTCAGTCATGCAGCCCCTTACAAGCATTTCCAGGATCGCGAGATGCTGCTGCGGGAACTGGCCCGGATCGGTTTCGTCCGGCTGGGGGAGTGTATGGCAGAGGCCATGTCCCAGGATTTCCCTTCCACGCGCGCGCAATTCGTCGCCACAGCCCAGGCCTGTATTGATTTTGCCCGCTGCAATCCTGGCCTTTACCGGCTGATGTTCAGCTCCGATGCAGACAAGACAATAGATCCGCAGTTGCATGATGCCGCCATGGACACATTCGCAATTCCTCTACGCCTTCTGGAAGACGGGCAGGAGGACGGCAGTTTCCGGAAGGTCGCTATCAGGGCCCAAGCGGCTGCAAGCTGGGCACAGGTGCATGGTCTGGCCATGCTGGCGATCAGCGGCCAGCTTCTTGAAGAGAAGGTAGGGGCAGAACCGGTACAAGGCGCGCTGGACGTATTGCTGGACGGTCTGTGCTGCAGTGACTGACTGGAGATCATAGGCTCACATCTTTCTGTGCCCCGCCCAGTGCTGTAATTGCAGCCCTTGTACAGGCAGCTCTCTCCGGATCCGGGCGCCAGAAAACCATAGGACGCAAAGTGTTATCGCGTTATGAAGATGCAACCGTCTTTTTCAGAAAGTTGATCATGCATTTCCTGACGCCCCCAACTCTGACCTGCTCGCACATTACATGAATCCCTTTTCCTTCAGAAAAAGGATAACGGTGCCGTCATTTGCCGTCATGACTGGCGGAACGGGTGGAATTGGGTGTGAAATCGCGGGGCTCCTGCTGGAGCAGGGGTGGGATGTCCTTTTGCTGACACGCCAGCCCCGCAAGGCGGAAGAACAGATCTCAGGCAGCAAAGGCCGATTTGAGGCTGTTTTCTGTGATCTGACAGAGCCATCGGATCTTCAGACTGTCAGTAACGCAATCCGGGACCGAAACCAGCCCATCGAGCTTCTGATTCATTGCGCAGGGAAAATACAGCCTGAAGCAACCAGGGATATTACCCAGCATAGTCTTGAAGAGCAGATGGCAATCAATCTGACATCGCCAATCCTCATGACCAGTCAACTGCTCCCCGCATTGTCTCCCAATGGGCATGTCATGTTCGTCAATTCCATTGCCGGTGTGATGCCCTTGCAGGGAAGTTCTGTATACAGCGCAACGAAATTCGGCCTCAGAGGCTTTGCGCGTTCCCTGGCGCTTGAATTCAGCCCCGGGACACTGAGGGTTTCGTCCATATTTCTTGCCGCTGTTGACACCCGGATGCTCGAGCAGGAAACGCGGGACGGGGGGTCTGTCCTGAATTTCGTCAATCAGCCTCTGTCGGCCCGATATGTAGCCAGAATGATTATCCGCACCAGCGAAGGGGCAGGACGTGAAATCTTTCTGCCCAGGATAGACGGCATTTTTGCCCATGCCTGTCTGGTCATGCCGTGGCTGCTGCACATCACGACGCCACTTCTCGAAAAAGTCGGGCAAATCGGGCTGCGGCGCTTCCTGAAACACAAAGCCGCCGCTTCTGTCGTCGCGCATAAAGAATAAACCGTCACTGATTCGGTCAGAAGCGGAGATGTAGACTTCGCTCAGCCATCATCATCATTTTGGGACAAGTGTTACCCTTAGATAAATACCGAAACCAAATGACGGCGTTGTTAACCAATAAAAAACACTAGAGATTTTATCAAACAAAAAGCATTTTATGATTTATTGACGCAAAAACAGAAGTCTTTTACACATCCATTTCTGTTTTACACTTTCGGAAGGCTGTAACGTGCCTAGTGTGACGTTGACTGATTTTCTGCAAGTGACCCAATGGTCTCCCGACCAGCTTGCACAGCAGATTGGGCGTACAACCGATGACATCCTGTGGTGGACTCACCACCACGAGGAACTGCCGCAGCAGCTTCAGAACTGGATGACGCGGGTCGTAACGGCATTCCAGACAAAACCTCCAGCGATGGGGTATGCTCTGGAACGTCCGTCAAGCTGTTCCTTCAACGACGACCCTTCCATGACCGTCGTCTGCAATGTCTGTGGTCTGGCGCCACGCTGCCGTCAGGGCATCTACGCGAAAAACTGATAAAGCCGTCTAGATCCTTGCCTGCAACCGCAAGGAAAGGCGCTCAGCCGCCTTCCGGAAGGCCTGAAAGAAATCCTCGTGGATGGAAACCTGGCCACCGGCCATGCCAATAAAGCCTTCCACCATTCCATTCTGAAGCAGACCTTCGGAATGGACCAGCATGCCGTCAGGATCTTCCATGCTGCCTGAGGAAGGCGCATCACTTTCCTCCCGCTTGCGCAGATCCTGTTTCAGAACATCGCGCCAGTACGTCTCGACCTTTTCGGAATAAAGACGCCCGTCCACGGTGTAGGCTTCCATCGGCTTGCCCAGGCCCATCATGTAGCCGATTTCAACAGCTGTTCCCGGATCCATCTCCGGAGAACGGCGGAACGGATCAATACAGAACAGGCCCGCAGCACAGCGGTCCATCAGATCACGATCTGCACGGACAAACGCAAGAATGGTTTCGCGACCTGGCGGCAGAAGGCGAGCCTCAGCCTGACCGTCAAAGGGCGCCACGCCATCCAAGCCATACTCGGCACAGATCGACTTCAGTTTTGCGAAAAGGGCAAGGGCTTCCGGACGGAACACCAGATCGCCCGCCAGATAAACTGGAATAAGATTTTCTGACATAGATCCAAGCCTCTACACGGTCTCCGACCATGAAGAAAGCCTGATAAGACAGAGCCATTCAACGGGTGTACGGACAACTGCCCGAGAACCTGAATTTCATATTTTCTTGGGATCGCGCTGGCGGAGGGGATGGGATTCGAACCCACGATACGACTTGAAATCGTATAACGGATTAGCAATCCGCCGCCTTCAGCCTCTCGGCCACCCCTCCGCTTTTTTACGCGGTTCGCACGGCGTATGCAGGAGTGTTCTTAGGGGGTAACCGCGTCGTGGTCAAACCCCCCGAGAACATTTTTTTCGCCTTACTCTGAAAGAAGTTTCTTCAGGGTTTCATTGACGAGGGCAGGGTTGCCCTTGCCCTTCATGGCCTTCATGGTCTGACCGACAAAGAAGCCGAAAAGCTTGTCCTTGCCACCTTTGTATTCCTCGACCTTGTCACTGTTTGCGGCGAGGATTTCGCGGATAGCGCTCTCGATTGCTCCGGTGTCAGTCACCTGACGCAGGCCCTTGCGCTCGACGATGGCAGAAGCGGAATCCCCCGTCTCGACCATGTCTTCGAGAACTTCCTTGGCGATCTTTCCGTTGATTGTTGAGTCGGAAATCAGACCCAGCAGTTCCCGCAGACCTTCCGCACTGACCGGGCTGTCCTCGATCGAGCGCCCCGTGCGGTTCAATGCTGCGAAAAAGTCGCCCAGCATCCAGTTGGCTGCCAGACGGGCATCCGCACCACGCGCCACGGTCTCGTAGAAATCCGCGATCGCCTGCTCAACGCAGAGCACGGACGACTCATAACGGCTGACACCGTATTCCTGCTCCAGACGCGCACGCTTGGCTTCCGGCAGTTCCGGCAAAGCCGCCTTGAGTTCGTCCACCCAGGACTGCTCGATCACCAGCGGCAGCAGGTCGGGATCCGGGAAGTAGCGATAATCATGCGCATCTTCCTTGCTCCGCAGGGAGCGGGTTTCGCCACGCACATGGTCGAACAGGCGCGTTTCCTGATCGACGGTTCCACCAGCTTCCCAGACCTCGATCTGACGCTGCGCTTCGACCTCGATCGCCATCATCACGAAACGGATGGAATTGACGTTCTTGATCTCGCAACGCGTGCGATACTCGGTCTCACCCGGCTTGCGGACCGACACGTTCACGTCAGCGCGCATGGAACCTTCTTCCATGTTGCCGTCACAGGTGCCGATATAGCGCAGGATCTGACGCAGCTTGCGCAGATAGGCACCGGCTTCTTCAGGCGAACGGATATCCGGCTCACTGACGATTTCCATCAACGCGACACCGGCACGGTTCAGATCGATGAAAGAGCGTGTCGGATCCTGATCATGGATCGATTTGCCCGCATCCTGCTCCAGATGCAGACGCGTCACGCCAATTTCGCGCGTGCTGCCATCCGCCAGATCAACCAGGACCTTGCCCTTGCCGATGATCGGATGGGCGAATTGGCTGATCTGATACCCGGTGGGCAGATCGGCATAGAAGTAGTTCTTACGGTCAAACCGGCTGAACAGGTTGATCTCGGCTTCAAGCCCCAGACCCGTCCGGACGGCCTGCGCCACGCATTCCCGGTTCAGAACCGGAAGCATGCCCGGGAAACCGGCATCAACAAGACTGACATGCGTGTTCGGCTCGCCGCCATATTCCGCCGAAGCGCCGGAAAAGAGCTTGGCCTCGCTGACGACCTGGGCATGAACTTCAAGACCGACAACGATTTCCCATTCGCCGGTGCTGCCGGTGATACGATAGCTCATGCCGACACTCCTGCATGAATAGTAGGTCTGTGATGGAATGCCGCAGCCTGCTCGATGGCATGACCAGCCGCAATCAGCGTTTCTTCGTCGAAGAACTTACCGATGAGCTGCAACCCAAGCGGCACGCCACGCGCGTCCAGACCAGCCGGGACGGACAGGGCAGGGACACCCGCCATGCTGGCCGGAACTGTGAAGACGTCATTGAGATACATCTGCACCGGATCGGTTGGCTTCTCATCCTGCGCAAAAGCGCCGGAAGGAGCGGTCGGCGTCAGAAGCACATCAACGTTCTCGAAAGCCTTGAGGAAGTCCTGCTGAATCAGTGTCCGGACCTTCTGCGCGCGCAGGTAATAGGCATCGTAATAGCCCGACGACAGCACATGCGTCCCGATCAGGATGCGGCGCTTGACCTCGTCACCGAAACCGGCGGCACGGCTGGCTTCATACAGACCATCCAGCGTCGAGGCACTGACACGCTCACCAAAACGGACGCCATCATAACGGGCCAGATTGGAAGACGCCTCGGCCAGAGCCGCAATATAATAGGTCGGCAGGCCGTACTTCGTATGCGGCAGGGAAACCTCGACGATTTCTGCCCCAACATCGCGCAGCCAGGTCATGCCCTGCTGCCAGAGCGCCTCAATCTCAGCTGGCATGCCCTCGACGTGATATTCCTTGGGAATACCAACGCGCAGCCCCTTCACACCACGCTTGAGAGCGGCTTCGTAATGCGGAACGGGGGTATCAACGCTCGTTGAATCGCGCGGATCAAACCCTGCCATCGATTCAAGCAGAATGGCGCAGTCCTGAAGATTGCGCGCCATCGGACCGGCCTGATCCAGCGAACTTGCGAAGGCAATCGTTCCGAAACGCGAGCAGCGACCATAAGTCGGCTTGATCCCGGCAATACCCGTGAATGCCGCCGGCTGACGGATGGAGCCACCGGTATCCGTACCCGTGGCACCGAGAACGAGCCCGGCCGCTACAGCAGCCGCAGAACCACCCGAAGAGCCACCCGGAACCAGCTTTGCGTCAGAGTCCTTGCGCTTCCAGGGGTTTTCCACCGGACCGAAGGCAGAAGTCAGGTTCGCCGACCCCATGGCGAATTCGTCAAGGTTCAGCTTGCCAAGGAAAACCGCACCATCCTTGAGCAGGTTGGCCGTTACCGTGCTTTCGTAAGGCGGTACGAAATTGCCGAGGATCTTGCTGGCTGCCGTGGTGCGGACACCATTCGTGCAGAACAGATCCTTGATGCCCAGCGGAATACCGCAAAGGCTGCCGCCTTCGCCCTTGGCCAAAGCCTCGTCGGAAGCCTTGGCAGCCTCGCGGGCCTGATCGGGGGTGCGGGTGATGAAGCTGTTAAGCTGGCCGTCCAGACGTTCGATCGCGTCAATATGGGCGTTCGTCAGCTCGACTGCGGAAATTTTGCGGGCCTTGAGCGCGTCCCGGGCCGAAGCCAGCGTAAAATCGTGAATGCCGGACATTATTCGACCACCTTCGGAACCGTATAGAATGGGCCTTCCCGCTCGGGAGCGTTGGAAAGAACTTTGTCACGGCAGTTACCATCCGTAACCCGGTCTTCGCGCAGGCGGGGCTTTGCAAGACCCGTGCCGATCATGGGGTCGACGCCCGTGACGTCCACTTCCTTGAGTTGCTCCACCCAGTCGATGATGGAGCCCATGTCCTTCCCGAGAGTTTCAATCTCTTCGGGCTGGAGACCAATCCTCGCCAGTCTGGCGATGCGCGTAACCGTTTTCGCGTCGAGCGACATGAATATTCCTGAACAAGAGGAAATTTTATGGTGGCTTTTCAGCCGTCAGGGGGATCATAACGCCGTGCTATGCCCCTGTTCAATCCACATGATCTCCGTAATCTTCTTCAGTCCGGTCAGCGCGTCCTCGGTCTCGACCCCGGATCGAAGACCATCGGCGTCGCCCTGACGGATGTCTCGCTCATGCTCGCATCTCCTCTGATCGGCCTCAAACGCCGGAAACTGGGCGAAAATGCGCAGGAACTGGCCAAAATCGTCCGAACACAGGACGTAGGAGCCCTGGTCGTCGGATTACCGTTATCGCTGGATGGATCTTTTGGCCCGGCGGCACGCGCCGCATCGGACTGGACACAGGCCCTATCGGAAAAGCTCGGGATTCCCGCAGGACTGTGGGACGAGCGCCTGTCCTCAAGCGCCGTCAACCGTTTCCTGATCAAGGATGCCGACATGACACGCGGCCGAAGAGCGGAGGTCGTCGACAAGATGGCCGCAGCTTATATGCTCCAGGGCTGGCTCGACGCATCACGTCCGGAAGCGCCGGAAATTTTCTGATCCGGCAGAAAGATTTTCCGGATCAGACGCTTTTGTTTCCAACCAGAGCGGAGCGTGACGACGTATTGGCCAGGACGCGGAACCATATTCGGGCCGTCATGGCGCCCATAAGCAGACAGAACAGGAACTTCATGATCTTTCTCCAGTCATGAAGTCAAAACGAACCATATTGGTCCGGGTTTTCCATCGGACAATTTCAAATTGTAAAGAGGGCTGTGACGTGATGTTTCGTGTGTTGATCGTGACGCTTTTTCTGGGACTGTCAGCCTGCGCCCACGACCCCGAGGACGGGAGCGCCCCCGTCAGCCGACACCACCCATCATCTCACGGGGCCTATGCGGGCGCTGGTGGCGGCTGGTCCGGATACTGATCAGCGCTGCCGCCAGGCCAGCCGGACCGGCATGGCGCGATAGGACGCAAGATCCCGCCCACCCCTTACAGGCAAAGCACTCCCCGCTTGGCCGACTGTATGGTGAATGATACGGGGCGGCGGCGCATAGGACACCATGTGAACGGATGGCATGGTTTCCATACGCGGTGCGGGACGCTCGGAAAATCCGGACTGTCTGTTCAACGCAAAATAAGGGGCGGGCCTGGCACTTGGAAGCATGGCCTGCAGACCTGACGCGGTCATGACCACCTGTGGAAGGAAATCAGGCGGCCGGTAACTGTCGGGCTGCCCGTTCCAGATGGCCAGAACATGACGGGCATAATCGGCGCCCAGAGCCGGGGTGAGGGAATGATAGGCGGCCGTCGCGGCTGGCCAGCCCTGAAGCTGGTTGTGCAGCCCGGACAGGAAACGGGCCCCATATCGGGCATTGCTGTAGGGATCGAAAGCGTCTTCGAGCGAGAAAAATGCATCGGGGTGATGGTGCAGATTGATCTGCATGCAGCCCACATCGATCGAGACGATCCCGTGAGCCTGAAAATCCCGAACTGCCGCTATGGCTTCATCCCTGCTTTCGTAGAAATAGCCTTTTCCGGCCGCATTGACAGTCCACGGCCAAGCCACGGTCGCCGTACCATTCGGATCCCGCCGTCCGCTCTCCACACGACTGATAGCATCCAGAAGGCGGGGTGGAATTCCGGCCTGCTGCTCGGCAGCCTGCACTGCCACCTTACAGACAGAAGACGCATCATAAGCACGCGCAACCGGTACGCCAGAGAGCGTCAGGGCAACGGCAAGGAGGAGGACTTTCCCGATCATTGTCCTGTATATGATCGGGAAAGGTAAAAAAACGGTTAGGCCTGCAACTTTACCGAACGAGCGGTTTGCAGACCTCCGACAGCCACGCGGCTACATCCGGCTCGACATGCGGTGAGACCCGTGCCTGAACTTCGGCATGATATGCGTTCAGCCAGTTCAGCTCCGCATCGTTGAGAAGGGCGACATCGATCAGTCTGTAATCAATGGGCGTGTAGCTCAGGATCTCGAACTCCAGGAACGTGCCCTTGCTCCCCTTGAAAGAAGAAGGCCGCACCAACATCAGGTTCTCGATCCGGATTCCATACTGTCCCGGTTCATAATAGCCAGGCTCATTGGACACGATCATGCCGGCTTCGAGGGCCACGGGACGCGGGGCAGGGGAAATGTTCTGCGGACCTTCATGGACCGACAGATAGCTCCCGATGCCATGTCCGGTACCATGATCGTAGTCCATGCCGACCTGCCACAGGGCCGCACGCGCCAGCACGTCCAGCCGATGACCGGTCGTGCCGGGCGGGAAGCGGATGCGGGAGAGGGCGATATTGCCCTTCAGGACACGCGTGAACGCTTCACGGACATGTGCAGGCGGTTCCTGATCGCCCACCCAGAGCGTGCGGGTAATGTCGGTCGTACCGAACGGATACTGCCCGCCGCTGTCGATCAGATACACACTTCCGGCCTCAAGAACCCGATCGTGACCAACCTGTGCCCGGTAATGGGGAAAGGCACCGTTCGGGCCGACGGCGGAAATGGCGTCGAAGCTCTGTTCCCGGTAATCGCCGGACCGGGCACGCAGACCATCCAGCCGGGTGACGAGATCCGTCTCGTGCTGGCCAATCCCCGACACCGTCAGGGAATGCAGGAAACGGGCCGTCGCCACGCCATCAAGAGCATGAGCTTTCCGTGCACCGTCCTGTTCCGTGGTGTTCTTGATGGCTTTGGGCAGCGTGCAGGGATCGGTTCCATCCACAACCGTCGCACCGGCGGCGGCAAGCGTGGTGTCGAACCATACAGCCGTCGTAACCGGATCCACCCGCACGGTCCTGCCCTTGAGAGCCTCAAGCCGCTTCGCCAGATCCGCCGGCGAACAGACTGTCACACCAAGGCCACAGACCTCCAGCACACCCTCCGACAAACGATCAGATGAGACGAACCACTCTGCCGTCCCGTTTGCGTGCAGGATCGCATAGCCATGCGCGACAGGGGTGAGGGGGACGTCACTGCCACGAATGTTCAGCAGCCAGGCCAGGGAGGTGCAATCCGCAATGACAGCCGCATCCTGCCCCGCCTTGCGCAGAGCATCGCCAAGACGCCTGCGCTTATCCGCGCTGCTTTCTCCCGAAAATTCCAGCCTCTGCGGCAGAACCGGACCAGCCGGTGCGGCCGGACGATCTGTCCAGGCCTGATCGATGGGATTGCGCGGCAGTGGAACCAGTTCAACACCCGACGCCTGCCATGATGCCAGCATGGAGCGGCTGACCAGACGCGGATCATAGCCGATTTTCAGCCCCTTCGCATGTTCCGCCAGCCACTCGGAAAGCGGTTCCAGCGCGACATGGCGACGCTCCCACAGGTCATGGGGAACCTGCTCTTCCATCTGCACCGTATAACGCCCGTCGGAGAACACGGCTGCTGCATCCGGCAGGATCGCCGCCAGACCCGCACTTCCCGTAAAGCCCGTCAGCCAAGCCAGACGCTCGGCGCAGGGAGCGACATATTCGCCGAGATATTCATCACCGCGCGGGATAATGAAACCGTCAACACCCAGCGCCTTGCAGGCTTTGCGGACGAGGGCAGGGCGCTCGTTGAGCGGGATGGAGGACAGGGTCATGAAAAGTCCTTTTCCACAGTATGAATATCATCAAGGCAGAGTGTCATGAACAGCAGATCCAGCCAGCGGCCGCGTTTGCGACCGACCTGAGGCAGCGTGCCACAGTTCCGGAAACCAAACTCATGGTGCATCGCGACGGAAGCCGCATTGTCCGCCGTAATCCCGGCCACCATGATGTGAAAGCCCGCGTCCCTGGCGTGATTGATCAGGGCATGCAGAAGGCTGCGCCCGACACCCCGACGCTGGTGTGAGGGGGCGACATAAACCGAATGCTCAACAGTGCGAGCATAGCCTTCATAGGACCGGAAAGAGCCATAGGAGCCATACCCAGCAACCTCACCAGCCGTATCAACAGCGACAAGTACCGGGTAGCCCTGTGCCAGCCTGTCCTCGAACCACTGGCGCCGCTGCTCCAGCGTAAAAGGCGTCGTGATCCACAGCGCATCGGTATTTTCGATGGCATCATTGGTGATCCGCAGAATAGCCGGCAGGTCGGCAGGTCCGGCCTCCCGGATCAACGGCAATGATCCCGGCACACCCATCAGCCGCGACGGCGCAGAATCAGCGTGGCCCAGTCGCCTTCACGCAGGATACGCTCCAGCACGAGACCCTGCCGCTGGTGTGCAGCCAGTACCATCCGCGCCTGACTGTAAAGCAGGCCAGCCAGAATGGCTGTCCCGTTCGGCGCAAGGTTCAGCGCTAGGGACTGCGCCATTCGGCAAAGTGGACGGGCGAGAATATTGGCGAAGACCAGATCATACGGCGCCTTGGCGCGCACGGCCTCGGTCTGCCAGCCATTGCCGAAGCGGCAGTCCAGCAGATTACCCTGACCGTTCAGTCGCGCATTGAGCTTCGCCGTCCGCACGGACCAGGGCTCGATATCAACGGCCAGAACCGGACGATGCAGCAGCTTTGCCGCCGCCATCGCCAGAATGCCTGACCCGCATCCCATATCCAGAATACGCTGCGGCTTGCGATATGCGACCATCTCCAATGCCCGCAGACAGCCACGCGTGGACCCATGCTCGCCCGAACCGAAGGCAATCCCCGCATCCAGCGTGATCGTCAGACGCGACTGATCCGGTGCGCCATGCAGATGAGTGCCGCGGATGGCAAAGCGCTTGCCCACATTCTGCTGCGGAAAGGATTCATAGGTCCTGGCCAGCCAGCCCTCGGACTCGGTAGGAGTCCGCTCGAGTTCCGCTTCACAGCCGGTCAGCATCCGAGCCACGGCCAGAGCATTTTCGAGCTCTTCTTCCTTGAAGCCCGTGTCCTTTACGCCTTCCACGCGCCAGTATTTCTGCGCGTCATCGGCCTCGAAAATGCCAACCGTCTCGCAGGCACACATCAGGGCCTGCTCGAACAGGGGAACGAAGGGCTCTTCCACCGTGATGGACAGGGTTTCGAGCGCACTGGCATGGCGACGGCCAATGCTGCGGGGTGCCATCACGATCTGATCTCCACGAAATTTGCCATGACGCGTTTAACGCCACCGTTTTCAAAATTGATATGCAACTGCGGCCCGTCAGCGCCGATGACGGTGCCTTCGCCGAACCTGTGATGAAAGACCGTCGCCCCGATCGCGACGGTCGGCTCCGGCTTCACATCATGGATTTTCGGACGCGGAGCGCGGAAACCTGACGGGCGCGTACTCGTCAGCGGACCAGACGCGAACATGGACGGCGCCGCCGCAGCCTGCCGGCGCGTCTCGAACGCCTGTCCCGTCAGCTGCACATATTCAGACGGGATTTCCTCAATAAACCGGCTCGGCATTGAGGACTGCCAGTTGGCATAGATCCGCCGGCTTGCCGCATGCAGCACGATCGCCCGACGCCGCGCGCGCGTCAGCCCCACATAGGCCAGCCGCCGCTCTTCCTCGAGTGCCCGGTTGCCGCCTTCGTCAAGCGAACGCTGGGATGGAAACACACCTTCCTCCCAGCCCGGCAGGAACACGGTGTCGAATTCCAGTCCCTTAGCGCCATGCAGTGTCATGAGACTGACCTTGTCATCGGACGTCTCGCTCTCGGTATCCATGACGAGCGCCACATGCTCCAGAAAGCCCTGAAGCGTCCCGAACTCTCCAAGAGCTCGCAAAAGCTCACGGATATTGTCCAGACGCCCCGGCGCCTCAACGGAGCGGTCATCCCGCCACATCTGAAGATAGCCACTATCTTCGAGAAGCTGCTCGGCCGCAACCACATGGCCTTCGGTCTCAAACGTCGCCTTGGCGCGCTGGAACGCCGCCATCAACCCGTCCAATGCGTCCTTCGACTTGCCCTTGAGCAATCCTTCCTGAAGCTGCCAGATCACAGCCGCCGTCAGCGGGCCGGGCAGGGCGCGCGCCTGGGCATGCAGCTTCTGCACCGCCACGGCACCCACGCCACGCTTGGGAACATTAATGATCCGCTCAAACGCCAGATCATCCGCAGGCTGCGACAGCACGCGCAGATACGCTAGGCAGTCCCGGATTTCGGAGCGCTCGTAGAATCGCAGTCCACCCACGACGCGATACGGAATGCCGATCATCATCAACCGCTCTTCGAACGGTCGCGTCTGAAATCCAGCCCGCATCAGGATGGCGATTTCCGACAGCGGATGCCCGTCACCGCGCAGACGCTCGATAGCGCCCCCCACGATCCGCGCTTCCTCATCCGAATCGCGTACTCCGATGATCTGGACCTTCTCCCCCTGCGCATCATCACGTCCGGGCCGTAGCGTCTTACCCAGCCGCCCCTCGTTATGCGCGATCAGCCCGGCAGCAGCAGCGAGGATCTGTGCCGTCGAACGGTAATTCCGCTCCAGACGTACGACTTCCGCTCCTGGAAAATCCTTTTCGAAGCGCAGGATGTTCTCAACTTCCGCCCCGCGCCAGGAATAGATGGACTGATCATCATCACCCACGCAGGCAATATTGGACGGTCCATGCTCGCGCTTGGCCAGCAGACGCAGCCACAGATACTGGACCGTATTCGTGTCCTGATACTCGTCCACAAGAATGTAGCGGAAGATCCGGTGATACTGCGCCAGCACATTGGGCTGGTTGCGCAGGATCTCCGTCATGTGGAGCATCAGATCGCCGAAATCGCACGTATTGAGCGCGATCAGACGCTCCTGATACGCCCGGTAAATCGCCAGCGCATGACCATTCGCAAAATCAGAGTCCTCGGCAGGCGTTACCCGGTCAGGTGTCAGTCCGCGATCCTTCCAGCGCTGGATGATCCCCATAAGCTGGTTCGGCGGCCAGCGTTTGGTATCGATCTTCCACGGTTCCATGACCTGCTTGAGCAGCCGGATCTGGTCATCCGTATCGAGGATGTTGAAGCTGCTCGTCAGCCCGACATATTCCGCGTGACGCCGCAGCATCCGTGCACAGATCGCATGGAACGTCCCCAGCCAAAGACCTTCGGCCGGCTCGCCCAGAATCGCACTGACGCGCTCGCGCATTTCGCGGGCGGCCTTGTTCGTGAAGGTCACGGCCAGAATCTGGCTCGGATAGGCGCGGCCCGTCAGAAGGATATGCGCAAACCGCGTCGTCAGGACGCGCGTCTTGCCCGTTCCCGCACCGGCGAGAATGAGGAGCGGACCTTCGGTTGTCTCAATGGCGCGTCTCTGCTCCGGATTGAGGCGGGAGAGATACTCGGGGGTGGGGGAAGGTAGGTCTTGCGGCACCCTCCCGATATAGAGTGAGATACCGTCATGGCCAACACCTATCCCCGGATCGATCTGACACGCGGCACAGGACCTCAGGGACACCGCGCCAGAATGCGCGCACGCGTGCTGGCCAATGGCGCTCACACACTCGCCGATTATGAAATCCTCGAAATGCTGCTCTTCGCAGGTGTTCCGCGCAAGGACACGAAACCACTCGCCAAAGGACTGATCGCCCATTTTGGCAGTCTGGTGGACGTTTTCCGCGCTCCTACACAGGCCCTGCGCGCTGCAGGACTGAAAGACGATGCCATCCGCGTTCTGCGTCTCCCTGGCGTTGCCGCTGAACGTCTGGCCTCTTCCGAACAGCGCGAACGCCCGACACTGAGCAACTGGGAACAGCTCATGGCCTATCTCGATCAGGCGCTTGAAGGCGGCATCCCGGGACAGTTCCGGCTGCTCTATCTTGATAACCGTAACCGGCTTCTGGCGGACGAAGCCGCGCCCGAGGCGGACAGTCTTGCCGAACGCAACCGCGCCATCGCCATCAGGGCCCTCGCACTGCATGCCACGGCCCTGATTGGTTTTCACATTCGTCCTAAGGAACGTCCTGCGGATCTGTCACAATCAGCCCGGCAACTGGACTTCGCGATGCGCCCCCTGTCCATCACGCTTCACGACGTACTCATCACGAATGAAGGGCGCCCTTCCAGCTTACGTCAGGAAGGACTGCTGTAAGATGAACGACAGGGACGCTGGAACAACCGGATTTTCGGATGGCATGACAGGCCTGTCGTCGGCCGATCTGCGACAGATCACGGCACTGACGGATGCTCTTCCCGAAATGGAACCGCCGCTTGCCCTGCTGACGGGACGAGGGCGACATCTGGACGATGCGACCTTGCTGCATCTCCTGACCGTGCTGTTCACCGGCCGTGAAACGGGCAGCGTCGCGCTGTCTCACAACCTCTTCGCGCGTTTCGGCTCTCTGGCCGCCGTCCTGTCCGCTACCGACCGGGAACTCGAAAGCATATCAGATATGGGCATGCATATGCTCCCCATGATCCGTGTGCTTCAGGAAGCCGCACTTCGCTACAACCGCGCACGTCTTCCGCCGGAAGACGTGCTCGACAACGAACAGAAACTGCTCGACTACCTCACGGCCCGTTTGGCGCGGGAAAATATCGAGCAGTTCCGCATCCTGTTTCTCAACGAAAAGAACAGTCTGATCGCCGATGAGGCACAGGCCAGAGGCACAGTCAATCACACACCCGTCTACCCACGGGAAGTCGCCAGACGTGCGGTGGAAATTGGAGCTACAGCGCTGGTTCTGGTCCACAACCACCCCAGCGGCGATCCCACGCCCTCGGAAGCCGATCTTCAGATGACCATGCAGGTTCAGGCGGCGCTCGAAGTGGTCGGCGTCACGATTGCGGACCACTTCATCATCGGCAACGGCCGACACACCAGCTTTCGCCGCAGCAACCTGCTCTGAGGCTTCAGCCGCGCGGCGGCAGAAGCCCTTCAAGCGCCAGTTCGCCCGGAAGAGCTCCGCGCGGGAAAATGGTGTTCACATGCCCCATCTTCCGCCCCGGACGTGCTTCCGCCTTGCCGTACAGATGCAGCGATGCCCCATCCGTTGCAAGAATGGCCGGAACACGCGCCATGTCTTCGGGGCCAATCAGATTGTGCATGACGGCATCGGAATGCCGACGTGCAGGCGGCAACGGCAGACCTGCCACCGCCCGCACATGCATCTCGAACTGATCCACCAGACACGCATCCATGGTCCAGTGCCCGGAATTATGCGGACGAGGGGCGATCTCGTTCACCATGAGGCTGCCATCAGCGGCGTGGAACATTTCCACGCCCATGATCCCGACCAGACCCAGCGCCTCGGCAATGCAGGCCGCCATGTCCTGCGCCTGACGCGCAAGGTCCGGCATGACGCGGGCAGGAGCCAGCGTCACATCCAAGATACCATTGCGGTGCCGGTTCTCGACCGTATCGAAACACCGCACGGTTCCGTCCAGACCACGGACCACCATCACGCTGAGCTCACGCTCGAAATCGATCATCTTCTCCGCAACGAGCGGATAGGGCAGATCCTGCAGGGCTGCGAGGGCCTCGGCATCGGTCACCCGGAACTGTCCCTTGCCGTCGTAACCAAAGCGGGTCGTCTTGAGAATGAGCGGAAAACCGAGCGTCTCAAGCCCTGCCAGATCCTCGGGGCCATTGATGGCCCGCCAGGGGGCGAGACTGACGCCAATTTCGGACAGACGCGTCTTTTCCGCAATCCGGTCCTGACTGATCCGCAGGATTTCACCCACAGGCCGCACCGGCCGGTGCTTTTCAAGCAAGGCCAGTCCTTCGGCACTGATATTCTCGAACTCGAACGTCACGACATCACAACGGGAGGCAAAATCCTCAAGCGCCGCCGGATCGTCATAGGCTCCGACCGTCACAGATGCCGCGACTTCCGTGGCCGGGCTCGGCGCCTCGGTGCTCAGCACATGGACATGAAAGCCCAGCTTCGAGGCCGCAACGGCTGACATGCGACCAAGCTGTCCGCCACCAATGATCCCGATCGTGCTGCCGGGAGCAAAAACCTGCGCCTTCATTCGACCGGCACATCCGCAACAGCCGCCGTCTGCGTCGCCCGCCAGGCATCCAGACGCGCCATGACCTGTTTGTCGTTCACCGACAGGATCGACGCGGCGAGCAGACCGGCATTGATCGCACCGGCCTTGCCGATCGCCAGCGTCCCGACCGGCACGCCACCCGGCATCTGCACGATGGAGAGCAGACTGTCCTGCCCGTTCAGGGCACGACTCTGCACAGGAACGCCGAGGACGGGAATGCTTGTCCAGGCGGAACACATACCCGGAAGATGTGCTGCCCCACCCGCACCGGCGATAATCACATGAAGGCCACGCTGACGGGCTGTCTTTGCGTATTCCACCAGACGGTCGGGCGTGCGGTGAGCCGAAACAATCCGCTTTTCATGGGCAATTCCAAGATCGTCGAGGATCTCGCAGGCGTGGCGCATGGTATCCCAGTCGGACTGGCTTCCCATGATCACACCGACACGGATCGGCATGTCGTCCTGAAGGGTTTCGTCGGCGGAGAGGATCTGGCTCATTCAGGCAATATTATCCGGGATCAGACGGGTCTCGATCCACGAAATCTCATCTTTGAGCTGGAGCTTGCGCTTTTTGAGGCGCTGAAGCTGGAGCTGGTTGAGGGGATGATGGACGAGACGCTCGATGACGGTATCAAGGTCGCGATGCTCGCTGCGCAGTTCGTGCAGACGTTTCAGCATGGCATTGTCGTCAGTCATCATGGCATCCGGTCCCGGAGAACGTTCAGGCGTCGTGGAGAGACTGATTCTTTCCACTCTTTTCATTGCAGTATCATGCCTGACGGGTACCGGACCAGTGCCCGTCAGGCATTCATCCGAACCAGCACCTTACAGGCCGGTCCGAACGCCGCAATCAGGCATGACTGTCGCTGTCGGGAACATAGGCTTCCACAACCGGAAGCGCATGGCCTTCGCGGGCCAGACGGTCATTGGCAGCCGTGACGGCGGCATTCAGATCAGTCTGGGTGCACAGGCCGAGAATCACGGGATCACGCGGCTTGATGTTGGCGCTGTTCCAGTGCTGCCGGTCACGGACCTTGGTGATGGTGTCCTTGGTCGTACCAAGCAGCTTGACGATCTGCGCTTCGGAAAGCTGGGGGAACTGGCGCAGGACGAATGCGATGGCATCCGGACGGTCGTTGCGCTTGGCCACCGGGGTATAACGGGCGCCCTTGGCGCGACGCTTCACCGGGCTGGACGTCGGCATGATCTTCAGGCGGGCATTCGTGTCCGCTTCGCAGCGCTTGATTTCCGCTTCGGCGAGCTGATGATTCTTGATCGGGTCATAGCCGTTGATCCCGGCGGCAACTTCACCATCCGCAATCGCCTGGACCTCAAGCGGGTGCATGCCACAGAATTCTGCGATCTGGGTGAAGGTAAGACCGGTTTTCTCGATCAGCCAGACGGCCGTGGCCTTGGGCATCAAAGGCAGGGTCATGTCGGTGCGTTCCTTGCTGGGACACGGATGGAGCCAGCTTCCGCAGGCACCGATCGGGCGTATCCGGCGAGGAACCAATCCCGCCCGGGATATGATCGCGGCACCTGCTGGATGCTCTGCGATAATGCAAACGGGTATGCGGCACCGAAGCCGCGGCGGTCAAGCACCAAAACGGAGCGGGAGTGCTTTTACGACACTCCCGCTCCAAATGCTCAGGCCGCCTGAACAGTTTCAGCCGGGGCTGCGTGCACGGCTTCAGTCCGCACCGGAATACGGCGCGGCCTGGCCGCTTCCGGGACGAGCTGACGGATGGCGATGGACAGCAGGCCGTTTACCAGATCCGCACGGTCGATTTCCGTATGATCGGCCAGAACAAAGCGGCGCTCGAACGCCCGCGTGGCAATACCGCGATGCAGCCACTCCCGGTCACGGCTGTTTTCGGGGACGCTGCCGCGCACGACAAGCGTGTTGTCTTCCTGAACAACGTCAACGTCTTCAGGGCGGAAACCCGCAAGGGCCATCGTCAGGACGTAGTTCGTCTCGCCGGTTTTTTCGATATTGTAGGGAGGATAGCTTGGAAGGGCCTGGGCGTTGGCAACATTGCCAGCCATGGTGGCCAGTCGGTCGAAACCGATCGCGCTGCGGAACAGCGGTGTAAAATCGTAGGTCACTGAAACCTCCTTCAGGCAGGAATCATCTGGCGCATTTCCCGATATGGCAAAATGCTATGGTCAAACCAGCCGCGACCCGAACGGCATCGCGGCTGGTTTTCCAGATAGGTTCCGACCCGACCGTCTTCAAGAGGAGACGGCAGGGAGGTGCGCCGAATTACTTCGTGCGCGTACCGATGCCAGCAAAGCGCTTGTTGAACTTTGCAACCTGGCCTCCGGTATCCATCATGCGCTGGACGCCCGTCCAGGCCGGATGGGACTTCGGATCAACGTCAAGACGCAGCGTAGCGCCCGGTTCGCCATAGCACGAACGGGTCTTGTATTCGGTTCCGTCGGTCATGATGACGGTGATCTCGTGGTAGTCGGGATGGATGCCGGATCTCATGAATTTCTACTCCATAAAGAAAGCCCCGATGCCGACCGGGGCGAATCATCAGGCGCATATAACGGAAAGCGCTTCCGGATGAAAGTGGCCTTTACTGGATCGTATGAGTCCGTTTATCCCTTGCAATGAATGCGGGCTCGACTGTCAGGCTTGCGACCGTGCCTGCACGGATACCAAGAAAAGGTTTGATATGAGCGAAACCAAACACACCCTGCACACCCCGGGCTGGGTCAGCGATTTCCAGAAGTTCATCATGCGCGGCAACGTGCTCGACCTCGCAGTCGGTGTCGTGATCGGTGCTGCATTCAGCGCGATCGTCGGCAGCGCCGTCAAGGACATCCTGACCCCGTTCATCGGCCTGATCACGGGCGGTGTGGATTTCTCGAACCTGTTCATCACGCTCAAGGGCCCGGTCAAGGATACGCTTGCGGAAGCCCAGAAGGCCGGAGCGGTAACCGTCAACATTGGCGTCTTCCTCAACGCCGTGATCCAGTTCCTGATCATTGCCTTCTTCATCTTCTGGCTGACGCGCATCCTCAGCAAGCTGAGCCGTAAGCAGGAAGCTGCTCCTGCCGCCCCGCCGGCTCCGACGAAGGAAGAGGTTCTCCTCACGGAAATCCGCGACCTTCTGGCGCAGAAAAACTCCTGATGACAGAAACGAAAGCCTCCCGTCGCGCAGTCTGGCGCTCTGCCGTCACACTGTTTGTGATGGGAAGCTTTCTGGCCGGATGCGCGGCACGCCCTGCAATGACAGGGCTGCCGCCATCTCCCAATTCGCGGCTTTATGCCTATCTGATCGCCCATGGCATGGCTCGGGGCGCGGTCATGACAGGACAGATCGGCCCTGAAGGACTGTCACAGCTGGTGGCGCTGGACAGGGCGGCTCAGCAGGCAACGGTAAATGCCCTGAAGCTGCAAAGCTCTTCAGCCAATCGACAGGCTGACCAGGCACTTTCCAGCCTTCTGGCGGACCTGCCTCAGAAAACACCGCCCACACCCGCCAATCCATCAGAGCAGACACAAAAAAACCGGCTCCCCTAAGGGACGCCGGTTTTTTTGTGTCTGTGGCAGACCTGATCAGTCTGCCACAGCCTCCTTGCGCAGCCGCTTCTCGCCCATCAGGAGCAGAAGGGGTGCTGCGATGAAGATCGACGAAGACGTTCCAACCACGATGCCAAACAGCATGACCGTCGCAAATCCGGTCAGCGTGCTGCCCCCGAACAGGGCCAGTGGCAGAGCCGCCAGAAAGACCGTCATGGACGTGCCCAGCGTGCGGTTCAGGGTCTCATTGATGGACAGATCCAGAAGTTCCCGCAACGGCATAGTGCGATACTTGCGCAGGTTCTCGCGGATCCGGTCATAGACCACCACCTTGTCGTTGGTGGAATAGCCGAGGATCGTGAGAAGGGCCGCTACCATCACAAGATCGAATTCGAAGCGCGTAATGGCCAGGAAGCCGACCGTCTTGGTCAGATCGAGAATAAGCGTCACCACCGCACTGATGGCAAACTCGCGCTCGAAGCGGACCCAGATATAGATCAGGATCATCGCAAGGCTGAAGCCAAGCGCCAACAGACCATCGCGAAACAGTTCGGACGAGACCGACGCACCCACAGCATCGGCACGAAGAACCTGCGTCCCGGGCTCGGCAGCCGAAATGGCGCTCTTGACGCCATCGACCAGCTTCTGGGTCTGTGCCTCACGATCCGCCCCTTCCGGAGCATTGATCGAGATACGCACATCACGTGGCGATCCGAAGGCCTGCACGGCATCCGGATGAATGCCGGCATGGTCGAGTGCTGCGCGCAGCTTGCCGAAATCGGCAGGGCCGGGGGTCTGGGCTTCAACGATGATGCCACCGCGGAAATCCAGCCCGAGCTTCAGGCCGGGCTGGAAGAACAGGATAACGGAAGCAATGGAGAGGACCGCCGAAACGATCAGCCCCATGTGACGGCCGCGCATGAAGTTGATGCGCCGATCGTCACGGACAAAACGGAAAAGGGGACGTGACAGCATGACGATCAGACCGGAAGTTCTTTGGGACGGGCGAGGGCGTACCACCGCACGACCAGAAGGCGTGACAGCAGGAGGGTCGTGAAGAGGGTCGTGACGATACCGATGGTGATCGTCAGGGCGAAGTTGCGGACAGGACCCGTTCCGAACACGAACAGCATGACATGCGCCAGGAACGCCGTGGCGTTACTGTCGATGATGGTACCGGTCGCGCGATCGAAGCCGGCCTGCAGGGCCTGAAGCGGACCACGACCACGCTTTACTTCCTCACGGATACGCTCGTTGATCAGGATGTTGGCATCGACAGCCATACCCAGGGTCAGCAGCATACCCGCCATGCCCGGCAGGGTCAGCGTCGCCTGGAATAGCGAGAGGATCGCCACCATCAAGATCAGGTTCGCAAACAGGGCGATATCCGCATACAGGCCGAACCGGCCGTAAAATAGCACCATGAATGCAATGACCAGAAGAAGGCCGGTCAGCAGGCTGATGACACCCGCATGAATGGACGCGGCACCAAGGCTCGGACCGATCGTCCGCTGCTCAACAACCGAAAGCGGGGCAGGCAGGGCACCGGCCCGCAGCAGAAGCGCCAGATCGGACGCACTGCGGGCATCGAAACCACCCGTGATCTGGCCGTTTCCAGCCGTGATCGGGTTGATGATGTTCGGAGCCTCGATGACCTTGTTGTCCAGCACGATCGCAAAGCGCTTGCCGACATTGGCCCGCGTGACGTTCGCAAAGGCCGTTGCACCAGCGCTGTTGAGCTGGAACGTCACAGCCCAGCCACCGCTCTGCTGATCGATCACGGCACCCGCATTGGTCAGGTCCGTGCCATCCACATCGACATGATCCTGAACCGCGACCTGCGTATGCACGCTCTCGTCCTCGAGCATTGTCGAGCCGGGGCTTGCAACGCTCGGGTTTGGGGCCAGCAGACGAAAGGTCAGACGGGCGGTCGTTCCCAGCAGGCTCTTGATCCGCTCCGGATCGCTGACGCCCGGAAGCTCCACGACAATCCGGTCGTCACCTTCACGTGCGATGCTCGGATCAATCGCACCCGTAGCGTCGATACGGCGACGAACGATTTCGATCGATTGTGCCACGGCTTCGCGTGCACGGGCCAGCATCGCCTCATGCTGAAGCGTCAGGACGATGCGTCCATCCTTTTCAGACGTCGTGAACTCGTTCGGCACCACCGGCGGCAGAGACTGCATGGCCTTGAGCGCGGCATCACGTTCGGCATCCGAACGGGGCATGAAGCTCAGGCTGGCCGTTGCATCGTCGCGCGCAAAATCGCGATAGCCCAGAGACCGGTCCAGAAGCGTCTGGCGCGCCTGATCCTGAAGGGACTGGAGGCGGTCATGCTCAAGGGATTTCAGATCGAGCTGAAGGAGAAGGTAGGACCCACCCCGCAGATCGAGCCCCAGATGGATCTGCCGCCAGGGCAGGGACGGTGAGGGAGAACGCAGAAAATTGGGCAGACACAGGAGCACGCCAATCAGGCAGATGCCCGCGACGCCCAGCAGTCTGAGCCGGCTGTAATACATCATATCAGGTCGAGACGTCCTCGGCGGATTTGGACAGATCGTTTTTCAGATCATTTTCAGGCCGGGACCATGCCGTTTCCGCCATGCCGATGCAACCTTTTGCCTGTTTGACGCCCCACTGTCTTTCCGGGAAACAGCGCGCCTGATAAGCCTGTCAGCATGAATACAGCGCTACAGCTTCGGGTCGGCATCGTGGGAGCCGGCCATTTCGGACGGTTTCATGCCCTCAAGTCTGCCGCAAACCCGGCCGAACAGCTTGTCGCGCTTTACGATCCCGATCCGGCCCGCGCGGCGGTCGTGGCACGGGAAGTTCGTTGCGGAATTGCCACAAGCTATGAAAATCTTCTGGAGCAGGTGGATGCCGTCATCATCGCTGCACCAGCCGAGTATCACTTTGCCCTGACAAGTCAGGCCCTGATGGCCGGGCGACATGTTCTGGTCGAAAAGCCCATCGCGGCCACGCTGGACGAAGCGCATGCCCTTGCCGATCTTGCCCGTAAGACCCGCAAGGTCCTTCAGGTCGGCCATCTGCTGCGCTACTCGGCGGAACATCAGGCCATTACGGAGCGGATCAAGGCCCCCCTTTACATCGAAGCCACCCGCATTGCGCCTTACAAACCGCGGGGAACGGACGTATCGGTCATTCTGGATCTCATGATCCATGATCTCGATCTCGTTCTGGCAATCGTGGATAGCCCGATTGCAGAAATCGATGCCTTGGGAGCCGCTGTTTCAAGCGCTCATGAAGACATCGCCAACGCCCGGGTGCGGTTTGAAAACGGCTGCGTGGCCACTATCACCGCCAGCCGAATTTCCCTGAAAACTGAACGGCGTATGCGTCTTTTCTCACAGGATGGATATCTTTCCGCCGATTTCATGGAGCGCAAACTGAGCTTCATTGGGCGTGAGCGCGGCATGCCACTTCCGGGCACGGGAGGCTTCCGGCGTGAGGCCATAAGCTGGAAAGACCACGACAATCTGGCCGTAGAACATGAAGCCTTTGCTGCTTCGTGCCTTCACGGCGCACCGGTGCTGGTCGATGCGCAGGCAGGGATCAGAGCACTGGATGCCGCCATCCGGGTGACGGACAGCATCCGGGAATCGCGACAGATCATGGAACTTTCCGGCCTGATCCCCACCTCGGATCAGAACTGAGAGAATTCCTTTAACTTATTGGTTTTCAAGAAGTTCTTTCTTCATTTCCAGCTCAAGCCACTCCTCTTCCAACTGGGTCAGATCCCGCTCGGCAGCTTCCAGAAGCTGGGTCGTCTTCTCGAACTTGGCAGCATCCCGGCCATACAGACCCGGATCCGCCAGAACGTCCCGATAACTCTGGATCTTCTTTTCCAGCTCCGCCATCTTCTGCGGCAGAAGATCCAGCGCCCGCTTGTCATTATAGCTGAGCTTTTTTGGCTTCTTATCTGTTTTCAAAGCAGATTTTGGAGCGATATCTTCCACTTCGGAAGAGGACGTCTCACGCCCTGCCGGTACATCCCCGCGCTGGATCAGCATGTCCGAGTAGCCCCCGGCATATTCGATCCAGTCTCCACCGCCATCCGATACCAGAACCGAACTTGCAACCCGGTCGAGGAAATCACGATCATGGCTGACCAGTAGAACCGTGCCCGCATAATCGGCCAGCATGTCCTGAAGAAGATCCAGCGTCTCAAGGTCGAGATCGTTGGTGGGCTCGTCCAACACCATGAGGCTGGATGGCTTGGCCAAAGCACAGGCCAGCGCCAGCCGGCCCCGTTCACCGCCGGACAGTTTTCCCACCGGCGTCCGGGCCTGTTCTGGGCGGAACAGGAAGTCTTTCATATAGCCGATCACGTGACGCTTCTCGTCCCCGACCTGCACCATATCCCCGCTGCCTCCCGCAAGGGTTTCGGCAAGGGTCTTGGTCGGATCGAGACTTTCCCGCTGCTGGTCCAGTGTGATCATGGCCACGGATGGCCCCATCTTCACGGTCCCGGACTGCGGCTCCATTTTTCCGGTCAGCAGACGCAGAAGTGTGGTCTTACCCGCACCGTTGGCGCCCACCAGGCCGAGCCGGTCACCGCGCAGGATCCGCAGATCGAGGTCCCGGACGATGGCGCGATCGTCATAGGCCCAGTTCACACCTTCCGCAGCGATCGTGATCTTGCCCGCACTTTCGGCGTCTGTGGCTGCCATGCGGAGCGTGCCCTTGCCCCGTGAAGCAAGTTCCTTGCGCTGTGCCCGCAGTGCCGCCAGTTCCCCCACACGCCGCACGTTGCGTTTACGCCGCGCTGTGACGCCGTAGATCATCCAGTCTTCTTCGCGCGCGATCTGGCGATCCAGCTTGTGTGCATCACGCTCCTGCTGTTCCAGCACCTCGTCACGCCAGGTCTCATAGCGTGCAAATCCCTGATCAAGCCGACGCGTCACGCCATTTTCCAGCCAGACAACGCTCCGGGACAAAGTCTCAAGCAGGCGTCGGTCATGGCTGATGACGATCATCGCACAGCGACAGGCGGAGAGCTCTTTCTCAAGCCATGTGATGGACGGCAGATCCAGATGGTTGGTCGGTTCATCCAGCAGCAGAAGATCCGGCTCCGCCGCAAGAGCGCGGGCGAGGGCGCAGCGGCGCACTTCGCCTCCTGAAAGGTTCTGGCAGCTTTCCTCACCCGTCATCCCGAGTTCGGCCAGCATGGAGCGCGCCCGGTAGGTCTCGGTCTCATCAAGCCCTTCGGATGCATAATCGAAGGTGGTGGCGTAACGGGAAAGATCCGGCTCCTGGGCCAGATAATGAACCTTGATTCCCGGCTGAACGAAACGCATTCCGGAATCCGCCACGATATCGCCTGAGGCGATCTTCAGCAGCGTGGATTTTCCGGAACCATTGCGTCCGACCAGACAGATCCGCTCACCAGGCAAAACGCCCAGTTCCGCGCCATCCAGCAGGGGACGTCCGCCGAGAGTGTAGGTAATGTTCTGCAGGGAGAGAATGGGTGCCGACATGGCTCTCTATGTGTCGCAGCCGGACGCCCGCCGCAAGCCATCCCCGCACCGAATCATACTCTCAGACGGGCGTGACCCCACCTGTAACAGCCTGATAGGTGGCCACAGCCAGTGTCATCGGCTCGAAGGGTTTGGTGATGACGAAGGACGGTTCCTGCGTCTCACCTGTCAGCAGACGTTCCGGATAGGCGGTTACGAAAATGACCGGCGCCTCATGGGTCCGAAGGATACGCCCGACGGCCTGCATGCCGTCACCGCCGCCGCCGAGATTGATGTCCGCAAGAATGAGTCCGGGCTTCGTTTTCGCAGCCAACGCAACGGCATCGGCCTCTGTATGGGCAACCCCGGCGATCCTGTGTCCACAGCGCTCAACCAGATCCTGAATATCCATGGCGATGATGGGCTCATCTTCGATGATCAGGACACTTGTCTGCGCAATGCCCTGAAGGCCTTCGCGTGCCTTGTTCAGTTCGGCCGCCGCCTCTTCATCCGTAATGCCCAACGCCTGCGCACTGGACGAAAGGGACTGCTCTTCCAGGGAGGTCAGCAGCAGAAGCGCGCGTTGCCGCAGCGGCATGCCAACGGTGGCGTCCTTGCCGTGACGCTGCATAAAAGCGCTCACAAGCAGGCCATAGAGAGCCTGCCGTGCGGAGAGATCGTTCCCGGAGGGACTTTCCATCAGCTCCTTCAGGGCCACGGCCACAAGCTGATCGCCCGTTTTCTGGTCACCAACTAGGGCGCGGGCAAAGCGGCGGGCATAGGGAAGCGCCTTGACGAGTTCCTGACGTGTCAGATCAGTCATGTGTCCATGGCCTCCTGAAAAGATATCTGCTGACGCACCCCGAATGGAATGCATCTCGTTATGAAGGTTGAATAGTCATGACACGATGCCCAATCTCCGTATAGTCTTCGTGGCCGCCCCGGTCGCCTGTGATGTCGCGTGAAGGATCTTCTTCTGAGCACACCCTTGCCCGCGGGCCAGCAGCGCGACCCGTCTCCCCAGAAAGGCAGCTTTCACCGCGGCCTGCTCCAGACCCTTCCGGATCTGCGGGGTTTCGCGCGTTTTCTGACTCGCGATCCTGCGGCCGCGGATGATCTGGTGCAGGACACGATTGTCCGCGCACTGGCCTCCCAGGAGCAGTTCCAGCAGGGAACGGTCCTCAAAGCCTGGCTGTTCACAATCCAGAGAAATGCCTTCTACGAGCAGACGCGCCGCCGCAGCCGCGAACAGGAAATCATGCTCGACATCGAGCAGGACATGCAGCCTTCCACTGCAGCACCATCACGCCAGAATGCCCGCGATGCTGTTCAGGATCTGGGCGAACTGCTGTGGAAGCTGCCCGATCTACTGCGGGAAGCCCTGATTCTCGTGGGGGCACAGGAACTGTCCTACGAAGATGCCGCCCGCGTCTGCGATGTGCCCGCCGGAACGATGAGAGCCCGTGTTTCCCGGGCCAGAGCCCAGCTCGCCGAGCTTGCGACGGAAAATACCGAACCTCCGGAAACGGATTCCGAAAAAAATATCACCTGATTTTTGCCGGTTTTCTGGGCCTCACAGGCTGTCTTTTCCTTTTTTCGGGAAATTTCCTCCGCCCCGATGCAACATTTTCGCCTGACCGTTCATTGATCCCATGAAAACAGAACGAAATCAGGAGTCAGTTCCATGACGTTCCACGATCAGGTCATTGCCATTCTTCCGAAGCTGCGCGTTCAGGCTCTTTCGCTGACCCGCAACCGCGCTGCCGCCGAAGACCTCGTACAGGACGCCGTGTGCAACGCTCTGGCAGCCCAGAACAGCTTCATCCCGGGAACGAATTTTTCGGCCTGGATGCATCGTATCCTCCGCAACCGCTTCATTTCCGACCTTCGCAAGCGTCGTGAGACGACCGATATCGATGATGTGCCCGCATCGTCCTTCGCCAGCCCGGCCACCCATGAGGACAATCTGGCTCTCAAGGATCTGTCGATGGCACTCTCCCGCCTTCCGGCCGATCAGCGCGAAGCTCTCGTTATGGTCGTGATTCAGGGCATGAGCTACGAAGCTCTGGCTGAAGCCACGGATTGCGCTGTCGGAACGGCCAAGAGCCGCGTCTTCCGCGCCCGTCGTCAGCTCGAAGCCTGGATGAGCGGAGACCTGCCGGCCAACGACAAACTGCGCATTAAGGTCAAGGCTCTGCGCGATGCCATGGATGCCCGTCGCCGTGCCGGTCAGTCCTCCGACGATCTCATGCTTTCATGATCTCAGGATCCGCAATGGAAAGAATTTGTATCCATTGCGGATTGGCAGTGATTGCAGAAAACGTGTTGTTTTCGTAAGACTGGATCGGCAATTCATCCCGCAGCGGCTTCTCAGGAGAGACCCGGAGTTCGCGCCACAGTCAGTATCAGGGGTGCAGGATCTGCATCTTCTGACGTCACAGGAAGGTTCAGGACCAGCCAATGACCGCAGGAGACAAGCGGAAGTCCTCAGCCAAGGAAACCACTGGCGAGGATCAGGATTCGCCTTTCGGAATCTGGCTGAGCCGGGGCCTGCATCAGCTTTTTGATGATGTTGCAAACGAGCCGATCCCCGATGAACTTCTCCGATTGATCGAGGAAGACCGAAACAAGTGACTGTTAGCCGGTCTGGTTCTCCAGACCTGAGTCCGCGGCGCTGGCGTCGTCTGTGGCACAGACGTGACGCCCTGCGCAGCATCCGGATGTTTGACACCGTCGGCGCGCGGGTGATGACCCTGATTGTCGCGACGACTCTGCCCCTCGCGATCATCGCCTCTCTGCTGGCCTGGCACAGCTACCAGCAGAATGTCGGCAACAGCGCCATGCGCACCGAACGCGACACGCAGCTTGCCATTTCGGAAATCACGACGGATCTCGACCAGACCCACACGCTGCTGGACATGCTTGCCGATGGAGACATTTCTTCAGGAAATGCCCTGAGGGAGTTTGCGCTGGTCCAGACCGTCTCACAGCATCACTACTGTATGCTGATGCTGACGGACGTGTCCGGCCGGCCATCGGTCGTTCTGCCGCCTCCTTCAACACAGGATGCGGCAATCTGCTCTTCTCCCGAACTCGCCGCGCCCACGATGAGCTCTCCGACGATCAGAACTCCGGTTGTCGGAGTTGATGTGCTGAAGGGCGACCGGGGTCCGCTCCTGAAGTTCGTTGTTCCCATTCTCAGCAACAACTCCGTCTCCGGTTACATCATTGCCGTCCGGACCCTGGGCTGGCAGCGCAGCCATCTTCCAAAAGGGGACAGCCGCCTCCTGCTCGGCACGGATAACAATTCACGGCATTTTCTGGCGATGCCGGATGGAACTCTCTATTCGCTTTTCCCGGACCGGCCGGTAACCGCGGAATTGCCGAGAAGGGCATTTGCACGTCTGAAGAGGGACATTGCGTCCCTCAGCCTGCATGACGTCTTCACGAGCCAGGGCATCACCTACGCTTTTCAAAATGCCTATGGTCCGGTCAGCCTGATTGTCGCAACGGAGCGCACGGCCGAAGAAAGTCACGCCCTCAATATCTTCCTGATCCGGGTCAGCCTGATTGTGGGTCTGCTGGTGCTTGAACTGATGGCCGTCGCACTGGGCGCTCGCCTGTTCCTGGTCGATCCGCTGGAGAAACTGGCCCTGGCGGTCGCAGACTGGCGCAAGGGCGCTGCCTTCGCGCCCAGGATCAGCCATTCGATCCCGCTTGAAATTAGGCATCTGGAAAAGGCGTTTCTCCGCGCGACACGCCGTCTCAGCAAGCATGAGCAGGATCTGGAACAGTCGGCCCGCAATCAGGACATGCTGATCCGGGAAATTCATCACCGGGTAAAGAACAACCTGCAGGTCGTGGCCTCACTGCTCAACCTGCAGGCAAGCCGCATCCGCTCCCATGAGGCACGCGAAGAATTCCGTCTCGTCCGGGACCGGGTGAGGGCACTCGCGACCCTGCACCGCTACCTGTATTCCGAAAGCGGCCTCTCGGCGCTGGATGTCCAGAGTTTTCTGGAAGAACTCTGCAGCATCCTGCTGTCCGCGAACGGCATGAATGCCCAGACCCGCATCCGGCTGCAACTCGATATCGAGCATGTCCTGATCTCTCCCGATCAGGCCGTTCCGATCGCGCTGATCGTGACCGAAGTCGTCAGCAATGCCCTGCGATATGCGTTCCCGGAGAACAGGACGGGTCATATCGTGATCAACCTGCACAAGGTTGTTCCAACGGATCCGGAAAAGGAAGGTCTGGTAGAACTGAAACTGGGTGACGATGGAATCGGCATCAATGCCGGTCAGGCTACCGAGTCCCGCACGCGTCGTGAAGGAATCGGGATGCAGCTCATCCGCGGGTTCGCGCGTCAGATCAATGCCGATATGACGGTCAGCAATGAAAACGGAACCTGGTATACCCTGCGTTTCATTCCCGAACGCCCCTCCCTGACGGCGCTGGCGATGGCGCGCAAGGCCATCAGTCACGGAGAAGACTCGGGTCTGTAACGGCAAAGCGGCGTCAGGTTCCGCCTGCAAATCCACAAAAAAACCTAAATAAGCGGCAAGAATTGCCTGAAGCACTGTCTTGTCGGGCTTTTGCGACCTATATGCAGGGGTCATGAAGGCCGACAAGACAATCGCAAAAGCGTGGGTAAAGGCACAGGGACGCGCCAGTCGCTCCCGGACCTCTGTCGTAGTAGTTTTAGGGTTGCTCTCGACCCTGCTGGGGCTCCTGCAGGCCTGGGCGCTGGCTCGAACGCTCGCTTCCGTCCTGACCCGCGACACGGACAGCACCGGACCAGCCATCGGCGTCTTTCTTCTGGCCTGCGTCCTGAGAGTGATCCTGTCCACCATACAGGACATGACCGCCGCTTCAGCCGGCATCCACGCTCGACGCCGCCTGCGCCGCGAAGTGCTGGACCGGATCATCGGCGAGGGGCCAGCGCTCCTGCGCCGCCATCACAGCGCCGCCATTGCAGCCACACTGGTTGACCGGATCGAAGCGCTGGACGGCTATTTCGCGCGCTGGCTGCCGGCCGCATCGCTCTGGCTGGTGTCACAGTGGCTGGTCGTGATCGCACTGTATGTGGAGAACCATCAGGCGGGTCTGATCCTTGCGGCCTGCTGTGCCATGCTTCCCATCTTTCAGGCCGTCTTCGGGATTGCCACGGCCGTCGCGTCCCGCAAGCAGTTCCTGGCCATGAACCGTCTTCAGACGCGTTTTCTGGACCGTGTGAAGGGTATTGCGACCATCGTCCTGTCCGGTGGTACCGATCGCGAGACGCAGGCTCTGGCAAAAAGCGCCGATGACCTGCGCCAGCGTACCATGAAGGTCCTGCGGATCGCTTTTCTGGCCTCGGCGACCACGGATGTCGCCATGGTTGCAGCCCTTGTGCTGATCGTTGTGACGCAGGCCCACACCCTGATGGGCCATCCTTCTGATGCCGTCCTGACACGCGCACTTTATGCCGTCCTGCTGGTACCCGAGGCATTTGCGTCCTTCCGTGCCCTGTCGGCGGCCTATCAGGACCGCGCCCATGCCACCGCGGCAGCAGAAGCCATGCATGAACTGGCACCGCTGACCGAGCGGACGGCGGCAGGGCCTGACGTTCTTCAGACCAAGGGCGGCATCTCGGTGACAGCTGAAAACGTCTCCTTTGCATGGGATGAGCAACGCGGCACGGTCATTCATGACGTGAGCTTCGTTCTGCCTGCTGGTGCGACACTGATCCTCGAAGGCGCATCGGGGGCTGGCAAATCCACGCTTCTGGAACTGCTGCTCGGGTTCGTCTCTCCTTCGCAGGGACGCATCCTGTTCGATGGACAGGACATGCAGAGCCTTTCGCCCCGCCAGATTTCCTCGCGGATCAGCTGGATCGGGCAGAAGCCCGTCCTGTTCGCCGGAACCATCCGTGAAAACATCCTTTTCGCCCGGCCCGATGCTTCGGCTGAAGATCTGGACCGGGCCGTCTCCGCAGCGGCTGTCGATCAGTATCTGTCGTCGCTCCCGGACGGACTGGAAACGCGGATCGGCGAGGGCGGGTTTGGCCTGTCCGGCGGTCAGGCGCAGCGTATCGCCATTGCCCGCGCCTATCTCAAGGACGCGCCGCTTCTGCTGCTGGATGAGCCCACATCCCATCTGGATCCAAAGACCGAGGCTGAAATCCTTGTCAGCCTCAAAGACCTCGCCAAAGGCCGGACCGTCATCCTGTGCAGTCATTCCGCGCAGGCCCGCCAGTTTCAGGGGTGGCACCTCGTGCTTGATGCCGGTCGCGCCATTGCCTTTACGGGAGAAGCCGCATGAGCGCCCCGCTGCCTACAAATCCGGTTGCAGAAACGGGAAGCGAAACAGCGCTGTCCCGCATCCTTCAGGTCTGGCGTCCGCAATATACGCGCCTGATAACCGGTATGGTCATCGCCGAACTGGCTGTCTGTGCGGGGCTGGCCCTGATGGGACAGGCCGGTGGGCGGATTGCCGGCGCGGCCGTCGGAGCAGGCGCCGCCTATCTTCTTCTGCGACTGTCGGGCGTGTCGCAGATCGTCCTGCGTTATTTCGAACGTCTTTATACGCATGACGCCATGTTCCGCGCACTGGCCGATCTGCGGGTCTGGTTTTATCGCAAGCTCGCTGGCGGTGCTGCTGCGGGGCTGGGTTTCCAGCGTTCGGGAGACCTGCTGACGCGTCTGGTCTCAGACGTCCAGACACTGGACAACCTGTATCTGCGGATTCTTGTCCCGCTGGTATCCGCTCTCCTGACACTCCCGATCGCAACGCTTGTCTGGATGCGGGCGGGAACGGAAGCAGGCCTGCTGACCGGCGCCCTGTTTGCCGTCCTTGCGTTCATTCTGCCCCTGATGGGCGCGCGCCTGTCCCGTCGCTTTGGTCCGGACATCCTGCGTGCGGAATCGGAACTGCGGATCGCGGCACTCGATCTCACATCGGGCCTGCGCGAGGCCCGGGCCTTTGGCGCCGAAGACGTCCTTGCCGCAGCTGTCACGGACCGTCAGGAAACCCTTTTCAAGGCCCAGCGCCGCCAGCAGACGCGCATGGCCCTCATGCAGGGCTTTGCAGGCCTGATCGCCAAGGCCGGGATCGCCGTCATCCTGTGTGCGGTTGCGGGTCTTCTCTTCCCGCAGGCTCCGGCCATCGCCGGCATTACGGCACTGTTCGTCGCCATCACAGTGCTTGAAGGCGTCACAGGTCTGGCGCGTGCGGGTCTGCTGAGCGGGCAGGTCAGCCACGCGGCACAGCGGATTGTCGAAATTGCCGATCGGGCTCCCCCTGCACCCGAAGGCAACGCACCGCTTCCGGCAGGTCGCGATCTGCGTCTTGAGAACGTGACGTTCCGCTGGACACCGGACCGGGATCCCATTTTCCGTGACCTGAACCTGACTCTCCGTCAGGGAGAGCGCGCAGCCCTGATCGGACCGTCCGGTGCTGGCAAATCCAGCCTAGCCGCCCTGATCCTCAAGGCCGCATCTCCCGAACAGGGCAGGATCCTGCTGGGTGGCACAGACATCACCACACTGCGTGACAGCGACCTGCGCTCACAGATCGCATGGTTGTCGCAGGCCAGCCATCTGTTTGATGATACCGTGCGTGGAAACCTGCTTCTGGGTCGGACGGACATTCCGGATACGGCTCTGTGGGCTGCGCTCGATCAGGCCAGGATTGCAGACGTCGTGCGCAACCTGCCTGACGGACTGGACACCTGGATCGGGGAAGGCGGCTCGAAACTTTCGGGCGGCCAGGGCCGGCGTATCGCTCTGGCGCGCGTTCTGCTGTCCGATGCTCCCATCCTCGTTCTCGACGAACCGGCAACCGGACTGGACGCAGAGACCGAGCGCGCTTTCCTTGAGACGCTGAACAATGCGACCGAGGGACGGAGCGTCCTTCTGATCGCCCATCGCCTGACCGGTGTGGAAAAACTTGACCGCATCTGGCGCCTTGAGGACGGACAGGTTATTTCCAGTGCGTGCTGACCGGCCCGCGCCGATCCAGCTTCACACCTCTCTATCCTGACAGGACGCTACGCCATGGCACGTTTCCTTTCCTTCGTCCGCATCGCGGCCCCGGTTTTCGTTCTGTCAGCTGCGCTGGCAGGCTGCGCCGAACAGCCGTCGCGTGACAGCTACGTCGTTTTCTTCGACCGTGAATCCGTAACGCTCAGCCCCGTCGCACAGGCTGTCGTGACCAAGGCTGCTACGGCTGCCCGCGCTGAACACGCTTCCGTCGTGCGCGTCTCTGGCTCCGCTGGTACAAACGGTGATGCCGCAGTCCTGAAGGAACTGGCGACGAGCCGAGCCCAGACCGTAGCGACGCAGCTCAGCAATGACGGACTGAACGGTGCACGGATCGAAATGACGCCGTATGTCCCGAGCGAGCTGGAAGATTCCCACGTCGCCCTGCGTCGCGTTTCCATCACTATCGTTCCGGGTCACTGATCCGGCGCCCGGGATGACGCAGGCGCAGAACAGCCCTCCCGTCGCTCCGGGATCGAATCAGCCTCCGACGCCTGAAGGCGTGCTGGCGGAAGTTTTTGGCTTCCCCGGCTTCCGCGGCCTTCAGCAGGACGCCGTCGAAACGGTCATGCGGGGCGAGGACGTGCTCGTCCTTATGCCGACCGGCGGTGGCAAGAGCCTGTGCTATCAGGTTCCCGCTCTCTGCCGGGACGGCATGGGTCTGGTCATCTCCCCCCTGATCGCCCTGATGGACGATCAGGTTGCGGGCCTGAGACAGCTCGGCGTCCGCGCGGCCGCGCTGCATTCCGGACTTGGGCCGGATGAGCGCGACGAACTTCAGAGCGATCTGCGCAATGGCCGGATCGATATTCTCTATATTTCGCCAGAGCGTCGGCTTCAGCCTGCAACAGCGAATTTCCTGTCAAAACGCCAGATCTCGCTGATCGCGATTGACGAAGCACACTGCATTTCGGCCTGGGGCCATGAATTCCGCCCCGAATACCGGGCACTCGCCAGCCTGCCCGAGATGTTCCCGGGCGTCCCCCGCATTGCCCTGACAGCTACAGCCGATCCCCGGACGCGGGATGATATCCTCAACGCACTTGGTATGCCCGATGCGCGGGTCCTGATGGCGAGCTTCCATCGTCCCAACCTGGTGGTGGAAGCCCGCGCCAAGGCCAGCGAAAGCCGACAGCTCCTCGAAACGCTTCAGAACCATCGCGAAGGCGCCTCCATCGTTTATTGCGGCAGTCGCAACAAAACGGAACGCGTCGCCACCATGCTGCGGGACAAGGGCCTGACCGCCCTGCCATTCCATGCCGGCCTTTCTTCGGTCGAGAAGCGGGCTACGCTGATGCGTTTCCGCTCGGGCGAGGAAATGGTGATCGTCGCGACGATCGCATTCGGCATGGGGATCGACCGCCCGGACGTCCGCTGCGTCGTCCATCTGGACATGCCGTCCTCGCCCGAAGCGTATTATCAGCAGATCGGACGGGCAGGGCGCGATGGCGAGCCGTCCGACACGCTGCTGCTCTATGGCGGCGAGGACATGGCCCGGGCGCGGTACTGGCTGGAACAGTCCAGCGCCCCCGACCACGAAAAGCGCGTCATGCAGGCCCGTCTGGAAAGCATGATCGCCCTCACGGAGACCACAGGCTGCCGCACGCAGGCGCTGCTTGCGTGTTTCGGGGAAAACCTCGCGCAGCCCTGCGGTCACTGCGACAACTGTATCAGCCCGGTCTCAACATTTGATGGCACCCAGGCTGCCCAGAAAGTTCTCTCGGCCATTTATCGCACCGGCCAGCGTCTCGGAGCAGTCCAGCTTTCCAATGTGCTGCGTGGAAAGCTCAACGAAACCATCGAACGCAATGCCTATCAGCATCTTTCGGTTTTCGGGATCGGCAAGGAACACAGCGAGCAGTGGTGGCGCGCCGTCATCCGTCAGCTGATCGCGCGCGGGGCCATCCGGATGCATGGCGAATATGGAAGTCTCGCGCTTCAGAGCGAAATCGCGCGTCCGATCCTGCGCGGCGAGGAGCGCGTGGCACTCAGGCTCGAAGCCAAGGCCGCCCTGACCGCCAGCGCGGGCTCGGACGGCAATACGGAAAATGATCGTCTGTCGGCGGATGAAAAACCGTATTTCGACGCCCTGCGCCAGTGGCGCCTGTCCGAAGCGCGGGAACAGGAAATCCCGCCCTACGTCATTTTCCACGATTCGGTGCTGCGGGACATCGCCCGCGAACAGCCTGCCAGCCGCGCTGAACTGGGAAGCATCAAGGGCGTCGGCGCCTCGAAACTGGACCGCTACGGAGCTGCGGTCCTGACCGTCCTGCGCGAAATCCGCGAACCCGCCTCGGCCCAGTAAAGAGCGTCAGTCGTGCGTCAGTTCGTCAGGCGCCGTGACAGTGAAACTGACGGTAATGCTGCCGCCATTGAGGATCTCGAACGTGAACGGCACCTTGCTGCCAGCGGCAGGCATCTGACGAATTCCCATGCACATCATGTGGTAGCCCGAACGCGGGAAAATCATCGTGGAGTCGTGCGGCAGCGCCAGATGCGTGAAGAGATCATTCGCCCCGTCCGTCTGCTGCTGGTTCGTGTGATGCGCAATGACATTCTGGCACAGCGGGGATGAAATCCCCTTCAGCAGATGGTCAACGCTGTCATCGTTGCGAATCGTGAAATAACCGGCTCCACGGTTGGGAAAATAGGCTGACGGGCGGAATGTCCCGTTCATAACCACGACCCGCTGCGCATCATGATCGGCATCCGGCGCCACCACTGTTCCCGGAAGAGCCTGCTGGGCCATGGCCTGGGCAGTGGAAAGGGCAAAGAGGGCGGTCAGGACAGATACCCGTTTCAACGACAGTCTCCCGGTGTTGTGCGCGAACTCACGAAGCCCGTTTGGGCCGGAACGCATCATCCGGTAAAGTGCTCCCATTTCCCCGGCCACGACAAGGCCCGAACACTTCAGGATCGCGAATGCGTTGCCCTTTTTGCGGACATGACGATACCCAGGTCAAGGACAGCCGCTCCACGGAAGACGGCGTTGCGATCCGTCGCCGGCGCGTCTGCTCGGCCTGTACGCAGCGTTTCACGACCGTCGAGCGGGTCCAGCTCCGTGAACTGTCGGTAACCAAGGCGGACGGGCGTCGCGTGCCTTTTGACCGGGACAAGCTCGCACGCTCCATCCGCGTCGCCCTGCGCAAGCGCCCGGTTCCCGAAGAACGTCAGGAGCGTCTGGTCAACGGGCTGGTCCGGCAGCTTGAAGCCTCGGGGGAACACGAGATTTCTTCCCATCGCATCGGCCAGCTTGCGATGGACGCATTGCGCGAAGTGGACGGTGTGGCCTATGTCCGCTTCACCAGCGTCTACCGCGACTTCCGCGAGGTCGAGGCGTTCTCGAAAATCCTCGCCGACATGAAACCCATTCCCGGGGAAACGGACACACCGTCCCCCGACGACTCCCAGGAGACTCCATGACCGTCACCGACGCCCCCTCCGCAAATCCGACGCGCCGCAGCCGGACCATTGCCCGCGTTGCAGCCGTTCAGGCGCTGTTCCAGTGCGAACAGTCCGGCGACACGGCGGAAACCGTCATCAGCCAGTTCATCCGTCACCGCCGTATCAGTTCCACGGCGTCTTTCGACGATGGCCACATTCCCGATGCCGATCTGAAGCTGTTTCAGGAAATCGTCCTTGGGGTCACACGCCGCCAGGACGATATCGATGCGAAGCTGAGCGACGTCCTGCCCGAACAGTGGCCGCTGCCCCGTTTGGACCCGGTCCTGCGTGCCCTGCTGCGCGCTGCCGTGTTCGAGATCGGCACCGACACACCGGACCGGATCATTATCAACGAATATCTGGATGTCGCCCACGGCTTCTTCTCGGGTGACGAACCCAAGATGGTCAACGGGATCCTCGATACCCTCAGCCGCCGCGCCAACGACGGCAACGTCTGATTCATGACGGGCGCGTCAGGGGCCGAAGCAGCTGGGGCAGGCGAGTTCGGCTTCATCGCCCGTCACTTCAGGCCTCTCGCAGGGGCGGAAAGCCTCGACCTGCGGGATGACTGCGCCCTAATGCGTTGCCCCGAAGGCGAGGAATTCGCCATTTCGACCGACACCATGGTCGAGAACGTCCATTTCCTTCCGGATGACCCTCCGGAAACCCTCGGCCGTAAGCTGCTGCGCTGCAACCTGTCCGATCTGGCGGCCATGGGCGCACGCCCCCATGCCTATACGCTGAACGTGACCGTTACGCGTGGCGGACGGCACGACGAAAACTGGTTTGCCGCATTCTCACGCGGACTGGCGGAAGACCAGCAACGCTATGGTGTGCATCTGATCGGTGGCGATACCACGTCCATTTCAGGCCCCCTGGTCCTCTCCGCCACCGTATTCGGACTACTCCGGCACAATACGGCACTCCGCCGCAGCACAGCCAGACCCGGGGATGAGATCTGGGTCACAGGCACGATTGGCGACGCTGCGCTGGGACTGCTTGTCCTGCAGGGCAGCTTGCAAGATCCGTCGGGCTTTCTGGCAGAACGATATCATCTGCCCCGTCCCCGGACAGGACTTCACCTGCACGGCATCGTCAGCGCTGCGATGGATATTTCAGACGGGCTGATCCAGGACTGCGGCCATATCGCCGAGGAATCCGGTGTCCAGCTTGTCGTAGATGCAGAGGCCGTACCGGTCTCGTCTGCGGCGGCCTCACTGGGGCATGAGTGGCTCATGCGCCGCCTGTGTGGCGGCGACGATTACGAACTGCTACTCACCTGCGCACCTGAACGCTCAGCAGCGCTGCAGGCCGCCTGTCAGGCGGCCGAAGTCCCGGTCCATCGCATCGGAACGGTCCGCACCGGTTCGGGAGTCCGGCTTCTGGATGGAGAGGGACATGAAATCGTCCCGGAACAGGGCGGCTGGCAGCATTTCTGACAGACGCCCCGTGAAAGTGCGGCTTCAGGCCGGATCGTCGATCGGGCGTTCGTAAAGCCGATACCGCTTGTACGGTTCGGGCACGATGCTCTCGGCCAGATTGCGCATGTTGGAATCGGACGCCTGGATCCAGCCGAGTTCCACCCAGGAATAGGGCAGAGACTTCCGCCGACGCATCAGTTCGGCAATCGCCAGCGAAGGCAGCAGAGCACCCAGAACCGTCCCGCGCAGGCGCTGTGTCACACCCAGAAGGATGACACGGGCCGAATGGAAGCGATGCGTTGTCAGGCGTGCAACCAGCTTCACCCAGCCCAGAGGCGAGGGGGCCCCACCAAGATCGCCGGCAATATCATAAATATTGGGCACAACCAGCGCCATGGCGACAGGCTCGCCATTCTGATCGATCTGGACATAGTGTTCAGGACGAAGGACCGGACCAAGCTGCTTGATCATGGCCTTCATTTCGTAGTCCTGCAGCGGCACGAAGTTGAACTTGTCGCTCCAGGCATCATTGTAAAGCTGACGCAGGATCTCGCCCTGCTGGGCAATCTGCTTTTTCGAAAGGCGTCTGATGGCGATAGCCCCAAGACGTCCTTCGCCGATCTTCAGATCACCCGGAACCTTGAAACGCGACTCCGTCTGGTCGTCCAGGTCGAGCTTGTAGCTGAGAAGATCCTCGACAGGCTTGTAACCCGCATCCTCGACCAGCTTGCCCAGCAGACGCGGATGCCAGGGCATCGCAACCATCAGGGGCTGGTCCTGTCCTTCGACCATCAGACCGGATTCGCCATTGCCACTCAGCGTAACAGGGCCGCGCATCGTCTGCATGCCCTGCAGACGCAGCCAGCTCCGTGCCGTTTCCAGAAGAGCACTGACAACGCTCCCTTCCGGAACGGCATCCAGCGCACCGAAACAGCCGATCTTCATGCCCCAATGCTCGATGGCACGATGATCCACGATCGCGGCAATGCGCCCTACGGCCGTGTTACCGCGCCAGGCCAGAAAGTACCGGATGCTCGCATGGCGGAAAATCGGTGCTTTCTTCGGATTGAGCAGATCATCCTGTTCCATGTCGAAAGCCGGGACAAAACCCGCCATTCCGGCATAGATGCGACGCGGGAGCGTCATGAACAGTTTGAGGTCAGCCCGCGTCGTCACTGGCCGAACCACAAGATCATCATGCGGCGCAGGGATGTCAGTCCTGTCGGGCAGTGTCATAATGGCAGGTGTACCTCTGATCGAAAAAAACATCCCGTCCGACGGGGTGATGTGCCAGTACGGCACGGGGTCGCATCTTGTTGCATGGGAGGGCTATACCCTTCCAGCCCCGATCCGACCACGAATAAAGCGGTTTTCCATGCCAGATGCTTCTGTTTCCCCTTCGAATGCTCCATTTCACGTCCTTATTACCGGAGGATCAAGCGGCATTGGCGCCGCGCTGGCCCTTCAGTATGCGCGCCCTGGAACGCATCTGACGCTGTGGGGACGCAACGCCGCACGCCTTCAGGATGTTGCTGCGCAAGTCATCCGCAGAGGCGCTTCGGCCGAGATCCTGTCGCTCGATCTGTGCCGGACCGATGATGCCCTGGCGGCACTGCGCAAGGCAGATGACGCGCGCCAGATCGATATCCTGATCCTGGGAGCCGGACTTGGCGATATCCGCCCGGAAGGCGCGTTGACCGAAACAGCCGAACAGGTCCGCGATATTTCCCTCGTCAATTTCACGACGCCCGCAACCCTCGCAACCGAAATGGCCTCGCGTATGGCAGCCCGCAAAGCAGGTCGTATTGCGCTCATAGGCTCGGTGGCAGCTTTTCATGACCTTCCGGTCGCCACAGCCTATAGCGGTTCAAAAGCCGGGCTGGCCCGCTTCAGCACAGCACTTCATGCTGCCATGACGCCGCATCATGTCTCCGTAACCCTCATTTCTCCGGGTTATGTCGACACGCCCATGAGCCAGCGTCTCGAAGGAGCCCGGCCGTTCCTCGTCTCGACGCGCCGCGCTGCGCGCATGATCACGCGCGCGATCGGGCAGGGAAGGGCACATCTTCTCTTCCCGTGGCCTTTCGCCATCGCCCGGTTCCTTGAAATGATCGTGCCGCGCGCCATCGTTCACCGGCTGCTGAGAACGGCCGAAGTCAAGCAGCGTCCGGTCAGCTGACGAACGCTGTCAGAACAATCCGGAACTTGACGCAGCAGAACCGGTAGGCAACTGCTGCGCATTGGAAAAAGCGCAGGCCACCGGCCAGCATCGCCAGAGGATTTGAGGTGCCATGAGGGAAATCGTAGCCGTCGATATCGGTGGAACGCACGCACGGTTTGCAATCGCGACCATCGAGGATGGCAAGGTCGTCTCACTGGGTGAGGCCACGACGCTGAAATGCGCGGAACATGGCAGTCTGGCCTTGGCCTGGGAAACATTCGGCCGTTCCCTGAACCGGACGCTTCCACGCGAAGCCGGCATTGCCGTAGCCTGTCCGGTAAGCGGCGAGATCCTCAAGCTGACCAACAATCCTTGGATCATCCAGCCGAGCCAGCTCGGCGCGCGCCTGCATCTCGACAATTTCGTACTCGTCAACGATTTCGGAGCCGTGGCTCACGCCGTAGCCCAGGTCGATTCCTCGCACATGAAACATCTCTGCGGACCGGACATCGACCTTCCGACGGAAGGCGCCATCACGATCGTCGGCCCGGGCACAGGACTGGGTGCAGCCTGCCTGCTTCGCCGCAGTGACCGCTATTTTGTCATGGAAACCGAAGGCGGCCATCTGGACTATCCGCCGCTCGACGAACTCGAAGACAAGATCCTCAGCGCCCTGCGTCTGCGTTTTCGCCGCGTCTCTGCCGAGCGGATCGTCTCCGGACCGGGCCTGACCAATCTGTACGAAGTCATTGCCGAGATGCAGGGCTGGCCCATCACCCTGCGTGATAACCGCACCTTGTGGAAAAACGCCCTCGATGGCTCCGATACGGTCGCCGTGGCTGCCCTGGAACGCTTCTGCCTCAGCCTGGGCGCCATTTCCGGCGATCTGGCACTGGCACATGGCGCACGTGGCGTCGTCATCGGTGGTGGTCTGGGGCTGCGTCTCGCCGACAGCCTCGGTCATTCCGGATTCGCAGAACGCTTCGTCGCAAAGGGCCGCTTCGAGGCGATGATGACCGAAATGCCGGTCAAGATCATCACACATCCACAGCCCGGCCTGTTCGGCGCTGCGGCCGCATACGCGGAAGCGCATCCGTAAAAACGAAAAACAAGTCTGGATTTCCGGGGAGAAATCTCTGGAGGTCCGGGCGGGAATCGAACCCACATACGCGGATTTGCAGTCCGCTACATCACCATTCTGCCACCGGACCTCGGCGGAGACAGGCGCTATATCTCTCTTAGCGCCCGAAGGGTCAAGACCGATAATTGATCTGCGGAAGGATTTTTCTTCTGCCTTCCAACAGGCTATTAAGGACTGATTCACATAATGCTGTGATATGATGCATACTTAAAGAGCAGGAAATCTCATGACTTCAGGATGCAACGGCGCGATGAAACTGAAAGCCCCCCTCGGGCTTGGTCTTCTGTCGCTTCTCCTGAGCGGAACTGCTCTTGCGCAGAAATATGACGGCAGCAGTTCACCCAATTTCATCCCGCACACCCTTCAGGAAGCGCTTTCGACAGCGTACCTGACCAATCCGACGCTGCGAGAAGAGCGCGCTCACCTGCGCGCCACGGATGAACAGCTTCCCACGGCTCTCGCAGGCTGGCGCCCCACGGTCCAGACCAGCCTGAACCTTACCTATTATGATGGCAGCACCAATTACGCCTCAAAAGGCGGCTATCTTGGCAGTTCACGCCGCTATCAGACACCCGGCTACTCGGGCACCGTCGGTATCACCCAACCGCTCTATCAGGGTGGGAAAACGGTCGCCAGCGTTCATGCTGCCACGAACCAGATCATGGCTGAACGCGCCCATCTGATCCAGACGGAACAGGACGTCTTCACCAATGTCGTCAGTGCGTATGTGGGCATCATCGAAGACGAGCAGCTCCTCCAGATCGCCATCAATAACGAACACGTCCTGCAACAGCAGGTCGAGGCGACCCAGGAACGCTTCCATGTTGGTGAAATTACCCGGACTGACGTTGCACAGGCACAGGCAGCCCTTGCCAGCGCAACTGCGGAGCGGCAGCAGGCTGAAGGCACGCTTCAGAGCGCCCAGGCGACCTATCTCCAGATAGTCGGCATTGCCGCGGCCCCCAATCTGGTGCCCCCGCAACCTCTCAACCTTCCCGTTCACAGTGAACAGGAAGCTGTGGCTGCTGCTGTTCAGAACAATCCTCAGGTCGTCAACGCACTTTTCACCGAGGCCCAGCGCAAAGATAATATTTCCGTTCAGATTTCCCAGATCATGCCCAAGGTTTCTGCAAGCCTGAATTATCAGCATCAGGTCAATCAGGCTTATGGGGACTCCCTACAGGACAACAAATTCGGCGAGATCGAATTCAGTGTTCCCCTTTATCAGGGCGGCTCAGAATATGCTTCGATCCGGGGCGCTCGTCAGGATGCCCAAGCGGCACACCGTGAAGTCGATGTCCAGCGCAGGACAGCTCTTCAGAAGGCTGCTTCAAGCTGGCAGCAGATGGTTTCCTTCAAGCAGTCGATTTCCAGCGACCGCATGGCCATTTCGGCGAATGTGATCGCTCTGGACGGTGTCGAACGGCAGGCTCTCGTGGGAACGAGCACGACGCTCGCGGTCCTTCAGCAGCAGCAGACCCTGCTGCAGTCCCAGCGGACCTTGGTGCAGCATCTTTCAAACCTCGTGACCTCTTCCTACGCCGTCGCGGCCGCGATCGGACGGCTTACAGCCGTCGATCTCAAACTGGGCGTCCCGCTTTATGACGAAAAAGCCTACTACAACGCGGTCAAGAACAGGCTGTGGGGTCTGAGCGACTATGCGATCAACCAGCCCGGTCGATAAAATTTTTCAATAAACGGAATATTAACAATCCATGACTTCTTCTGAATCGATCCAGCAAGATCACCACGCCGACGACGCAATGACAGACGTCCTGAGTTCGATCCGGCGTGCTCTTCATGAAGATCCCAAATCGCCTGAATCGACCGAGGAGAAGCCCAGCATGCCGTCCCAGGAAGAAGAACTGACCCTCGATAACTCCATGATGGTCGCACCGCCCGTGACAGCGGCTCCGGCCGAGACCGCCGCCGCTTCCGCCTCTGAAGTCACCCCGACAGCTCAGCCTGCCCAGAGCTCACCGGCCAAGGATGACCTCATGAACGCCCAGACGGTAGCCGCAGCGGAGCGTTCTCTGGATGAACTGCACGCCGCATTCAGCGGAGCCGCCCCCCTTGCATCAGATACTGTCATCAGCCGGAGCAGCGGCCTGACGATTGAGGACATGGTGCGAGGCGAAGTCCGGAGCATGGTGCGTACATGGCTGGATGCCCATCTTCCGTCACTGGTTGAAATTCTTGTCCGTGCGGAAATTGCCCGTCTGCGTCCACGAGAGTAAGAAGGGCGGTGGAAGCACGTTCTTCCACCTGCTGTACTGACTGTCCTGGATAACCATGCTCGAAAAAAGCTTCGTCCCCGCCGATCATGAAAATGCCCTCTACGACGCGTGGGAGAAAAGCGGCGCTTTCCGGGCTCACCCCGACCAGCCGGGTGAGCCTTTTTCGATCATGTTCCCACCGCCGAACGTCACGGGCACGCTGCACCTCGGCCATTCCCTGAATTTTGTCCTTCAGGACATGCTGATTCGCTGGAAACGTCAGGAAGGATTCAATGTCCTCTGGCAGCCAGGAACGGACCACGCGGGCATCGCCACGCAGATGGTCGTCGAGCGTGCCCTAGACAAGGAAGGCACCAGCAGAACCGCTCTGGGGCGCGAAGGTTTTCTCGAACGCGTCTGGGACTGGAAGCAGGAATACGGCGGCACGATCGTCAAGCAGCTCCGCAAGCTCGGCGCCTCGGCAGACTGGGAACGTGAGCGCTTTACGATGGACGACGGATTGTCCCGTGCTGTCCGGAAGGTTTTCGTTACCCTTTATAATGAAGGCCTGATCTATCGCGACCGGCGTCTGGTGAACTGGGACCCGAAGTTCCGTTCGGCCATTTCGGACCTGGAAGTGGAAAACCATGAGACCAAGGGGTCCATGTGGTACATCCGTTATCCGCTGGAAGACGGCCGGACCATCACGGTGGCCACAACACGTCCAGAAACCATGCTGGGCGATGTCGCGGTGGCCGTTCATCCTGAGGATGAGCGCTATGCCGATATGATCGGCAAGACCGTGATCCTACCGCTTACGGGACGTCGCATTCCCGTTGTCGCCGATCTGCATTCCGATCCGGAAAAGGGCACAGGCGCCGTCAAGATCACACCGGCACATGACTTCAATGACTTTGAAGTCGGCAAGCGTCACGACCTGCCGGCTCCGACTGTTCTTGATGAAACAGCCTGTCTGTGGATCGAGGAAATCCGTCCTGAACTGCGCGATGTTGAGGGACTGGCTTCGGTTGCGTTCGTCGAAACCCTGAACGGCCTGAGCCGCGAAGAAGGCCGCAAGCAGGTTGTTGCCGAGCTTGAGCGTCTGGAATGGCTGGAGAAGATCGAGCCGCACAAGCTTCAGGTGCCGCATGCAGAGCGTGGCGGTGCGATTGTTGAACCGCGCCTGACGCTTCAGTGGTACTGCGATGCCAAGACCCTGTCCGGCCCCGCTGTAGAGGCGGTCGAAAGCGGAAAGATCGCTTTTGAGCCGCGGCAGTGGGAAAACACGTTCCACGCCTGGATGCGTGATATTCAGCCCTGGTGCATCAGCCGCCAGCTCTGGTGGGGACACCGGATTCCGGCTTGGTATGGCGCGGACGGCAAGGTCTATGTCGCTGAAAATGAACAGGATGCGCAGGTTCAGGCCGGCGAGGGGGTAAGCCTCACGCAGGATGAGGACGTTCTGGACACCTGGTTCAGCTCCGCCCTGTGGCCCTTCACGACGCTTGGCTGGCCTGACAGGACGGAGGAGCTGGCCCGTTACTATCCGACCAGCGTGCTGGTTACGGGCTTTGACATCATTTTCTTCTGGGTTGCCCGGATGATGATGATGGGTCTGCACTTCATGGATGATGTTCCGTTCCGGACTGTCCTGATTCACGGGCTGGTCCGGGACGAGAAGGGCCAGAAGATGTCCAAGTCCAAGGGCAACGGTCTTGATCCGCTGGATCTTGTGGCCGAGTTCGGGGCGGATGCGACGCGTCTGGCGATCTGTGCGGGCACGGGGCCGGGACGGGATATCAAGCTCGGGCGCAAGCGCGTTGAAGAACACCGCGCCTTTGTCACAAAGCTGTGGAATGCCGCGCGTTTCCTTGAAATGAACGGTGCCAAGCCGACGGAAGACTTCGATCCAGCAAGCGTCAAGAGCGCGCTTGGGCGGTGGATCCTGACGGAAGCGAACGATGCCATTACCGAAGCAGGACGGGCTCTTTCGGTCTATCGTTTCGATGAATATGCCAGCTGCTGCTACCGGTTTGTCTGGAGCCGGTTCTGTGACTGGTTCGTAGAGTTCTCGAAGCCCGTCTTTGCGGCGGAAAACGAGGAAACTGCCGAGTTGCGGGCTGTCAGCGCGCATGTTCTGGGGCTGATCCTGCGTCTGATGCAGCCGGTTATTCCGTTCGTGACGGCGACGCTGTGGCAGGAGCTTGGCTATCCGGGCAAATTCGAGGAGATCCGCTGGCCGGAGATCATGACGGTGACCCGGGCCGACGAAGCCCGCGCCGAGTTGGACTGGGTGATCCGGCTGATCGGGGATGTCCGGACGGTGCGTTCGGAAATGAACATTCCGCCGTCGCAGAAGGCACCGCTGCTGCTGCGTGATGCCGCGCCGGAAAATCTGGAGCGTGCAAAGACCTGGGCTGAGGCCATTGGTCGTATGGCCCGTGTTTCGGACGTTGGTGTTGTTGGCGAAGATGCGCCGCGCAATGCGGCCCAGCTCGTTCTGGATGAGGCGACTGTCTTCATTCCGCTTGAAGGTCTGATCGACCTTGATGCGGAACGGGCGCGACTTGCCAAGGAAATAACCCGTATTGAAGGCGAGATCCTCAAGGTGACGCGCAAGCTGGACAACGCGGACTTCGTGGCCCGCGCCAAGCCGGAAGTCGTGGAAGAAAACCACGACCGTCTGGCAACTTTCCAGAGCGATCTGGAGCGGCTGAAGGCGGCTCTGGGGCGTCTTGCCTGAGTTGAAAACGGCCGCCTGCCTTGTAGGAGCCATTCTTGCCGTCATGGCAGGCGCGGCTGAGACCCAGGCTTTACCGGAGGGGCGAAGCCTTGAGACTGCGACCCTCGCGGGGGAGCGTTTCGAGGTTTCGGTCTTCCGCCCGGCGGCGTGTCAGATCCGGGCCATCCTGTTCGTGCTTGCGGGAAAGAACCGGAACAGCGCCACCTATCGCGACGATACGATCCCGCTCGCCAGACATGAATGCAGCCTGGTGTTCGCGCCCGACTTTCCGGTGGCGCGGTTCTCCGTTCAGCAATATCAGCGCGGTGGTTTTCCGGCGTTACAGCGGACGCCCCCTGCAGCGACCTACATGAAGCTGCTGGAGCAGTGGGCCCGGGCGGTTTCCGGCGAGCCGCGCGTACCGATCATTCTGATGGGGCACTCCGCCGGAGCGCAGTATCTGGAACGGGTCGAAGCCTATGCTCCGGGCGAAGAGGTTATGACGGTCATCATGAACCCCGCGACCTATGTGGAGCCTGAAACGGAGACAGCGGTCCCTTACGGGTTCCGCAACTGGCCGGAATCCGGCAGTCGTCCGGACCTCAAGCGCTATCTTTCACGAAATATCGCCGTCATTCTGGGAGCTGAGGATACCGAAACGTCCTCAGCCACAGAACATATTCCCGCAGCGACGGAACAGGGCCGCAACCGTCTTGAACGCGGGCAGTGGGCCTATGCCCAGGGCCGGGAACAGGCTGAAAAGCTCAATGTTCCCTTTGGCTGGACGATTACGCTCGTCCCGGCGACCGGCCATGTCGCCTCGAAGATGCTGGCGTCCGCCGAATTGCAGGACGCCGTAGAGACTGCGATCAGATCCGCGTCTTCACGATGATCTGCGACAGATCGCGGACAGCGCCATGGGCCGCGCTCGTGGTCATTGCGGCATAGGCCTGAAGGGCTTTCGAAACCACGCGCTCACGGTTCGGCTTCCAGGCGCTGGCGCCACGCGCATTCATGCGCTCACGGCGATCGGCAATGTCAGAGTCCGAAACGGCAAGATGCAGGGTACGGTTCGGGATATCGATCTCGATGCGATCGCCATCCTCGACCAGACCGATCAGGCCACCTTCCGCTGCTTCGGGGGACATGTGGCCGATGGACAGGCCTGAGCTTCCACCTGAGAAGCGGCCATCCGTGATCAGGGCGCAGACCTTGCCCAAACCCTTCGATTTCAGATAGCTCGTCGGATACAGCATTTCCTGCATGCCGGGGCCGCCCTTAGGGCCTTCGTAGCGGATGACCACGACGTCACCGGCCACGATGCGGTTACCCAGGATAGCCGCCACGGCATCGTCCTGGCTCTCGAAGACCCGTGCCGTTCCCGTGAAGGTCAGGATGCTGGCTTCGACACCGGCCGTTTTGACGATGGCGCCGTCTTCGGCAAGGTTACCGTACAGCACGGCCAGACCGCCATCCTGCGAGAAGGCATGCGCCTTGTCGCGCAGGACGCCGCCTTCGCGGTCCTGATCCAGTTCGTGGTAGCGGCTGGACTGCGAAAAGGCATGAACGGTCCGGACATTGCCAGGGGCGGCCTTGAACAGATGAGCGGCCTCTTCGTCGCCGTTCAGGATGTCCCACTTCTTCAGCGCGTCCCCGAGTGTCGGTGCGTAGACGGTCGGAACATCCTTGTGGATCAGGCCCGCGCGGTCCAGTTCACCCAGAATGGCGGGGATACCACCGGCACGATGGACGTCTTCCATGTGCACGTCGTTCTTGGCCGGTGCGACCTTGCACAGATTGGGGACACGGCGCGACAGGCGGTCGATGTCGTGCATGTGGAAATCGACTTCACCTTCGCGGGCTGCGGCCAGAAGATGCAGGACCGTGTTGGTGGAGCCGCCCATGGCGATATCGAGCGTCATGGCGTTCTCGAATGCCGCGCGCGTGGCAATGCTGCGGGGCAGGACGGAAGCATCGTCCTGTTCGTACCAGCGGCGCGCGAGTTCCACGATCCGGCGGCCTGCACTCAGGAACAGTTCGCGGCGGTCGTTATGGGTGGCGAGCAGGGAACCATTGCCGGGCAGGGACAGACCCAGAGCTTCGGTCAGGCAGTTCATGGAATTGGCCGTGAACATGCCCGAGCAGGAGCCGCAGGTGGGGCAGGCGGAGCGTTCGATCTGTTCGGACTCGCTGTCGGACACGTCCGGATTGGCGGCCGCGACCATGGAATCAATCAGGTCCAGCTTGCGGGTCACGCCCGGGCCGTTGATCTTGCCGGCTTCCATCGGGCCACCGGAGACGAACACGACGGGGATGTTCAGCCGCATGGAGGCCATCAGCATGCCCGGCGTGATCTTGTCGCAGTTGCTGATGCAGACGATCGCATCCGCGCAATGCGCGTTGACCATGTATTCCACGGAATCCGCGATCAACTCGCGCGAGGGCAGGGAATACAGCATTCCGCCGTGGCCCATCGCGATGCCGTCATCCACTGCGATCGTGTTGAATTCCTTGGCAATTCCGCCGACTTCTTCGATCGCGGAGGCCACCAGACTGCCCATGTCCTTCAGATGGACGTGGCCCGGCACGAACTGCGTGAAGGAATTGGCAATGGCGATAATGGGCTTGCCGAAATCGCCGTCCTTCATGCCCGTCGCCCGCCAGAGCGCACGTGCGCCAGCCATGTTGCGGCCATGTGTGGTGGTGCGGGAGCGATAGGCGGGCATGGAAGATACTTTCATGACAGGAGAAGGCCCTGATCCATAGCGAATCAGGCGCACAGAAGCCAGTGCAGGAAAGATGTGAAAAGCCAGGCCGGCTTCCCTTGCCCGAAAGACTCTGTCCGGTCCAAACTCGCAACAAAGATCAGGAGCCTTTCGTGAGACGTCATTTTCTGAGCCTCGGCACCGCTCTGGCCGCGACATTCCTGTGTGCGGCACAGGCCGCCGAACCCGCCACATCCACCCCTGCGGTCACGCCTGACATGATCCAGACGGGCAGCGACATTCCCGCCCATGTCAGCATGCCGATCGACCAGCGCGATTACATCAAGCGCGACGTGATGATCCCCATGCGTGATGGCATCAAGCTGCATACGGTCATCGTGATCCCCAAGGGTGCCAAGAACGCCCCGATCCTGCTGACCCGTACGCCCTATCATGCCAGCGAACGCGCCAACCGCGTTCCCGATGCCTCGACCATGCGCGCCATCCTGCCGCAGGGGGACGGCGTGTTTGTGGATGAAGGCTATATCCGCGTCTTTCAGGACGTTCGTGGCAAGTATGGCTCACAGGGCGACTATGTCATGACGCGGCCGCCGATCGGCCCGCTGAACCCGACCAAAACAGACGATACGACCGACGCCTGGGACACGATAGACTGGCTGGTGAAGAACCTGCCCGAGAGCAACGGCAAGGTCGGCATGACGGGATCGTCCTATGAGGGCTGGACCGTCGTCATGGCGCTGCTCGATCCGCATCCGGCGCTGAAGGTTGCGGCTCCGGAAAGCCCGATGGTCGATGGCTGGATGGGCGATGACTGGTTCCATTACGGTGCGTTCCGCCAGCCGGGACTGGACTATTTCACGGCGCAGATGACGGAAGCCGGCTCCGGTCCGTCCATTCCCCGCCCGGATGCGGACGACTACACGACGTTCCTCGCCGATGTCTCGACCGGCAATTTCGCGACGAAGGCGGGGCTGGACCAGTTCCCCTGGTGGCGCCGCATGAAGGCCCATCCCGCCTATGACGCCTTCTGGCAGGATCAGGCACTGGACCAACTGATCGTGAAGAAGCCGCTCAGGGTTCCGACGATCTGGGAGCAGGGTCTGTGGGATCAGGAGGATATGTGGGGTGCGATCCATTCCTGGATGAATCTGAAGGCGCATCACACGCAGGTTCCGAACATCCTCGTCATGGGGCCGTGGCGTCATAGTGGTGTGAATTATGATGGCTCCACGCTTGGCCCGCTGCATTTCAACGGTGACACCGCCCTGTGGTATCGCGCCAATGTCATGCGTCCGTTCTTCGATCACTATCTGAAGAACGCGCCTGATCCGCATCTGGATGAAGCCATCATCTACAATACCGGTGAGAACCACTGGGATCACTTCCGCAACTGGCTGAGCGACTGCACCACGACCTGCATGCAGAAGGGTGAGCGCCTGTATCTGCAGCCGGATCATGGTCTGGCCTTCAAGCGCACGCTGCCTGGGACGGACAGTTATGTCTCCGATCCGGCCCATCCGGTGCCTTTCGTCCAGCGTCCGTACATGATGGGCGAGGATCCGCGCTGGAAGGCCTGGCTCGTGACCGACCAGCGGTTCGCCGAAAGCCGTCCGGATGTACTGACCTACGAAACGCCCGTGCTTGATGCTCCGGTCACGGTATCGGGTGTGCCGACGGCCGATATTTTCGCCAGCACCACGGGAACGGATGCGGATTTTGTAGTGAAGATCATCGATGTCCAGCCCGGTCTGACGCCGGATAATCCGCAGATGGGTGGCTATGAGCTGCCGATGTCGATGGATATTTTCCGCGGACGTTACCGGCAGAGCTTTACGCATCCGTCCGCCATTCCGGCGGGGCAGGTGCAGGAATACCGCTTTACGCTTCCGGCCATGAACCATGTGTTCCAGAAGGGGCACCGGATCATGATCCAGATCCAGTCGAGCTGGTTCCCGCTCTATGACCGCAACCCCCAGACCTTCGTGCCGAACATTTTCGACGCCAAGGCTTCGGACTATCACGTCGCGACCCAGACCATCCACCGCGGTGGCGATCACGCCAGCGCCATCTGGCTCCCGACCGTCGCACCCGCGCAGTAATCCCGCGCGCTTCATGCCATCCGGTAACTCGTCAGACAGGATCAGCCTTCCCATATAGGAGGGCTGATCCTTTTAGCGGAGCATCATCATGACGACCCAACAGTCTTCCATCCTTCTTGGCGCAGGCTGCTTCTGGTGCGTCGAGGCCGTCTTTAGCGGCCTGCGCGGCATCATTTCGGCCGAACCGGGCTATGCCGGCGGCTCCGTCGACAATCCAAGCTATGAAGCCGTCTGCACCGGGCGGACGGGCCATGCCGAAGTCGTAAAGGTCGTGTTCGATCCGGCTGAAATCGGCCTGGAAGATGTCCTGCGCGTGTTTTTCACGACGCATGATCCCACCCAGCTCAACCGGCAGGGCAACGATGTCGGCACGCAGTACCGCTCCGTCATTTTCGGGGATGCCACCCAGCAGGAAACAGCCCGCAGGGTGCGGGCCGAAATTGAGTCTGAAGGCATCTGGCCTGATCCGATCGTGACCTCCATCGAAGGGCCCGCCCATTTCTGGCCGGCTGAGGAAAAGCACCACGACTATTTCGCCCGCAACCCGCAGACGGCGTATTGTGCGGCAGTGGTGGCTCCCAAGGTCGCCAAGGCCCGCAAGCTTTACCGCGACCGCCTCAAGCAGCCTGACTAAGGCGGAGTATAGGTGCTTTGTCGCGGAGCGTTTTTCGGATACCGTGACAAACCATGACAAAGACACCTTCTTTCCCGCCGCTCCGTACCCGCCAGGCCCGCTATGAAGCCGGCGTGGCCCTGCGCAAGACCGTCAAGCGCAGCAGCCACGCCCTGTGGGTTCCGCCTGCAAAGCGTCCTGATCCGATCGGGATCCTGCTGCAGCAGGGGAAGAGCCGGATCGCGGATCTGCTGCCGATCCGCCATCAGCGCATGAAGGCCTCGCCCTTCGCGTTCCTGCGGGGGGCAGCGGCTGTCATGGCGTCTGACCTGTCCTTCACACCAAAGACCGGGTTGCGGGTGCAGTCCTGCGGGGACTGCCATCTGGACAATTTCGGATGCTATCCGTCTCCGGAAGGGCTTCCGGTCTTTGATATCAACGATTTCGATGAAACCGCTCCCGCGACGTTCGAGTGGGACCTCAAGCGTCTGGCGACGAGCCTTGTTCTGGCGGGGCGCGAGGCCTCGCTGTCTGAAAAGCACTGCCGTCGTCTGGCGGTCTCGGCTGTTCAGCATTACGTCGATGAAATTGCCCGTCTGTCGAAGCTTCCGCCGCTTCAGGCCTGGAACGAACGGATCGATGTGCGGGCGGTCATTGACGGGATCGTGGACGACAGGATCCGCACGGGCATGATGGAGAAGATCCAGTCCGAACTCGGGGCCATTTCCGGTCATTTCGGCATGATCGATCCCAAATCCGCAGGACGCCTGAAAGAACATCCGCCTTTCGTCACACGCCTGCCACAGCACAATGACATCGTCCGTGGCGCCTTCGCACGCTATGTCAGCGACCTGCCGCCCGAACGCAGGATCGTTCTGGAGCGCTATGCCCTGCAGGACGTGCTGTTCAAGGTCGTCGGCATCGGCAGTGTCGGGACGTTCTGTGCGCTCGGACTGTTCACGACCGCCGATAATGAACCCCTGATCCTTCAGATCAAGGAAGCCCAGACCTCCGTTCTCGAACCTTTCCAGGGCGCTGTGGACCTGCCCAACCACGGGGAGCGGGTCGTCACTGGCCAGCGCATCATGCAGGCCAGTTCGGATACGTTCCTGGGCTGGACGCACACCACCGGAAAGCGCACGACCGACCAGACCGGACGCAAGGCCGGTGGGGGCCGGGACTTCTATGTGCGCCAGACCAAGGATGTCCGTCTGGCCATGATCGGCGAGAAGATCGAGGACGCGCTTTTACCGGAATATGCCGCACTCTGTGGGAGGACCCTGGGCCGTTCACATGGCCGCTCCGCCGATCTGCCCCTGCTGGCCGGCTATCTGGGGAAGGGACATTCCTTTGCACGCGCCATTGCCGATTTTGCAGTGCTCTATGCGGATCAGAGCGAGAAGGACTGGAAAGCCTTCACGCAGGCCATCGCGGACAAGCGCGTCTGCTGCGCCTGAGGCGCGAGCTTATTCCTCGTTCTCCAGATGGAAGCGGTCGGATTCCTCGTCATAGTCGAACAGCTCGGCATAGCGGGCCCAGCCGATGGCCGTGGTGAGGGTCTGCCGCGCATAATCGGGTGACATGCTCTCTTCCATGGCCTTGCGGAAGCGGGCGGCGTCCACGGTGTGGCTCGAACGCTCGTCCAGCGTACTGCGGATGGAACGCAGCAGGGGCAGGTGATGCAGGAGCGCTTTGCGCATCAGATCCTTGCGGGTGTCGGAATCGCCTTCGACAAAGGCCTGACCATCGGGCGTCAGCAGAATGTCGCCATCCTCAAGCTCCGCCAGATCCAGAAGCTGAAGTGACTCACCCAGCGGCAGGAGGTCATCCAGCGTCATCTGGAGGCGCTGTGCCAGTTCGGGCAGATCGGCCCGTCCTGAGAGCGGCTCACTTTCCAGCACTTCCATCAGTCCGACCAGAACCTCGACCGCCAGATCCGGCAGCACGATGGAGAAGGGCGGAAGCGCTGTGGCCGAGGCAACGGGTGGCTGGACGGGGTCCGCCTCGGAAACGATGGGCGCGCGGCGTGTCATGAGTGCGTAGATCTGGTCCACGAAGCGGCGGAAATCCTCGTCGTCGCGGTTGCGCGGATGCGGGAAAGGAACTGCGATCTCGTGTGTTACGCGACCGGGGCTGGAGGAGAAAATGAGGATGCGGTCGCACATCAGAACCGCTTCTTCGATCCCGTGCGTCGCCAGAAGCATGGCTTTGAGGGGCAGGCGCTTCTCGTCCCACAGTTCGATCAGATCGGTCCGCAGGTTTTCGGCACTCAGGACATCCAGCGCCGAGAACGGCTCGTCCAGCAGGAGCAGGGACGGCTGAAGCGCGAGCGCGCGCGCAAAGGAGACGCGCTGGCTGAGGGCTTCGGACAGTTCCTTCGGGTAGGCATTCTCGTAGCCTTCAAGCCCCATAACCTCGATGGCGGCGTCGGTCATGGCTTCGCGCTCGGCACGGGGCAGGCGGCGCATTTCCAGACCCAGCGCCACATTCTGCCGCAGAGTGAGCCAGGGAAAGAGCGCGCCGGACTGAAAGACCGTCGCCACACCATCCAAGGGGCCTGTTACGGGCGCACCCTGCCAGAACACCTGTCCTGACATTGGCGGGGTCAGGCCGGCCATGATCCGCAGCAGGGAGGATTTCCCGGAGCCGGAACGCCCCAACAGACCCAGTATTTCACCCGTCCGCACATCGAAGCTGACATGATCGAGTACGACCAGATCCGTGCTGCTCTCCTTGAGATAGGTCTGGCGACATTCGCGAAGGGACAGGAGAGATTTCATGGGTCTGTGGATTTCAGCCTGAGGTTCAAATCGTATATTTCTGGGCCGCATTCACGGCGAGAGGTTGCAGGACCAGTCGATCCAGCAGCATGGAAAGAAGCGTCAGCAGCATCAGCGCGAGGATCTGCGCCGCCACGGCCCCGCTCAGGGCCTCGGAAAGCAGGGCGGCCCCAAGGCCGCTATCGGACGGCACGAAAGCCTCCGCCACCATCACCGCATTCCAGACCGGTACCACCGCCGTCAGCAGGCCGCCGCACAGTTCCGGCGCGATGGCAGGAAGCAGAAGGCGCCGCCACAGCAGGACACCCCGCAGCCGCAGACCCGCCGCAACCTGTCTCAGACCTGAGGGAATGGCTTTCGCCGCGTCGAGCACGACGATCCCGACCAGCCAGTGCGCGCCCAGAAAAAGCAGGATGACCGGTGAGTCGAGCCCCAGCTCCCGACAGAGCGGATAGAGGAGCACGGCCGGAAAAAGACCGCAGGCCATCACAGCCATCCGGCAGACATTGCGCAGGGAGGATCCGTGCTCGCTGATCACAAGACCCAAGGGAACCCAGACCAGTACACACAGCAGCAGCGTCCCACAGACATGCGAAAGCGTGAGCACGCTCTCGGCCAGATCCGCCGGAACCTGCCCCAGAAGGCCGGCGTGATAGACCGCATAAACCAGAAGAAACAGGGAAACGACAGGCAGGAGCGCCTCTGGAAGCTCCCGGACTGTCCTGTGGCGCTCGGGCAGGATGCTGCGCGGACGACCCAGGCGCCAGTTCCCGATCCAGACGAGGGCATCACTCACGCCTCCGCTGAGCCAGAGCATGAGCTTTGTGCGCCGCCAGATCGTCAGTAACCAGGATTGCGGGCGTGCGCGTTCCTCGAACGGGCCTTCGGGCCGATAACGCTGCGCCCAGCCCACCATGGGACGCATGAGAGCCTGATCGATCACGAGGATCAGCAGAAGAATGATCCCGGAAACTTCGACGATCCGGAGCGGATGATGGTCCAGCATGGCCTGCAGGGCGGCTGCACCACATCCGCCCGTTGCCTGATGGCTCATCAGCATCATCAGACCTTCGGCGGACAGCAGCCGGACCCAGAAAGCCGGCATGGTCTGCATGGCTCTGAAGGTCGTCAGGGGTACGGCGACTGGCATCTGAAGGCGCCAGAAACGCTGCCAGCCCGTCATGCGCAGGCCGGTTGCGACTTCATCAAGCGCGGGGGGAAGCGTGTCTTCCGCGTCGAGCACGGCCGTCACGATCCGCCAGATCATGCTGGACGCGGCAACCAGCATGATGGTCAGGGTCGGGGGAAAGAGCGCAGCCAGGATCCCGATCAGGCCGAGGCCCGGCACGGCACGGGCGACAGAGAGGGCGGGGATGAGAAATGCCCTGAAACGGGGCCACTGGCACGCCGCACCTGAGAGAAGCAACGATGCTGCCACCACAATCAGCAGAGACAGGATCACATGCAGGACGGTCAGCCCCGCCATGTCCCACAACGGCAGGGGCGCAGCCGGTGGCATGGCGGACAGGACAGGCGCGACAGAAGCGCGGGGCAGCACCAGAAGTGCAAAAGCGGTCGCGCAGAACAGGATCGAAAGTTCGATGCCGCTCATGCGCTGGCGCCAGCGATGCATGATCCGCATGGGCATGGCCATCGGGCTGCCCGTCATGATGCGCGCGATCCTTCCTCCTGATGGAAACCAGAGGTTAGAAAGAGACGTCTGGAAGGCTCAAGTGTTTTCTGCATGTCACCGGCCGGATCAGTGGCCGGTGCTGCCAAAGCCGCCCTCGCCACGCGCCGTCTCATCCAGCGTCTCGACTTCCGTCCAGCGCAGGCGGGAGACGGGGGCCAGCACGCCCTGCGCGATCCGGGTGCCACGCTCGACAGTGAAGGGTTCGGTGCCCGCATTCATGACGATGATGCGAAGCTCGCCGCGATAGTCTTCGTCGATGGTACCGGGTGAGTTCGGCAGCGTGATGCCGTGCTTGAGGGCCAGACCCGAGCGCGGACGGACCTGAAGCTCATAGGCGGGCGGCAGCGCAATGCACAGCCCGGTCGGCACCAGAACGCGCTCACCCGGAGCGATCGTCATGGGGGCGTCCACTGCGGCCAGGAAATCGAATCCTGCGGCACCGGCAGTGGCATAGGCGGGAAGGGGAAGGCCTTCGGAATGAGGCAGGCGCGTGATGCGCACATCAATCAGGTCTGTCGTCATGGCCTCTGTCTTATCCCGGATTGCGATGCCTATGAAGACGGATCGGCAAAGAAGGCTGCAATCCTCTGCGCGATCTGTTCGGCGACGTCCGTCTTGTCCATTTCCGGCCAACTCTGAACGCCATTGTCGTCGATCAGGCTGACGGTATTGCGCATGGCGCCGAACACGCCCTGACGCACATCATTGGCCACAAGCCAGTCACACCCCTTGCGCAGACGCTTGGCCTTGGCGTTGTCCAGAACGTCATCCGTCTCGGCGGCAAAACCCACAACAAGACGAGGACGTTGGGCGGCACGGCAGAGCGTCGCCAGAATATCCGGGTTTTCCACCAGTTCGAGTCTGGGTGGCCCGTCACCGGTCTTTTTGATCTTGCCCGGCGCCAGTTCCTTTGCGCGCCAGTCGCTGACGGCGGCGGTGCAGACGGCAACATCGACTGGCAGGGCAGTTTCACAGGCCGCCAGCATCTCGCGGGCGGTCTGAACGGAGATGCGATGGACGCCCTCAGGCACGGGGATCGAGACCGGCCCGCTGACCAGCGTGACGTTTGCGCCCCGTGCCGCCAGAGCCGCCGCAATGGCGTAGCCCTGTCGGCCGGAAGAATGGTTGGACAGGAACCGCACGGGATCGAGCGGCTCGACGGTTGGGCCAGCCGTTACGAGAATGCGGCGTCCAGCCAAAGAGCGGTCCGGCGTCAGGATATGCAGGATGGCATCGCAGATCCTCGGCGGTTCGCTGAGACGGCCCGCGCCGACTTCTCCGCAGGCCATGCTTCCCACATCTGGTCCGACGATGGAAACACCGCGTGCTTCGAGAGCTTTCAGATTGGCCTGCGTCGCGGGATGTTCCCACATCCGCACATTCATGGCCGGGGCCAGAAGGATGGGGGATGTGGTCGCGAGCAGAAGCGTGGTCGCCAGATCATCGGCAAGACCATGAGCCATGCGCGCCATGATGTTGGCGGTGGCGGGACAGACGACCACGAGATCCGCGCTTCGGGCGAGGGCGATATGGCCGATCTCGCTTTCCTGCGTCGGCTCGAACAGCGCGTCATGCACGCGCTCGCCTGCCAGTGTCTCAAGGCTGAGCGGGGTGACGAAGGCTTTGGCGGCCTCAGTCATGACGGGCGTGACGGCAATGCCTTCAGCCCGTAGGAGCCGCACCAGCTCAAGCGCCCGGAACGCAGCAATGCCGCCCGAGACGATCAGCAGGACGCGGCGCATGGCCTTACAGACGCCAGCCGGAATGGATGGCGGCGATGCCACCAGAGAGATTGCGGTACTGGACCTGCTCGAGCCCGGCATCGCGCATCATCTGCGCCAGCGTTTCCTGATCGGGGAACATGCGGATGCTCTCGGCGAGATACTGGTAGCTCTCGGAATCCTTGGCGATGATCTGGCCCATTTTGGGCAGAACCTGGAAGGACCACATGTCATAAATCGGCGCGAGGGCCGCCACTTCGACCTGCGAGAACTCCAGGCAGAAGAAGCGCCCGCCCGGCTTGAGGACACGACGCGCCTCACGCAGCACTGCGTCCTTGTCCGTGCAGTTGCGCAGGCCAAAGGCGATCGTCACGCGATCGACGGAGCAGTCAGGCAGGGGGATGGCTTCCGCGTCCACGACGCAGACCTCGATCTTGCCGATCAGTCCGGCCTTGATGGCGCGGTCCCGCCCCACGGAAAGCATGGCGGCATTGATGTCGGACAGGATGGCCGGGCCACCACCGGCACGGAGCCAGCCGAAGGTGATGTCACCCGTACCACCAGCCAGATCCAGCAGCTTCATGTTCGGGCGCGGATTGAGCATGCCCACGAAAATGCGCTTCCAGACGCGGTGGATACCCAGCGACATCACGTCATTCATGATGTCGTATTTCCCGGCGACGCTCTCGAACACCTCCCGGACCATCGTCTTCTTCTGGCCGCGCGGAACACTCCGGTAGCCGAAATCGGTGGTGTCCTCGGCATGTGCGGAGGACTGGAAGGGCGAGGCGTTGTGTTCTGCGCTATCGGTCATGGGGCAATCGATATATCGTTGAGGCCAGCCATGCCAGAGCTTCCAGAAGTCGAAACCGTCATGCGCGGGTTTCGTGATGCCTTCGAAGGGCACCGAATCAGCCATGTCACCGTCAACCGTCCCGACCTTCGATGGCCGTTTCCCGCTGATCTGCGGGAAAAGCTGGAAGGCCATCACGTTCTCTCGTTCCGCAGGCGCGCGAAGTATATTCTCATGCGTCTGGAAGGCGGGTGGAGCATGCTGCTGCACCTGGGCATGTCGGGCCGACTCACGATTGGCCGGGCGGGAACAAACGCGACTCCACCGGCACACGAGCATCTGGTTCTGGAAACGGACAGCGGTGCGAGAGCAGGGCTGGTCGATCCCCGGCGCTTTGGCATGGTCGATCTGGTTCGGACGTCTGAAGAGGACAGTCACCGCCTTCTGGCCCATCTGGGAATGGAGCCTCTCTCAGACGCCATGACCGGCCCAGCACTGGCGGAACTGTTCCGGGGCAGGCGCTCGCCCATCAAATCTGCGCTGCTGGACCAGAAGCTGATCGCAGGACTTGGCAATATCTATGTGTGCGAGGCGCTGTTCCGCTGCGGCATTCATCCCGAGCGGCAGGCCTGTACCCTGACGGGAGAAGAGACCGCCGCTCTTGCAGAGGCCATTCCGCAGATCCTGGAGCAGGCCATCGCGTCCGGAGGATCGTCCCTGCGCGACTATGTGCAGGCTGACGGCACGAAAGGCGCGTTTCAGGACCTGCACCTCGTTTATGGTCGCGAAGGGGTTCCATGCCCGAACTGTGGAGCAGAACATCCGATCCAGCGCATCACACAGGCAGGGCGGTCAACGTTCTTCTGTCCGACCTGCCAGAAATAGGCAGCGTGACAGGAAGATGCCCCCATCCTGTGTAAAATGTGCAAAACGCTTGACGTGACCCGTCCGGACAGAGTAGACGGCGCCAACCATTTACGCGACCAAAACGCAAACTGAACCGAAAGATCCATGGCAAACACAGCTTCTGCCCGCAAGCGTATCCGTCAGAACGAACGTCGCCGTGAGCGCAACGTTGCCCGCATGTCCCGCATGCGTACGTTCATCAAGAAGGTTGAACTCGCCATCCAGGCCGGTGACAAGTCCGCTGCTGCCGAGGCCTTCAAGGTTGCACAGCCGGAAATGCAGCGCGCAGCAGGCAAGGGCGTGATTGCCAAGAACACGATCAGCCGCAAGCTGTCCCGTCTGTCCGCCCGCGTGAAGGCTCTGGCAACCGCCTGAGCTTCACCTTCGGGTCGGAACTGAAGAACGCGCTCCCCTCCAGGAGCGCGTTCTTTTTTGACTGCAGCTCCTGACATCTTTTTCCCAAGCATCTGACCCCGGGTTGCCGATGGGGAACACCCTCATGACATCCCGCTGAACCCTTCGTGTTCCAGCTTGCTTCGGGCTGAGCGGACGCCTATTCTGGGGGTTCGACAAAAAGGTATCGGATGCTCTGGCTTCTCCGGGAATTCGCCAGCTTTTCTGCTGCAGATTTCTGTCGAGAGCACAATCGCCCTGCGCGCAGGGAACCACAACTGATACCCGCCCCGTGCGGGAATGGATATGAAAGGGGGTACAATGGTGGAAAACGCTCAGTATCTGGACGCCAGCGCCTCCGCCCCCGGTTCGACGACACCGCTGGAAACCGCATGGATCCGCGTTCGTGAGAAACTGAAGAGTGAGGTTGGCGAGGTCGAATACCGGACATGGCTCCGGCAGATCGTTCTGGGACCACTCGAAGAAGATGAACTGACCCTCTATTTGCCCACGCGCTTCCTGCGTGACTGGGTCCGCAGCCAGTATGAGGAGCGCCTTCAGACGCTCTGGCGTACCGAGCGCGAGGACATCAAGGGGGTCGAGCTTCAGGTCAAGCGTGGTCTGCCTGAAGTCTCCATGGGCGACGCAGAGGACGGGGAAGACGGCTCAGGCGAGGGGCATGAACTCGCGACGCAGGCTGCTGCCCCTGAAAGCCGCAGCGATCTGGCGGTGCCGCTTGATCCGCGCTTTACGTTTGATACCTTTATCGTCGGCAAGCCCAATGAGTTTGCCTATGCCTGCGCCCGCCGTGTGGCGGAAAAACCGTCGAGCCCGGGCTTCAATCCGCTGTTCCTGTATGGCGGAGTCGGCCTAGGCAAAACCCATCTGATGCACGCCATCGGAACGGAGCTGACCCGGACCGGCAAAGTCTCCGTGGCTTACATGTCCGCGGAAAAGTTCATGTACCGCTTCATCGCGGCGATCCGTTCGCAGTCCACGATGGAGTTCAAGGAACAGCTCCGTTCCGTTGACGTGCTGATGATCGATGATCTCCAGTTCCTGATCGGCAAGGACAACACACAGGAAGAATTCTTCCATACGTTCAATGCCCTCGTCGATGCCGGTCGCCAGATCATCGTCAGTGCCGACAAAAGTCCGTCCGACCTGTCAGGCCTTGAAGACCGTCTGCGAACCCGTCTGGGCTGCGGCATGGTCGCCGACATCCACGCCACGACTTTCGAGCTGCGCATTTCCATTCTGGAAGCCAAAGCCAAGGCGTCGGGGACGCATGTTCCGTCCAAGGTTCTGGAATATCTTGCCCACAAGATCACGACCAATGTCCGTGAGCTTGAAGGAGCATTGAATCGCCTGATCGCCCATGCTGATCTGGTTGGACGTCCCGTGACGCTCGATACGACGCAGGATGTTCTCAAGGACATGCTGAAGGCCCATGACCGCCGCGTGACCATCGAGGAAATCCAGCGCAAGGTTTCCGAGCACTGGAATATCCGCCTGACAGACATGTCCTCGGCCCGCCGTGCCCGTGCCGTAGCACGCCCGCGTCAGGTGGCCATGTATCTGGCCAAGCAGCTGACGAGCCGGTCTCTTCCGGAAATCGGACGCAAATTTGGCAACCGCGATCACACGACCGTCATGCACGCCGTCAACCGCGTGACCGAGCTGATGGATCAGGACACATCCTTCGCCGAGGACGTGGAACTGCTGCGCCGGATGCTGGAAGGCTGACCCGCCCGGACCTCCGATCCCTCTCTTTCCCGAGGGGCGGGGGTCTGCTAGGTTCTCTCAATTAATTCAAGATCTTCGCCGAGGCTCGGAATGAAATTCAAGGTTGACCGTACCCTGCTGCAACGGGCTCTGGCGCATATTCACGGCGTTGCAGAAAAGCGGAATACCATTCCCATCCTGGCCAACGTTCTGATGAGCTATCAGGATGATGTTCTGCGCCTGACGGCGACGGATATGGAAATTGCCGTCGTGGAAGACGTTCCGGCGAGCGGTGAGCGCTCCGGCTCTACGACCGTTCCGGCTGCTGTGCTCTTCGAGATCGTCCGCAAGCTGCCCGATGGCGTTGCTCTGGAGTTCGATCATCAGGACAGCGAGGCTCCGCTCGCCCTGCGTGCCGGTCGTTATGCGACCAGCCTGAACGTCCTTCCGGTTGATGATTTCCCGGCGATGGTTGCTGGCGATCTGCCGCATCGTTTTTCGATCCCGGCAGCAACGCTTCGTGGTCTGATCGACCGTACCAAGTTCGCCATTTCCAACGAAGAAACCCGCTATTACCTGAACGGTATCTACCTGCACGTTGCAGAAAACGGGTCCATTCCGATGCTGCGGGCCGTGGCCACAGATGGTCACCGTCTCGCCCGCGTCGAGACGGAACTTCCGGAAGGTGCACGTGGCATGCCGGGCGTCATCATCCCACGCAAGACCATCAATGAACTGCGCAAGCTGCTCGATGAAGGGGCGGCCGATCTGGAAGTGTCGCTGTCCGACACCCGCATCCAGTTCCAGGCCGGGCCGGTTCTGCTGACCTCCAAGCTGATCGACGGCACTTTCCCGGAATACGAGCGTGTCATTCCCAAGGGCAATGATCGCATCCTGCGGGTTGGAAAGCGCGATTTCGCAGCTGCTGTTGGTCGTGTTGCGGCCATTAGCCAGGAGCGTTCACGGCCGGTCAAGCTGTCTGTTACGCAGAACATGCTGAACCTGTCCGCCACCAGCCCCGATCAGGGCGTGGCGCATGAGGAACTGGACGAAAACGCCGTTTCCTACGACGCAGCACCGATCGAAATCGGCTTTCAGGCCCGTTACCTGACGGACATCACCGATCAGATCGACGTGGAAGTGGAGTTCGCATTTTCCGACAGCTCTGCTCCCACCATCGTCCGTGACACGGCATCGCCTTCGGCTCTGTATGTCCTGATGCCCATGCGGGTCTGAACACGAGCCACGATTGAAACTGACCCGGCTCGCGCTGACGGATTTCCGGAACTACACCCATACCGTCTGGACCCCGGAAGCCTCTATTCTGGTTCTGACGGGGGAGAACGGGTCCGGGAAGACCAATCTGCTCGAAGCCGTTTCCCTGCTGGCCCCCGGTCGGGGCCTGCGGGGGGCAGCACTTCCCGCCTTGTGCCGTCAGGGCGCAGAACGATGGGGGGTTGCGGCCACGCTCCAGTCTGGCCTGGACGAATTCCGGATCGGCACGGGGAGCGACCTGAGCGAAAAACAGCGCCGGACATTTCGCCTCGATGGGGAAAACATCCGCTCCCAGGCTCTGATCGGCCAGAGGTTTTCCTGTGTCTGGCTGACGCCCCAGATGGACCGGCTTTTTCAGGAAGGCTCCAGCGGCCGGCGGCGGTTTCTGGACAGGCTGGTCATGGCGCTGTCTCCCGATCACGGACGCCAGATCGCAGCGCATGACCGCTCGGTCGTCAGTCGAAACAGGGTTCTGTCTGAACGTCAGAACGAGGTGGAATGGCTTACTTCCATAGAAGATTCCATCGCCCGTCATGCGGTCGCTGCGTCTGCCGCGCGGTTGGCGCTCATCGAGAGCATGAACGCCCATCCTTTTGAAAATGATGGATTTTCTGCCAGTACGCTGCATCTGGACTGCGCCATCTCAAGCCGCCTGACAACCCAGCCGGCTCTCGAAGTTGAAGACTGGATCAGGAACAGCCTGCGACAGGCCCGCACAGAAGACCGACAGCGCTCCACAACATCCGTCGGCGCCCATCGGGCCGATTTCACGCTTTCAGACACCGCCACGGGACGTCCTGCCGAGCTTTCGAGCAGCGGCCAGCAGAAGGTCATGCTGACCGGCACGATCCTGTCCCATGCGCGGCTGATGACACAGGAACGGGGATACGCCCCGGCCATCCTGCTTGATGAACCCCTGCTTCATCTGGACGAGATGCGACGACATGCGCTCCTCAACAGCCTTGAGGGGCTGCGGGCGCCTGTCCTGATTACGGGCACGGATGCCGAGGCGTTCGCGCCGATCGCAGGCCGCGCCCAGTTTTTTTCCGTCAGGAACGGCACCATATCCCCGTCCTGATACGCCGCCGCCGCTGGCCTAAATGAACGGCAGGGGCTATACTGATCCATCAGTTATTCAGAGTACCACGGAGACCGTCACGCGCATGTCAGAGACCCAGAACCAGCCCGAGATTCCTGGCGCAGACGGTGAAGATTACGGCGCTTCCTCCATCTCGGTCCTGAAGGGGCTGGACGCCGTCCGCAAGCGTCCGGGCATGTATATCGGCGATACCGATGACGGCTCGGGCCTGCATCACATGGTCTTCGAAATCATCGACAATGCGGTGGACGAAGCCCAGGCCGGCCATGCAACCTACTGCATCCTGACCCTGAACGGGGACGGTTCCGTTTCGGTACGGGACGACGGCCGTGGCATTCCGACCGATCTGCACCCCGAAGAAGGTATCAGCGCCGCCGAAGTCGTGCTGACCAAGCTTCATGCCGGCGGCAAGTTCAACCAGAACTCCTACAAGGTTTCCGGTGGTCTGCACGGTGTGGGTGCGGCCGTGGTGAATGCGCTGTCCGAATGGATGGAAGTGCGGATCTGGCGCAACGGACTGGAGCACAAGATCCGCTTCCAGCATGGCGAACGCGACGAAGCCCTGCATGTCATCGGGCCGTCCTCCGAAGACCGGGGCACACTGGTTACGTTCAAGCCCAGCAAGCAGACCTTCACGAAGGTCGATTTCGATATTTCCATTCTTGAACGCCGCGTCCGCGAGCTCGCATTCCTGAATTCGGGCATGCTGATCATCCTGCGTGACGAGCGTCATGCCGAGCCGAAGGAACTGCGCTTCCACTATGATGGTGGTCTGAGCGCATTCGCGGAATGGCTTGATTCTTCAAAAACTTCCATCGTCACGCCGCCCATTACGGGCGAGATCGACAATCCCGAAAGCGGCATCCGCGTCGAGTTCGCGCTGACCTGGAACGACAGCTATCACGAGACGATGCTGTGCTTCACCAACAACATCCCGCAGCGCGATGGCGGCACGCATCTGGCCGGTTTCCGTCAGGCCCTGACGCGCGTTGTTGGCAAGTATGCCGAAGGTGTGGCCAAGCGTGAGGCGGGATCTCTGACCGGTGAGGACATGCGCGAAGGCATGACCGCTGTCCTGTCCGTGAAGGTCCCTGACCCCAAGTTCTCCTCGCAGACCAAGGACAAGCTCGTCTCGTCCGAAGTTCAGCCTGTCGTCCACGCTGCCGCTTCCGATGCGATCTCCCACTGGTTCGAGACGCATCCCAAGGAAGCGAAGGCCATCGTGGCCAAGATAATCGACGCTGCCAGCGCGCGTGAAGCTGCGCGTCGTGCGCGTGAGCTGACGCGGCGCAAGGGTGTGCTGGATGTATCCTCGCTTCCAGGCAAGCTCGCGGACTGTCAGGAGCGCGATGCGTCCAAGGCTGAAATCTTCATCGTTGAGGGTGATTCCGCAGGTGGCACGGCCAAGCAGGGACGGGACCGTCGCTTCCAGGCCATCCTGCCGCTGCGTGGCAAGATCCTGAACGTCGAGCGTGCCCGGTTCGACCGGATGCTGGGTTCGGCGGAAATCGGAACGCTGATTACGGCGCTTGGCACCGGCATCGGACGCGGCGAAGTCGATCAGGGCGGTTTCTCGGCCGAAAAACTGCGCTACCACAAGATCGTCATCATGACCGATGCTGACGTCGACGGTTCGCATATCCGCACGCTGCTGCTGACGTTCTTCTTCCGTCAGATGCCGGAGCTGATCGAGCAGGGCTATCTCTACATCGCCCAGCCGCCGCTCTATCGCGCCAAGCGCGGTCAGGAAGAGCGCTATCTCAAGGACGATGCCGCTCTTGAGCAGTATCTGCTGGACAAGGCACTGGCGAATGCCTCCCTGCGCTTTGCGGATGGCCGGGAACTGACAGGAGAGCCTCTGGCCGAGGAAGTCGCGTTCCTTTCGGCTGCCGCCCGTCGCCTTCAGAGCATTGCTTCGAAGGTTCCTGTCTGGGTCATGGAGCAGGCCGCCATCTCGGGCGTTCTTGACAGCGATATCGCTGTTGCGACATCGCGGATGGCCGAGTTCCAGCAGCGTCTGGACGAGGCTTCGCTGCCCAACGAGCGCGGCTGGAAGGTCTCCATTTCGGAAACCGGTCTGGAATGTGCCCGTTCCGTCCGTGGCGTAGGCGAAGTCTACCGGATCGAGCCTTCGCTCCTGCGCTCGGCGGAAGCACGCTGGCTGGTGTCGGAATGGGAGCGTCTGGCCCGCGATTTCGCAAAGCCAGTCACACTCACGCTCGACCCCACGGCTTATGAACTGTTCGGTCCCGCAGCCGTCATGGAGCGCATCCTGCTTCAGGGCCGTCGCGGCCTGACCATCAATCGCTTCAAGGGGCTGGGCGAAATGAACGACGAGCAGCTGTGGCACACCACGCTCGATCCTTCGACCCGCACTCTGCTGCAGGTCCGGGTCGGGGATGTGGAAGATGCCGGACAGGTGTTCTCTACGCTGATGGGCGACGTCGTGGAGCCCCGCAGGGACTTCATTGTCGGTAATGCCCTGAAAGTCGCCAATCTTGACGTTTGAGGCTCTTGTCGCATGGGCGGCACTTGCCCTGATGGCCGGACTGGGCTGTAGCCCGGCCCGGGCCGAAGGGCAGGTCAATGCGGCCTATGCCGTTTATCTCAAGGGCTTTCACGTCCTGAACGCGCAGGCATCCTATCAGCTCCAGCCTTGGGGCTATGGGGGCAGTACACAGATCAAGCCCGCGGGCCTGATCAGCTGGTTCTTGACCATGGACGTGACATCCCGCGTTGAGGGAAAGTTCACACCCGATGGCAACGTGCAGCCGGTTCTGTTTGACAGTGGTGGCATTTCCCGCGGCAAACATCGCCATGTCCGGCTGGAATTCTCGAACGACACTCCGAAAGTAACGGATCTTCAGCCTCCGGAGACCGACCGCGAACCGATCCCCGACAGCTCCCTGCCGCATACGGTCGATACCCTGAGCGGCATGGCACATCTGCTGCATGCCCTTGCCACGACCGGGAAATGCGACGGAACGCAGATCGTTTTTGACGGGATCCGGCTGAGTGAAATGGTGGTCCATGGTCCGACCATGGCAGACATCCCGCAGGGGCAGGATGAGGCCTATGCCGGACAGGCGCTGCGCTGTGACTTCATAGGGCGCCAGCTTGCAGGCTTTGTGAAGGACTCTCCGAACAGGGCAAAACTGGCCTCTCCCCAGCCTGGATCCGTCTGGTTCAGGAAGATTGATGGTCTGGGACTTGTCCCGGTCCGGATCGAGTTTAACCACCCCAAACTCGGGCGTGTCATGGTCGTCATGCAACACGCCGTAGCTCCCTGAACGGAGCACTCGAACGTCTTGCAATAATCGGCAATTCGAAGTGATGACACAGTCTGCGGGCTCCGTTTGACGCGGACCCGCGGTTTGGATACCCCGGGCGGGACATGACCGACAGCACCCATCGCACCACTGCCATCATCCTTGCTGCGGGCCTCGGCACGCGCATGAAATCCCGTCTGCCAAAGGCGCTGCACCGTCTGGGCAACCAGCCGATGATCAACCATCTCATCACAACTGCCCGGCAGGTCTTTGATGATGTGGTCGTCGTCACCGGTCCGGACATGCCGGAGCTTGAAAAGGCCGTCCGTCCTTTCAAAACCGTCACACAGGTCGAGCGACTTGGCACAGCACATGCCGCCAACACGGCTCGGGACCTGTTCGGCACTGGCGATGTGGCCATTCTGTATGCCGATAATCCGCTGATTACGGCAGAGACGATGCGACGCCTGCTGGCAGCACGCAGGGAAGGTGCCAGTCTGGCGCTTCTCGGAATGCGACCTGCGGAACCGGGGCGTTATGGCCGGATTGTCGAAGACCACGGCAGGGTCGTGAAGATCGTCGAATTCAAGGATGCCACGGAAGACGAACGCCGCATCACGCTGTGCAATGCGGGCGTCATGTGTGCCGGAGCCGACGATTTCCGCACCTGGCTTGCAGATGTCGGCAACGACAATGCCCAGGGTGAGTATTATCTGACAGACGTGGTTGAAATGGCCGCAAAAGCCGGACCGGTCGTTTGCGTGGAAGCACCGGAAGCCGAACTGGCAGGCGTCAATTCCCGCTCGGAACTGGCTCGTGCAGAAGCGACGCTTCAGACCCGGCTGCGAAATGCAGCCATGGATGCGGGTGTTACGCTTGTTGCTCCTGAAACCGTGTTCTTCAGCACCGACACCGTCATCGAAGCGGATGTGACGATCGAGCCGAACGTTTTCTTTGGCCCCGGCGTGAAGGTCCGTTCAGGTGCCCTCATTCGCGCCTTTTCCCATCTGGAAGGCTGCGAGGTCGGGGAAAATGCGATGATCGGTCCCTATGCCCGGCTGCGCCCCGGCACGCTTTGTGCCGCGCAGACGCATGTTGGAAATTTCGTCGAACTCAAGAATGTAGAGTTGGGTGAGGGCGCGAAGGCCAATCACCTGACCTATCTGGGCGATGCCTCGATCGGGAGTGGCACGAATGTCGGAGCAGGGACCATCACCTGCAACTACGATGGCGTGTTCAAACACCGGACCACGATCGGCGAGCGCGTGTTCGTTGGTTCGGATTCCATCCTCGTGGCTCCTGTGACAGTCGGGGACGATGCCGTTATTGCGGCCGGCAGCGTCATCACCAGTGATGTCCCTCCCGGCGATCTGGCTCTGGGCCGGGCCCGGCAGACGCTGAAAAGCGGGCAGGGCCTTCAGATCAAACAGTCTCTCAAAGCTCGGAAGGAACAGGGCTGATGTGCGGTATCTGCGGTATTGTTGGACACCAGCCTGCCAGCCCGATTGCGTTTGAGGCGCTCCGCCGTCTTGAATATCGCGGATATGATTCCGCTGGCATCGCCACGCTGACGGCATCCGGGGACATTGAGCGCCGTCGTGCGGCTGGCAAGCTCGACAATCTGGAGCATGTCCTGAAAGAGCACCCGCTGCCTGGCACGACCGGGATCGGGCATACGCGTTGGGCCACGCATGGCGCGCCCACGGAAAATAATGCTCATCCTCATGAGGCCGGTCGTGTGGCGATCGTCCATAACGGCATCATCGAGAACTTTGCCGAGCTCAAGAAAGAGCTTGAGGCGAAGGGACGCGTGTTCCGGACGGAAACGGATTCAGAGACGGTCGCCCATCTGGTCGATGATTATCTGGGGCAGGGGCTGGAGCCTCGGGAAGCAGCCTTTGCTGCGATCAAGCGGCTGGAAGGCGCCTATGCCATTGCCATGATCTTCAAGGATCATGAAGGCCTGCTGATTGGCGCGCGTCATGGTGCTCCACTGGCGGTGGGCTATGGCAATGGTGAGATGTTCCTTGGATCGGACAGCATTGCGCTGGCTCCGATGGCCCGGAAGATGACCTATCTGGAAGATGGCGACTGGTGTGAACTGACACCTGATCATGTCACGATTTTTGATATGACCGGCGCGGAAGTCAGCCGTCCGGTTCAGGATCTGACGTTCATGGCCGGACAGGTCGGCAAGGACGGCTACCGGCATTACATGGAGAAGGAACTCCATGAACACCCCGTCGCCATCGGACAGACGCTGAAGCGGATTACGGATCCGGCTTCAAAGCGTATTGCCCTTCCGGAAATGCCGTTTGACCCGGCACAGGTTCCCCGTATTACCATCACGGCCTGCGGCTCGGCCTATTATGCCGGCATGGTCGGGCGGTACTGGCTGGAATCCCTCGCGCGCATTCCGGTGGAGATCGATGTTGCGTCGGAAATGCGCTACCGCGAGCCGCCGCAGCCGGACAAGGGCGTGGCGCTGCTGATTTCCCAGTCCGGCGAGACTGCTGATACGCTCGGGGTTCTGCGGAGCCTCAAGAAGGCCGGACAGAGCATTGTTTCCGTACTGAATGTCGAGCACTCGACCATGGGACGCGAAAGCGATCTCGTCCTAGGTATGGATGCTGGGCCGGAAATCTCCGTAGCCTCAACCAAGGCTTTCACGGCGCAGCTTTCTGTTCTGGCGGCTCTGGCAATCGATTTCGCGCGCGCCCGCGGCACGATGGATCAGGCCCGTGAAGAACGTCTGACGGCCAGCCTGCTGGATCTGCCGTCCCGCGCTGCAGAAGTCTTTACCCGTACCAAGGATATCCAGGCGATGGCGGCCGTTGTCGCTCAGGCCCGCGATGTCCTGTATCTGGGGCGCGGCATCTGCACGCCGATCGCCTTTGAAGGTGCATTAAAATTAAAAGAAATCAGCTACATCCACGCAGAAGCTTATGCCGCGGGTGAACTGAAGCATGGCCCCATCAGCCTGATCGACCAGACCGTTCCGGTCGTTGCCATCGCACCGTCCACGATCCTGTTCGACAAAACGCTCTCCAATCTGCAGGAAGCGAAAGCGCGTGGCGGACGCATTCTTGCCTTCACCGATGCAGAAGGTGCGAAACGTCTTGAGGGCGTGGCGGAACAGGTTGTTATCATGCCGGATGTGGACGCTTTCGTGGCCCCGATCCTGTATGCCATTCCCGTTCAGATGCTGGCTTATGAAGTGGCTCTTCTCAAGGGGACCGACGTGGATCAGCCCCGGAACCTTGCCAAATCAGTCACGGTTGAATGAAGGATTTTCCTATCGGGGGAAATTTTTTGCAGACATTATAGTAACATCACACATGGCAGCCTGAAGGAGACGCAATATCCGGAATATCGGCCGGAAATTCAGGACTCTCTCCCAGCGCCTCTGAAATCACCATACGCGAAGCTTTTATCAGGCGACTGGATGAACAGGGATTTGAAGGTGATATCAACCTTCAGGTCTCGTCGCGGCTGGTTTCTTCCACCGATAACAGCATCTATCAGCGCCTTCCGGCCGCCGTTATTCATCCACGCACGCACGAAGATCTCAACCGGGCCGTCCGCGCTGCCGCAGATGGTGAACTGACCCTTGCGATCCGTGGTGGCGGGACAGGCACCAACGGGCAATCGCTGACGGATGGTATCGTCCTTGATGTCTCCCGCCATCTGGACCGGATCCTGGATTTCGATGCCGAGGTGGGGACGGTCACGGTGGAACCGGGCGTTATTCTGGCTCGGCTTAATGCCTTCCTGAAGCCTCACGGATTTTTCTTCCCCCCTACGGTCTCGACCGCCACGAGAGCCACGATCGGCGGGATGATTGCTACCGACGCGTCCGGCAAGGGGTCGCGCATCTATGGTCGGACTTCCGACTACATAGAAACGATGGACGTCGTGCTCTCGGACGGAACCGACCTGCAGATCGGCCGACTGACAGCACCCCAGCTGGAAGAGGCGATGAGCGGGAAAGGGCTTGCCGCCCAAGCCTATCGCGAAGTCCATCGGGTCGTCACGGAACAGGCCGACGAGATCCGGCGTGTCTTCCCGGACATGAACCGTGGCCTGACGGGATACAATCTTCAGAACGTCCTGCTTGAGGACGGAAGCTTCCATATCGCACGGCTCTTGGCGGGATCGGAAGGCACGCTTGCCCTGACCAAGAAGGTTGTTCTGCGGGTCAGACGTCTGCCGAAATACCGGCAGCTTATCGTCGTTCGCTATGCCAGCTTCAACGATACCCTGCGTGATGTTCAGACGCTTCTGCCAGCCAACCCGTCTGCGGTAGAAGTGCTGGACGACCGCGTCCTCGCCAAGGCCCAGCAGGACGTGACATGGCACGCGCTGGAACGCGTCCTTGGCACCAGATCTGCGCTCCCGGTCAAGGGTATGAGCTTCATCGAGTTTGTCGGGGATGATCTGGATGTCCTGCAGGAACAGATGGCCCATGCGGTCACCCTGCTTGCGAACTCTCCGCACAAACCCATTGATCATAAAGCAGTTTCTGATCCGGACATTATCGCGAACCTCTGGACACTGCGGGAAAAATCGGTTGGTCTTCTCGGGCGTCCGGACGGTCACAAACAAGGCGTTCCGTTCGTCGAGGATACTGCCGTTCCTCCGGAAGTTCTCCCTGAATATGTCAGCGAGTTCCGTGATATTCTGGACGAGTACGGACTGTCCTATGGCATGTTTGGACATGCCGATGTCGGCTGCCTGCATGTCCGCCCGTTTCTGGACATGCTCACACCGCAGGACCGGGCTCTGATCCGTCCCATTTCAGATGCTGTGGCCGCTCTGACGAAACGGCACGGTGGTCTGCTCTGGGGCGAGCATGGGCGGGGATTTCGGGGCGAGTTCTCGCCGCTGTTTTTCGGTGAAACGCTGTTCGCAGAACTCTGCCGGATCAAGGATGTCTTTGATCCCAAAGATATTTTCAACCGCGGCAAGCTGGCGCCCGGTGGGGCGGGCTATCCCGTGGACCGGATCGACAGCATCCCGTTCAAGGGCAGCTTCGACGAGGATATTGCTCCTGCACTCCGCGAACCCTATGCGCTTTCCATAAGCTGTAACGGCAATGGCGCCTGTTTCAACCGTGAGCCGGACATGGCCATGTGCCCGTCCTACAAGGCCACGAAAGACCGGTCGCAGTCCCCGAAAGGCCGGGCTCTGCTGCTCCGGAGCTGGGCCAGGCTGCGCTCCCTGCCGGACAACGCGCCTGACCGGGAGATGCTCCCGGTTCTGACGGAAGAGCTCAAGGCATCCCTGGACACCTGCCTGTCCTGCAAGGCCTGCGCGACGCAGTGTCCGATCCGCGTGGATATTCCGTCCATGCGTTCGAAGTTCCTGGCGACCTACTTCCGCGACAACCGCAGGCCGGTTCGCGACTATCTGGTGTACTGGCTGGAGCCACTGCTGGCGGTCGGGAGACAGGCTCCGGCGCTGGCCAATCTCCTGATGCACAATCCGCTCTCACAGGCTGTTCTGTCCCGGATCGGGCTGGTGGATCTTCCGCATCTGAAGCCTGCACGGCTGGGAGCCGACAGTCGGGTCAGTCGCTCCTGGCTGCGTCGTAACCGTCATAACCCGCGGGCTGTAATCCTGATCCAGGATTCCTTTACCGCCAGCTTTGACGGGGGCCTCATCGAGAAGGTCCATACGCTTTTGACGTCTCTTGGGCTGGACGTGAAGGTCACACCCGTCTGGGACAACGGCAAGGCCCGGCACGTTCTGGGGTTCCGCAGGGGCTTTGGCGTTACGGCCCGTCAGACATTGCGGAAGCTGCACGGTCTGACGGCTTTTGGTATTCCGGTCGTTTCGCTGGATGCCGCTACTGGACTCATGTTCACGCAGGAATACAGGGAAGTCGCAGGGGACACACCCATCCCGGCCGTTCTTCCGCTGGAAACCTACCTGCGTGGACAGATAGAGCAGGGGGCGTTCGCGGAGGTACAGACTGCGGGTAAGGCGGAATCCTTGACGGTGATCTCGCACTGCACGGAACAGGCGGCCCGTCCGGAAAGCGCTGGGGACTGGGCCTTCATTCTCCGGCATTTCGGATTACCGGTTCAGGCAGGCAAGGCCGGGTGCTGTGGCATGGCCGGCCTGTTCGGACATCAGAAAGAACAGGCGAGCCTCTCCCGCCAAATCTTTGATCAGAACTGGGCGGGGAAAGTGAAGCAGCCGGTGCTGGCGACCGGATTTTCCTGCCGCTGCCAGACCGAGCGTATGGCCGGTCATCGCCTGCCCCATCCGGCGGAAGCATTGATCTCCGCGTTGCAGGAACGGTCCTGAAAACAGGACGTTGATAAGGATGAAGCGCCTCTGGACGCACCCCGTCCAAGCTGTAACACTGTTACCTGTCCGATGATGCGCGGCTTTTCGTGCAGGCCCTGTGGAGTACGAATGTGATGTCTTCCCTTCCATCAAGGATTTACGCTGTCGTCGACCATCCGCGCTGGGTGGAACGGCTTGGTGGAGCGGGTCTGCGTTTCATCGAACTCTATCTGCGTGACCTGCCGGAAGAAGAGATCAGGGCGCAGGCCCTGCTGGCACAGGAACTGGCCGCACGTTTCAATGTTTCTCTGGCACTGAACCGCTACTGGCAGACGGCCATCGAACTGGGCTATGAATGGCTGCATCTTGGCCCTGAAGATCTGGAAACGGCGGATCTCAACGCGATCCGGACCGCTGGCATCAGATTTGGCATCTCGACCCATACGCACGAAGAGCTGCAGACGGCACTGGCCTGCAAGCCGGATTATGTGTCCTTCGGCCCGGTCTGGTCCACGCAGCTCCGGGGCGTGCCGCTGACGGGGCGGGGCTTGGAGAAACTGGCAGAATGGCGCGGGCTGTGCGGCAATGTTCCGCTGGTTGCCATTGGTGGCATCACCGTGCCCCGGCTGGCGGAATGCTTGGAGGCAGGCGCCGATACGGTTGCCGTCATGAGCGACTTCATCGGCCATCAGGACCCGGAAGGGCAGGTCCGACGCTGGCTCGACGCCGTCTCCCGGGAGACAGCACCAACTTGAAACACACCAAGTCGTCTGAAGACGACCACATGAAGGAGCCGAGACAACGATGATGGTGACAGGACTGGCAGCCGTACTTCTAGCGCTTGCGTTCCTGCTCACGCTTGTCAGCATCATCCAGCCCCTCGCGAAACGTCTCGAGATTTCCGAAGCTGTCCTGCTGGCATTGACCGGGATCGGGCTGGGCCTTGTCGCGTCCCTTATCGTGCGCTCGTCTGCGACCGATCTGCTGGACGGGGCGGCCGAGGCGCTGATCTATTTCCCGGTCAACAGTGAAGCCTTCCTGCTGATCTTCCTGCCCATCCTGGTGTTTCAGGGGGCCATGGCCATCGACGTGCGCCGCCTGGCCCATGAAACGGCAACGGTATTGCTCCTGGCGGTTGTCGCCGTCATCGTTTCGACCGCCACCATTGGCTTCGCGCTTTATCCGTTTGCCCAGCAGAGCCTCGTCGTCTGCCTGCTTCTGGGGTCGATCGTCGCGACGACCGATCCGTCCGCCGTGGCCGGGATTTTCCGTGAAATCGGTGCGGCTTCGCGTCTGACGCGCCTTGTCGAAGGCGAGGCCCTGCTGAACGACGCTGCGGCCATTTCGATCTTCTCGATCCTTCTGGCAGCCGTCACCTCGCATCACCAGATCCATCTGGCCGACGCGCTGATGGACTTCCTGACAGCCTTCATCGGGGCGATCGTGGTTGGTGTCTGTCTGGCGCGCCTCACATTGCTGCTGATTGCGGGACTGGGGGGATCGGCGGCTTCGGAAGTCACGCTGACGCTGGCGCTGCCTTATGCCGTTTACATCCTGTGCGATGAGATGCTCGGCTTTTCCGGCGTGGTCGCAACGGCTGCTGCGGGGCTGACCGTCTCTGCTTACGGACCGTCGACCTTCCGGCCGCAGGTCTGGCGTTTCCTGAACGAGATGTGGGAGCAGCTCGTTTTCTGGGCCGGCTCTCTCGTATTCCTTCTGGCCGCCATGCTGGTGCCCCGGCTGCTGATCGGCATGACGAAATGGGATTTCGTACTGATCCTGATCGCCAGCGTCGCGGGCCTGATTGCACGTTCGGCCGTGATTTTCGGAATGCTGCCGCTTCTTGCCATCACGAAGCTCTCGCCGCCCGTTCCCAACCCCTTCAAGGCCACCATGGCCTGGGGTGGCATCCGTGGCGCCATCACTCTGGCGCTGGCACTGGCCGTGACCGAGAACCAGAGCGTCTCGAGCCCCGTTGCGCATTTCGTCGGCATCATCGCCACCGGCTTCGTTCTCATCACGCTTCTGGTCAACGGAACCACGCTTCGCGCGCTTGTCCTGTTCTTCAAGCTGGACCAGCTTTCGCCCATCGATCAGGCCATCCGCCAGCAGATTGTGGGCATCGGCCTCGGTGAGGTTGCGGAACGCACACGGGAGCTTTCCGAAGAACTCGGTTTCAGCGAGCAGACCCGTGCCGGCGTCATCAGCCGTCTTGAACGGCGCGCGGAAAAGGAGAGGGCGGCCAACAATTTTGAATCCGCCCTGAGCGACCGCAACCGCGTCGATATCGCCCTGATCACCATCGCCAATCAGGAGCGCTCCCTGCTGCTGGACCTGTTCCGCATTCAGGGACTGTCCCGACGCGTGATGGAGACATTGCTGCGCACGACTGAGTCCATGGCCGATGGCGCACGTCTCGAAGGGCGGTATGGTTATGTCCGGGCCCTCAAGCGCCGCCTTCAGCCCTCATTGCGCTTCCGGATCGCGCAGGAACTCCACAGCCGCCTTCATATCGACGAGCCACTGACGAACTGCATGATGGAGCGCTTCGAGATGCTCATCATCGCGCATCTCGTCTCGCTGTCGCTTCAGCGCTTCATCCGCCAGCGCATGGAGCCGACGCTTGGCCCGCGTATCACGGAAATCGTGTCTGAAGTGCTCGGCCGCCAGCGCAAGCTTCTGGACGATGCGCTGGAAACGCTGCGCCTGCATTACTCCGGCTATTCCGAGGCTCTGGAAAGCCGCATCCTGCGCCAGATTGCCCTGCGTCTGGAGGATGAGGAATATGATGCGCTCGAAGCGGATAACCTGATTTCCGAGGAGCTGCACCGCGAACTGCATCGGGAAATCGAACGCCAGCGCGCTCGGCTGGATGCGCCCCTGCGGTTCAATCTCAAGAGTGGCATCGAGCAGCGTCTCCGGGCCTTTCCGGCCTTCAACGGCGTTCCCGACAGCGTGCTTCAGAAGCTATCGCGCAAGGTCTCCATGCATTTCGTCTCGCCTGGCGAAATCCTGTTCAAGCGCGGGCAGCGCGTGCGCGTCGTCTATGCGCAGGTGGCAGGACTGGCGGAAGTCAATCTGGCGGAACGGGACCTGCTGTTCGGAAGCGGAGATCTGATCGGCGCAGCCTCCGTCATCCGCAACGAGACCATGCCCGGGACCGTCCGCTCCCTGCAGTTCAGCCATCTGCTCGCCATTCCGCGTCCGGTGTTCGAGAAGCTGCTGAAGGAATATCCCATCGTTCAGCGCCTCATTATCCAGCGTAGCCAGAAAAGGGCGGACGGGCTGCTGACGCCCGTCACGGTTCGCACGCTGGATGGTGATGTTGTCTCAACCGCATCGGCCCCGGAAATGCGCCGTCTGGTTGCGCCGCCGTCTTAAGGCACGGGTGGCGCGGTCTCTTTGCCGGGGACCAGAAGGTCACGGAAGCGCACGGCACAGAAACCAAGGATTGCCGCTGCCACAAGCGCGGCTCCTGAATGCAGCAGCCAGAACGAGACGTCGGAAATCCGTCCCAGCAGCGTCGCCAGCTTTCCGATCAGCAGGTTGGACAGGAACAGGTGAAGCGAGAAGCAGGCAACGAGAATGGTGTTCAGGCTCACGGGGGCTGCGCGTGAGAAAAGTGCCATTCCGATCGCATAACTCATCGAAAAACCGATGTCATTGATGATGTGAAAGGCCAGTCCCCAGAACAGACTGACCTCATGGGGGCCCGGACTGATCCATGATCCCAAAGCCAGCATCAGCGGCCCAAAAGCCGCAATGAATGTCCCCAGCGCGACCTTGGAGATCTCCGACAGATCGGGCCTGCGACGCGCATAGGCCTTCCAGAACCACAGAACCAGCACGGCGCACAGGGTGCTGATAAATCCGTCCAGGGAAATAAGATCGCTCACCGGCATCTCGTATCCCAGAAGATGAAGCTGGAAATGCTCGCGCCCCCAGAGCAGATAGCCGTCGAAGATTTCCGAGTTTGGGACAGCGCCCACCGCCAGAACAGGCACAAGCGCCAGAAGCAGCAGGGTCGTCTTCTTTTCCTGCGACGTCAGGGCAGGGCGTGCGTGCTTTGTGGTTGCGGCCGGGGCCTCAGACCGACGCACCGCAACAGCAGGAGCGGGGAGCCAGCGCCGCCCCACGAGATAGACCACAAGCCCGATCAGCATGCCCAGGCCCGCTGCCAGAAAGCCCCAGTGCCATTCGATCTGCGCCAGGCTCGCGCACAGGATCGGGGACACGATGACGGCGATCTGAAGCCCCATCATGTAGATCTGATAGGCATCCGAACGCCGCCGGTCACCCAGTTCATACAATGCGCCGACCTGCGCGCGCAGACCGCCCGCCATGCCAAGCCCGGCCAGCAGAAAACCGAGAGCCAGTACAAAGCTCCAGTCAAATGACATCAGGAAATGGCCCGCTGTCATCAGGATGGCGCCCAAGAGGATGGTCCGTGTCTGGCCGAGAACGCGGTCTGCCAGAAAACCGCCGAGGAGAGGGGTGGCATAAATCAGCGCCAGAAACAGACCTGTAATGGCTGCGCCCATGGCGCGCGGTCCCACAGGCGCATAAAGAGCCGAAACAAACGCCTCAAGCGGCCCGAGACCCACAACGGCTCCTGAATGAGCCGGCTGCAGCAGATGGTCCGTCAGATACAGGGCCAGAATGGCCTGCATCCCGTAGAGCGAGAACCCGACCCAGCCTTCGGTCAGCGTCAGCACCCACAGTCCGATAGGATGCCCCCAGAGTTCCAGCTGTTTTCCGGCGGAAGACGGTTCGACAACAGGGGAAGCAGGAAGGATCTCGGTCATGCGGCCTCATTCGCGCAGGGGCGGGATAACCTGCGTAAAGGGAGAAAGCCCGTGAGGTAAAGGGGGAGAGAGGGCAGTGGCAAAATGCCATAGAGTGCATTTGTGGCGTTTTGCCATAGTGCCATAACAAGGCGAACCAGCATCCGATCTATGGCAAAATGGCCCAGTTCCTAAAATTGGCATTTTGCCATAGATGCCAGGTTTGCCGTTACGGGAAAGCCTTGCATCCATCAGAAAGCAGCTGCTGGAAGCCGGAAAATCCTGGGTAAAATGGTAATGGCATTCTGCCATAAGTGAAAAATGGCTGAAAACTGCCGATATTATTGCTTCCAGAGCAATCTGACGGAGAGAAATCCGGACGCAGGTCAGGGCCGGGTTCGCGCTCACATAAATGTCGTATAAGATATATTATGCCAACTAATAGATCCGGAAATCCGGAATTTCTGACGTTTTTGTGAGAACACATCCTATTGTTGCGAAGAATGTCTCCATTCGCGCTAGGAAAAGTATTGTAGTCCATTCTACCGGTGCACGCCCGCATTGCGAGCACCGGTGTATCCGCGGGAGCGGCTGTTATATGCCATCTATGTCCCTGTGCCGCCTGAGTCTCCTGGGAAGCACATTCTGCATTGCTGCACTCTCCGTCCTTCCGAATGTCGCATGGGCAGATGATTATACGGAGCTGCTCGACATTCTCCGAGCCAAGGGCAGCCTGACCCGCTCGGAATACAATGTTCTGCTGGCCCATCACCAGCATCACTCGCATCCTTCCCTGCAGCGCGACGATGACAGCACCCCTGCCGCTCCGTCACGTCATCGCAACCGCTACATGCGCTATAGACCCCAGAATGAAGGCAACAGCCTGGAGGCTCCCCCGGATGTCACGACCATTGCGGCCGTTTCCGCAGCGCGCCGTGCTGCCATGGAAGCGTCCGCCAGTGCGCAGGATGCCCGCAATTCGCTTCTGGAAGCGCGCCGCACGTACAATCCGGACAGCATCGTGCGCGTGAAGCCCTATGTCGCGGGCAAAGGCGTTACGATCCAGGCCGGCCAGATCGACATCAACATCTCGGGCTTCGTCAACGCTTACTACACCTATAACAGTCCCGCCGGTGGTCGCGCTGTTGCGGGTGGCGTCTCGACCGGCAGCAGCGGCTTTGATTCCTCGTCCGTTCGTAACGGCCTGCTGCCGGGCGGTCTGATCCTCAAGCTGAACACGGTTCAGGACGGGATCAAGCTCGGTGCTGTCTTCGGCATGTATCCCGGCATCAACAACAACAATCCCAGTACCTTCAACGCCAATTCGGGCGGCAGCCCGGTGGGCCTTGGAACGGCTGGCCTCGATTTCCGTCAGGTTTACATGACCGCGGGAACGGACCAGTTCGGTACGGTCAAGCTAGGGCGAGACATTGCTCTGTTTGCGTCTGACGCCATCCTGAACGATGCCACACTCCTCAGCGTCGGCAGTACCGGCAGTAACGCCAATCCCGCCAACACGTCACTCGGCCGTATCGGCGTGGGCTATGTCTATACGGACTGGCTGCCGCAGATCACCTATATCTCTCCGAAATGGAAGGGTTTTCAGGCTTCCGTCGGCGTCATGACACCGCTGGATGAATACAACTTCGCCGGTGGCGGCCTGTCTGCGACCACGACCCAGCACAGCTCGCCCATGCTTCAGGGCAAAGTCACCTATGATGGCAATATTCTCGGCTTCACGACCCGCTTCTGGAGCAGCTTCCTCGTCCAGCATCAGCAGAACCTGACCAGCTCAACACTGGGCAGCAGCAGCCGGAAAGGCACGACGGTCGAGGCCGGCGACGTTGGTGTGAAGGTCACGCGCGGACCGTTTGAAGGCGTGGCCTATTACTATTATGGCAGTGGTCTCGGCACGACCGGTATCTTCTTCGATGGCGTATCTGCCGATGGGCGCAAGCGTGATTCCGAAGGCTACTACGTCCAGGCGGCCTACAAGATCCTGCCCAAGCTCAAGCTTGTTGGAAGCTACGGTGTCAGCAATCTCTATCAGGCGCCTGGTGAGGACAATCCGGACATGGTCCGGCGCAACCAGTCTGAAGTCGGAGCGATCTATTACAACCTGACGGACTGGTTCACGATCGTCGGCGAATATGCCCATACGGAATCAGATTCCCACAGCAGCGCCCACGAAAGCGACCACACAATGTCCGCAGGTGCCATGATGACCTTCTGATCCTGAAAGACCGGGCACCTCCCTGCCCGGTCTTTCAGTTCACGAGGATATCTCGCTCCTGCCCTGTGCGTCCTTCATGGGCAGCCCGCAACAGGCCAGCACCCCATATTAATCCTGAAGGTCGAGCACCATTCCGTCATAGGCTGGCTCGACGCCAGCAGGCAGTGTCTGGCGCAGGGTCTGATAATCCATCTCTGGCCCCATATGGGTCAGGATGACGTGCCCCACACCGAGGCGCTCACGCCACTCGAGCACGCGTTCAAGCCAGGCATGAGCTGGATGCGGCTCATACTGGAAGCAGTCCACGATCCAGGTTTGCACGCCTTCAAGCAGCGACAGGGACTCCTCCGAAAGCGTCTCGACATCCGTGCTGTAGGCAAAGTTTCCGCAACGCACGCCGAGGGACGTGATCCGACCGTGTCGCTGCTCGAAAATCCGAGCGGTCAGACCGGGGAACGTGACTGTCTCTCCGGGCTGCACGACATGCTCGTCAAAAACCGGCCGGTAGAACTCCGGCCCTTTCCAGGGCGCGAACGCATAAGCGTAACGCAGGCGTAGTTCTTCCAGAACATCCGGCGCGGCCAGCAGCGGCAGAGGCGTTTCGATCACGCGGTTGATGGCCCGCAATTCATCGAGACCACCGATATGATCGCTATGCGGATGCGTATAGAGAACCGCATGCACATGGCTCAGGCCACAGTTCAGCATCTGATTGCGAAAATCCGGCCCGGAATCCACCAGAAGCCGGAAACCGCCCTCACCTTCGATCACGACTGAAGAACGTGTGCGCCGGTTACGCGGCTCAGTTGGGTCGCAGGCGCCCCAGATCCCCGTCCGTGGTCCCTCCTCGCCCCCGATCATGGGAACGCCGGCAGAGCCGCCACATCCAAGGATTGTCACTTTCACGCAGCAATCCTCGTGAACAGACGACGGGCGTTTTCAGACGTGATCCGCGCGATCTCGTCCAGCGACACGCCCCGCTCTTCGGCCAGTCGGGCAGCCGTATGAGCGACATAACCCGGCGTGTTGGGTTTGCCGCGCTTCGGGACGGGAGCCAGAAACGGACTGTCCGTCTCGACCAGAATGCGGTCTTCCGGAACCATCCGCGCCACTTCGCGGATTTCCTCGCATTTCGGGAAGGTCAGCAGGCCCGAGAAGCTGATATATCCCCCGAGTTCCAGCGCCGCTTCCGCCAGTTTCGGGCCAGACGCAAAGCAGTGGATCAGGAACGGAAAAGCACCCTTGGCGTGTTCGTCACGCAGGATGGCGATCATGTCGTCATCGGCGTTCCGGGTATGGATGACGACCGGCAGTCCCGTCTGACGTGCGGCCGCGATATGGGTGCGGAACGCAGCGTGCTGGGCTGGCTTAGCCTCGTCCCCACTGTGGAAATAGTCCAGCCCCGTTTCCCCAATCGCCACAACGGAAGGAGCTTCAGTCTTGGCAACAAGCTCCTCGACCGACGGCAGACGCTCCTCGTCCGCATAATCCGGATGAATGCCGATCGCGCACCAGATCCGCAGATCCGGCGTGTCATGCTGCGTCAGAGCAATCTGCGTATCCGCCTGTGAAAAGCGCGTGCCGATCGTGAGCATGCCGGACAAACCGGACTCCCGCGCCAGCTCGAAAGCGGGTGCGAGATCGTCGAGCTTGTCCAGATGACAGTGGGTGTCGATCAGTCCCGTCATGCCTCTTCCTCAACAAAACGCGGGAACAGACCTTCCGGCTTGGGAAGCGTGCGACCCGCCGGCAGCGGCGTTTCGAGGGCCGCAAATGTCCGCTCGTCATCCTGCACACCGAGTTGTGTCAGCATCCGGTCCATCGTGTTCGGCATGTAGGGCTGAAGCATGGTTGCGATCCCGCGGATCATGTCCACGAGAACCCGCAGGACGTCCGCCATACGCTCCGGATCGGTCTTTTTCAGGGCCCAGGGCGCCTGACGGTCGATATAGGAATTGGCGGCGCGAATGACCTTCCAGACTTCTTCCAGCGCATCCGTGATCGCCTTGCGTTCGATCTGTTCGGACATGATCGTCGGCAGCAGCGTCACCATCGCCAGCATGGCCTGATCGTCTTCGGTCAGGGTGCCGCGCTCGGGCAGAACACCGCCAAGATTGCGGGCCACCTGGCTCAGCGTGCGCTGGCACAGATTACCGAGATCGTTTGCCAGTTCGACATTCGTGCGAGTGATCATGGAGCGGCGGCTGAAATTAGAATCGCCGCCGAACGGTACTTCGCGCATCAGGAAGAAGCGCAGCGCATCCAGTCCGAACTCGTCAGCAAGCGCTTTCGGATCAAGGACGTTACCGAGAGACTTGCTCATCTTCTCGCCCTCGACCGTCCACCAGCCATGCGCGAAGACGCTCTTCGGCAGGTCAATACCCGCTGCCATCAGGAAAGCCGGCCAGTACACGCAATGGAAGCGCGCGATTTCCTTGCCCACGATATGGACATCCGCCGGCCAGAACTTCGCCCGCGGGTCATTGAGGTCGGGATAACCTACCGCCGTCAGATAGTTCGCCAGCGCATCGAACCAGACATACATGACATGGTCCGGATCGTTCGGAACCGGCACGCCCCATTTGAAGCTCGTGCGGCTGACGGACAGGTCGCGCAGGCCCTGACGGACGAAGCTCTCGATTTCACGACGGGGGCCGACGGGACCGATGAAGTCGGGATTGTCTTCATAGAGTTTCAGAAGCCGGTCCTGAAAATCGGACAGACGGAAGAAATAGGACGGCTCTTTGACGCGCTCGACCGGCGCACCGGACGGCGCCACGAACGTTCCATCAGGCTTCTTGACCAGTTCGTCCTCGCCGATGAACGCCTCGTCGCGCGTGGAGTACCAGCCTTCATAGGCGCCCAGATAGATATGCCCGTTCGCCGCGACCTTTTCCCACAGCGCCTTGGCCGCGCCCTTGTGGCGCTCTTCGGTCGTGCGGATGAACTCGTCGGTCGAGATCGCCATGTCCTTCTGCATCTGGCGGAAGGAGGCCGAAACCTCGTCAGCATAGGCCTGCGGGTCCATGCCCTTGGCGACGGCCGTCTGCTCGACCTTCTGGCCATGCTCGTCGGTGCCGCTGACGAACAGAACCTCCTCGCCGTTCAGGCGATGGAAGCGGGCCAGAACGTCGGCCGCGATGGAGGTATAGGCATGCCCGATATGCGGAGCGCCGTTCACATAGAAGATCGGGGTCGTGATGGTGAAGCGCCGCGTCATGTCCACTCGTTTCATAACGCCCGGACCATCTCAGCTGCCGGAAGCGAGTTCCGCTGCCTGACGGATGGCCTGGGCCTTGTCCAGATTGAAGCCTTCGGTCTGACGCCTCAGCGTGTCCAGTTCGGAACACTGCCGCGCCGCCAGATCGGCCTTTGCAAGATCCCCGCGCCGCGCTGCCGAGCGCGCACGGTCTGCCAGTCCCTCGCCTAGCAAATCGCAGAGCAATGCGAAACCTTCAGCCTCTCTCGCAATACGCTCGCTCAGGGCCATGGTTTCCGATCCACGCACCTGTCCGGCAAGGATTTCCGCCACAAATGACGCAATCGCCCCGTCCCGGTCCTGCGACAGAAAGAGTGCCCGGCCCGGCGATCCATGCGCCCGCGCCAGCACATCCGCAGAAATGCCCGGCAGTGCGGCGCGCATATCGGCGTCAGACAACGCGGACAATGTGAGCATCCGGCAGCGGCTGCGGATCGTGGGCAAGAGCGCGCCCGGAGAGGACGTGGTCAGCAGCAGGACGCAGCGCGGGGGTGGCTCTTCGAGGATCTTGAGCAGCGCATTGGCCGCGAACCGGTTCAGATATTCCGCCCCGTCCACGATCACCACACGCCAGCCGCCTTCGGTCGCCGTATGGTGAAGGAAGGTCTGGACCGGACGAACATCCGCAGCGGTAATTTCACCGCGCAGACGGCCTTTTTTCTCGTCCACGGCCCGCGAGATTTCCAGCAGATCGCCGTGTGTTCCGGCTGCAATGCGACGTGCCTGGGACGAGTCTGGATTTTCCGCGTTCAGCAGGAGGCGCGCCAGACGGAAGGCCAGCGTTGCCTTGCCGATCCCCGCCGGACCGCAGATCAGCCAGGCATGATGCAGCATGCCACTGGCCAGCGCCTGCCGGAACGTCGCTTCCGCCTCGGCATGGCCATACAGGTTCAGAGTGTGACGCGGATCGCTCACACGCCCTGAACCGTCAGGCTTTCATGCACGGCCTGCAGGAGCGCCGCACTGACGGCCTCCGGCGTCTGACCGGCATCGACCCGCTTCACCCGCACTGGATCAGCCGATGCGATCGCATCGAACCCGGCCAGAACGCGTTCATGAAATGCTTCCGCCTGAGCCTCGTAACGGTCCGTCTGGCCGCCCCGCGCCTTCAGACGCGCGAGTGCCTGCGGCCGGGGAAGTTCGAGCATCAGCGTCAGATCCGGCTCGAAGTCCACGAGTTTGCGGGCACCGTTCAGGAACGCCAGAACCTCCGGCGCACCCTGCCCGATGCCATAGCCCTGATAGGCCAGCGTCGAATCATGGAAGCGGTCACAGACCACGATCTCGCCCCGCTCAAGCGCTGGCAGAATGGCATTGTCGAGATGGTCCGACCGGGCAGCCATGTGCATCAGGATTTCCGCCCGCCAGGAGAGATCAACCTTGCCGAACAGCAGCAGGTTGCGGATTTCTTCCGCGCCCGGCGTCCCACCGGGCTCCCGCGTCAGCAGAACCTTATGCCCTTCCGCGCGCAGGGCCTCGGCCAGAAGGCGGGCCTGGGTGGATTTCCCGGCGCCCTCGCCTCCTTCAAGCGTAATGAACAGTCCTTTTCCAGCCATGCCCTTACTGCGCGGGACCATGGCCCAGACGCGTCATGGCGCGGGCGACCAGTCCGAGCTTCGCCACCGATTCGCCAGCTTCCAGCGGCACACGGATGTCAGCCATGTTCGGCGCGGAAATCACCAGTGCACCGCAGACCTGACCCTTCGTCACTGGCGCAATGACCGGAGAGGCATAATCGACCCCGATATGGGAGCGCTGCTGCCAGCCCACCGGGAGCGTCATGACGATATCGGCACCTGCCACCAGCGAGACCTGACGGTGTTCGCCCATCCAGACCGGCGCAGAATCCACAACCTGCCCGCGACGGAACAGCGTGGCGTTTTCGAAATTGGCGAATGCCCAGGACATCAGGCGCTCACCCTCATGGGCGCGCTCATTGCTCGACGACGAGCCGTTGATGACGACGATGACACGGTTACCGTTGCGCTGGGAGCTTGCACACAGACCAAAACCGCCCGCATCCGTATGGCCGGTCTTCAGACCGTCAGCGAGGCCCTTATCGACCAGCACGTTCCGGTTGCCCTGACGGATGTGGTTGTAGGTGAACTCGAGCTCGCCGAAATAATGGTAATACTGCGGGAAATCGCGGATCAGATGGGACGCGACCGTCGCGACATCGCGCGCCGTCATGTAATGGCCGTCTGCCGGCAGACCCGTCACGTTGACGAAATGCGAGTTCATCATGCCGAGCTTCGGCGCTTCTTCGTTCATCATCGCGACGAAGCGCTCTTCCGAACCCGCAATGCCTTCAGCCAGAACGATGCAGGCATCATTGCCGGACTGGATCAGCATGCCCTGGATCAGATCGGATACCAGAACGCTCTGGCCCAGCGGCACGAACATCTTGGAACCCTGCGTGCGCCAGGCTTTCTCGCTGACCGGCAGGCTCTGCTCCAGACGGATGCGACCGGTAGCCAGCATGCCGAACACGATATAGGCCGTCATCATCTTCGTCAGGGAAGACGGTGCCATGCGCTCGTCGGACGCCTTGTCGAGCAGGACTGCGCCCGTGTCGTAATCGACGACATAGGCCCAGCGCGCCACCGTATCGAACGGTCCGATCGGCGTGTTCGCCGGCGTGCCGACAGGTGCGTCTGCCGCAGAAGCCGCAGCGGCTTTCGCAGCATGGCCTGCATGACGGTGCGGGCGCGCAAACGCCTTCAGGGGCCCCGCAAAAGAAGCACAGGCCGCAATGCCTGCCACCCCACCGAAAAGAGAGCGTCTAGTCCGCACGTTCGTCCCCAGTTCCACGGCCTTCACACAAGCGGCCGTCATTCCACAATGATCCGCGCGCCCTCTACCCCGCACAGGCGGGTGCGGTCCAGTGCCGCGTCCGCCTGTGCGATATCGGCATAGGGCCCGCCAACAGCACGCCACTCCAGTCCCGCGCCTTCAGAGGCATGCAGAACCGTACCGCCACAGCGCATGGCGACACTCGCCGCCGTCGCGTGACCGGAAAATATTCCCATCAGGACATACAGCCCCGATGGCCCCGGACTGCCCTGCATCCAGGTCGCGGGCAGCGGCCCCACGGCGACGGAGGACGCCGCCGCGGACGAGTCGTTCCCGTACACCCGTGAAGACCCGTCACTCAGGGATGTCTCGCGGACTTCCCCGACAGGAGCCGCGGAAATGTTCTGGGCCGGCGGCTTGCCCAGCCCTTCCGCCAGAGACCGGCTGGCCGCTTCGTCTTCCGTGACCTCAACGGGCGTATCCGCCGTCATGCCCAGCAGATCCGCGACTTTCGGAGAAAGCGCGATGATGCGCCCCGGATCAGCCGGGCCACGATCGGTCAGCCGGATGCGGACGATCCGCCCGTTCAGCAGATCGCGGACACTGACGATCGCCGGAAGCTGGAGCGTCTGATGCGCGCCGGTCATGCCGTTCGCGGACCAGGCCTCGCCATCCGCCATCAGTCCGCCAGCCGGTGCGTGCTGCCGCGTTGCCAGACCTGTCACGTGATAGTCGAACTGCTCGTTGGGGTAGAACCAGCCGTGCGTTCCGCGCCAGGCACTTCCCAGTTCGTAATGCGGGTGCGGGGCAGGCGTCGGTTCTTCACGGTGACAGGCCGCAAGCAGCGGCAGAAGGGCCAGAGCGGCCCCGTAATTACGCAGAGACAATGCCCGTCCCCAGAAGCCCGACGCCGAGAGCATAATAGTCCGAAGGGTTATAGCGGCGGATCACGTTGAAGTTGTGATAGACCATGAAAGCCTGCGTTCCCGGACCATCGGGCTGCACGACAGCACCCTGCACGTTCGACTGCGAGAACGCCGTCCCATCCACGCGACGCACGCCCAGCGCCATCCATTCGCCCAGCGTCCGCTGCCGGGTGCGGCCGATCTCGGCCTTGTCGAGCACCTTGGTCAGCGTGACTTCCTGCCCCCAGGGCTCGTTGACCTGCCAGCCGCATTTACCGAGATAATTGGCGATGGAGGCGAATACATCCGCTTCAGACGTCCAGATATTGCGCTTGCCGTCCCCGTCTCCGTCCGCTGCGTAACGCAGATAGGCGCTGGGCATGAACTGCGCCTGCCCCATGGCGCCCGCATAGCTGCCGATCATGGCGGCCGGTGCGATATCACCGTCATTGAGGATCTGAAGGGCCTTCATGAGCTCGTTGCGGAAGAAGGCAGAACGTCGCCCGTCAAAGGCCAGCGTCGCCAGCGCATCGATGACGGAATACGTGCCGTCATGCGCCCCAAATCCCGACTCGAGGCCCCAGATCCCCATGACGGCACGGTCGTCGCATCCGAAGCGTGCGCTGACGGGAGACATCACAGACTGCTGAGCGGCGTAGACGCTCCGTCCTTTCGCAAACCGCGACTCCGGCAGAACGCGATCGCGATACTGCGCCCAGGTCAGGGTGAACTCCGGCTGGTGACGGTCCAGTTTGAGCACGGAGGCGTTGGGCTGCGTCGTCAGACTGAGGGCCTGCGAGACGATCGAAGATGAAAGCCCCTGCGCCAGCGCCTGGGCCCGGACACTCTCGAGAAAAGCGCCATAACTCTGCACACGGGCCTGGGCATTGGCGGATGAAATCCCGACTGCCGCCGAACCGGCAACGGAAGTCAGGGCGGCAAGCAGATGGCGTCTTTGAAGCACGGTCAGGACCAGTCCCTTACGGGTAGAAATGATAGGACATACGCTAGCAATCCGCAGCACGGACCGCCAGTCTCGGCGGGAGTGTCGCAGGTCATTCGCACCGAAATATGGCACGGCAAGATTGTCGTTGGCGCGCTGGCGTGCGAAACCGGCGCCTCAATGTTCATGGAACCTCCCCACTCGTGATCGCCATCGGCCCCGCCATGGCCTCGCAGCCAGCCTGGCTGAAGGCAGCCACCATCATTGTCGGCACCTTCATTCTCGAAGACGCGGCCACGGTGCTTTCCGCCATCGCCGCCCGCGCCGGAGAAGTCAGCATTCCGCTGGCGCTCGGGGCCCTGTATTTCGGGGTAGCAGTCGGGGATATGGGCCTGTATGGCCTCGGTGCTGCCGGAGCCCGCTGGCCTTACCTCAAGCGGTTCCTGACCGTTCCCAAACGCGAACGTACACAGGACTGGTTCAGCACGAACGTCATCCGCGTCGTGGCCATTTCCCGCTTCGTGCCCGGCGCCAGGCTGCCGCTCTATACGGCCTGCGGTTTCTTCCGCGCGCCGTTCCTTCCCTTTGCCATGACCGCAGTTCTGGCTACGCTGGTCTGGACGACGTGTCTTTTCCTGCTTGCCATGAGAGTCGGGGGCTGGCTGCTCGCCCATCAGGGGGGCTGGCGCTGGGCCGGGCTGGCAGGGTTCGTCCTGTGTATCGTTGTCGTCGGGCGCCTGATCGCCCGTCTCCAGACCGTGAGCCAGTAACAGCAATGTCCAAGTCAGAAGCCGACCAGAACCCCCTCTCCCTTTTCGAATTCTGGCCTGGATCCATCTTCTACACCCCCATCGTCCTGTACTGGATCGCCATGGGGATCAAATACCGCGACCTCAGCATCTCGACCGCCGCCAATCCGCGTATCGAAACGGGCGGCCTGTGCGGCGAGAGCAAGTCCTCCATCCTCGACATGGGCGGCTCCACGGCCCAGTCCTATATCGCGCCTTATGTCGTCTTCCGCAGCGGCAAGGGTTCCGTTCGCCGCGCACTCGACGCCATGGAGCGCAAAGGCCTGTCCTTCCCCGTCGTCATCAAGCCCGATATCGGCTGCAATGGCACGGGTGTGAAGCTCGTCCATAACCACGAACAGCTCGAAGCCGTCCTGCCGCAGTTCCCTGATGACGTGGACATGCTGGCACAGGACCTCATCACCTATCCTGTCGAGGCTGGGCTGTTCTATATCCGCCATCCCGACGAGCCACGTGGCCGCATCACCTCGATCACCTACAAGGAAGCGCCGGTCCTGACAGGCGATGGCGTGTCCACAATCGAGGAACTGATCCTGCGCGATCCCCGCATGAGCCTGGTGCCGCAGATCTATCTGCCCCGTCTGGCCGGACGGGAGAAGAACGTCCTCGCCAAGGGTGAGGAAATGCCGCTCGTCTTCGCGGGCAACCACTGCAAGGGTTCCGTCTTCCGCGATGGTCGAGCCGATACGACGGACGCGCTGACCGCACGCCTCGACGCCATCATGAAGGACATCCCGGATTTCCATTTCGGGCGCGTGGACGTGAAAGCCGCTTCCATTGAGGATCTGCGCCGGGGCGAGAACTTCCGGATCATCGAGATCAACGGTGTCGGCTCCGAAGCGACCCATATCTGGGACCGTGGCACGACGCTGTGGGAAGCCTATCGCGCCCAGTTCTCACATTACCGTCAGACGTTCCTGATTGGTGCTGCAAACAGGGCACGTGGCTGGAAGACGTCGGGCGCGTTCTCGATGCTGCATTCCTGGCGCAAGCAGCGCCGACTGCTGGCGTCCTATCCGCTGAACGACTGAACCCGGCGCGGCAGGCTGGCTTTACTGGCCCAGCTTGCCGCCGCCAAAGATGTAATTGCTGACCTGCTGCTCGAGCGAAAGCTGATCCCGCGTGTCGGTGATCTTGCCTTCGCCGGACAGTGTCGTGTGGGAATGACCTGGCTGGATCTGCAGGGCGTTGTCCGCCGTCATGGTCGGCGCACCGATGCCCACGGCCGTATCAACGGGAAGATGCAGGCGCTGGTCCACCGTAAAGGCCACATCGGCCATCTGCGTGCGCGGATCGAGTGTGATGGAGACGACGCGTCCCACCGGCACACCTGCGAGATCGACATTCGCGCCCGTATGGAGGCCATTCGCGGAATTGAAGGCTGCGTGCAGGATCTCGCCCTGAAAATCAGGCCCTTTACGCAGGGCATTGCCGTAGACGAGGAATGTTCCGGCAATCGCCAGAACGAGACCACTGGCCAGGATGGCGCCCCCACGGCCGCTCAATGTTGACTGCATGCCAGCCTCGCCTTCCGGAAAATCTTGAACAGAACGGGAGTTAGTCCTCCCTTGACCGCCCGGTCAAGATGGAGACCAGGGTTACCAGAGAGGTGACCTCCAAGGTTGCGTCCTCTGCCACCATCAGGCAAGTGATCTGCTTTTCCGCCTTTGTGACGAAGGCTTCCACCCGAAACAGGCTCCATGACGCTTCTCCAGGCCCTCATCCTCGCCATCGTTCAGGGAATTACCGAACCCTTCCCGGTCAGCAGCCTCGGTCATGCCGTACTACTGCCCGCGCTCCTGCACTGGGATCTGGACGAACACGCGCCCATGTTCCTGCCGTTCCTGACCATGCTGCATGTCGGCACGCTGGTCGCGCTGGCCGGTGTGTTCTGGCGGGACTGGATGGCCATTCTAGGCGGCATGTTCGGTCGCTACGGCAGTTACCGGCAGATGGAAGCGATTCGGATCTTCGGACTGCTGGTCATCGCCACCATTCCGGCCGTTCTGGTCGGATGGCTTCTGGAGCATCGCCTGCGCGCCGTATTCGGCACGCCCCTCGCCGTTGCGGGGTTCCTGATCCTCAATGGCTTCCTGCTGATGGTCACCGAATGGCTCCGGCGCCAGAAGGGCCACCGCGACCACAAGCCCATTGCAACGCTTGCACCGAAGGATGCCGTGATCATCGGCATCTGGCAGTGCCTGGCCCTGCTGCCAGGTCTGTCGCGTTCGGGTGCAACCATGAATGGTGGCCTTCTGCGCGGGCTGGACCATGAAACGGCCGCGCGGTTTTCGCTCCTGATGGCGCAGCCCATCGTGCTTGCGGCCACGGTCCGTGAAGCCTGGCAGATGCGTCACATGACAATCTCACACGACATCATGGTGCAGTGTGTTGCCGGTGCCGTCGTTGCCGGGCTGACCGCGCTGATCTGCTCGCTCGTGATGCTGCGCTTCTTTCGCAACCATGATGGCTGGGCCCTGACACCGTTTGGTGTCTACTGCGTTCTGGCCGGCCTTTTCGCCGGTGCCGTCATTCTTCTCTGACCTTTCCAGCCGCCGTTTTTCGCGGCACATTGCGGATCATGCCAGCTTCGATACAATCTCCTCCCGATCTCCCCGGACCAGGCCGCCGAAAGACCCTTGAACAGGTCCTTTTCGAGAACGACACGAACGGCCTCAAGCGCAGCCTGACGGCGACGCAGCTGATCATCCTCGGGGTCGGGTCCACGATCGGCGCTGGTATCTACGTCATGACGGGTACGGCTGCTGCCGAATATGCCGGCCCCTCGGTCCTGATTTCCTTCGTCATCGCGGCCCTTGCCTGCCTGTTCACGGCCTTTTCGTACGGCGAACTTTCCTCGACCCTTCCCGTATCGGGCTCGGCCTATTCCTACGCCTATATCTCGATGGGCGAGAAAGCGGCCTGGATGGTCGGCTGGCTCCTGCTTCTGGAATACGGCATCTCATGCTCTGCCGTCGCGGCGGGCCTGTCGGGTTATGCAAGCTCCCTGCTGGGCGTCACCGGCTTTCACATGCCATCCGCGCTGACCCACGCAACGCTCCAGCCCGTACCCGGCACGGCCGGAGCACAGATCAGCGCCGACTGGCGGTTCGATCTGATTGGCTTTACCGCGACGCTTCTGGTGACGGCCCTGCTGGTCCGGGGCGTCGAGGAATCCGCCCGCATCAACACCATGATCGTGGCGCTTAAAGTCGGGGTACTGTTCGTGTTCGTGGCACTGGGCATCGGGGCCGTCAATCCGGCGAACTGGCATCCGTTCATTCCCGCCAGTGAAGGCGGGTTCCATTACGGGGTGCGTGGCATTTTCCGTGCCGCCTCGGTCATTTTCTTCGCTTATGTCGGGTTCGAGGCCGTCTCCACAGCCTCAGCCGAAGCGCGCAACCCTACACGCGATGTCCCGATCGGTATTATCGGCAGCCTGCTGATCTGCACCATCGTCTACATGATCGTCGCCACTGTCCTGCTCGGTATCGTGCCTTATCGTGAACTGGATGTGCCCGATCCGCTCGCCATTGCCGTGAAGATCATGCACACGCCCTGGCTGTCCCTGCTAGTCAATGTCGGCGCAACGATCGGCCTGTGCTCGGTTCTGATGGGCCTGATGTATGCCCAGTCCCGTGTTCTGCTCACCATCAGCCGTGATGGTCTGATCCCGCAGATCTTCAGCGTCATCCATCCGAAATTCCGCACGCCGTGGATCGGGACCATCGTTCTCGGCTTCGTGGTCGCACTCATCACCGCAACTCTGCCGATCGACATCATCAGCGATCTCGTTTCCATCGGGACGGCTGCGGCGTTCGGGATTGTCTGCTTCACGGTCATCTGGCAGCGCAACACGCGACCTGACATCGTGCGTCCCTTCAGCGTCCCGCTGGGCGGTATCCGCATCCGTGGGATCTGGATCGGCACGACCCCCGCGCTGGGCATCCTGTTCTGCCTGGTCATGACCATTCCGCTGGTCTCGGACATGGTTCACGCCGTTACCAGCGGCAATCCGGTCCCGCTGATCCTTCTGGTGACCTATCTGGCGCTGGGCATTGCAACTTACGCCTTCTACGGACGGCGCCATTCAAAAATGCGCCCCGAGCCTCCCTTAGTCTGACGACATCGACGAACTGCCGGGCCCCATACCCGGGCCCATATAGCTTCCCGGCGGCGGCCGGCTGATCGGGGGCGCCATCCGTTCCCAGGGCTCCTGCATACCGGCTGCGGGGGGCATCATGGAGAAACGCGAACGGGGCAGCGCCTCGGGGCATTCATCGCGGATGCGGGCGATGATCTTCTCGCGAATATCGCACCGCAGATCCCAGCTCTGAAGCGCCGTACGCGCACTGGCGATGATGCGGATGGACATGACATGCGCGTCGCAATCCGCCACCTGCACGTCGAACACGCGCCCGTCCCAGAGCGGACATCCCCGCACGATCTCGTTCAGCATCTCGCGGATCTTGTCCATCGGCGCCTGATAATCGACCCACAGGAACACAACACCGATGATGGCCGCGGAATTATGCGTCCAGTTCTCGAACTGGTTTTCCAGAAAATACGAGATCGGCACGATATGCCGTCGCCAGTCCCAGACCCGCAGCACCACATAGGTCGCGTTGATTTCCTCAACCCAGCACCAGTCGCCATTGATAATGATCAGGTCTTCCATCCGGATCGGCTGTGTCAGCGCGATCTGCACACCCGCGATCAGGTTCGTCAGCAGCCCGCGCGCTGACAGACCCACGATCAGGGACGCCGCCCCCGCAGACGCGAACAGGGACAGCCCGTACTGCTTGACGGAGGGAAACAGCATGAGCGCCGAGGCCACGGTCACGATGCCCACCAGGATTTCCGTCAACCGCCGCAGGACGCGGATCTGCGTCTGGTGCGAGCGGATCATGATGTCGTCGGTCTCTTCACGCGCCGCCAGGCGGTTAAGATAGACCTCCGTCATGATCCGGAAAACCATGATCGCCGAGAACCCGAAAGTCAGGATCAGCAGGAACAGAAAGAAGAGCTGAAGATCGTCTTCCTGCGCCGCCGTAAATCCCGTTGCAGCCGGCAACGCGGACAGCATGGCCAGGAGCGCCACCATCAGCCGCGTGGGCCTGCGCAGGGAGGAGACGATGCGCCGGATCAGCGCAGCCTTGCGCGATCCCGGGATCCGCAGAAGCTGCGTCGTCACCAGATTGCCGCAATAGAACGCCAGCACCCCCACAACCACCAGCATCAGCACCGAAACGACGGAAGCAGGCAGCCAGGTGAAATAGGACCGTATGGCAAACAGGGTGCTGACGAAATGTTGCGTCACCAGACGAAGGACTCCTTACATCAAAAGGAATTGCGGGCCTGAAAGAGGCCAAATGGATTGGAAAACCGTGATACCTCAAATGCCACGGGCACCCCGGACAATGCGACCCGTAAAAACATCTTATTTTCCCGGGACTAACGTGTTGACACCCTGAAAGATCCCCCTTAAAACCCCGCGACAACGCCGGTTAACCCCGGCCGGATGGCGGTGTAGCTCAGTGGTAGAGCAGGGGAATCATAATCCCTTGGTCGGCGGTTCAAATCCGTCCACCGCTACCATCCCTTTTCCCGAAACAGAAAATTCATTGCGGCGATGCCCTGCTGTGCAGGACTGTTTCCTGTATTCTGCCCGGCATGATCAAGAAACCCCTCGCCGTCGTGACGATGGTCTATAACGAGCCGGAGCATCTTCAGCTCTGGCGCCGTCATTATGGCGCGCAGGCCGGAGAAGCTGCCTGCTACGTGATCGATCACGGATCGGATGATGGCTCGACAGAGCATCTGGGGCAGGTCAACGTCGTGCGGATCCCACGCTCCCCACAGGACGATGAACGCCGCACCCGCGCCATCGGAAAATTCTGCGACAGCCTGCTCGAATGGTATGACAGCGTCATCTATACGGATGTGGACGAAATCCTGCTCGCGGACCCGGCTTTTGTCCCTTCCCTGACGGAATTCGCGCTCCTGAACCGCTCCCCGGTCGTCACCGCCACAGGCTTTGATGTCATCCATATTCCGGACGAGGAAGCGTCGTTCGACTACAGCCGCCCCTTCTCACTTCAGCGCCGCCATCTCCGCTTTTCCAGCGCGATGTGCAAACCGGTCCTGACCCGCATTCCCATTACTTGGGCCCCCGGCTTTCACTGCTGCGAGGAGGCCGTTCCCAGCCTTGCGGCCCCGCTTTTCCTCTTCCATCTCCGCTACGCGGATCTGGGATCGGGACTGGAACGGCTGGACCGCACGCGCAGGCAGCCCTGGATTTCCGAAGATGTCGGACGTCACCAGCGTCTGGAAAACACGGACTGGGAGAACATGCTGCGCAGCATGGCCGGACTGCCCCGGACGGACTGCACGCTCGACAACCGTGACGAGCGTCTGAGCCAATGGCGCCAGCAGGTCGAGGACAGCACACAGACACGGGTACATGACCGCTACCGCCTTGATCTCCATCTGAGCGGCACGGAACTGTGGCGCGTTCCCGAGCGGTTCGTAGGGCGGGTCTGAGACACAAAAAAGCCGGCCCTTTGCGGGACCGGCTTTTTTTATCTGTCTGAACCGAGACTTCAGTCTGCCTCGACCTCAGCCGTGCGATGATCCTGGTCATCTTCCGAGGAACGCTCGGCGTTGTGCTCGGCATCCTGTTCCTGCGAGGGCTGCTCCTCTTCGGAACGCTCGCCACGCGGCTCCCGGCGGTCTTCATAAGCGCGCTGGCGCTGCTGCTGACGCTCGGTGCGCTCCTGCTGGCTCTTCTCGGCAGCCTGGTTCATGGCATTGAGAATACGGAAATAATGCTCCGCGTGCTGGAAATAGGCTTCTGCAAGAATGCGGTCGCCAGTTCCGGTCGCGTCGCGGCCCAGCTGGAGATACTTCTCGAACAGCTGCTGCGCCGTACCACGGACCCGCAGATCGGGTCCGTTACTGTCAAACACATGGTTGCGGTTCAGAGGTGTCTGGGCATTGCTGCTGCGTGATGGCCCACTACCCGCACGATGATGCCGGCCTCTTATGCGCTTCATATTCATCGACCCGTGATGCACTTTCATGATGACGTGGACCGTTCTGCAACTGCAGAAAGTCCGACCGCCGCTGTCGAAAAAGACGTCTGTCTGTTCCGCTATGGCTGAACCCAGCTCAGCCAGTCTTCCATCGTCAGTGCATGATGACATGAACGATGGGCAAAGATGCGCCTGACAGTGCTGGCAAAAACACCCTCAATTCGCATGCATTGGCTTTAGCAATACCAAGTTCCGTCAGTCAAGCCAACGGTTTTTCGTCACGATCCGCCCTCACCCGTCCGATTGCAGCACGAGGGCTCGTTCGATGCCGCCCAGATCGGCCTTATGCGCCACGTCCCGCAGCCCGCTCGCCGTCCCCAGCGCAGAGACCGCATCGATCTGCCCGATCCCCATCTCCAGAATCGCGTATCCCCCACGCACCAGAAGTCCGGGCAACGCAGCGCACAGGATGCGATAGGCGTCCAGTCCGTCCGCGCCACCATCCAGAGCCCGCGCTGGCTCATACTGCAGAACTTCGGGCATCAGCCCCGCCAGATCCCCGCTCTCAATATACGGCGGGTTGGACAGAACAACATCGAACCGTCCCGTCAGCGCATCCGCCCAGCTTCCGGCCAGAAAGGCACTGCGTTTCTCCAGTCCGGTACGAACGGAATTACGCTTAGCCAATGCAGCCGCCTGCGGAGACAGATCCACGCCGACGCCCCTCGCCTGCGGATATTCGGACAGGGCCGCCAGCAGCAGGCAGCCTGTTCCAGTTCCAAGGTCAAGAATGGAGAGCGGCGCGCTGCGATCCGGACAGGCATCCAGGAGGGCTTCGATCAGGGCTTCACTGTCAGCCCGGGGGATCAGCGTGTCACGTCCCGTCTCCAGATCCAGCGTCCAGAAGCCAGTTTCGCCGGTGATGAATGCCAGAGGTTCCCGTTCCAGCCGCCGCTTCAGAGCCTCTGCGAATCGCAGCTCCTGCGCGGGCTCTACACCGTCCAGAGACAGCAGACCGCCCAGATCCCGCCCTGTCGCCCAGCACAGCAGGAGCCGGGCTTCACGGCGCGCATCGTCGATCCCGGCCTGCTCCAGCGCCTGTGAGGCCTCGCGCAAAAGATCATCTTTGGCCATCATCATTCAAGCGAACCTGTTATAGTTGGTGTCATGAAGTCCAAACGCGCCTTCCTCTATTCCGCCCTGCTGCTTGGCTGCACGCTCAATCCCGTTCACGCCCAGTCGGAACTGTCCACGGAACTGCCCCCGTCCTTTACCGTGACGGACGAGCGCGCGCCCGAAGAAATTTCGGAAGTCTCACGCCTCTATCTGGACGGCAATCTGGTTGCGACCTTCAGGCTGGGCCTGTCCAAGGCGCATGAGACGCAGACGATCCCGCTTCCGGTCGGCCGCTTCGATGTCGATTATGCCCTGTGTGGCGAAATCACCATCGTCCATAACGGCCATCAGGAAACCCATCAGGTCAGCAGCGAAGGCCAGCTCCACCACCCCGAAGGGCACTCGCTCGACGCCGTGGGGACCAACAACTTCACCGATTTCTTTCTGGTCGATTACGACGATGCCGCAGTTGCCACGCACCGGCATGGCCGCGCTGCCGTCTGCGCAACACCGAATACCTGAGGCTCAGAACCCTTCGGCGGCGAGCAGTTCCGTCTGCTCTTCACGGGTCAGGGCATCGATGATCTCATCGAACTCACCGCCCATGATCCGGTCGATTTTGTAAAGCGTCAGGTTGATCCGATGGTCTGTCACACGCCCCTGCGGGAAATTGTAAGTCCGGATGCGCTCGGAGCGATCGCCCGTCCCAACCTGTGATTTCCGGTCCGCGGCCCGGGTGGCATGAAGCTGTGCGCGTTCCCGCTCATAGAGCCGGGCACGCAGGATCTTCATGGCCTTGGCCTTGTTCTTGTGTTGGCTCTTTTCTTCCTGCATCGCCACGACAATGCCGCTGGGCATGTGCGTGACACGGACTGCACTCTCGGTCTTGTTGACGTGCTGACCACCCGCCCCCGAAGCGCGATAGACGTCAATCCGCAGATCATCGTCATTGACCGTCACATCGACTTCTTCGGCCTCGGGCAGCACGGCCACGGTCACGGTCGAGGTGTGGATCCGTCCTTGACTTTCCGTGGCCGGAACACGCTGCACCCGGTGCACACCGGATTCGTATTTCAGCCGCGCAAAAACAGACCGGCCGGAAATGGTCGCCATGCCTTCCTTGAGGCCGGCCACCTCGTTCTCGGCATATTCCATGACTTCAAAACGCCAGCCATTCTGTTCGGAAAAGCGGCGGTAAGCATCAAACAGTTCCGCGGCAAACAGGCCTGCCTCATCGCCACCCGCTGCCGGACGGATTTCAAGAATGGCGCTGCGTTCATCCGCCGCATCTTTCGGCAGAAGCGCAAGACGCAGGGCGTGCTGAAGATCGGGCAATGTCGCCTCGATCTCCGCAAGCTCCATCTGGGCCAGCTCACGCATTTCCGGATCATCAAGCAGGGCCTGAGCCCCGGCTTTCTGTTCCTCGGCACTTTTCCAGGCCTGAATGGAGGCGACCACAGGCTCCAGTTCGGCATATTCCTGCGACAGACGGGTGAAGTCCTCACCCGTCAGCTCGCCGGAAGACATCAGGGCCTGGACTTCCTCCGAACGCGCGACAATCCGCTCAAGCCTGTCGTCAAAGGCCATCTGTTCAGGCGCGTCCTGCGCTCAGAATCCGCGCCAGATCCGCAACCGGCACTTCCTGCTGCTCGCGGCTGGAGAGGTCACGAAGCTGCACGATATTCTTGGCGATTTCCTCATCACCCAGAACGATCGCATGGGATGCGCCGGACTTCACCACCCGCTCCATGCGCTTCTTCATGTTGCCACGGGTCTCGATTTCGGCCCGCAGACCAGCAGAGCGCAGAACACGTGCAATAGACGCGGCTTTGAGGACAGCCTCGTCTCCCATCGGCACCAGCGCAATACCGGCCGGAAGTTCGGGGACGGAATCCAGCAGCATCGCCAGACGCTCGATCCCGCCAGCCCAGCCGATCGCCGGAATGGCCGGACCACCCATCTGCTCCACGAGCCCTTCATACCGGCCACCGGCCAGCACCGTGCCCTGAGCGCCCAGCTTCGAGGTTACGAACTCGAACGCTGTGTGGCTGTAGTAATCGAGGCCACGGACGATGCGGGGGTTCTCAACGAAGTCCACGCCAAACGCCTGAAGACTAGAGCGCAATCCGTCCCAGAACTGCCGGGAGTCGTCGTTCAGATAATCCGCAAATGCCGGAGCAGCGTCGAGCAGCTTACGGTCCTGTTCAGACTTGCTATCCAGAATTCGCAGCGGATTGGCTTCAAGACGAACGCGGCTTTCTTCCGACAGCGCATCCGCATGATCGCGGAAATACGCCACCAGAGCCTCCCGCCATGCCTGACGGCTGGCGAGATCGCCAAGCGTATTGAGTTCCAGCGTGACATGATCGCCCAGACCCAGCTCGCGCAGAATGTCCTGCGCCATGGCAATCGTCTCGGCATCCCGAAGCGGGCTTTCCGCCCCGATCAGTTCCGCGCCGATCTGGTGAAACTGCCGGTAACGCCCCTTTTGCGGACGCTCATAACGGAACATGGACCCGTGATAGAACACCTTCTGCGGCAGGGACTGCGTCAGGCCATTCGTGACCAGCGCCCGGCAGATCGCCGCCGTGCCTTCGGGACGCAGGGTGATGCTCTCACCGCCGCGATCCTCGAACGTGTACATCTCCTTGGACACGACGTCGGACGTTTCGCCGAGCGTGCGCGAAAAGACGCGCGTGTCCTCGAAGATCGGTGTGCTCCATTCCTCGAAACCATAGGTCCGCAGCACCCTGCGGGCCGTCTCCACGACATGGTGGTGACGGCGCATGGTCTCGCCAATGAGGTCATGGGTGCCGCGTGGGGGCTGAAGTCCTGACATCAGCTGGCTGCCGGGTCCATCTGCTTGGCCGTGGACGCCTCGACCTTGCCGGCCTCGATGTCCGAAACCTTCTTTTCCACCAGTTCGACGATATGCTCGATCATGTCGCCAGCTGGCATCGTGTGATCCTGACGGCCTGCGGCATAGACCATGTGACGGCCATTGCCACCGCCGGTCACGCCGATATCCGTCATCAGCGCTTCACCCGGGCCATTTACCACACAGCCGATGATGGACAGTGTCAGCGGCGTCTTGATGTGCTGCAGACGGTCTTCCAGCGTCTGCACCGTCTCGACGACGTTGAAGCCCTGACGCGCACAGGACGGGCAGGAAATGATTTTCACGCCACGATGACGCAGGCCAAGGGACTTCAGGATATCCCAGCCGACCAGCACTTCCTCTTCCGGAGCAGCGGAAAGCGAAACACGCATCGTATCGCCTACGCCAGCCCAGAGCAGGTTGCCCAGACCGATGGAAGACTTCACGGTACCCGCACGCTTGGAGCCTGCCTCGGTGATGCCGATATGCAGCGGGTGATCACAGCAATCCGCAAGCTGCTGATAGGCTGCGACCGCCATGAACACGTCCGAGGCCTTTACGCTGATCTTGAACTCATGGAAGTCGTGATCCTCGAGGATCTTCGCGTGCTCGAGAGCGCTCTCAACGAGGGCTTCCGGGTTTGGCTCACCGTATTTTTCGAGCAGGTGCTTCTCGAGCGAACCGGCATTCACGCCGATGCGGATGGAGCAGCCATAATCCCTGGCGGCATTGACGACTTCACGCACGCGCTCGGCACTGCCAATGTTACCGGGATTGATACGCAGGCAGGCCGCACCGGCCTTGGCGGCTTCGATAGCGCGCTTGTAGTGGAAATGGATGTCCGCGACGATTGGAACATTCACCTCACGCACGATTTCCTCGAGAGCGGCCGTGCTGGCTTCGTCAGGGCACGACACGCGCACAATATCCACGCCCGCCAGTTCGGCGCGGCGGATCTGCTCGATCGTGGCCTGCGCGTCGGAGGTCAGGGTGTTGGTCATGGTCTGCACAGAGATCGGGGCATCACCACCGACCGCAACCTTGCCGACATGGATCTGGCGCGACTTGCGACGCTCGATGTGCTGATAGGGACGGTAGCTGCTCATGATTTACCTCTTCGTGCCCGGAAAGGACCGGGAGCTCTGACCCAGTGGGCTGTATTCAGGGGCACTGAGCCCCCCTGACGGATATAAGGGTTTAATGCGATGGCGACGATTGTTCCAGCGGCTGATGTTCAAGCTGCCGGGCATTGAGGTCATCGGCCGAGACTTCAGGTGCTGCCGGTGCCTTCCGGGGAACGGAAACAGGCGGCGCTCTGGGCGGGACAGGCGCAGGCGCGACGGTCGACGGCGCAGCGGTTGCTCCCGGTACGGGAACCGGCGCATTGGGCTGCACCGGAAGCGCGATCCCCGACCCGAACGCTCCGGAACGGATGGCATCGGCCGTCACCTCGACATTCCGGCGGACCTGCCCTTCTTTCCCCAGCGGCGCACTGGTTGCCCCGGCCGTGGTCAGGACGATACCACCGGCATTGCCGAACGACATCCGGAACGGAGCGCCTGCGGGATCGCCCTGCCAGCTTTCACCCGGCTGCATCACACGCGACATGAGAACATGCCCGTCCCGGTCCCTGACCTGCGTCCAGACGGGAGCCAGCGCCCGGAGCACAACGGCTCCTTCGGGTACAGCTGGCGGCAGATCCGTAGCGGGCTGGCCGATCGCCCCAGCCTGCTGCGAAGGCGCGGCCTCACCTGCCGGGAGCGGTTCTGAATCGTCATCCGAAGCCAGCGGAGCCACAGAGGGTGCAACCGTCGAGGGCGTGGATTGTGCAACTGAAGGCGCTGCAGAAACATCCGGCGCCGGAGCATTCTGCGTCGGTGCGACTGCTGGTGCTGGTGTTGCGGGAACAGAGGACGCCGTCACGGGAGCATGTGGCTCCGGCGTCGGAGCGCGTCCGGGCATCACTGAGGCGACCTGCGGAGAGGTCATGGCAGGGGTTGCAGCCCCTGGCATCAGTTCCGCCACAGCCGGAACCTGCCTCTGGGCCGGGTTGTCATGTTCCGTAAAGCGGTACCAGCCCACATAGGCCGCGACCACGACCACGAGCCCTGCCCCGACGAGCACGCCGACCGGCAGCCCGCGGTCACTTTCAGGCTGCGGGAAAACCAGCTCCGGCTTGCGGGTTACGGCGCCACGCGTGTCACGGCGGAACCGCTCGACCAGCGCATCCGCATCCAGCTGCATGGCATGGGCATAGGTGCGGAGAAATCCCACCGCATAAGCCACGCCAGGCAGCTTCGACAGATCGTCCGCCTCGAGCGCTGCCAGCAGTTTCGGGCGGATTCGCAGCCATTCCGCGACATCTTCAAGCCGCCAGCCGAGTTCCTCGCGACGCGCACGCAGCACCGTTCCGACACTTGGCTGGTCGGAAGGTTGCGAAAACGGGCGGTTCGAGGACGGTGGGGACATGACCGGACAATCCGTTAGCTTGGCGCGTGGATGCGGGTTTCGCGCTGCCTGATGGCATCCACGGCCTGCTCAACCAGCGTCGCGATGATTTCGGCGACCGGACGGACTTCCTTGACCATGCCCACGGACTGACCAGCCATGACCGAACCCGTCTCCACGTCACCGTCGATGACGGCACGACGCAGGGCACCGGCCCAGTAATGCTCGATCGAGAGCTGGGCTTCTTCCTTAGTCAGCTCGCCACTCTGGAACTTCCGGAGTGCCTCGCCCTGCAGGCGCGCGAAGTTCCGGCCCCCTTCATTCGAAAGACCACGCACCGGGATGACCGGGAACAGCTCATCGAGCTGCACGGTCGTCACCGCATCGCGGGCATTGGCGCGCAGGAAGGCCTTCTTGAAGTTCTCATGCGCGATGCTCTCTTCGGAGGCTGCAAACAGCGTTCCGAGCTGCGCACCGGCCGCGCCCTGTTCCAGATAGGACAGGATCGCGTCACCACGGCCCAGCCCACCAGCAACGAACACGGGAACATCACGGATATGCGGCAGGATTTCCTGCGCCAGAACCGTCAGCGAAACCGGACCGACATGGCCGCCGGCTTCCGAGCCTTCGATCACGAGAGCCTCAATGCCCATGCGCACCAGACGCTTGCCAAGAGCCAGAGCCGGAGCGAAACCGATCGCCCTCGCCCCGCCATCGCGCACCTTGCGGATCGTGGCGCTGTTCGGCACGCCGCCCGCGAGCACGATATGCGAGATATTGTGTGCCAGACACACATCCACGAGCCGGTCCAGCTGGGGATGCATGGTGATGAGGTTCACGCCGAACGGGCGCTTCGTCATCGCCTGCGTGGCAACGATTTCCTCTTCCAGACGCTCGGGCGACATCGCACCACAGGCGATGACACCGAATCCGCCGGCATTGGAAATCGCGGAAACCAGATGCCGCTCGCTGACCCAGGACATGGCGCCCCCGAGGATCGCGACTTCGCTCCCGAGGAAGTCACAGCCCGGCTTCCACAGCCGGTCCAGCGTCGCGCGGGCGTTCAGGGTTTCGCTCACGCGTCGGCTCCCTCTTTGGCATCAAGGCCATAAGCCGTGTGCAGAGCGCGCATGGCCAGTTCGGTATATTCGGAATCGATCAGGACGGAGATCTTGATCTCGCTCGTGGAGATGACCTGCACATTGATGCCGCGATCGGCCAGCGTGCGGAACATCCGCGCGGCCAGACCGGCATTCGAGCGCATGCCGATACCCACGACACTGATCTTCACCACGTTGTGCGACGTGATCAGCTCTCCATACTGGACGTATTCGCGGGCCTTCTCCAGCACGGCGCGGGCAGCGGCCTCGTCGGCCTTGCTGACCGTGAAGGTCATGTTCGTCATGTTGTCCACGCCGACGCTCTGGACGATCATGTCAACATTGATGTTCGCGGCTGCCAGCGGATCGAAAATCGCGGCGGCAATGCCCGGACGGTCCGGAATGTTCCGCACGGAGATTTTCGCTTCGTCATGCGAGTTGGCAATCCCCGCAACCAGTTCCTTCTCCATGATCTCGTCCTCATCAACCACAATCGAACCGCTGTCGTCATCCGTCTCGGCGAATGATGACAGCACCCGCACACGGACACCCTCGCGCATGGCGAGACCGACACTGCGGGTCTGAAGTACCTTGGCGCCTACCGAAGCCAGTTCAAGCATCTCCTCATAGGTGATGCGATCCAGCTTCTTGGCGCGTTTCACGATGCGCGGATCGGTCGTGTAGATCCCGTCCACATCGGTATAAATATCACACTGATCGGCGTTGATGGCAGCCGCGACGGCCACGGCGGACGTGTCCGATCCGCCACGTCCCAGCGTCGCGATGCGGCCATCGGGGCCGACGCCCTGGAAGCCGGCCACAACCGGCACGACATCATCATCCAGGCAGGCCAGAAGCGCCGTGCCGTCCACGCTCTCGATGGCGGCTTTGCCATGTGCGTCGTCCGTCACGAGCGGGATCTGCCAGCCCTGGAACGACCGCGCCTTCACGCCAAGCGCCTGAAGCGCGATGGACACAAGGCCGCTCGTCACCTGCTCGCCGGCGGCTACAACGGCATCGTATTCCTTCGGATCCGCCAGCGGGTCCAACTCGGCGCAGTATCCGACCATCCGGTTCGTGACACCGGCCATGGCGGAGACCACGACGGCCACACGGCGGCCGCGGTCATGTTCCGCTTTCACGCGTTTTGCAACGTTCCGGATGCGCTCGATATTCCCGACGGACGTGCCGCCGAATTTCATGACAACCGTCTTCCGTTTCCCGCTTTCGCCCTTGATGGCGGCATGGGGATCGGCACGACCGGAAACCTGGTCGTGGACGGGCGTATCGGGCATGGACATCGCGGATAAGGCTCCAGTACGTGTCTGGCGTTGCGCGCTCGGGTCTGGCATCGGGTACGGCAAAGACATGCAAACCACCCGGCACCTGGACAGACTCTGCCGGTCCACATACTCGTCTCACTCCGCCACGTCCAGATGACGTGCGGCAGACAGGCACACAGAAGGAGAATTCTGATGCTCACAGAAACATCCTCGGGACAGGATTCCAGACGCTCGTCCGTATCGGAATCCGAGATCGCCCATTTCAGCGCCTTGGCCGAGGACTGGTGGAATCCGCGCGGCCCCATGGCCCCGCTGCATGCCATGAACCCGCTCCGCACCGAATGGGTGAGCCGTCATGTCGCCCCCCTGCGCAAGGCGTCTTCGGGGCCTCTGAGCCTGCTCGATATCGGCTGCGGTGCTGGTCTGGCCAGCGAGGCCTATGCCAAACTCGGCTTCAACACACTCGGAATCGATGCCAGTGCGGCTGGCATCCGCGCGGCTGAAGCGCATCTGGCCGCCCATCCCCTGCCACCAGAGGCAGCCTCCCTGTCCTATCGCAATGGCAGCGCGGAAGATCTCGTTGCGGAAGGTGCGCGCTTTGATGTCGTCAACGCCCTGGAAGTCATCGAGCACGTCAATGACCCGCAGGACTTCCTGATCATGCTGGCCACGCTGACGAAACCGGGAGGCATGGTCGCGGTGTCCACCCTGAACCGGACACCGCGCTCCTTTGCCGTCGCCAAGCTTGGCGCGGAATATCTGCTGCGGATGTTGCCGGTGGGCACGCATGACTGGAAAAAGTTCATCAAGCCAGACGAACTCGCCGCCATGGCCCGCCGTGCTGGCCTGCGCATGCTGGACATCGCCGGGATGAGCTACGTCCCGTTCCAGTGGCGCGAAAGCCGTGATACCGGCATTAATTACATCGCGATCTTCCGCAAGGACTGAACAAAAAAGAGCGGTTGCAGCATATCATTTTGCTACAACCGCTCTTTTCGGATTAGTGCTCGATCAGACCTGTGTGTTCATGAACGCAAAGGTCGTCGGGCTGCCAACGGGGGTGAAATTGTTCGTAAACGCAATTTCGCCCGTCTTCTTGTCCACCTTGAAAGAGGTCACGGCATCCGAGCGCTGGTTGGCGCAGAACAGGAATGCTCCAGACGGATCAAACATCAGAGCGCGACCGTAATCCGCATGCATCCAGACCTCGTCCTGAAGGGTCAGCGTTCCGTCCGCGCCGATGGCGAACACGGCTAGCGAATCACCCAGACGGTTGGAGACATAGACGAACTTGCCACTGGCCGAGATCAAGATTTCCGCCGCAAGCGTCGAACCACGGAAATGCGACGTCACCGTGCTGACGGTCTGAATGTCGCTGATCGCGCCCGTTGCCGGGTCGAAATTGGAAACGACAACCTTCGAATCCTGCTCGCACAGATTGTACAGGATGCGGCCGGAATGGTTGAACTGGAAGTGGCGGGGCGCCGAGCCCGGTTCCATGTCGTAATAAGGCGTCTTGGCCGGGATCAGCTTGCCGGTATCGATGTTCAGCGTCCACATGTAGACGCGGTCCAGGCCCGCATCATCCGCCAGCACGAACTTGCCGCTCGGGTCCGAATGGATCATGTGCGGATGTGAACCCGAGTGATCGGACACGGCGAAATTGCCCTGCGGATTATCCGAAGCCCGCTCCGGCTGGCGCGGTCCCGTATTGTGCACGACGTCCGATGCCTCACCCAGCGATCCGTCCGAGCGGATCGGCAGGACGGCAACGCAGCCACCCACATAGTTGGCGACCAGTACGTAGCGACCCGAATGGTGGATGCTCAGATGGGCCGGAACGGCACCTTTCGAGCTGACAACGTTCAGCTTGCGCAGCGAACCTGTCTTGGGATCGATCGCAAATGCCGTGACGGAGCCGTCCCCATCCTTGTTGAAATCGTCAATCTCGCTCAGCGCGTACAGGAAGCGCTGGTCCTTCGAAATCGCAAGGAAAGACGGGCTGGCGATATCCGTGAAGGTCGTGATCGGCGTCAGAACGCCCGTATCGCGATCCATATCGAAAACGGAAATCCCCTGTCCGTTCCCGGTTCCACCTCCCGGCGGCCCATGTTTCGTATATCCGCCGACGAAACAGATCGTCTTTGCAACCGGCTTCGGCGGTGGCGGAGGTGTCGGAACTGCCTTTTCAGGGTCAGCGGCCCCGGCGACGCCGGTGCCGGCCGCAGCAACGCCGGCAACCAGTCCGACCGCAAAATTACGGCGGGAAACAGGGTGGGACATGATGGATCTGCATTCCTTTCAGTATGGCAGGGATAACGCCCGCTACCAGGAAAAGACGCATTCCCGACCCCGATACCGGTTTCCCGGCCACTGGTTCAGTGGACGTCCTTCGGCAGTTTGCATTGCGGCCCCACGGGTGGACCAGCATAGCGGGTCCAGGTCTGGGTTTCCCCCAGAAGGGGCATTCCCAGAACGAATCCGCGCAGTTTCAGGACATTGGGCTCAGACACCCATATCCGCGCCTGATAGACCCGTCCGGTCCGCGGATCAAGAATATGACCCTGCCACTTGCGGTCCTCAATTGGGACAAAGTCTGTCAGCATACGGATTCCACACTGCGACCGCCCCCACACATCCTTGGGAACAGCCCCGTCATAAGCCATGCCAATCAGCTGTCCGCAGAGCATGTGACCGCAGGGCTCAATGGAAAACAGACCGTCATGCTCCTCGGACAGCCACAGCCCCTCTTCGGGAATATCCGAAGGAGCCGCACCTGCTGAAGCGGATGTCTGCGCCTGTGCCGGGACACAGGAAAGTGATGACACAGCCAGCAGGACAGCCGCGAAAAAGCCTGCTCCCCGCATTCAGACCTTGCCCAGCAGGGCATCGAGACGCCCCGCACGATCAAGCGCCATCAGGTCATCACACCCCCCCAGCCCCTTACCGTCCACAAATGTCTGCGGCACGGTCCGGCGGCCGGATCGACGGATGGACTCCTCGCGCTCGGCCGATCCGTGAGGCGCATTGATTTCCTGAAACTCTATCCCCTTGGAGCGCAGCAGGCTGACGGCATGCACGCAGTAAGGACATCCAGGCTGGGTATAAATCTCGACTTTCGACATAGGATCCTCATTCCTGGACAAAGCGCGGGTTCTGTTCATCCACTCTCCCGGTCCGCGCTGCAACCAAAATATCCACACTCGCCGCACCGGCCTTCATCAGAGCCATCGTGCAGGCCGATGCCGTGGACCCTGTCGTCAGCACGTCATCCACAAGCAGGACGGCCTGTCCTTCTATCCGCGCTCCACGTCCTTTCCTCACCCGAACAGCATGTTCCATCTCTCGCTCACGCTCCCCCGCAGACAGGCGGGCCAGTGCGCGCGTGGAGCGGACACGCTGAAGAGCGTCCACCACACAGGGCAGACCCGCAAGCCGTGAAACGCCCTGTGCCATCAGGGCAGCCTGATTGTAACGCCGTTTCCACAGACGGGTGCGATACAGCGGAACGGGCACGACAAGCGTGACGTTCTGCAGCATGTCCTCAGCGGCCGATGCCATCTGGCGGCCCATAACAGCTGCATTTTCAGTATGATCAGAATATTTCAGTGGCAGGATCAGACGCCGCGACCATGTATCGTAAACGAAAGCCGCCCGCGCCGAACGCCAGACCGGCGGGTGGGCCTGACAGGCCGCACAGCAGTTCTGAGGACCGCCCAAGCCCTCGTTTTCCAATGGAACGCCACAACGGTGACAACTGGGAGAAACAATACGGTGAGCGGCCTGGAAACACGTGCCGCAGAACGCGCCTTCCGTCATGACTTCCGTCCCGCAGGCCGCACAGGTCGGAGGCAGAAGCGTATCCAGAACAACGCGCGCGCTGCGGGTCAGAAGCCGTTTCACCCTGTGCGCGGTACCAGTTTGAGCGTGATTCGGGATGCGTCGATCAGGACCTTCCCCTGATGCTGGAAATTGACGGTCACCCGCTCTTCCACAGCCGACTGGACCTGGCCCCAGCCCCAGTCGGGATGATCGGGATGCTGGACAATCTGTCCAGGCTCAAGAAAGGACTGAAAGGGCCCGGTCACTGACAGACCTGCCAGAAGACCGGAACCCCTTCCATGTCAGTGCCCTGCATTCTCGCCGGAGAAATCAGGTGCCTCGAGACCGGAGGCCTCAAGCTGGGCAGCCAGCGCTGCCTTCAGACGGTCAAGCCCGGCGTCGTCACGCGCTTCCGCCCGGGCCACCAGAACGGCTTGGGTGTTAGAAGCCCGAAGCAGCCACCAGCCATCGGGCGTATTGACGCGAACACCGTCAATTTCGGACACATCCGCGCCCTCTCGCCGCAGACGTTCGGCCACTTCCGTGATGACCTCGAACTTGCGTTTGTCATCGCAGTTGAAACGAAGCTCAGGCGTCGTAACCGTCACCGGCAGGCTGTCGCGGAAATCCGAAAGCGGTCCCGGCAGACGCGAGACAATCCCAAGAACCCGCACGGCAGCGTAAAGCGCATCATCAAAACCGTACCACTTGTCGGCAAAGAAGATATGCCCGGACATCTCGCCCGCCAGCGGAGAGCCGGTTTCAGCCATCTTGGTCTTGATGAGCGAATGACCCGTCTTCCACATCAGCGGCTGTCCACCAGCCTTTGCGATCTCGTCGAAGAGGATCTGGCTGGCTTTTACATCCGCGATGATCGTAGCCCCCGGATGACGGCTCAAAACGTCCTGCGCCAGCAGAACCAGCATCTGGTCACCCCAGAAGATCTGGCCGCGATTGTCGACAATACCGATCCGGTCCGCATCACCATCAAAGGCAATCCCCAGATCGGCCTGCTTTTCGTCCACAACGCGGATCAGGTCCTGAAGATTTTTCTCGACCGTCGGATCGGGATGATGGTTCGGGAAATGCCCGTCGATCTCTCCGAACAAAACCGTATGCTCGCCCGGAAGACGCTCGACCAGACGGCTGAGCACGACACCCGCTGCGGAATTGCCATTGTCCCAGACCACCCGAAGCGGCCGGATACCATCATAGTCCTGTACAAGCCGGTCAATATAACGGTCGGAAATATCGATTTTAGTCGCAGTTCCGTTCGTCGCGGGAAGAACGTCGCCGGATGCGGACAGACGGCCCAGTTTTCGGATCTGGTCACCGTAAAACGGTTTGCCGCCCATCATCATCTTGAAGCCGTTGTAATCGGGTGGATTATGGCTCCCCGTGACCATGACGGCACCATCGGCGCTATCCGCCACGGAGGCGAAATAGAGCATGGGCGTCGGCCCACATCCGATCCGCGTCACTTCCGCTCCGGATTCGACGGCGCCCCGGACCAGCGCCTCTTCCAGCGTCGGCGAAGACAGACGGCCGTCATATCCGACCACAATCCGCTTTCCACCGGCGCGGATCACCATGCTCGCGAATGTGCGACCAATGGCGAACGCGTCGGCCGGATGCAGCGTCTTTCCGACGATCCCGCGGATATCATATTCCCGCAGGCTCGTCGGATCGAAATCATGCCGGAATGGCATCAGGGGGCGTCCACATACTGCTTGTACTTCTTGAGGAACGCCTTCACGGACCCGCCAAGATCCTCACGGTCGATCGAGAAGGCGATCTGGGCTTCGAGGAAGCCGGCCTTGTCACCGCAGTCATAGCGCGTGCCTTCATAGCGCAGACCGTGGAACGGCACTTCACCGATCGTCTTGGCCATCGCATCCGTCAGCTGGACTTCATTGCCCGCGCCACGCTCCAGCTTCGCCAAATACTTCATGACGTCCGGCGTCAGCACATAGCGACCGATGATGGACAGGTTCGAGGGGGCATCTTCCGGAGCCGGCTTCTCGACCAGTCCCTTGACCTCGACCAGCTTACCGTCGTCGCTGCCGACGTCCAGAATGCCGTAGCGGTTCGTATGCTCAGACGGAACTTCCGTGACTGCCACGACATTGCCGCCGGTCTGGTTGTAGGCCTCGACCAGCTGACCGATGCAGCTGCGTCCCTTGACGATATCGTCCGGGAGCAGAATGGCGAACGGATCGTCCCCGATGAACGAACGCGCACACCAGATCGCATGACCCAGGCCCAGCGGCTCCTGCTGCCGCACGGCCACAAGGGAGCCCGCTTCCACACTGCTGGGTGCAAGCGCTTCAAGTGCGCTCTTCTTGCCGCGCTCCTTGAGCGTTGCTTCAAGTTCATAAGCAATGTCGAAATAATCGATCAGGCTGTCTTTGCCACGACCGGTCACCAGACAGAATTCTTCAATCCCGGCTTCGCGGGCTTCATCGATCGCGTACTGGATCAGCGGCTTATCGACGACAGGAAGCATTTCCTTCGGCATGGCCTTGGTCGCAGGCAGGAACCGCGTACCGAGACCGGCAACAGGAAGAACAGCTTTTTTCAGTGGCTTGATCACGAAACCTCACACATCAGCCGAAAATGACGCCCGACCGCCGAACAGGAAGTCCAGGCGCTCTCAAGGACGCAACGAGGAATAACCCTGTCTCAGTAGTCTGGCAACAAGATGGCACAGACTAAAGAACAGCAAGGAAACGCTTCGTTCCCCTGTGGGGTTTATTTTCGTGATGTCTGATTTTTACTGGGATGTCTGATTTTTACTGGGATACACCGACATCTGAATGTCAGTGGTGCGGCCGAGAAGACTCGAACTTCCACGGGGTTGCCCCCACAAGCACCTCAAGCTTGCGCGTCTACCATTCCGCCACGGCCGCCCCGTGACAAACGACCCTGCTTCGTGCATGACCGTCCGGTGTGGAAGGGGCTATAGCTGATGCCGAAAACGAGGGCAATGACCCGAAATGAGATTTGTGAAGAAATTTTGTGGAAATCTTCCCCGGGACTGACTCCCTACCCCGAGGCCCTGACCTTCATGGAGGAGCGTGCGCGGGCCATTCATCAGGGGACAGCAGAACCGCTGGTCTGGCTTGTCGAGCATCCTCCCGTCTTTACGGCAGGCACCTCCGCCAAAGATGCGGACCTCTACAATCCTCACGGCTACCCGACCTATTCCGCCGGACGCGGCGGCCAGTGGACCTATCACGGACCGGGGCAAAGGCTCGGTTATGTCATGATGGATCTGACGAAGCCGAACGGCACCGTCCCGTCCCGCGACCTGCGCGCTTTTGTCGCGGGACTGGAAGGCTGGATGACCGACACCCTCGCCCGGCTCGGCGTCACGGCCTTTACCCGAGAGGGCCGGATCGGCGTCTGGACGATCGATCCCCTCACGGGCCTGGAAGCCAAGATCGGGGCGCTGGGCATCCGCGTCAGCCGGTGGGTCAGCTGGCATGGCGTTTCGATCAATGTCAGTCCCGATCTGACAGATTTCGATGGAATCGTGCCCTGCGGCATCCGCGAGTTCGGTGTCACCAGTCTCCAGCGATTCGACAGCAGCCTGACGATGGCGGATCTCGATGACGCCCTCGCCGCCGCATGGCCCGGACGGTTCGGCTCTATTCCGCAGGCGGCGTGAAGACGGACGGGGCGATGGCCACGCCCTGCTGCACAGCGGAAAGCTCCACCACGAAATGATGCTGTCGGGCATCCACGCCCTGCAACCCGATCAAACCGAGCTGACCGTTCACCTCCGAAAACTGGATCGTCAGCAGCCCCTGGGACGGATTATCCGCCTGCGCGACCGAAATCTGCAGCGACCCGTCCCCATGCCGCACATCCGTAACCTGCACGTCACCATCGAACCGGATCGGATATTTCAGCAGCAGGCCGAGCGGATTGTGACGCAGCGACAGATGCGTGACAGCGCCCGTTGCCGGATCATCGAGCACAAGGTGCCCGTCACCCGCGACGAGTTCCATCGGATGCGGCGCCACATAATCCAGCCTCAGATGCCCCGGAATATAGGAAAAACGCCCCGCGCTCTCCCCGGCATCCGGCCCATGTTGCAGGAAGGCGGCCTGCAGTCCCTGAACACCGTTCAGATAGGCCTCGATACGATGCACGTCGTCCTGCTCGGCCGCAGGCAGGTGGCCATAGCCACCCGTCGCACAGCCTGACAGCAGAAGGAGGGCCAGCAGAGCACGTTTCATGGGGTTTTCTCTCCATGCAGAACCAGCGACAGCGCATGCAGCCCGGAGCTGAATTCCGCAGCCAGCAGACCATTGACCAGCCGATGGCGCGCCACCCGGTTCAGTCCGTCAAACCGCGCACTTGTGATGGCGACATTGAAATGCGTCTCCCCACCGCCCCCAAGAGCTTTCGCCCCGGCATGATGCGCATGACGGGCGCTGTCATCCTGGATCTCGAGTGTCGTGGGCGAAAGTTCCCGTCGAAGGATCGCCTCGATCCTTTCCCGTCGGATGGAGTGCGGCGCGGAAGAGCGTGAAGCTGTTTCAGACATGATGAAAATCGTCCAGCTGGAGGAATGGCCGCTTGCATCGTGCGGCTGTGATTGCCCATATCAGACACCATGCAGCGCAAATCCACCAGACACCGGGCCTTCGATCCCGATCCTGACGCGCCGGAACAGGTCTGCGACCATCCGGGCTGCAACGAACCTGCGGGCTACCGTGCGCCGCGCGGGCGCGATGCCCTGCGCTCGTATTTCTGGTTCTGCCTTGAGCATGTCCGCGAATACAATTCCCGCTGGGATTTCTATCGCGGTATGACGCCGGGCCAGATCGAAGCGCATCTGCGGGCTGACGTCTCATGGCAGCGCCCGTCCTGGAAGCTCGGCACCGGCACGGCCAACAAGGCCGAGTTCAACGAGGATGACATCCTCGACCCGCTCGACATTCTTGGCGCGACCCGCCACAGCCGGGCCGAACGGGCGAAAGATGCGGCCCGGCAGCGCGCGTCTGCCCAGACCGCCGGAATCCCCGAGCCCCTGCGCCAGCCCCTTGCGACCCTGGACCTGACATGGCCTGTCTCTTTCGATGACGTGAAAACCCGCTATCGCGCCCTCGCCCGCCAGCATCATCCCGATGCCAATATCGGCGATGCGAAATCCGAAGAGCGTTTCAAAGCCATCGGCTCGGCCTATGCCGTGCTGAAAGTCCATTTTACGCGACAGGATGATTTCGTTTCCTGAATTTTTAGACTGGAACACAGGACGCCGAGGCTCCATCTTCTCCAGAACGTCCTGATCCAAGAGCCAGAGAAAGCCCAAGAGTCCCATGAGTGATTTCGCGACGATTGACACCCCGGAAGCCGTGACCACCGCTGAAAATGCCGCGGTCCCGACCAGCGTTCTCGGCGCTCCCGATCTCATGGTCTCCTCGGCAGAAGTCTTCGGCATCCGCACGGACATGCAGGTTCCGGCCTATTCCGTACGCACGGAACATGTCCCCGACATCGACCCGTCCTACAAGTTCGACGAGGACACCACCCGGGCCATTCTCGCGGGATTTGCCTTCAACCGGCGCGTCATGGTCCAGGGCTTCCACGGCACCGGCAAGTCCTCCCATATCGAGCAGATCGCCGCACGCCTGAACTGGCCCTGCGTCCGGATTAACCTCGACAGCCATGTCTCGCGGATCGATCTGATCGGCAAAGATGCGATCGTGCTCAAAGACGGCAAGCAGATCACGGAATTCCGCGAAGGCCTGCTGCCCTGGTGCCTCCAGCATCCCTGCGCCCTGATCTTCGACGAATACGATGCCGGCCGCCCGGACGTGATGTTCGTTATCCAGCGCGTGCTGGAAGCCGAAGGGCATCTGACCCTTCTGGACCAGAACCGCGTCATCCGTCCGAACCCCGCTTTCCGTCTGTTCGCGACCGCCAACACGGTGGGTCTGGGTGATACGACCGGCCTGTATCACGGCACCCAGCAGATCAATCAGGGCCAGATGGACCGCTGGAACATCGTCGCCACCCTGAACTACCTGCCGCTGGAACAGGAAGTCGGCATCGTCACGTCCAAGCTGAAGATCCCCGCAGAAGACAAGGACGCCACGACGCTGGTCGAGCGGATGGTCGCCCTGGCGAACCTCACGCGCTCCGGCTTCATGGCCGGCGACATCTCGACCGTCATGTCCCCGCGCGCCGTCATCGCCTGGGCGGAGAACAACCGCATCTTCAACGACGTGGCGTTCTCCTTCCGCCTCACCTTCCTCAACAAATGCGATGAGGCCGAGCGCGGAATCGTGGCGGAATACTACCAGCGCTGCTTCAACGCCTCACCGCTGGCCTGATCCCTTGTCTGCTCCCAAGACTTCCCTCACCGACGAAGAACGGCAGGAACGCTTCCGTCAGGCCACCATCGCCACTCTGCGCGCCATGGGCGGAGCGCCGGAGCAGGGCGTGGATTTTCAGGGGGCCGTCAACGGAAGCCGCCAGAACGCCGCCGCTGCCGGCAATGTGGAACTGCCCTATCTGTCGCGCCACATGCACGACTGGGAAATCCGCAAGATCCGGGGGGCAGCGGATTCCGCTGCCCTGCGGATGCGGTACCATGCCCAGAAAGACGCAGGCGCACCGGCTGAGCCCGTAGCCCGTCAGGCGTTCGATGCGCTGGAACAGGCCCGTTGCGAGGTCTACGGCTCGCGCCACATGGCAGGCGTACGCGCCAATCTGGAACAGCGTGTCGCCCAGCATTGCGCCGAACTTGGCTGCAACCGGATGAAAACGCGCGAGGACATGCCGGCTCCCGTCGCGCTGGATCTCCTTGCCCGAGAAGCCATGAGCGGCCATCCCATGCCTGTTCAGGCCGGAGCGGCTCTGGATGAATGGCGCGCGTCCCTGACGCCCGCGGCAAAAGCCGCACTCGCCGACATGGCCCGCACCCAGAGCGACCAGACGGCCTTCGCTCGCGCCACAACCCGCTTCCTCGGCGCCTGCAAGCTCACAACCGTCCCCGATGAGGACGAAGAGCAGATGGCCCCGTCTGATCTGCCGTCCGACGAAGGGGAAACGACGGACAGCGACGCACCTGAGGCAGAAGGTCAGGACCAGCAGGCCCCTGCCGCCACCGAAGAGGAAGAAGACGGCTACCAGCCCGAGAGCGGAGAGACTGGCCTTTCCGGCGAAAGCGAAGCCACGGAATCCGCCGAGATGTCGGAAGACGGCACCGAAGAAGCTGCCGGACCTTCAGACCAGCAGGCCGACACCGGCCCTTCCGAAGCTCCCAATACCTATAAAGCGTACACCACCGATTTCGACGAGGAAGTGAACGCCTCCGATCTGTGTGACGCCGACGAACTGGACCGTCTGCGTCAGAAACTCGACCAGCAGATGTCCCAGCTCCATGGCCTGGTCTCACGCCTTGCACACCGGCTGCAACGCCGCCTCATGGCGCAGCAGCAGCGCCGCTGGGAGTTCGAGCAGGAAGAAGGCATTCTCGACGCCGGGCGCCTGTCCCGCGTCGTGACCAATCCGACCCTTCCGCTCTCGTGCAAGCATGAATGCGAGACGGAGTTCCGCGACACGGTCGTCACTCTCCTGATCGATAATTCAGGCTCCATGCGTGGCCGCCCGATCGGCACGGCCGCCATCTGCGGCGACATTCTGGCCCGCACGCTCGAACGCTGCGGCGTGAAGGTCGAAGTTCTTGGGTTCACGACCCGCCAGTGGAAAGGTGGCCAGAGCCGTGGGCGCTGGCTTAAGAACGGACGCACGCCCCAGCCGGGGCGCCTGAACGATTTGCGCCACATCATCTACAAGGATGCCGACACGCCCCTGCGGCGCGCCCGGCGCAATCTGGGCCTGATGCTGCGCGACGGTCTGCTCAAGGAAAACATCGACGGCGAAGCCCTGCTCTGGGCCTGGAAACGGCTGCGCCGCCGCCCGGAACACCGCCATATCCTGATGGTGATTTCCGATGGCGCGCCGGTCGATGACAGCACGTTTTCCGCCAATCCGCACAACTATCTGGAAGACCATCTGCGAAAGGTGATCGCCTGGATCGAGGCGGATCGCGGGACGGAACTTCTGGCCATCGGCATCGGCCATGACGTCACGCGCTATTATCGCAACAGCGTCACCATCAGCTCCGCCGAAGACCTCGGCGGAACCATGATGGCCCAGCTCAGCGCCCTGTTCGCGCCTGCAGGCGCTCGTCGCGCAGCGCAATAACGGCGTCCAGCATCCGGTCGGTATGGACGGTCGTGGTCCGGTGATTGACGATCGCCGCCCGCACCGCCAGCCGACCGTTGATCTTCGTCGTGGACGGCGCGGCGATCCCGCTTTCATGCAGATCCTGCACCAGTTCCGAGACTTCGGCATCTTCAAGACCGTCGATCCCGAAGCAGACGATATTCAACGTCACCGGCGCCAGCAGAACCAGCCCGTCCGTCCGCTCCACGCGCCGCGCCAGATCGGCAGCCACGTCACAGCATGTTTCGACCATTTCTCCCATGCGCCCGGCCCCGTAATGGCCCAGCGTCATCCAGACCTTGAGCGCCCGGAAGCCGCGTGACAGATCCGGCCCGAAGTCACAGAACCAGGGCGCCCCGGCCGCAAGCCCGCGCTCTTCACGCACGAGATAATCCAGGGACTGCGCAAAAGCCGCCGCATGTTTACGGCTGTCGCGCACCAGAACGCAGCCCGCGTCATAGGGAACCTGCGCCCATTTATGGAAATCAAAAGCCAGACTGTCTGCTTTCCCTATCCCGGCAAGCTGCGGCTGAAAGCGCGATGAAAGACAGGCCAACGCCCCGAATGCCGCATCCACATGGAACCAGAGGCCAGCCTCACGAACGACCGCCTCGATCGCCACCAGATCGTCAATCGCCCCGCAGTCAACGGTTCCGGCCGTGCCCGCAACCATGAACGGCACGAAACCGGCCTTCCGGTCCTCGGCGATCATGTCCCGCAAGGCGCTGACATCCATACGATGATCCGCCAGAACGGGGACACGCCGCAGCACTTCGCTTCCCAGCCCTGCCAGATCAAACGCCCGCGGCAGACATCCATGAGCAGTCGTCGCGGCATAACCCACGAGCCTGCGGCCAGCGATGCCTTCCTTCCGGATGGACAGGTCCTGCGCCCGGCTTGCCGTGATCACGCTGATGAAATTGGCCATGGACGAGCCCGTTACCAGACAGCCCGAACCGTCCTGCGGCATGCCGACCATCTGCAGGGCCCAGCGAATAACCTCACGCTCGACCTCGATCGGCGCGTGATCGCGTCCACCACAATTCGCATTCAGGCCACCAGCCAGCATTTCCGCCAGCATCCCGACCGGTGTACCCGCGCCATGCACCCATCCCATGAAACCGGGATGTGTATTCCCCACACCATAAGGCACGACCAGATCAAGATAACGCCCGTACAGATCGTCGAGGGAATGTCCCTTTTCCGGCAATCCTTCCTTCAGAGCCTGCCGGGCAGAAGATGGCATGGGTCTCCAGACGGGCCCCTCTCCCACATGCTCCATGCGGTCAAAAACCTCGTCCAGCATCCGGTGCCCGATGTCACGAATGTCGCGCCAGTCGGTAGGGTCCAGTCCGGCCATGATTATCCCTTCACCTGAAATCCGTCAGGTGTCTGCGATACAGGGCCGCCCGGTCGATGTCACGTCAGGAAAAACGCTCAGAACAGCGCAGAATAGAGTGACGAACTGCTGTCGCTACTCGAGTTCCCGGTAAAGAGGGAAAGAATGCTCGTGCTAGACCCGCTCCCGCCATAGAGGGTCAGCATGCTTGCAGGCGTCGTGCTCGTAACGGGGTGGATCTGCAGCAAGGCAAGATATTGCTGCGCGAACTGCTGGATTCCCTGTTTCGTACTGAGTTTGGACATATCCAGCTTCGATCCAAGCAGACGGACCTGCTGATCATAATCCAGGGCACCGAACTGTGTCGTGTCAAAACCGGAGACAACCTCAGCCACTTTCAGGAGCTTCGGATCCGCCATCACATTGGCAAGAGTCATATCCGTCGTGGCCGTCCGGGTGAAATACAGCGCATCCCCCAGGCCCGGCGTTTCTGTCTGCAGGCTGTCTTCGTAACTGTTGGTCAGGTAGCTCTGCGTGATGCTCTGCACGGTGTCGGAAGACGCCAGGGGGGAAGTCGACCAGTCGGAAAAGGCATTCGCAAACGCCTTCCAAGCCGAATTTCCGCTGGTCTGGGCCAGGGATTTGGACGAGGTCGGATCCTGCGTCATGAGATCCTTGAGGACCGCCGTCTGACCAATGACAGAAGACATTCCATAGGCCCCGAGCACTACCGTGAGGGCCTTGTAGTTTTTCAGAAGCTGCTCCGGTGTCTTGATCGAAGCCGCATCCTTCTGGAAGGCCGTGACGGCCTGCTGGGCGGAGACGCTTGTTTTTTCCCACTTGTTCGCCGAAGAGTCTTCATCCTTGATGATGGAGACATACTGCGGAATGGCGGGCATGGCGGAAATGGAGGAAGACACGCGCGTTTCTCCGAAAAAGGAGTAGGTCCGTCACTCTATCTCCCCATTCCCTAATACAGTCTTAACGTCTCCTGTCCTTCTCCACAGTCCGGAACCCCCTCATGTCCATTCGCCTGCCCCTGCTCGCCGCCACTGCCGCGCTTCTGATGCCGGTTATGGCCAGCGCCTCCACCCTTTCCGGTCTGCCGGAATCCTGCTTCACCTACGAACTTTCCGGCACGAAGGCCGCCACGCATGGCCTGACGGCAAAAACCCTGCATGCGACCCTGACCGGCACCGACATCACGCTCGACATCCGCGGCGTGAACCTGTCCGATCCGTCCGGGCACGTTGAAAGCGCCACCCTGGAGCGCTTCAACGCCGTGGCAGCCTATGCCGCACTCAGCGCCTTCCGTGGCGGGATCAGCGCGGCCTGCAAGGACCAGAGCCTGACGATCAACAGCAGCGATATCCGCAGCGGAACCCCGCAGGCCGCCTGGACAGACGTCACGCTGGCTCGCCCCGGCCACAACATGACCATCCGCAAGGCTTCAATCCAGGCTGTCCAGACCACGCCGGACCTGCGACTGAAGGTCGAAGGCACGGGCATCCATGACACCAAACAGCCCCTCATGCCCACGCAGCTTTCGGCAGACCTCACGATCCAGGGTCTCGATACCGCACGCCAGCAGATCACGATCAACGCCCTGCACGCCGTCTCCGGCAGCAGCGCCATCGACGGCAAGGGCAGCATCGAACCCGGCGCAACAGCCTCCACCTCAGCCGCGGACCTGCATGTCAGCGTCACGAATGTCGACACCCTGATCGGCGAAATCCGCGACACGGCCTCGAAGAAGGTCGTGGCCGCCCTGACGATCGCCCGGCTGATGGGCCGTCAGAGCGGCGATGCGACATTGTGGGACATCGGGCTGAGTGGCGGTGTTGTGACCGTCAACCGCATCCCGCTGCCGTTCTCAGTCCCCTGATTTCGCCGCCTCAAGCTTGCGGATCATCTTGCACAGGACGGTCGTGACCTTCTTGGCATAGCCAATGCGGGTCGCGTTCGTCATTTCGCGGATAACCGCAAGCTTGTGATCGGGGCGGATCTTCACGCCCGATTCCTTCTTGCGCGTCACCCAGTCAATCAGCGCAGCCGGATTGCGGAAACGGTTGCGGCGGAACTGGATCACCATGCCCTTCGGCCCGGTTTCCAGACGTTCCACGCCAGCCTCACGGCACAGACGCTTGATCAGGACCACATCGAGCAGATTGCCCACTTCCGGCGGAAGCGATCCGAAACGGTCCACAAGTTCCGCCCGCATGGCCTCGACCTCGGCCTCGTTCGTCAGTGACGCAATGCGCCGATAGAGCCCCAGACGCACCGGAAGATCCGGCACATAGGCCTCGGGGATCAGGACCGGCAGGCCGAGAATGATGTTCGGGGTCCAGCTGTCCTCGTCGTCCTGACGTTTGCCGCGCTCACGGCGCATATCGATCACGGCATCTTCGAGCATCTGTTGATACAGCTCGATTCCGACTTCCTTGATATGCCCGGACTGCTCATCACCCAGCAGGTTGCCTGCACCGCGCAGGTCTAGGTCATGGGAAGCCAGCGTGAAGCCTGCCCCCAGCGAGTCCAGCGTCTGCATAACCTCAAGACGCTTTTCCGATGACGGAGACAGCGGACGTGTTTGCGGCCAGGTCATATAGGCGTAACCGCGCTGCTTGCCCCGTCCGACACGTCCACGAAGCTGATAGAGCTGCCCCAGCCCGAACATATCCGCGCGGTGAATGATGATCGTATTCACGCTCGGCATATCCAGCCCGCTTTCCACGATATTGGTGGAGAGCAGAATGTCGTATTTTCCGTCCGCGAATTCCGTCATAACGCGTTCGAGTTCGGTCGGCGTCAGACGTCCATGGGCCTGAACTGTCTTGGCGTCCGGTACGATTTCCGTCAGGCGCTCGGCCATCCGGTCCATATCTGCCAGGCGCGGCACGACGCAGAAAATCTGGCCGCCGCGGAACCGTTCGCGCTGAATGGCCTCGCGGATCATGACGCTGTCGAACGGCGTGATGAATGTGCGCACTGCCAGACGGTCCGTCGGCGGGGTCGCGATCAGGCTCATTTCGCGGACGCCGGACAGCGAAAGCTGAAGCGTTCTGGGCAGCGGCGTGGCTGACAGGGTCAGGACATGCACGTCCTCACGCAGCGCCTTCAGACGCTCTTTATGCGCCACACCGAAATGCTGTTCCTCGTCGATGATCAGCAGGCCCAGACGCTCGAAGGACACAGTCTTGGCCAATAGCGCATGAGTGCCGACCACGATATCCACCGTACCATCCGCCATGCCCTCACGGACCTTCGTGGCTTCCTTGGGCGTAATCAGGCGTGAGAGCTGCGCCACGTTGACCGGAAAGCCCTCGAACCGTGCCGAGAAGCTGCGGAAATGCTGGCGGGCCAGCAGCGTCGTCGGCACCACGACCGCGACCTGCATCCCCGAAAGTGCAGCCACGAACGCCGCCCGCAGCGCCACTTCCGTCTTGCCGAAGCCCACATCGCCACAGACCAGCCGATCCATCGGCCGGCCGGCGCTCATGTCTTCCAACACGTCTGCAATCGCGCGGGACTGGTCTTCCGTCTCCACAAACGGGAAGCGCGCGCAGAACTCGTCCCACAGTCCTTCGGCCGGTGCGAGCGTCGGCGCATCCTTGAGCGCACGGGCCGCGGCTGTCTTGATCAGCTCACCCGCCATGACGCGGATGCGCGACTTCATCTTGGCTTTACGCGCCTGCCAGGCCGTGCCGCCCAGCTTGTCGAGCTGAACACCCACCTGTTCGGAGCCAAAACGGCTCAGAAGTTCGATATTCTCGACCGGCAGGAGAAGCCGCTGTTCCCCGTCATAGAGGATCGACAGATAGTCATGCGCAACCCGGCCTTCGACGACCGTTTCAAGCCCGACATAGCGCCCGATCCCGTAATCGGAATGAACAACCAGATCCCCTTCCGCGATCTCGCCGACCTGCGAGATGAACTGCTCGCCACGCTTGCGGCGACGGGGGGGACGGGAAATCCGCTCGCCCAGAAGATCCTGCTCGGAGACGAAGCACAGACGGTCCGAGACAAACCCGCGCTCCAGCCCCAGCGTCAGCAGGCCGGTCGTGCCCTTCGGCATTCCTGCCGCATCCGGCCAGTCTTCATAGGACGTCGTCGTAACACCATGCTCGGCCAGAAGATGCGAAATCCGCTCACGCGATCCGCGACTCCAGGCTGTGACGTAGGTTCTGCGTCCTGCCTCGGCCCAGGTCTTTACCTGCTGTCCGAAGGCTTCAAACATCCCGGCCCGGCTTCCGTCCTTGGCGCGCGCGAACAGCGGTCCGGGGCGATAGCCGGCATCCACGCCCTGAGCCGTATCCGGCATGGCAAATGCATTGAGGATGACGGAAGGCACATCCGCCAGCATCGACTCCCAGCCGTGAGCATCCAGATACAGCCTGTGCGGCGGCAGCGGACGATACAGAATTTCGCCCTCACGCGTCGGCACACGGCGGGCCTGATAATGATCGGCTATCATGTCCAGCCGCGCCTTGAGGATTTCCGGCGCGTGATGATCGAAGCTGACTGCCCCGCCCGGCAGATAATCCAGCAGCGTTTCCATCTGGTGCCCGTCACCGTCATGAAACAGCGGCAGGTAATGCTCCAGGCCAGGATAACGCCGGCCGTCGGAGACATTCTCGTAGATCGTATCGGATGTTGCCGCGGGGCCAAACGAATCGCGCCAGCCTGTCCGGAAGCGGCTGATGCTGTCGGGGCCCAGCGAGAATTCGGACACGGGGCGCAGTTCGAAGCACTTCAGGGTCTCAGTGGAGCGCTGCGTTCCAACGTCAAACGCACGGATGTTCTCGACCTCGTCCCCGAACAGGTCCAGCCGGATCGGATCACTTTCGCCGGCCAGAAACAGGTCGAAGATGCCGCCCCGTGTCGCGAACTCGCCCGCTTCCATGACCGTATCGGTCCGGGTGTAGCCGTTGGCGATCAGCAGTTCGATCAGCATCGCCTGATCGAGGCTCTCACCCGTCTTCACGCTGATGGACTGCCCCCGGAACGCCGAGCGCGGAGGAACGCGCTGGATCAGACTATGCACGGTCGTCAGCACAATCCGCCGCGCCTTGGTGGGCTCCAGCAGACGGCACAGCGTCCCGGCCCGTTCAGCAATCAGAACCGGATTGGGCGAAACGCGGTCATAAGGCAGACAGTCCCAGGCTGGCAGGCGCAGAACTTCCACTTCCGGCATGAGCCAGGCCAGCATATCGGCCAGCGCGGCCACGGCGGCGTCATCGCGAGCAACGTGGAGCAGAGGTCCGTCATGCTCGGCGAGACGCTGGCGGAGAAGAAAGGCCACACTGCCATCCGGCACGCCCCAGACGGTCGGTCCGAAAGACCTGCCGAAGGACGCTGTGGACATTTCACGGGTCATGGTTTCGTTTTGTTCCATCCTGCTAATGCCCTATACCTGCCGTTCCATCGCCTGTCAGCCCGAGGAGCACGGGAAGCGCCCGTTGTCACGATGCCGTCCGAACAGTTCCTGCAGTCTCTTCCATCCCATTTCGACAAAGAACAGCGCAACGAAGCATGGAACGACCGTCTCGCTCCCCTCTTCGCATCGCTGACGAGCCTGCCCGGCATCGGCCCCCGGCACGCTACCCTGCTGGAGAAAATCGCGGGCGGCCGACGCGTTCTGGACCTGCTGTTCACTCTGCCCGAACGGGTTGTTGACCGGCGTATTCTGCGCACAGTCGCAGACGGATACAATCTCGCGCCCGGCGAAATCCTGACAGCCCATGTGCGTGTCCTCGCCCTGCGCAAGGCCGGGCGCCCCGGACAGCCCTCCATCATCCGTACCGAAGACGACACCGGAAAGCTCGATCTGGTCTTCTTCCAGACGCGCAACATGCCCAGCCCCACGATCGGCGCCGAACTCCTCGTCTCCGGCAAGACCGGCACGTTTCAGGGCGAGCTGACGATGCCACAGCCCGACCATGTTGTAAGCTGGGCCAAGCGCGACAGTTTCCCCTCGCTCGAACCCGTCTGGCCCCTGACTGCGGGCCTGTTTCCCTATACGGTCCGCAAGGCCATGCGTGCCGCTCTGGCACTCCTTCCCGACTTGCCGGAATGGCTGGACCCGGCTCTCGTTACCCAGCGCAAGTGGCCGTCCTTCACGCAGGCCCTGCGCCTGATGCAGTCCCCCGAGATCATCCCGCCGGAAATCGCCTGGGAGCCTGTCCGCAACCGCGCCCTGTCCCGTCTCGCCGCCGATGAACTGCTGGCCGATCAGCTCTGTTTCGGTCTCGCCCGCCTCAAGGCCCGCGAACGGCACGGACGCAGCTTCCCCGGCACCGGCGAACTCCAGGCCGAAATGCTGCGCCGCTTTGGCCATAAACCCACCCACGCCCAGACACTGGCGATTGCCGAAATCGCCGCAGATCTCTCCGCCTCAACCCCCATGATGCGTTTGCTTCAAGGCGATGTCGGGGCAGGCAAGACCTTTGTCGCCATGAACGCCATGCTCCAGACCGTCGAGTCCGGGGCACAGGCCGCTCTGATGGCGCCTACCGAAATCCTTGCCCGCCAGCATTTTGAAACGCTCTCCCGTCTCTGCCCGACCGAATGCGTCTATCTGAGCGGCACCATCAAGGGCGCGGCCCGGCGCAAGACCCTCGCTGCCATCGCGGATGGAACTGCAAAGATTGTCGTCGGCACCCACGCCCTGTTTCAGGACGGCGTGACCTTCCACGACCTCGGCCTTGCCGTTATCGACGAGCAGCACCGATTCGGCGTCCGCCAGCGAATGAATCTGAGCGCCAAGGGGGAAGCGACCGACATCCTCGTCATGACGGCGACCCCCATTCCCCGCACGCTCCAGCTCATGGAATGGGGTGAAATGAGCGTCAGCCGTCTGGACTCGAAACCGCCGGGCCGTCAGCCGATCCGCACGACCCTCCACAGCATGGACTCGCTCGACAGCGTACTCGCCGGCATCAGCCGCGCCCTGCGCGATGGTGTGCAGGTCTTCTGGGTCTGCCCTCTCATCGAAAACAGCGAGACACAGGCCGCAGCAGCGGCGGAAGAACGATGGGCGTCGCTGGAGCAGCGCTTTGAAGGGCTCGTCGGCCTTGCTCACGGCAAACAGGACATTACCGTCCGTCAGGAGGCGCTGGACAGGTTCCGTCTGGGTAAAACACGCCTTCTTGTCGCTACCACCGTCATTGAAGTGGGCGTGGACATCCCGGCGGCTTCGGTCATGGTCATCGAACAGGCCGAGCGCTTCGGTCTGGCCCAGCTTCACCAGCTTCGCGGGCGCGTCGGGCGCGGCTCGAAACAGTCCTTCTGCCTACTGCTCCACGACAGGGCTGCCACACCGACCGCTGTTCGACGCCTGAGCCTTCTGCGCGACACGAATGACGGTTTCCTGATCGCCGACGAGGACTACAGAATCCGTGGCGGCGGCGACATTGCGGGGGACAGGCAGTCCGGACTTCCCGGCTTCCGTCTGGCGCAGGGCGCGCGTCTCAGCCTGCTGCTGACGGCCATGCAGCAGGACAGCGAGCGTGAAATCGCCCGTAACCCGCATCTGGAAGGTCCCCGCGGTCACGCACTCAGACTTCTTCTGGAAATATTTGACCGGAATGATCCGGACAGACTTCTGATTTCCGGTTAGACAGAAAAGTTCATGAGGATATAATGCCGCTACTTGATCAGTAATGCATTCAACTGAATTTCATGGAGTACACGCGTGATGAGCAGTCCTGCCAGAGACGCTCAGAAAGAGACTTCACACGAATACTCTGGCACCTCTTCGGATCGCCGATCCCTGCTTTTTCGTCTGCTTCTGCCCGCGACGGGCGGGTCGGCAGTCGCGTTGCTGGACCTCTCCGCAAGCGGCACCCCGGATATTCTCCATGCCATCGGCCCCCTTCCGCTAGCACTGCAGAAAGCGGCTACGGGAAAGATCATTCTTTCATCGGAACAGAATCGGAATGGCGACACTCCGTTTTCTTGCCCGTTACCCGATGACTTTTCCCTTATCGGATACCCCGTCCCCACAAGTTCGAGTGACGGCAAGTCCGGACTGTTTCTGGTCGCGCTCTGTCCACCGGGCGGACGTTTCTCGGCCACGGCTGGCCGCGCCCTGCAGGACGTCGCAGGCGAGCTTGCCAACGAGACTGCCGACTATCCGGGAAAATCCTCCTTGCCGGACCGCGAGGAAAGCCTCCGCGTCCTTCATCAGTTCATTGAACGGACAGGCAAGCTCTCACGCCGTGCCGTGTTCAGCCTGATCCATCTCAACCTGGATCATCTCTCGCTGATCAACGACCGCTATGGATGGGACACGGCTGACCTGATCCTCGCGGAAATGATCCGCCGCCTCAGAGCCGTTCTGCCGGAAGGCTGTTTCCTCAGCTCGATCGGCGGCGGCCATTTCATGGTCCTGACACCGCCGGGCACCACAGCCGTCACGACCCGTTCCCTGGTCAATGCGATCCTGCAGATCTCAAGCACACCCGTGTCGCTGGATATGGGCGCCATTCCGTTCTCGATTTCAGCAGGATGGAGCGTTTATCCGCAGGATGCAGGAGACGCGAACCAGCTGATCCTCGCTGCCCGCGCAGCCCTGACCGAAGCCAATCGCACTGGAGGTGGTCATGAGCGCCGCGCCAATGCGGAACTGACGAACACCTATGCCATCACGTCAAACCTTGAGAAGGATCTGCTCAAAGCGGTCGAAGACGATGCCCTCTTTCTGAAATGGATGCCCATCGTCGATACGGCTTCCCAGAAGATCGTCGGACATGAGGCGCTTCTGCGCTGGACCCGACCGGGCCATGGTGAAGTAGCCCCCAATCTCTTCATCCGTTATGCCGAGGAAGTCGGCATGATCGAGGCACTCGACAGCTGGAGCCTGCGCAATGCCTGCCTGGCCGCCCTGCGCTGGCCGACTCCGCTGCGTGTGTGTGTGAATGTCTCGCCGGTCTGGCTGGTCAATGAACGGCTTGCCCCGCTCGTCGATACCGTCCTGACCGAGACCGGCCTTCCGCCCGGAAGACTGCAAGTCGAACTGTCCGAATGCCGTCCCTTCGGTCCTTCCGACATCGCCTTTCGCGAGCTCTCCCGCGTCCGCGCGCTGGGTGTGCGCCTTGCCATCGACGACTTCGGGGCCGGCTATTCCTCACTGGAGCGGCTGCGGATCTATCCTCTGGACCAGATCAAGCTCGACCGCGCCTTCGTCCAGTATCTGGGTGAAGACATGCGTGCCGACGAGATCATGTACGCCATTCTCTCCCTTGCCCGCTCCCTGAACATCACCTGCTGCGCGAAAGGTGTTGAAACCGAACACCAGATGGCCCTGCTCGATGCCAATGGCTGCGAGGAAGTCCAGGGTTACCTGCTGGGGGCTCCGGTCCGGGACAGCCACGTCCCGCATCTCGCCCAGGCATGAAAAAAGGCCGCTTCCCGTAAGGAAAGCGGCCTTTTCAGCCCCCGGTCCGGAAACGTCAGAACTTGACCGAAAGCTTGAGCGATCCGTAGTTGAACAGACCCGCCTTCTGCGTCTCGAACTGTGCCGTCTGCCAGTTCTGGCTGTAGGACAGGCGCACGCCGTGCCACATGACAGCCACACCGGCATGGATCTCACCCACATCCCAGACCTTCTCGACGTGAGGCGCATTGGGGCGGACCGTGCTGCCCTGAAGCGTCACGTCATAGCCCACGGCCTGGCCTTCGACACCGCCGTAGAAATACCAGGCAAAAGGACGGGTCGCGCGGAACGCATCCGTGCCGTCGAGTCCCGGTCCGATCGTCGCATTGCCGAAGTCACTGTCCAGACCCTGACCGATGCGGAACGTCGTCGCCACATCGGCATAGGTCCGGTAATCACCCGCCGCACCCGAGATCGCCGGCAGCACGTCGGCATGAATGCCATAGACATTCAGGACAGGCACGCGCCAGATCCGGCCGGCCTGAACCTGAAAGATCGGCTGATTGGCGAGCTGGTGTGACCAGCCGGTGCTCGGCGTATCGCTGATGGCCTTGTGAAAGCCGTTCTGGACCTGACGCCCGAGTCCCGACGGACCAAGCATGCCGAACTGGATTCCCATTACGGTCCGGGAAAGATCCGTATCATTGATGAGGTTCACGGTTCCCAGCAGCAGCCCGGCATAAGGGCGGTCACCCTGCGGCGGATTATCGGCCTGGGTGTCACGCGGCGTGTCGATGATCTGCTGCAGACCGATGCTGATACGCTGTACGCCATCGCCCATCAGGATATGGTTCAGCTTCGCGATAGGCCGCGGAAGATTGTCCGTTCCCGATGTCCAGTTGATGCGCAGACCGGACGTATAATACTGATCCGACGTCCCTTTCAGCGTGGAAATCGCGTCATTCTCACCCTGGACGGTCCAGGTTCCGTACGGATCCTGCAACGGCGTGGCCATGGCGGTGGAAGACAGCGCCAGCACGGCAGTGGCTCCAATGGAAAAAGTCAGTCGGCTTCGCATGGGCACCTCTGTTACGCGCGGGATCGGGAACCACCAAGTACTGGGAAACGTGTGTATGTCATTTTCACGACCGGAATCAAAGTGTCGACGGGTCTCATCCCAATCTTAAAATTAGCGCGAGTTATGTTTCAGCCCCATATTCCCTGTGGCAGAGAAGGAAAAAAGCGTGCTAGGGATTGCTGCAGGAGAGAAACAACGTCGTTTTTTTCCAAATTTTTGAAATTACGTCACGGCAGGGTCCGCCCTATCATGACACCCCAGTCTCGGGATTAGACCGTTGAGAAACAATAGAACCGACCGCAGCAGCTTCAACTCACCTCGCCGCGGCGGGTTTGACGACACATACTCGTCCCAGCCGTCCTATGGCGATCGTGGAGGCTTTGGTGGTGGAAATGGTGGTGGCGGCTACGGCGCGCCCCGTCGTAACAGCTTCGTCGCAGCTTCAGGCCCGGAAATCAGCTCCCGCGTGAAGTGGTTCAACACCGAGAAGGGTTTCGGTTTCGTTGAACTGTCCGATGGCTCGGGCGACATCTTCCTGCACGCCAACGCCCTCACCAATGCTGGTGTCAGCAACGTGAACCCGGGCGCGACCGTTGTGGTCCGCATCGGCCAGGGCCCGAAGGGCCGTCAGGTCGCTGAAGTCCTCTCCGTTGACGAGAGCACGGCAGAAGCACCGCGTCCCCGCGCTGCTTTCGGTGATCAGCCCCGCTTCGGTGGTGCACGTCCGGGCCGTCCGGCTCCGGACCTGTCCCGCGCTGAAGACATGCGTGGCACGGTCAAGTGGTACAACGCCACGAAGGGCTTCGGCTTCATCACCCCGGAATCCGGCGGCAAGGACATCTTCGTCCATGCCTCCGCTCTCGAGCGTTCGGGCCTGCCGACGCTTGACGAAGGCCAGACGATCAACGTCAAGGTTGTTCAGGGCCAGAAGGGTCCGGAAGCTGCTGAAATCAGCGCTGACTGAACGACCCGGACTTCGGTCTGAGTAAAAAAAGCCGCTGCCAGCTTCTGCTGCAGCGGCTTTTTTCATGCCGGCACTGCGGCCCAGACAATAAAAAAAGGCCGGAAGAATCCGACCTTTTTTCAATCATCATTCCCAGAGCAAACCGGCTCAGTAGTCCTTGCCGCTGCTCCGGACCAGTCGCGCCTTGTCCCGCTTCCAGTCACGTTCGGCTATGGCATGCCGCTTGTCTTCCTTGCGACGTCCCTGCCCCAGGCCCAGCGTCACTTTCGCCATGCCACGGGCATTGAAATGAATATCAAGCGGCACCAGACTGGCGCCCGCACGGCTGACAGCGCCCAAAAAATGCGCGATCTGCTTGCGGTGCATCAGCAGCTTGCGCGGAGCACGCGGCTCAAACCGGGAGAGAACGCCGCCCTGATATTCCGGAATATAGGAATTGAAGAGCCAGATCTCGCCGTCGCGCTCGGCAGCATAGGCTTCCGTAATCGTCGCCCGGCCGAGACGCAGGCTTTTCACTTCCGGCCCCTTCAGGACGATTCCGGCTTCGGTCGTTTCCAGAATCGTATAGTCAAACCGACCCTTGCGGTTCTGTGCGGCCATGCCATGGGAAATCATGCCGCTCTTGGTTTTCTTTCCGGCCATAGCTGTGATCAGTCCAGAAGCTCAAGCGAGCGGAGGGCCGCATCGATGGCCCGACGTGTCTCTTCCTGCGGCTCTACGAGGGGCAGGCGCAGCGTTGCATTGCACAGACCAAGTCTGGAAAGCGCATATTTCACCGGACCGGGATTGCTTTCCATGAACATGGCGTCATGCAGCGGCGTCAGGTGATCCTGAATAGCGATTGCATCCTCGATCCGCCCTTCCTGCCAGGCCAGGTGCATGTCCGCGCACAGATGCGGCACGACATTGGAGGTCACGCCAATGCAGCCGTCACCACCAGCAGCAAGAAAGGACAGAACGCTGTTGTCGTCACCGGAAAGCTGGTTGAACGGCTTGTCCACGGCACGACGCACTGCAATCGGCCGGGCCATATTGGCCGTCGCGTCCTTGGTTCCAACGATATTCGGGTGTTCGGCAAGACGCGCCATGGTCGCGACCGAGATATCCACGACTGACCGCCCAGGGATGCAGTACAGGAACATCGGCAGCGGCGTTGCATCGGCAATCGTCATGAAATGACGATACAGTCCTTCCTGCGTCGGCTTGTTGTAATACGGCACAACCACCAGCACGCTGTCAGCCCCGACCGAATGGGCGTGCTTTGCCATGAGAACGGCTTCAGAAGTGCTGTTGGAACCCGCACCGGCCATGACGCGCACGCGGCCGTTCGCCGTCTCAACGCAATGCGCCACGACGCGACCATGCTCCTCATGCGACAGCGTCGGGCTTTCGCCTGTCGTACCGGCTGGGATCAGTGCCGTGGTGCCTGCTTCGATCTGACGCTCGATCAGCTTTGCCGAAACGTCGAAATCGATCCGTCCGTCCGTATGCATCGGAGTGACCAGAGCCGTCAGCGACCCCTGATACATGCTCGTGTCAGCCATTGTTTCGCCTTCTGTCATGGGCTCTGCCTGTCCTGCCCTCACGCCCGGCGTGAGAGACTGCTTGGGTAAACACCCAGAATTCTCAGATCGTCGCTGACCTGCTCCAGTTCCGCGAGCGCCGCCGCCAGAGGGGCCTGTTCCGGATGTCCCTCGACATCCATCAGGAACTGCGTCGCTGCAAACGAGCCGTCCAGCATGTAGCTTTCGATCCGCGTCATGTTGATACCATGCCGGGAAAATCCACCCAATGCCGCATAGAGCGCACCCGGGCAGTTCCCGACCCGCATCAGCAGGGTCGTCAGCACATCTGTGCGCTCGGGCGAGGGAATGCAAGGTTTGCGGGCCACGCGATAAAAGCGCGTCGTGTTGTGCGAAGCGTCCTCGACATTACTCCGAAGCACCGTCAGTCCGTTCAGCTCGGCCGCCAGGGAAGACGCAATCGCCGCATCTTCCTTCCGTCCCCACTGCGCCACCATCTCGGCCGCACCGGCGGTATCGAACTGCGTTACTGGCTCCACACCCAGCTCGCTGATCAGTTTGCGAACCTGTCCCAATGCAACGGGATGTGTGTGTATCCGGCGGACATCTTCGATCTTCGCACCCGGCACGCCCAGAAGGCAGTGCTCGACGCGCTGGAAATATTCCCCGACGAGGTGAAGCCCGGCGTCCGGCAGAAGCGAATGAATGTCCGGCACACGCCCGGCCAGCGTATTCTCACAGGCCAGAAGCGCTTCGTCCGCCCGACCGTCATGCACGGCGTCGATCGCATCGGCAAAGGTCGGGCACGGCAGCGTGGTCCAGCCCGGTCGCGCCTGACGGCAGGCCAGATCGGAATAGGCGCCGGGACGGCCCTGAAATGCAATAACCGGCATCAGACCAATCCTCTCACATGCTCAAGATCAGCAGGCGTATCCACGCCCTGAGGCGCGTGGTCAATCCTCGCGCAGCCAATCGTCATGCCGGCTTCAAGCGCCCGCAGCTGTTCCAGACTTTCCCGGCGCTCCAGCGCGGAGGGCGGCAGCGTCACGAAACGCTCCAGCGCCGCGCGACGCCAGGCATAGATCCCGACATGATGCCAGTGCGGCCCCTCGCCCCACGGAATGGGCAGACGGGAGAAATACAGCGCACGCGCCACGTCCGCCCCGTCAAACGCGCAGGCAATCTTCACAACCTGGGAGGCATCATGCTCGGCATCGCTGGTCACGGGAGCCGCCAGTGTTCCGATATCGAACGTGGGATCTTCCAGTGGCTTCAGGACAGCAGTCAGACTGGACGGTTCGATCAGAGGCAGATCACCCTGAAGGTTGATCACCACATCGTGCCTGCCCTCGGGGTCCACCTCCGCAAGTGCGGCGTGCACACGGTCGGACCCGCTCGCCAGTCCCGAGTCGGTGAGCACACCCCGCACATCGGGAATATCCCTGATGACATCAAGGATTTCAGGATCCCCCGCTGCAACGACAACCGGTCCGGCCTTCGCCGCCAGCGCACGTCGGACCACCCGAACGATCATGGGCACGCCACCAATATCAGCGAGGGGCTTGCGCGGCAGGCGGGTCGAAGCAAGTCTGGAGGGGATAACGATGATCGGATGCATGGCCCCTCTGATGCCGCCCCCCAGAACGGGCGTCAATCTCATGCCACGCTCCTGGGACGGGAATAGACGAAAATCATGAGTGAAACGGTTCTGCAGACCGCCATTGAAGCCGCCACGGCCTGCGCCGACATCGCCCGCAGGACCGTCCTGCCCCATTTCCGGACGTCCCTTCGTGCCGACGCCAAATCCGACGACAGCCCCGTCACCATCGCGGACCGTCAGGCCGAACAGGCCATGCGCAGCATTCTTGAAGAACGTCTGCCGGAGCACGCCATTCTAGGCGAGGAAAACGGCATAAGCGGCGCCAGCAGCGACTGGCTCTGGGTTCTCGATCCCATCGATGGCACCCGCGCTTTCCTGACCGGCCGCCCCACTTTTGGTACGCTCATTGCGCTCTTTCACAAAGGCCGCCCCGTCCTCGGGCTGATCGACCAGCCCGTTACGGGAGAGCGCTGGCTTGGCGTTACGGGGGGGCCAACCACCTTCGTGTCCGATCGTCTGCCCGGTACCATCGGCACGCGCCCCTGCCCGGAAGCGGCCGAAGCGGAACTGTCCTGCACGGCCCCAGAAATCATGACCGCGGAGCACGCCCCGCGCTTTGCCAACCTGCAAAAACATACTCGCCGCACGTCATGGGGTGGAGACTGCTATGCATACGGACTGCTTGCCCTGGGCCAGATCGACGTCATTGCCGAATGCACCATGAAACCCTGGGACTGGGGGGCGCTCGTTCCCGTGGTGGAAGGCGCTGGCGGACGCATCACGGACTGGCAGGGCAATCCTCTCACGCTCGAAAGTGACGGCACCGTTCTGGCCTGCGGAGACGCAACCCTGCTTCCCGAACTCGTCCGCCACCTTTCCTGAATCCCGCCAATCGGCTAGGGAGAGGACCCCGGCGAACGTGGCGGCAGACATGAGCCGGGACCGGTCTGGTCACGGCCAGACCTGATGGAAGCAGTTTGAATTGAAACCGGAGCCTTCCGGTTCATGACCGGGACGGATTTATGGAAACGCAGTTCTCTCTCCCCAAGAACAAGATCCGCATTCTTCTTCTGGAAGGCATTCACGAAAGCGCCGCAGCCCATTTCGCCGCAGAGGGCTACACCGAAGTGACGCGCGTCAAGGGCGCACTCGAAGGTGATGCGCTGAAGGAAGCCCTTCAGGGTGTGCACATGGTCGGCATCCGCAGCCGGACGCAGCTGACCCGCGAAGTCCTCGAAGGCGCAGACCGCCTCATGGCCATTGGCTGCTTCTGCATTGGCACGAACCAGGTCGATCTGAACGCCGCACGCATGCTCGGCATTCCCGTCTTCAACGCACCGTTCAGCAACACCCGCTCCGTGGCCGAACTGGTGATGGGCGAGATCGTCATGCTCCTCCGCCGCATTCCGTCGCGCTCGGAAGCCTGCCACAAAGGCGGCTGGGACAAGTCCGCCACCAACGCCTGGGAAGTCCGTGGCAAAACGCTCGGTATTGTTGGTTATGGCTCCATCGGCTCCCAGCTTTCGGTCCTGGCCGAGGCGTTCGGCATGCGGGTGCTGTATTTCGACGTGATGCCGCGCCTGCCGCATGGCAACGCCATCGCCGTGTCCACCCTGCATGACCTGCTCGCACAGTCCGACATCGTCAGCCTCCATGTTCCGCAGACGCCGGAGACCGATCTGCTGATCGGAGAGACGGAAATCCGGGCCATGAAGCCCAATTCCATCCTGCTCAACAACGCGCGCGGCAACGTCGTGGAGCTTGAGGCCCTCGCAGTTGCGCTGAAGGACGGACACCTGATGGGCGCGGGCGTGGACGTGTTCCCGGTCGAACCCAAGAAGGCCGGCGAAGAGTTCAAAACGCCGCTTCAGGGCCTCGAGAACGTCATCCTCACCCCGCATATCGGCGGCTCCACGATGGAAGCGCAGGAGCGCATCGGCGTCGAAGTCGCCCGCAAGCTGGTCGATTATTCGGACGTTGGCTCCACGATCGGATCCGTCAACTTTCCCAGCGTCCAGCTTCCCGAGCGTCCCCGGGGCACGCGCTTCATGCATGTCCATGCCAACCGGCCGGGCATCATGCGCCAGATCAATGACCTGTTCGCCTCGCAGAACTGCAACGTAACGGCCCAGTACCTCCAGACGGATGGTGAAGTCGGCTACGTCGTTGTCGAAGCCGAGTCGGAAGGCCCTGACATGGACACGAAGCTGCTGGACGGCCTCAAGGCCCTCGATGGCACACTGCGTGCCCGCCTGCTGTACCAGCGCGCCTGACACCCTTGCCGTTAACCAACGGTAAATAATTTCGGGCTAGGATTTGTCTCATGACGAGTCCCAGCCCGCATACACCTGCCCTCGCCCGCATCCAGAGCTTCGCCTTCTCGGGTATCGAAGCCGTTCCGGTCACGGTCGAGGTCCAGGTCTCCAGCGGCCTGCCCGCATTTCTCGTTGTGGGACTGGCGGACAAATCCGTCGGCGAAGCCCGCGAACGTGTCCGCGCTGCCCTGACAGCCATGGGACTGGCGCTTCCGCCCAAACGCATCCTCGTCAATCTCGTGCCGGCCGACCTTCTCAAGGAAGGCGCGCATTTCGATCTTCCCATAGCCCTTGGCCTGCTGTGTGCGATGGGGATCCTCTCCTTGGAGGCCGTTTCGGCCTATGCGGCTGTGGGTGAACTGTCGCTGGACGGACGCATCAATCCCGTCGCTGGCGTTCTGTCCGCTGCCATTGGTGCCGTCCAGGATGAGCTCGGACTGATCTGTCCGGCAGCCCAGGCGATGGAAGCACGCTGGGGCAATGACAGCACGGACGTTCTCGGCGCCCCCACACTCGCGGCCCTTGTTTCCCATTTTCAGGGACAGCAGATCCTGTCGCCGGCCTCGCTCCCGACCGAACATGTCATCGAGTACGGGCCGGATCTCGTGGACGTCAAAGGGATGGCAATCGGACGACGCGCTCTGGAAATTGCCGCTGCCGGGGCCCATTCCATGCTCATGAGTGGACCGCCGGGTGCAGGAAAATCCATGCTCGCCAGCCGTCTGCCCGGAATTCTACCCAACCTGACACGGGAAGAAGCGCTGGAAACCAGTCGGATCCACAGCGTTTCAGGCATTCTGCAAAACGGAAGGCTGGTCGTCCGACCGCCCTATCGCGCCCCGCATCACAGTGCGAGCCTTCCCGCCATTGTGGGAGGCGGTGCAAAAGCCCGACCCGGCGAAGTCAGCCTTGCCAATAACGGCGTGCTGTTTCTCGACGAGCTTCCGGAGTTCTCGCGGGCCTGTCTGGAATCCCTGCGCCAGCCCATCGAAACCGGCAGCATTTCCATCGCCCGTGCGGCCCATCACACCACCTATCCGGCCCGTTTCCAGTTCATCGGCGCCATGAATCCCTGCCGCTGCGGCTATCTGGGTGACCCCGAACGGAGCTGTCGCAAGGCCCCGCGCTGCGGCGAGGACTACACGGCGAAGATTTCCGGCCCGATGCTCGACCGCATGGATCTCTGCGTGCAGATCGAGCCGTTATCTCCCATCGAAATCAGCCGCGCGCCGAAAGGAGAGAGCAGCGCCAAGGTTCGTGCTCGCGTGGAAATTGCCCGCCAACGCCAGATCGACCGTCAGGGCGTTCCCAATTCGCAGGTCTCTCCGGACCGGCTCGATATGGACGACGATGCCCGCTCTCTTGCCGAACAGGCCGCTGAAAGACTGCGCCTGTCCAATCGGGGCATCACGCGCCTGATCCGCGTCTCCCGCACCATCGCCGATCTGGAAGGCACCCAGAGCATCCAGCGCCATCACGTTGCTGAAGCCCTGACCTTCCGTCGCCGTTGAGGTTCAGAACTGAAGGCTGTCCAGACCTCGTGCCAGATCGGTCTTCAGATCCTCGACGTCTTCCAGCCCGATATGCAGACGGAATGTCGCGGATGTCGGACCACCCTCACCCGTTACGCGCCGGATATGTCCCGTGGTCGGCAGGACCAGACTTTCATACCCACCCCAGGATGCTCCGATCCCAAACATCCCAAGCCCGTCGATCATACGCTCGGCGGCTTCAACGGAGATTTCCGGCTGAAGCTCCACCCCGAACAGGCCGCACGCCCCGGTAAAATCGCGCTTCCAGAACTCATGTCCCGGACAGTCTTCCAGCGCCGGATGCAGAACCCGCGCCACTTCGGGGCGTGTCTTCAGCCACTGCGCGATTTCCAGCGTCGAGCGCGACTGATGCGCCAGCCGCACCCCCATTGTCCGCAGCCCCCGCAGCGTCAGCCAGCAGTCGTCCGGCCCGGCGCATAGCCCCAGCTGGATTGCGGCATCGCGCAATGTCTTCCAGTGCGCCTCATTATTGACCGTGACCGACCCCATGATGACGTCAGAATGCCCGGCGGGATATTTCGACAGCGCCTGGATCGACACATCCACACCATGAGTGAAGGGCTGGAACACACCGATCCCCCAGGTATTATCCAGCATTAGAAGCGCTCCGGCCTCATGCGCGATTCCGGCCAGCATAGGTACGTCCTGCACCTCGAAAGTGTGACTGCCGGGACTTTCTGCGAACAGCACTTTCGTCTCCGGTCGCATGAGCGCCAGAACTTCGTCTCGGGATGCCGTGGGAGGGTAATAGGTGGTCGTCACGCCCATGCGCTGAAGCATGGTTCCCGCCAAGCGCCGCGTCGGTCCGTAAACCGAGTCGGGCAGCAGAAGATGGTCTCCACAACCCAGAAACGCCAGAAGCGGCAATGCGCAGGCGGCGAGCCCTGAGCCGACAACCTGTGTATGGGTTCCGCCCTCGATCCGGCTGAGCATTTCCTCAAGCTGGTGCTGAATCGGCGATCCCATGGCCCCGTAAACCACCTTGTGGGCATGGCTGCGACCGTCCGTCCGGTTCATGGCTTCCAGTGATGGAAACAGCACCGTCGATCCGCGGCTCACTGGCGCATTCACGAATGTTCCCGATTCCGGAAGCTCGTGTGGACGCCCCTCGCGCACCAGCATGGAGGCCATGCGGCTCCATCCCGCGCTGACCTGCTTTTCCAGATCGCTCATGCTCATCCCTCTCCCGTCACAACCGGGGCGTCGGGGTCACTGCCCCATTCCGCCCAGGATCCATCATACAAAGCCGCATCGCCATATCCCGCGATCGCCACAGCCGCCACGATCGTCGCAGCTGTCAGCCCGGAGCCGCAGGTTGCGATCACCGATCGCCCCGCCGCCGCACCCAGAATCTGCTTCAGTTCGGGAGCCGGCAGAAAGCAGCCGCTTTTATCCACAAGACGCGTCCAGTCCATGCTCATTGCGCCGGGCATGTGGCCGCTCCGCACCCCGGGACGCGGCTCCGGAACTGTCGCGGCAAACCGTCCTGCACTCCGGGCATCGAGAACGAAACTGCCCTCCCGCTCCAGCGCAAGCCGCACATCCCCCGAACCCGCCAGAAGCCCGTAGCGGGGACGGGTCCGGAAAAGGACTGGCTCCTTTGCGGACGCTGCGCCCTCTTCCACCGGGCCGCCGGCCTTCAGCCAGGCCTCCAGTCCACCATCGAGTATCCGCGCGTTCCGGTGCCCGAACAGCCGTGCAAGCCACCAGCCCCGGCAGGCACCGACACTTCCGCGCCCGTCATAAAACACGACCGGCACATCCTCGCTTACTCCAAGCGCCCCCATCAGCCGGGCGAAACGCGCGGCCCCCGGCACCGTATGCGGAAGCGGGCTGTCCGGGTCAGCAAAGACATCAATATCGAATCGCTGTGCATCGGGCAGATGGCGCTGGGCAAACGCGGCAGCGGGGTCGCCTTTCTGCCCCGGCAAAAGCACGCTGGCATCAAGGGGAATGAACCGGCCAACCTCGGAGATCAGGGTCGCGGCATCAACAAGTGGCGAGATCGTCATACCCGCACCATAGGTCGAGGGATGCGTCCGACGCTAGAGCGTGCCAATGTGTCACTCCATGAACACGCAGCCCACAGAGTCATGCCGGTCCGGGCTCCCGTCCGGCTCCAGTCAGGAGAACGGCACCGCATGACGACCGAGCGGATTCTCCTTGGCCTCATCCTGGCCGGAATTGCCTATGGATGCGGCATCATCCTGTGGCCTTTCCTCTCGGCCATCCTGTGGGCTGCGATCCTCGCCTTCACGACCTGGCCCATCTACCGCCGCATGCGCCGGCATGTCCGCCCTGCGCTGGCCGCTCTCGCCATGATGGCATTGAGCGCGCTCTTCATCGTTGTCCCTCTGGCCGTCCTGACCAGCGCGGGCATCAGCGACATTCCCGGCACGATTTCGGAAATCGACACCCTGATCCTGCATGTCACCAGCGCGAACCCGCCTCCCGCCTGGCTAAACCGTATTCCGATGGCCGGTCCTCATCTCGTGAATGCCTGGCATCATTTCAGCCATGACGTCGGCGCCTTCGCGACCGAAGTTCTGCGCCCCTATGCCGGACAGATCGCCCATCTGACGCTGACAGTCCTTCTGCGTCTGGCAGGCGGCCTCGCCGAACTCGTCATGGCGCTGTTCGTGGCGTTCTTCCTGTGGCTCAACGGCGATACACTCGGCAACACCATCACGGCGCTGATCGACCGCATCGCCGGCCCGCATACCACGCCGCGTCTCATCAACATCATCGGCCGCACAGTCCGCGGCACGGTTTACGGCATCCTTGGCACCGCCCTGATCCAGGGCGTCCTTACAGGGATCGGCCTCATGCTGGCGGGCGTGCCCTCTCCCGTCCTCCTGGCGGGCATTACCGCTTTCGTGGCCGTCTTTCCCATTGGCGCTCCGCTCGTCTGGGTCCCGGCCGCAATCTGGCTGGGCATGACCCACCATTTCGGGCACGGCCTGTTCCTCGCCATCTACGGCATCCTGATCATCTCGGGTGCCGATCACGTCATCCGCCCGGCCTTCATCGCCCGCGGTGCCCAGTTGCCCTATCTGCTGACCGTCCTGGGCGTTCTCGGCGGCATCGTGACCTTTGGCGGTGTAGGCATCTTCCTCGGCCCCGTCCTGCTGGCTGTCGGCTATACCCTGACCAGCGAGTTCGCCGCCGGCCCCCATCACCGCGAACGCAACCCCCTCTATCTGCCGGAGCCTCCGAAATGACGACGTCCCTTCAGTCCGGAGCCTCTTTCAAGATCCTGAGCTGGAACCTTTACCGCTGGGAAGGCGCGTCCCTCGAAGACGTCCTGACAGTTATCCGTGCGGAAGATCCCGATATCGTCGTCATGCAGGAAGCGCAGACAGCGGTGGACGAACTTCCCGAGATCCTCGGCGGCTATTATGACCGCATCCCACTTCCCGGACGCCCGCATGGAACAGCCTGCTGGAGCCGCCTGCCGTTTACGCGCCCTCCCTCATTCTGCCGCCTGCCGCGTGGTCTGCTGGTCAAGCGCACGGCCCAGCTCATCGATTTCGGTAGCTTCTCGCTCGCCAACGTGCATCTGTCGCATGGTCAGATCCTCAACCGGCGCCAGCTTCGCAGCATCAGCGCCAACATGCGCCACCGCGCCGTCATCATGGGTGACTTCAACCTTGTCGGTCCCGTCCTGCTCCCGGGCTTTCTGGATGTTGGCCCCAAGGAAAAGACACACCGGATGCTGAACCATGTTCCGCTGAGGCTGGACCGCTGTCTCGTGCGTGGCCTGTCCCGCCTGGAAGCGCGCGCCCTGCCGCGCTTCGGCTCCGATCACCGCCCCATCTCCGTCACGCTGCGACTGGGCGCGTAAGACCCTTACAGATAGGGCAACAGCAGCCTGATCGCCGAATTGCGCATCCGGGTCAGGAACGGCAGGCTGTCCAGATCATGATGCGTCAGCCGGTTGCGGCGATGCGTCTGCATGAAGGTAGACAGATCCTTCGCCACGCCGGTGTCATAGATTTCCAGATTGATCTCGAAGTTCAGCCGCAGGGAGCGCATGTCGATATTGGCACTCCCCACAAAGCTCCATTCATCATCCACGACCATCAGCTTGGAATGATTGAACGGCGGATCGGCCATCCACACCCGGCAGCCCGCATCCAGAAACGGCCGCAGATTGGCATCGCGCGCATGGTCGATCAGCGCGTGATTGCTGCTTCTGGGCACGACGATATCGATCACCACGCCCCGCAATGCTGCCAGAATAAGCTCCGTCGAAAAGCGGTCATCGGGCAGGAAATACGGTGTCATGACCCAGATATGGGTCCGGGCCAACGCGAAGGCCTGCAACATCCCGTATTCGATCTTTTCCAGATCCGTATCCGGGCCTGACGTCACGATGCGCATCGGCACATCCCCCACCGGGGACGGCTCGGGCAGATAACGCTCGCCTTCGAGTTCCTCACCCGTCGTGAACGACCAGTCCCAGGCGAACGCCACGGCCAGCTGATGCACGATCGGTCCCTGAAGTCGGAAATGCGTGTCCGCCACCGGCAACTTCGTCCGCAGCCGGAGCATGTTCTCCTCGCCGATGTTCAGGCCGCCCATGAAGCCGATGGTCCCGTCCACCACGAGGATCTTGCGATGATTGCGCAGATTGATGAACGGCATGCGCCAGGGCCAGACCGAGTGCATGAAGCGTGCGCAGGCCACACCCTCACGCCGCAGCCGGCGCTCGATCCCGCAGCGGAAATAGCCGCTCCCGATCCCGTCCACCAGAACCCGGACCTCAACCCCGCGCCGCTTCGCCGCCACCAGAGCCTCGGCAAAACGCTGCCCCACCTCATCATCGCGGAAAATATAGGAGCACAGGATGACCGATTTTTTGGCCTGACCGATTGCCTCCAGCATGACCGGATAGGCATTGTCCCCATCATGAAGGCAGGTGATCGAATTGCCCCGCATCAGGGGCCGTTCCGTCAGACGCCCCAGCATCTTTGAAAGCGGTGCCAGATCGCCATCCACGGTCTGGCGGTACTGCGCCAGTGGGTCGCGCCCTTCCCACAGATGCCGGTTGACCATTTTCTGCGCCCGGCGCCGGACACGGTTGATCCCGAACATCAGATACAGAACCGTCCCCAGAACGGGCGCAATCCAGCAGATGCCGATCCACCCCGTGCAGGACGCCGTATCGCGCTTGTGCACCAGCGCATGGACCGTGACGAGCAGGGGCAGCGTCCAGCGCAGGATCTGCATGAAAATGTGGAAAACGGTCCAGTGCGTCATAAATCTCCCTGCGGCGGACATCCTGTGCTGCAAACAGCACATCAGCCCCCGGATCTTCTTCCGTCATCCTTTCGCAAAGATGGAGGATGCGCCAGCCCCCGTCCTTGCGATAGGATCATCTTCCGGCCCCGTCTTTCGAAAAAGGAGAGCGTTCCATGCAGCATCGCCCACAGCTCTTCTACACGACGGCTCCGGCCCCGTGCCCCTACCTGCCCGACCGGACCGAACGCAAGGTCCTGACCGAACTCGCGGGCCCTGACGCCGTAGCCTTGCACAACCGCCTGTCCCAGGCTGGCTTCCGCCGCAGCCATGCGATCGCCTACGCCCCCGTCTGCGTCGGCTGCCGCGCCTGCACACCCATGCGTATCCCGGCCGCGACCTTCGCCCCGACCCGCACCCAGAAGAAAATCCGCAGCCGCCACACAGACCTCGTGGTGAACATCATCCCGCCGGTCCCCACCGACGAGCAGTTCCGCCTGTTCGAGATGTATCAGGCCGTCCGCCATCCCGATGGCGACATGGCCCACATGTGCTGGCGCGATTACGCGGAGCTGATCGCCAATACGCCGGTCGAGACCTTTCTGGCCGAATTCCGCCGCCCCGATGGCACGCTCGTCTGCGTCAGCCTGATGGACCGTCTGTCGGACGGACTATCCGCTGTCTACACGTTCTATGACGTCAACGACCTGACGGCCTCATGGGGCACGTTCTCGATCCTGTGGCTGATCGAAGAGACCGCCCGCCTGGGGCTGGAACACCTGTATCTGGGCTATTACGTCCCCGGCAGCCCGAAGATGGCCTACAAGGCCGCCTTCGGCCCCCCCGAAGTCTTCCGGGACGGCCAATGGAGCCTGCTGGCAGCATTATCCCCCGCCTGAATGGGGGATGATCCCGCTTCAGCTCTTGTTGCGGAGCATCCATTGCGGCGCCGCACGCCCCACGGCACCGCGGCGCCCCTCAAGCGGGGCCAGATCCGCCGTCGCACGGACACGCTGGCCTTCCTGCCACAACAGTCCTTCGGACAGGGTGAGCGTCCGGATATCCCGCAGCGTGCTGTCGCCCAGCTTCTGGAACGCCACACCGCCGCCACGCGTCATTTCCGGCACCTGCTCCAGCGGGAAGATCAGCGCCCGCTTGTTCTGCCCCAGGGTCAGAACATGGGTTCCACCCACCGGAACACAGGCAAAGACCTCGTCACCGTCCTTGATGTTGAAGACCTGTTTGCCCGTCCGTTTCTCGGCCACAAGCCCCGCTTCGGACACGATCATGCCCCGCCCGGCCGCCGAAGCGATCAGACGGCGCCCCTCATCCGAAACCGGGAACAGCGTCACCACACGGTCTTCCTGAGGCACATCCACCACAGTACGGAACGGCTGACCGAAACCACGTCCGCGTGGCAGATCCGCCGCCTTGATCGTATAAGCCTTGCCGCTGCTGGAGATCAGGCACAGACGGTCGGTGCTCTGGCATTCCACGGAGAGCCAGCCCTCATCGCCTTCCTTGAACCGGTGCCCCTGCGGATCGAGCCCATGGCCCTTCATGGCCCGGATCCACCCTTCGCGGGACAGCAGAACCGTCAGCGGCTCGCGGTCGATTTCCAGCGCCGCAGAAATATCGATGAGCTCAGGCGCGGCCGCAATCAGTGTCCGGCGCTCCCCCAGCGGACCGGAACCGAACTTCTTGATCGTGCCGTCCAGATCCTTGCCAATCCGGGTCCAGCGGCGACGCTCTGAGCCCAGCAGCGTCTCAAGGGCTTTCTGCTCGTCCGCAAGCTTATCCCGCTCACGCCGGATTTCCATTTCCTCAAGCCGCCGCAGCGAGCGCAGCCGCATGTTCAGAACAGCTTCGGCCTGAACATCCGTAAGGCTGAACGTCGCCATCAGGCTGACCTTGGGCTCGTCCTCTTCACGGATGATCCGGATCACCTCGTCAAGGTTCAGATAGACCGCAAGAAAGCCCTCAAGGATCTCCAGCCGCCGCAGCACCGCTGCGAGGCGATGGTTCGAGCGCCGCACGAGCACTTCATGAACGTGATCCAGCCAGGCCCGCAGAACCTGCTTCAGCGACAGCACACCCGGAACACGGTCTCCACCCAGAACATTCATGTTCAGGCTGAACCGGTTCTCCAGCGCCGTGTTTCGGAAGAGCGTCTCCATCAGAACTTCAGGCTCAACACCCTTGGTCTTGGGTTCCAGCACCAGACGGATATCGGTCGTGCTCTCATCCCGCACATCGCCCAGAAGCGGCAGCTTGCGCTGCTCCATCAGGTCGGCGATCTGCTCGATCAGACGGGATTTCTGCACCTGATACGGGATCTCGGTGACGATAATCACCCAGGTGCCAAACCGCCCCTGCTCCACTTCCCAGCGGGCCCGCGTCCGGAAACTGCCACGGCCGGTTTCGTAGGAACGGATGATGGAGTCGCGCTCTTCCACCAGAATACCGCCCGTCGGGAAATCCGGCCCGGGCATCAGATCCACCAGTTCGGCGATCGTCACATCCGGTTTTTCGATCAGAAGCTTGGCGGCCCGGCAGATTTCGGCGGCATTATGCGGCGGGATGCTCGTCGCCATGCCCACGGCAATGCCCGCAGCGCCATTGGCCAGCAGATTGGGGAACGTGCCCGGCAGCACGATGGGTTCGTGATCTTCATTGTCGTAGGTCGCGCGGAAATCGACCGCATCGTCCTGAATCCCGTCCAGCAGCGCCTGCGCAACTTCCGTCAGGCGGCTTTCGGTATAACGCATGGCGGCCGCTCCATCGCCGTCGATGGAGCCGAAATTGCCCTGTCCCTCAACCAGCGGATAACGGACCGCAAAATCCTGCGCCAGACGCACCAGCGCCTCGTACACGGAAGCATCGCCATGCGGATGGAACTTACCAATCACATCACCGACGACACGTGCACACTTTTTAAACCCTGATGTGGGATCAAGGCGGAGCTGCTGCATCGCATAAAGGAGGCGGCGGTGTACCGGCTTCAGGCCATCACGCACGTCCGGAAGGGACCGCGACATGATTGTCGACATCGCATACGCAATATATCGCTCGCTCAGAGCCTCAGCGAGCTTGGTATCCTCGATATGACCAGCCAGATCCGTTCCCATGCATCTCCCCTCTTTCGTGCAGGACTTAGACACTGGCGTGCCATCCTGTCCAGCGCTCTCCTCATCAGCACGGCCGCCTGCTCACCCTATCGGCCCGTCCAGAAGGCGGAAGTGTCCTTCGCCCTGGCTGGTTTCAAGGCGCATCCTGCCGATACGACCGCACGCTGGGCGATGATGAACCTCCTGCCCCCCAACACCCTGACCTACCGCATGCAGAACGGGCAGCCGGTCCTGCTCTATGCCGATCCCATCGCCTGCGGCTGCGTCTATATGGGCGATAAAACCGCCTATGCCGCATACAAGGCCAGTCATCCGATCGATGCCGCGCATGAACAGCGCATGACGGCCGAGATCAACCAGCATCCCGGCTGGGACTGGTCCGTCTGGGACAGCACAGCCGATGTGGACGTCGTCAACGGTCTGCGCCCCGGCCCCAGCCACGTTTTCTACTGATCGGACTCCGCATCAGCGTCCGGTGGTGCAGGCTGAAGCCGCTGCACATACTCCACCAGCCGCTCCCGCGCCGCCGGCAGCGGCTGGTGCCGCACGCCGAATACCCAGCGTGACAGGAAATGTCCCGTCAGCGCCAGACCATCTTTCCAGTCTTCGGGTGTTCCGTCCTGTGTTTCATCCGTCATCAGCGCGGGTAACGGAAGGAGCCTGTCCCGCCATTCGCCGGCTCCTTCCCGGCTTACCGCCCGTCCCGACCGCGGTGACACGTAGACCAGATCCTCCCGCGCGCCCGTCACCGCACATTCCGACAGGTCCAGCCCATAGCCGAGCCCGGCCAGAAGCTGGGCTTCCCAGCGCAGATAGGCCCCCATCGGCGCAGGTTCGGGCGCCACGCTGATCAGCGTCAGAAGGCGAACCAGCCGCATGAAAAGCTCCGGATGCGGCTCCCCCTGAGGTAACGCCCCATCGACCAGCGCGCAGGCACTACTCACCATCTCAAGCTGCAAAGGCGCATCAAGAATGCGCCCCGCCACGCACTGAACCGGCTCGGCCGTCAAAGTCCCGAGCTGATCCGCGAGCCGCGCCCGCCACCGCGCCATGACAAGATTGCCGGTCTGCCACAAGGAAGCCTGACGACGGGACGCTCCCCCGCGCGCCATACCATGCGAGACCCCGTGCTGCTCGCTGAACAGATGAACGAGCGCACTTCCTTCACCGTAAGGCCGGACTGACAGAACCAGCGCTGCCGCTTCCCATTCCATCGTCCATCCTCCCCGATCCGTACGCCAAAACGCAAAAAGCCCCCGCACACCGGAGCGCACAGGGGCCTTTCTACAGACTTTCGAGCCCGACCTGAACCGGGCAGACCCGGATCAGGACAGGAACGGAAAACCTTACTTGGTGCCGGCAGCAGCGGCGACTTCAGCAGCGAAGTCGCTCTCTTCTTTCTCGATGCCTTCACCGAGCTGGAAGCGCTCGAAACCGACCAGCTTCGCGCCAGCCTTCTCGACAACCTTGGCCACGCGGCTTTCGCCGTCCAGAACCCACACCTGCTCCAGAAGAACGACTTCTTCGTAGAATTTGCGGATACGGCCTTCGACCATCTTCTCGATGATGGCTTCCGGCTTGCCGGATTCACGGGCCTGCTCGATCAGAACGGCGCGCTCGCGCTCCAGGGCTTCCGGATCAACGCTGGCAACGTCCAGGGCAGCCGGACGGGTCGCAGCAACATGCATGCCGATCTGGCGGCCCAGCGTCAGCAGGGCGTCGGACTCGGACGGCGCTTCCAGAGCGGCCAGAACGCCGATCTTGCCAATGCCCGGACGCAGTGCGCTGTGGACGTAGCTGGCAACAACGCCGGACTCGACCGACAGGACCTTGGCGCGACGGATGGCCATGTTCTCGCCGATCGTGGCGATCAGGTGAGTCAGTTCGTCAGCGACCGTACGGCCCGACGGAACCTTGCCAGCCTTGATGGCGTCCAGATCGTCGCCGACTTCCAGAGCCACGTGAGCGACCTGCTCGACGAATGCCTGGAATGCCTCGTTACGGCCCACAAAGTCCGTCTCGGCGTTCACTTCGACCATGGCAGCGCGGTTCTTGGCGGACGCAACACCGACCAGACCTTCAGCCGTCGTACGGCCGGACTTCTTCGCAGCCTGGGACAGACCCTTCGTACGCAGCCAGTCGATGGCGGCTTCCATGTCGCCGGCAGCTTCCGTCAGGGCCTTCTTGCAATCCATCATGCCTGCGCCAGTGGCTTCGCGAAGTTCGCGAACCAGGGCTGCTGTGATTTCTGCCATTTATCTCATCCCTCAAAAAAGATCATGCGGCCGGACGAACTCGCCCGGCCGCATGCCATGTTTCAGTTGCCGTTTTCCATAACCGGACTCCGGCAGTCTGTTCAGCCAGCGGAAGCGGGAGCTTCTGCGCCTTCAGCAGCGGCGGCTTCCAGAACAGCCGTCTCAGCCGGCAGTTCTTCAGCAGCACCGATGTCCTGACCAGAAGCAGCCAGCTCGGCGGAAATACCGTCGAGAACCGCGCCGGAGACCAGGTCGCAATACAGGGTGATGGCGCGGATGGCGTCATCGTTGCCCGGGATCGGATAGGTCACACCAGCAGGGTTGGAGTTGCTGTCCAGAACGCCGATGACCGGAATGCCAAGCTTCGTGGCTTCTTCGATCGCCAGCTTTTCCTTGTTCGTGTCGATCACGAACAGCAGGTCGGGCAGGCCACCCATTTCCTTGATGCCGCCGAGGGAACGCTCGAGCTTCTCGCGGTCACGCGTGATGTCGAGAACTTCCTTCTTCGTCAGACCGGCCGTGTCACCCGACAGCATCTCGTCGATCTGGCGCAGACGCTTGATGGAGCCCGTGATGGTCTTCCAGTTGGTCAGCATGCCGCCGAGCCAGCGATGGTTGACGTAGTACTGGCCGCAACGCTGTGCAGCTTCAGCAACATGGTCAGCCGCGGCGCGCTTGGTGCCGACGAACAGGACGCGACCACCGTTGGCGACCGTATCACGGACAACCTTCAGGGCGCGGTCCAGCATCGGAACCGTCTGCTGCAGGTCGATGATGTGAACCTGGTTACGCACACCGAACAGGTACGGCGCCATGGCCGGGTTCCAGCGACGGGTGTGGTGACCGAAATGAACGCCGGCTTCAAGGAGCTGGCGCATGGTGAAATCAGGCATTGCCATGATTCAGAATTCCTTGCGTCTGGTTGAACCTCCGCATGGCAACGTCCCCGAGGGGACACCAGAAAACCCTAGAGCCATGCGTGCGGATTGCTCTCATCCGGAGAAAACTCCGTAGAAGAACGGTCGCGATATGGCGGAAAATGCCCACAGACGCAAGACCTGTCAGCAGAGTTTCACACAATACTGCCCCGGTCAGACCTGTAAGGCCTTCTCAACCCCCCGCAATGTCCGCAGCCGCTCCGCAAGACGTGGCGTCACCCGGTAATGTCCCGGAATGGAGATTTCGACATCCTGCGTCTCCTCCACGGAAGGCAGCAGCTTCACACGCCCCAAGCCGCCCTGAACCTCTTCCAGCAGAGAAGCCAGATCCGGCAGGGACGCATCCTCCTTCAGCCAGACGCGGATTTCCGAACGCTCGGCCGCAGCCGCGACCTCCAGATCCATGACATTCTGAGCTGTGATCCGCAGCGCATCGCCATCCACCTTGAGTTCCGCCGTCACCAGGATGGCCTGTCCCGCCACCAGCAGATCCCGGCAGGATGTCAGCGTCTCGGAAAACAGCGTGACCTCACATCCGCCACCACTATCGGACAGATTGACCCAGGCCATTTTCTTGCCGGTCCGTGTCGGCCGCTCCTTACGATCCACAACACAGCCTGCGATCTTGACGCGCGTAGTCCCTGTTTTTGCAGCATTTTCCAGCGCATTGGATGGCGTTACACCCAGCCGCCTCAGGACGCTGCGATACGCATCCAAAGGATGTGCACTCATGTGAAACCCGATAGCCGAAGCTTCCAGCGAGAGACGTTCAAAGTCGGGCCAGGGGCGACCTTCGTTCAGGCGCAGAATCTCACGTTCCTGACCCGCCCCCCCGAAAAGTCCAGCCTGACCCATCTGCTGCTCCTGGGCCCGCGCCTGCGCCCGACGCAACAGAATGTCGGCACTCGAAAAAACGATATGTCGTTCTTTGAGAAGACTGTCGAAAGCCCCTGCTTTTGCAAGACTTTCCAATTGAATCTTGTTCAGACTCTTCGGATCACAGCGCTCCGCAAAATCCGTAAGATCCTGAAACGGTCTGTCCCCACGGCAAGCCACGACACTCTGCATCGCGGCCGCGCCCACACGTTTGATGGCCGACAACGCATAACGGATCCCCTGACGCCCGTCTTCCAGCGTTTCAATAGAAAAATCTGCCAAAGATTTATTAATATCAACGGGTAACACGGGAATATTCATTCGCCGTGCTTCCTGACACAAAGCCGCCAGCTTGTCCGTCTTTTCCCGTGCCAGAGACATGCAGCCCGCGAGGAACGCGACCGGATGGTTCGCCTTCATCCAGGCTGTCTGATAGGACACGAGCGCATAGGCTGCGGCATGCGACTTGTTAAAGCCATAATCCGCAAAACGAGCCATAAGATCAAAGACTTCGACCGCTTTTTCCTGAGGGATGCCACGCGCTGTTGCCCCCTCGGTGAAGATCGCGCGCTGCTTCTCCATTTCCGCTGCGATCTTCTTGCCCATCGCACGCCGCAGCAGATCCGCACCACCCAGACTGTAGCCCGCCATCTTCTGGGCGATCTGCATGACCTGTTCCTGATAGACCATGATCCCATAGGTCTCTTCAAGAATATCGCGGATTTCCTCGTGAGGCGGCTCCCAAGGCTCGCCATGCTTGCGGCGACAATAATCCGGGATGTTTGCCATCGGTCCGGGACGATACAGCGACACGCCCGCAATCAGATCCTCCAGCCGACTGGCCGCCATCTGCTTGAGCATGTCCCGCATGCCGGCGCCTTCGAACTGGAACACGCCGGCCGTATCGCCTTTGGCCAGCATCTCGAACGTCTTCGCATCATCCAGAGGAATACGTGAGAGATCAACCGTAATCCCCTGTTCTTTAAGGAAATCCAGACCCCGCTTGAGAATGGTGAGCGTTGTCAGGCCGAGGAAGTCAAACTTCACCAGTCCAGCCTGCTCGACATATTTCATGTTGTACTGCGTCACGAGCATGTCGCTCTTCGGATCGCGATACAGCGGCACCAACTCTACCAGTTCGCGATCACCGATCACCACACCCGCGGCATGGGTAGATGCATGACGGTACAGACCTTCAAGCTGCAACGCGATTTCCATGAGACGCTTGAGCGACTCATCGCTGTCCCGCATTTCCTGAAGCCGTGGTTCACCCTCAATCGCGTCTGACAGCGAAACAGGCTTGGCTGGATTGTTCGGGATCAGTTCTGCGACGCGGTTGACCATCCCATAAGGCAATCCCAGCACACGACCGACGTCCCGCACAGCGGCCTTGGCCTGAAGCTTTCCGAACGTGATGATCTGCGCGACACGGCTTCCGCCATATTCTTCGCGCACATACCGGATCACTTCATCGCGGCGGTCCTGACAGAAATCGATATCGAAATCCGGCATGGAAACACGCTCAGGATTCAGGAATCGCTCGAACAGCAGTCCGAACGGAATGGGATCGATATCCGTAATCGTCAGCGCATACGCCACCAGCGAGCCTGCACCCGATCCACGCCCTGGCCCGACCGGAATATCATGCGCCTTGGCCCACTGAATGAAGTCGGCAACAATCAGGAAGTAGCCCGGGAAGCCCATCCGCGCGATGATATCGAGCTCCACCTGAAGGCGCTCGGAATAAAGCTTGCGCTTCTCTTCACCCGCATTGATCGCGTCAAGACGCTTTTCCAGCCCTTCCCAGGCCATGGCCCGAAGCGTTTCCTCTTCCGTCGAGCCTTCGCGGACCTTGGGACAAATCGGCAGTAGCGGCTTGCGCGTGCAGGCCGCCACCGCACATTTTTGCGCAATGATCAGCGTGTTGTCACAGGCTTCCGGAAGATCATGAAAGACAGCCCGCATTTCCGCAGGCGTCTTGAACCAAGCCTGCGGAGAGACATGCCAGCGGTCTTCTTCCGCAATAGTGCGGCCCTGCGCGATACACAGCAGCGCATCATGGGCCTCATGCATTTCAGGCTTGGGGAAAAAGCATTCATTGGTGGCGACCAAGGGAATATCCATCTGATCCGCCATCGGGATCAGAACACTTTCGACTTCCTGCTCCCCTGCCTCTCCGAACCGGTTCAACTCAACCGCGATATTTCCCCGGAAAGCTTCTTCCAGACGGCTCAGAAGGGCCTGCGCCTCAGATTTCTGTTCTTCAAGGATCAGCTTGTTGATCGGCCCGCGATTGCCGCCCGTCAGCAGAAACAGTCCCGCCGCATGCTGACACAGAAAGTCGACCGCAACCGAAGGATCAGCCGGATCGCCGTTCAGAAATCCTTCAGACGACAGGATCTGGAGATTTGCCAGTCCTTCCTCATTCCGCGCCAGAACCACTAGCGGCTCGGACATCGCTCCGGGTTTTGTGCTGCGCGGGGGGAGTGAAATCTGGCAGCCGACAATCGGCTGAACACCATTGCTGCGACAGTACAGCGAGAACTCAAGCGCACCGAACAGATTGCCGCTATCCGTCAGGGCGACGGCCGGCATGCCATTCTTGGCTGCCAGGCTCACAAGCTCCGGAATCCGGATTGCGCCCTGACTCAGGGAGTACGCGGAATGATTTCTGAGATGAACAAAATCGGCATGAGACATGCCGCCATTCTATCAGGGACGGGCAGCGGATACAGGAGAATTTGATATCCCCGCTCCACATCAGGCGTCAGAACGGAACGAGCTTTCCATCCCGCAGCGTCACAGTCCGGTCCATGCGGGAGGCCAGTTCGTCATTATGCGTGGCGATCAGGGCCGCCGCGCCCTCTTCCCGCACCACACGCAGAAGCTCGCCAAACACATGATCGGCTGTACCGATATCCAGATTGCCGGTTGGCTCGTCCGCCAGAAGCAGCTTCGGCTGATTGGCCAGCGCACGCGCAATTGCCGTCCGCTGCTGCTCGCCACCCGACAGCCGTCCCGGCAGCGAATCAAGACGATGTGACAACCCAAAGCGGCCCAGCAGATCCCGTGCCCGCTCTCGCGCCTTGCGTGGTGATACACCTGCGATCAACTGCGGCAGCATGACATTCTCGCATGCAGTGAACTCACCAAGCAGATGATGGAACTGGTACACGAACCCGATCTGATCGCGCCGAATTGCGGTCCGGACCGTATCGCTCAGCCCGCTGGCCGGACGATCCGCCACGAAGACCGTACCCGCCGACGGCGCTTCCAGCAGTCCTGCAAGATGCAGGAGCGTGGACTTTCCGGTTCCGCTCGGCGCCACCAGCGCCACGATTTCGCCAGCCCGGAGCTCGAATTCCGCTCCGCTCAGGATTTCGAGCGTTTCTTCACCCGACCGGAAACGGCGTGTCAGGCCTTCAAGGCGCAGGGCGCTCGCACCCGTTGAAACTTCATTCATGACGCAGCGCCTCGATCGGATCGGTTCTCGCCGCCCGCCAGGACGGATACAGCGTCGCCAGTAGCGACAGGACCAGCGACATCCCGATCACTTCCCAGACCTGCGACCACACCAGTTTCGCTGGCAGGCGCTCCAGAAAATAGACTTCCGGATTAAACAGGTTCGTCCCCGTGAGCGACTGGAGCCACTGGCGGATCCGCTCAATGTTCAGCGCAAACGCAATGCCCAGCGCCGAGCCCGCTACAGTCCCAACAATTCCGACAGACGCACCGCACATGAGGAAAATCCGCATGATTGCGCCCCGGCTTGCACCAAGCGTTCGCAGCACGGCGATATCCCGCGTCTTGTCCTTCACCATCATGATGAGCGACGAAATGACGTTGAATGCTGCCACAAGGATGATCAGCGTCAGGATCAGGAACATCACGTTCTGCTCGACCGTCACAGCATCCAGAAAGCCGTTTGCGCTCTGCGTCCAGTCCAGCACGCGCAGGCGCGGGTCTTCGAGACGCGCGGCAATCGCTTTGCGCGTCGGCTGCACATTCGACGGATCAGCCGTCGAGACCTGAATGAGCGAAACGGCGGATGGCCCCAGCATCAGGAATTTCTGAGCTGCAGGCAGCGGCATCAGGACAATGCTGGAATTATAATCGTTCCAGTTGGCGTCGAAAATGACGGCCACATGATAGGTTTTCACCCGCGGCATCGTCCCGAACGGCGTCGCCTGCCCGTCCGGAGACAGAAGCGTGATCGGAGACCCGATCGTCAGCCCGGCACGATCCGCCATTGTCGTGCCGATCGCAACCGCATTATCGCCGGTAAAGTCGTTCAGACTTCCCGCAATGATCCCGCTGCTCAGCGCCGTCCAGTCCCGGAGCGATTGCTGGGACACGCCCTGCATTTCCGCCCCGGACGAGAAGCGTCCCGCTTCAACCAGCACAGTGCCCTGCGCCATGGGGATAACAGATTTTACGCCCGGAACCTGCCGGATTGCGGCAACATCGTTTTCGTAAGCCTCGATGGGACGCCCGTAGCCATAGACCGTCAGATCGCCGTGCAGTCCAAGGATGCGTCCCATCAGATCAGCCTTGAACCCGTTCATTACCGACATAACGATGATGAGCGTTGCCACTCCAAGCGCAATCCCGATCAGGGAAAAAATGGCAATGATCGAGGCGAAACGTTCGCCACGGCGGGCGCGGAGATACCGCCCCGCCACCATGCGCTCAAAGCGGCCAAACATCAGGCTGCTCCGATTTTCGCCAGAGCGTCCTCGACCGACAGCTCAAACCGCTCGCCTGTGGCGCGCTGCTTGAGCTCGACCTTGCCTTCCTTGGCACCGCGCGGTCCAACGATGATCTGCCAGGGATGTCCCATCAGATCCGCATCGTTGAACTTCACGCCAGCCCGCTCAGAGCGGTCGTCGTACAACAGGTTCTCGGGATCGGTGCCGTAGATGCGGTCGCAGATCGCATCGCATGCCTCGTCGTCTTGACGCAGGTTCAGGATCGCGGCGCGATAGGGTGCTACGGAAGCCGGCCAGATGATGCCAGCATCGTCATGCGACGCTTCGATGATCGCACCGACCAGACGCGACACGCCCACGCCATAAGAGCCCATGTGTGGATGGAACGGCGCACCATCCGGACCGCTCACTTCGATTCCCATGGACGCGGTGTATTTCGTTCCGAAATAGAAGATGTGACCGACTTCGATGCCACGCCCTTCACGTTTGCGCTCGGCCGGAACCTTGGCCCATTCAGCCTCGTCGTGCTTCTCATCCGTCGCCGCATAGTGATCGGTCACGGTCGCGAAGAACGTGGCCAGGCTCTCGGCATCGTCACAATCGACCGGACGGCTCAGCCAGTCCTGCTCCTCAAGCGCTGCATCGAAGAACACGGCGCTCTCACCCGTGGGCGCCAGCACCAGGAACTCGTGGCTCAGATCGCCGCCGATCGGACCGGTATCGGCGACCATCGGCACTGCCCGCACACCCAGACGCTGGAAGATACGCAGATAGGACAGCATCATCCGGCGATAGCTGGCGACGGCACCTTCGTAGGACGCATCAAAGGAATACGCGTCCTTCATCAGAAACTCACGTCCGCGCATCACACCGAAACGGGGACGCACCTCGTCACGGAACTTCCACTGGATGTGGTAGAGCGCCTTGGGCAGTTCCTTGTAGGACTTCACGGACGATCCGAAGATATCCGTGATCATTTCCTCGTTCGTCGGCCCATAAAGCAGGTCACGGCCATGACGGTCCTGAATGCGGAGCATCTCCGGACCATAGGCGTCATAGCGGCCCGACCGGCGCCACAGTTCGGCCGACTGAAGCGTCGGCATCAGGACTTCCTGCGCCCCGATGGCGTCCTGCTCTTCACGGATGATCTGCTCGATATTGCGCAGAACCCGCAGCCCGGCCGGCAGCCAGGCATAGATGCCCGAAGCGGTCTGGCGCACAAGGCCAGCCCGCAGCATCAGACGGTGAGACGCAATCTGCGCCTCGGCCGGAACTTCCTTCAGCGTCGGCTGGAAGGCTTTCGTCAAACGCATGTGTATTTCTCTCAGACGCGCAGCAGATGAACATCAACAAGCGGACGCTTCTGGAGCTTGCGCCCCAGAGCACGGCGCAGGGCCGTCTTGGCCGCATCCCGGAACGCCGCATCGTCCTGACGCAGTTCGTCGGGGATCTGGTCGATGGCATCGGCGAATTCTTCCTGAATCCGCACGCTTTCCGGATCATCCGATTCCAGCAGACCCGGTGCGCTGATCTTCGGATCGCCGATGACATAGCCTTCGTCATCAACGGCAAAGCTCGCCAGCACGATACCGTTGAACAGCATCTTGCGACGCGCCGCCAGAACGCCACCCGTCATCGGCAGCAGACGGCCGCCATCCAGAGCCAGACGACCCGTCGGCGCCGTATCCACGACCTTCACCTCACCCGGAGACAGGTTCAGGATATCGCCATCTTCCAGCAGGATCGGCTCGGCACCCATTTCGTGCGCCAGAGCGGCATGCGCCGTCAGATGACGCCACTCACCATGGGTCGGGATGCTGTATTTCGGACGGACGATCCGGTACAGCGTGCGAATGTCCTCGCTGGTCGCATGACCGGAGGTGTGGACCTTCGCATCCTTGTCCGTGAGGACCGTCACGCCACGACGCGACAGGTTGTCCTGTACAGCCATGACGGCCTGCTCGTTGCCCGGGATCATCCGCGAACTGTAGATCACCGTATCTCCCTCACCGAGGGCGATGTTCGGATGCGTGTCGGACGCAATGCGCGACAGGGCCGAACGCGGTTCGCCCTGACTACCCGTGATGATCATCAGCAGGTTGTCGTCTTCGACGTCCCGGGCATCCTGCTCGGTCAGGAATGGCGGCAGATCCTGGAAATAGCCGCACTCACGTGCCGCCGTTTCAAGATTGCGCAGCGAACGCCCAACAATCATGACCACACGGCCGGAAGCCTGGGCCGCCTTCGCGATGCTCTCGACGCGCGCCACGTTACTGGCAAAACACGTCACGGCAATCCGGCCTTCCAGCCCCGCGATCAGCTCCGTCAGGCCCTTGCGCACATCGGCTTCGGACTCCGACTTGCCCGGCTTGAGCACGTTCGTGCTGTCACCGACCATAGCGAGCACGCCTTCGTCACCGAGCTTGCCGAACGTCTCGAGATCCGTCACCGGACCGACCAGCGGGTTCTCGTCAAGCTTCCAGTCACCCGTGTGAACGATCAGACCATGCGGCGTCCGCAGGGCTACGGCCTGCGCTTCGGCGACGGAATGCGTCACGGATACGAACTGCAGATCGAACGGCCCCACGTCAAAACGCGAACCCGGACGGATGACGTGGATCTTCACCTGATTGTTCAGATGGGCTTCCTGCAGCTTGCGGCGCAGCACGGCGGCGGCAAACGGCGTGGCGTAGACCGGGCAGCGCAGATACGGCCACAGATGCGCCACCGCCCCCAGATGATCTTCATGCGCATGCGTGATCACGAGACCGCACAGGTCCCGCGCACGATCGGCGATAAAGGTCGGATCCGGCATGAGCACTTCGGCTTCAGGCGTATCGTTGCCCGAAAACCCGATGCCGCAGTCAATGGCAAGCCAGGTGTCGTGGCCGTTCTTCGTCAGGCAGTAGAGGTTGAAATTCATGCCGATCTCGCCCGTCCCGCCCAAGGGCAGGAAGGACAGACCGTCCTGTTTTTCTGTCATGATTGTTCCTTGCAGATATGATGCATAATCAGAGTGATATTCATTGCCCGATGCCCTGAGAGCGCTCGGGGGAATAGGAAAGCGGCGGACCCGTATTGCGGTCCGCCAGAAGGCGCAGGCCATCCAGCGTCAGATCGGGCGCCAGCACATCAAAAAGCGGCGTTCCCTCAGAGAACAGCGGAGCCAGACCGCCTGTTGCGATCACAGTCGGCTTTGCGTCCATTTCATCGGAAATTCGGTGGATCAGTCCCTCGACGAGACCGACATAGCCCCAGAACAGGCCCGAGCGCATCGCCACGCTCGTATTGCGGCCAATCGCCGCCGTAGGGCGGCCGATGCTCATGCGCGGCAGGCGGGCAGCTGCACGGTGCAGCGCATCGATCGACAGGTTCACACCCGGAGCAATCGCGCCACCACAGAACTGTCCCGCACTGTTGACGACATCAAAGGTCGTCGCGGTCCCGAAATCGACCACGATCAGCGGTGCGCCAAAAAGCTCGCGACCCGCCAGACCGTTCAGGCGACGGTCCGCGCCAAGTTCATTCGGATTGTCGACAAGAACGTCGATACCCCAGTCCAGCCTTGCATTGGCGACCAGAGGCACGACATCCAGCCATTCACGACAGAAACGGCGCAGTTCGTAAAGCGCTACGGGCACAACCGTCCCGATAATGGCCCGCGTAATAGCCTTGGCGTTCACACCCACCCGATCGAAGAGTGTCAGAAGCCAGGCCGCATATTCATCCGCAGTTCGTGCTTCATTCGTCGAAATACGCCATTGCCCCAGCCACGACTCTCCATCGTGTACAGCGAACACGATGTTGGTGTTTCCAGCATCAATGACGAGAAGCACGTTGCGGTCCGGTCCTTCAGTCCAGCAGGATATCGCCGGTTACAACCGGAATGGTTTCACCGTGGGGCAAGGCAAGCAGCAGGCGTCCCTGCGCATCGAGCCCTGAAAACGAACCTGTAATATAGGTTTCACAACGCTGAACCGCAAGCGGGGTGCCAACCGGGTGCGCCCGCGCCAGCCACGCGGCCCGAACCGGGGCAAACCCTTCCCGCTCCCGGAGGGCGGTCCAGTGTTCGATCTGTGCCACCAGCACCTTTCCGAAAGCTTCAGCAGACGGCGGATCAGTCACTTCGGAGAGCGCCGCCAGACGACGCCCCGGAATTTCGGGCGCCTGCCGCAGATTGGCCCCGATTCCCACGACAACCCAGGGATTGCCCTGTGGACCGCCCGTCTCGATCAGCACGCCCGCCATCTTTCGGCCGTCCATCAGAAGATCGTTGGGCCATTTAAGCATGAAGCGGGACGGCCCCGTCACAACCGGGCAGAAATGGATTGCCGTCTCAAAAAGGGCCACAGCGACAACAAACGGAAGAGCCGCGATGAAAGCCGCAGGATCAGCCGGACGAAACAGCAGCGAAATGGCAAGATTGCCACCCGGGTCGGTCCAAGTCCGTCCGCGCGTGCCGCGCCCTGATGTCTGGGAAAAAGCCTGAACGGCAAGATGTTCGGGTTCACCGGCTTCGGCTCTGGCTTTGCACAGATCGGAAGTGGACCCGAGCGTTTCATGATATTCGAAACGCCAGCTCATGGCTGCATGATGTTCTTTATGGTGGGCGATGACGGGATTGAACCGCCGACCCTCTCGGTGTAAACGAGACGCTCTACCGCTGAGCTAATCGCCCTCAGACTGTGTGTGCGGTCTATATACACGGTTCCGGATGGCGGTAAAGCCACCCGAAACCGTTTTGTGAGCTTTCTCAGCTCACGGCGTCCTTCAGACCCTTGCCCGGCTTGAAGCGGACAGAGGTGGATGCCGGAATGTCGATCTCTTCGCCCGTGCGCGGGTTACGGCCCTTGGCGGCCTTGCGCGTGGCAGTCACGAAGCTGCCGAAACCGACGAGACGGACTTCCTGCTTCTTGGCAAGCGTCGCCTCGATCGTGCTGAACACCGCATCGACAACTTCGCTGGCCTTGGCCTTCGGAAGATCGGCAGCGTCTGCAACGGCGGCGATCAGTTCCTGCTTGTTGAGGGGCTTCTCCATGATGTGCCTTTCTGGTGTTAGAGCGCTTGAGCCGGGCTCTGGTGAGTCCCTTCTGGCTCAGGCGCCTTGTTCGATCTGCGGCCGCACTATGAAGCGGATTTTGCCCGCGTCAACTGCTAGAATCGCAGAAGCGTGTCAGTGTCAGTGTGGAAGTGCCTGCGGAGCCGTCTTATCCACCGTTATTTCACCCATCGGGTCGACATTTTCGTCCCATTCGATGGCTTCCGGCATACGAGTCAGAGCGATCTTGAGCACCTCATCCACATGGCTCACGGGAATGATCTTGAGCGCGTGACGGACATTATCCGGCACCTCCGCGAGATCCTTCTCGTTATCCTTGGGGATCAGGACCGTCTTGATGCCCGCCCGCAGAGCCGCCAGCAGCTTCTCCTTGAGCCCCCCGATCTCCAGAACGCGGCCACGCAGGGTGATCTCACCCGTCATGGCCACATCCTTGCGGATGGGAATCTGGGTCATGATGCTCACAAGAGACGTCGCAAGCGCGATACCGGCGGACGGACCATCCTTGGGCGTCGCACCTTCGGGAAGATGGATATGAATATCCCGCTTCTCGAACAGCGGCGGCCGGATCCCGAAGTCCTGCGCCCGCGAGCGGACATAGGACAGCGCGGCCGAGATGCTCTCCTGCATGACTTCACCGAGCTTGCCGGTCTGCTTGACCTGCCCCTTGCCCGGAACCATCACGCTCTCGATCGTCAGGATCTCGCCGCCGACCGAAGTCCAGGCGAGCCCTGTCACCACGCCGACCATGTCCTCCGTCTCGGTCTCGCCATGACGGTAGCGACGGACACCCGCATACTTCTCGAGGTTTTCAGGTGTGATCTCGACATGCTTGACACCGGTCGTGATGATTTCCTTGACCGTCTTGCGCGCGAGCTTGGCCAGTTCACGCTCAAGGTTCCGGACGCCAGCCTCGCGGGTATAGGAGCGGATCAGTTCGCGGATCGTATCATCCGTGACCGTCCATTCATCCGGCTTCAGATTATGCGCCTCCGCCTGCTTGCCCAGAAGATGACGGCGCGCGATCTGCACCTTCTCGTCTTCCGTATAGCCGGACAGGTTGATGATCTCCATGCGGTCCAGCAGCGGCTGGGGCATGTTGAGGCTGTTGGCCGTCGTGACGAACATCACATCCGAAAGATCATAATCCACTTCCAGATAATGATCGGCAAACGTGGAGTTCTGCTCTGGATCCAGCACTTCGAGCAGTGCAGACGACGGATCACCCCTCCAGTCGGCACCCAGCTTGTCGATCTCATCGAGCAGGAACAGCGGGTTGGATGTCCGCGCCTTCTTCATGCCCTGGATGATCTTGCCCGGCATGGAGCCGATATAGGTCCGGCGATGGCCTCGGATCTCGGATTCATCGCGCACACCACCCAGCGACATGCGGATGTAGTTCCGCCCTGTCGCCTTGGCGATCGAACGCGCCAGAGAGGTCTTGCCCACACCCGGCGGCCCGACGAGGCACAGAATTGGTCCCTTGAGCTTCTGCGAGCGCGTCTGCACCGCCAGATACTCAAGGATCCGCTCCTTGACCTTCTCCAGACCGTAATGCTCGGCTTCGAGAACGTCCTCGGCGTGCTGGAACTCCCGCGTGATCTTGGAGCGCTTTTTCCAGGGGATTCCCAGCAGCCAGTCGAGATAGTTGCGCACAACCGTGCTCTCGGCCGACATCGGGCTCATGCCACGCAGCTTCTTCAGCTCGGCATGAGCCTTTTCCTTGGCCTCACGGCTCAGACGGGTCTTGTTGATCTTCTCTTCAAGCTCGGAGTTCTCGTCCTTGCCGTCTTCGCCTTCGCCGAGTTCCTTCTGGATCGCCTTGAGCTGCTCGTTCAGATAGTACTCGCGCTGGGTCTTCTCCATCTGCCGCTTGACGCGGTTGCGGATGCGCTTTTCGACCTGAAGGACACCGATTTCCGTCTCGATATGCGCGAAAACCTGTTCCAGGCGACGCGCAGCCGAGGCCGTCTCCAGAATTTCCTGCTTTTCGGAAATCTTGAGGTTCAGATGGCTCGCAATCGTATCGGCCAGCTTGGAAATACCCTCGATCTGGTTGATCGAGACCATGACTTCCGGCGGGATCTTCTTGTTGAGCTTGATATACTGCTCGAACTGCGAAACCGTCGAACGGCTCAGCGCCTCGATCTCACTTCCCGGAGCGGCATCAACAGGCTCCTCGGGGATTTCCTCGATTTCAGCCTCAAAATGCCCGTCCACATCGAACAGACGCGTGATGTGCACACGCCGCGTCCCCTCGACCAGAACCTTCACGGTCCCGTCAGGCAGTTTCAGAAGCTGAAGGATCGTCGACACCGTACCGTAGCGATAGATGTCATCGACGGACGGATCGTCCAGCGAGACATCCTTCTGCGCCACGAGCAGGATCTGCTTGCTCTCGCGCGTTACGGTCTCCAGCGCCTTCACCGACTTCTCGCGCCCGACAAACAGCGGCACGATCATGTGCGGAAACACGACAATGTTCCGAAGCGGCAGAACGGCCATCACGTCATGACGTACGGGCTGCTGCACCACAGGGGCCGCAGCTTCAGGCTCCGCCTTGCGCGCTGCAGCACGTGGCTTGCGCGTTACCTTCTTCGGAGCCGCAGCAGCTTTTTCGGAAATGGCCACATCGTCTGTCTTCTTTGTGCGGCGGCGGGTTTTCGGCTTGGTATCGTCAGTCATTCACTTGATCTCCAGAGGGACGATCTTGCGATACCGGCCTGCCATGCAGCGCCGGGATCACATTTCTTTCATGCTTGAGCGGCATGAATTCGGACAACCTCAGTCAGTTATGTCGAAAGCCGATGGGGCCAGCACAAGAGCCGGAACCATTTTTACGCAGACTGCTCGGCGGGTTCGGACTTGCCCTTCCCGTAGACATAGACTGGCTGGGCCTTGTTTTCCGCCACGTCCCGGTTGATGACGACTTCTTCCACGCCTTCAAGTCCGGGAAGGTCGAACATCGTACCAAGCAGGATGCTTTCCAGGATCGAACGCAGGCCACGCGCACCGGTCTTGCGCTCGATGGCGCGTTTGGCGATCGCTGCCAGGGCATCTTCCGTGAAGGTCAGCTTGACGCCTTCCATCTCGAAGAGACGGCCATACTGCTTGATCAGCGCGTTCTTGGGCTTGCTGAGGATCTGGATCAGTGCGGATTCATCCAGATCGTTCAGCGCCGCTATGACCGGGAGACGCCCAATGAATTCGGGGATGAGGCCGAACTTCAGCAGATCTTCCGGCTCCACGCTCTGCAGGATCGCACCAAGACGACGCTCGTCATCAGAACGCACATCTGCACCGAAGCCGATGCCCGATCCCTTGCCACGCGCCGAAATGATCTTGTCCAGACCGGCAAAGGCGCCACCACAGATGAAGAGCATGTTGGTCGTGTCGACCTGCAGGAACTCCTGCTGCGGATGCTTGCGGCCACCCTGCGGCGGCACGGAAGCCACGGTGCCTTCCATGAGCTTCAGCAGGGCCTGCTGCACGCCCTCGCCCGAGACATCACGCGTGATGGACGGGTTGTCGGACTTGCGGGAAATCTTGTCGATCTCGTCGATATAGACGATACCGCGCTGGGCCCGATCGACATTGTAGTCGGCGGACTGGAGCAGCTTGAGGATGATGTTCTCCACGTCCTCGCCGACATAGCCGGCTTCGGTCAGGGTCGTGGCATCGGCCATCGTGAAGGGAACGTCCAGGATACGGGCCAGCGTCTGGGCAAGCAGGGTCTTGCCCGAACCCGTCGGGCCGATCAGCAGGATGTTGGACTTCGCAATCTCGATGTCGCTGCTCTTCGCGGCATGGGCGAGGCGCTTGTAGTGGTTGTGAACCGCCACGGAGAGCGCACGCTTGGCCTCGAACTGACCGATCACGTAATCGTCAAGGACCTTGCAGATTTCCTTGGGGGTCGGAACACCGTCGCGGGACTTCACGAGATGGGTCTTGTGCTCTTCACGGATGATATCCATGCAGAGCTCGACGCATTCATCGCAGATGAAGACCGTGGGACCAGCAATCAGTTTGCGGACTTCGTGCTGGGATTTCCCACAGAACGAGCAATACAGGGTGTTCTTGGAATCGCCGGATTTGTTGCTCATTGCTGTTCCCTTTCCCTTGCGCACGACCTGACCACATTCACGCAGCAGACATGCGAAAGAACTTTAACTTTAGGCCGAGGTCAGAGCCTTCGGCAACCCCGGAGCCCAAATGCCCCAAGACACGAAAAGCGGCATATCGGAATGCCGCTTTTCTGTTCCGGTAAGGAGCATCAGGCTTCTCAGGTCCGGAAATGCCTCAACTCGGGTCGGGCGTGGTCTCATGCGGATTGCGTTCGACGACCTTGTCGATCAGGCCGAATTCGCGGGCCTCATTGGCCGAGAGATAGCTGTCACGCTCGAGCTTCTGCTCGATCTGCTCCAGCGTCTGGCCGGTATGTTCGCGATAGATCTCGTTCAGCCGCTGACGGATGATGAGGATTTCGCGAGCCTGGATCTCGATGTCCGAAGCCTGACCCTGCGCACCACCGGAAGGCTGGTGAACCATCACGCGGGCATTCGGAAGGGCGTAGCGATGCCCCTTCTCGCCACCTGCCAGAAGCAGGGAACCCATGGATGCGGCCTGACCGATGCAGACCGTGCTCACGGGGCAGCGGATGTACTGCATGGTGTCATAGATCGCGAGACCAGCGGAAACGACACCGCCCGGGCTGTTGATGTAGAACGAGATTTCCTTGGTGGGATTCACGCTCTCCAGATAAAGGAGCTGCGCGCAGATCAGGGACGAAACCTGATCGTAGACGGGTCCGGTCAGGAAGATGATGCGCTCCTGAAGGAGACGCGAAAAGATGTCGAAAGAGCGCTCTCCGCGGGCAGTCTGCTCGACCACCATCGGCACCAGAGAGTTGCTGAACACCTCGAGGGGATCACGATCCCGAATGGTCATGCTGTCTGTTCCTCAATGCCCGATGGGCTTTCTTCTGCTCCCTAACATGGACCCGACATGCCGTTCCGTCAAAGGGAGCAGGCAGGAAAAAACGGGCACCCCGAAGAGTGCCCGCTGGTTCCCGCGCCGAAAGATCAGAGTTCGGCGGGCGGGATCTCGGCCAGTTCTTCCGGCGTCACTTCCTTGTCGGTGACGTCGGCCAGCTCGATCAGGTAATCGACGACCTTGTTTTCCAGGATCGGGCCACGGAGCCCTTCAACAGCCTGCGGGTTCTTGGAGAAGAACTCGAAAACCATCTGTTCCTGGCCCGGATAACGACGGGCTTCCTGCTGCATCGCACCGAGGAGTTCTTCGCGAGACACCTGGATTTCCTGCTTGCGGCCGATTTCAGCCAGCAGCAGACCCAGCTTCACGCGACGCTCTGCAATGCGACGGTAGTCAGCCTTGAGGGTCTCTTCGTCCTTGCCGGCATCTTCCTCGTCCAGACGACCGACCTTGCGGTCTTCCTCGACGCGGGCCCAGATCTGGTTAAACTCGGCGTCAACCATGCTGGACGGAGCTTCGAAGTCCGTCTTCTCGGACAGGGCGTCCAGAAGGTCGCGCTTGATGCGCAGACGCGAAAGCTGCTGGTATTCACCCTCAGCCTGCTCGGTGATGATCTTGCGGATCTGCTCGAGGTTCTCGAAACCGATCGTCTTGGCAAGCTCGTCATCGATGGCCGGATCAACAGCCTTCTTCAGGGACTTCGCCTTGATGTCGAAGGTCACGGCCTTGCCAGCCAGCTCTTCAGCCTGATAGTCGGCCGGGAACGTCACGTTGATGACGCGCTCTTCGCCAGCCTTCATGCCTTCCATCTGCTCGGCGAAGCCGGGGATGAAGCCTTCGCCGCCGATTTCGACGTTCACGTCGTCAGCGGTGCCACCGTCGAACGGCGTGCCGTCCAGCTTGCCCACGAAATCGACGCACAGGACATCACCCTTGGCGGCCGGACGGTCTTCTTCGATCGTCTCGAACTTGCGGCTGCGACGGGCGACGTCGTTCAGAGCCTTGTCGACGGTCTCTTCGCTGACCTTGGCGCCAAGGCGCGTCAGCTTCAGGCCGGACAGGTCGGGAACTTCGATTTCCGGGAGAACTTCGGTCTCAACCTTGAATTCGAGATCCTTGCCGTCTTCGATGGCGGAAACCACTTCGATCTTCGGCTGCATGGCCGGACGGATCTTCTGCTCTTCGAACAGCTTGGCGGTCGCGTCGTTGACGGCTTCCTCAAGCAGTTCGGCGTTCACGGACTCGCCATAGCGCTGCTTGACGAGGGAAGCCGGCACCTTGCCCGGACGGAAGCCCGGAAGCTTGATCGTCTTGGCAACTTCGGCGAGTCGTGCATCGCGGCGGGCCTGCAGGTCGGCAGACGGGACAACGACGGTGAAGGCGCGCTTAAGTCCTTCGTTGAGCGTGGGCGTAACCTGCATGAGCCAGGCGATCCTCTCGGTCGGTAGGTTGGTCAAATCTCTTTCTCGGGAAGCCGGGCTTGGTGCGGGCGGAGGGACTTGAACCCCCACGACTTGCGCCACCAGAACCTAAATCTGGCGTGTCTACCAATTTCACCACGCCCGCAGCGCTCGGCCTCCAGGCTCGTGTTACCGAACCTCGGAAGCGCGGCCTTTAGCGCATGAAACGCGACTTCACAACAGGGAGCCGGTCGCCTTTTTGTCTCCCGCCTCCCGCGCCAGACGCGTGGCAGTCGCCCGTGCCGGCCCCAGAGGCAGATCCAGATCCTCGGCCAGGGGCCAGCCACCATGGGCTTTCCCGGCCTCGATTCCGGCTTCCCCGTGCAGCCAGACACCTGCGCAACAGCCCTCCCAGACGTCCATCCCTGCCGCAAGCAGGGCTGCGATCACACCCGTGAGGGTATCCCCCGAACCCGCTGTCGCCAGAGCGGACGACGCATGCGTATTGATGGCAAGCCGTCCATCGGGAGCAGCAATGATCGTGTCAGGCCCTTTCATGACGACAACAGCGTTGATGCGCTTTGCGGCCGCCAGCGCGGCATCCAAACGACTACCTTCGACCGGTCCGAAGAGTTTGCGGAATTCTCCGATATGGGGCGTGACGGCCGCGACCCCTTTCAGCCGCGACAGATCCTGAGCTCCCCATGCCAGTGCCCCGGCATCCGCCAGTACGATCCGGTCAGCCTTGAGAAGCTGCGGAAGGGTCGCAGCAACTTCGTCTTCAGTCAGGCCGGGACCGCAGATCCAGACCTTGCGTCGCGCATCCTCCAGCAATTCGGAAAGCGGCGCATCGTCCACGATCAGGCCGGGATCACCGAGTCGGTAGGCAGGAGCCCCCTCGCCCGCCGAGATCCGCACAAGACCGGCCCCGCTGCGGCGCGCACCGCGAGCCGAGAGCCGGGTCGCGCCAGGCATTTCAGCCCCACCGCAAAGACTGACGACACCACGGCGGTATTTATAGTCCCCGTCCCCCGAAACCGGCAGACTCCACAGACCAGGCTTATTATGCTGCACAACGGGTGTAATGCCGTCCCATGCCGCGTCAGGCATGCCGATATCGGCGCAGATCACCTCACCACACAGATCAGAACCGGGTTGCAGGACATGCCCGGGACGCGGACGGACAAAGGTGACCGTAAGCGTACAGTCGCGGGCCTTGCCAAGGATTTCACCCGAGGCTCCGGCCACGCCGCTCGGCATATCGATGGCAACGACCTCCCGGGCGGCCGCAAGAACAGCCGCAACATCATCCGCAACAGGACGCTTCAGCCCCGAACCGAAAACCGCATCCACGACCAGATCGGCCCCCGCCAGTTCCTCAGCCGTGAACGGCACCATGAGGCCGGTCCAGCATGCAGCCATTTCGGCAGCAGGCGTCCCGGGTTTGGGAGCAGCGAGCGCGGCAACGCGGACAGACCACCCCCACCGCGCGAGATTGCGGGCCACGACATAACCGTCCCCGCCGTTGTTTCCCGGCCCACAGGCAACCGTGACACGACGCGGCGAAAAACGGTTACGGATGACGCGCGCCACGGCCCATCCGGCATTTTCCATCAGACGTGTGGATGGAAGGATGGCAGCAGCCGCATGATCCATGCGGTCGCTCTCCTCGGGCAACAGCAATGCGAAAGGATGGCGGGATACAGGGCTGGATATTTCAGGGCTTGGCATCTCGGGGCGTTCTCCTGCTGGACTCATGACAGCAAAGCATGACCGGCTGTTGCGTTGCCTCTTTCGGGGTCCCTCAATTCCGCTTCCCTCTGGCGCTGAGGGGCTTGCGTCGGGTATTCAGGGAAATGCTTCGGGAATGTTCTTCCCCCTTTTTTCCATTTTCAACCATGACGAGGATCAATGACAGGGTCGATCATCTGGAGCCTCGTGCTCGCAATCCATCTGCTGTGCATGACCTACTGGGTCGGCGGCTCGATCTATTCGACGCTCGTTGTCCGCTCCACGGTCGGACTGCTGGATCCGGGCCCGCGTAACTCCGTCCTGCTTCAGGGTTACACGCGCTTTTTCCGCGGCCTCTATCAGGTCGTCCCGTTCTCGCTGCTGAGCGGCTGGGGCCTGATTTTCCATGAAGGCGGATTTGCAGCCGTGCCCTGGCCGGTCAATGCGATGCAGCTTCTGGGCCTCGCCATGGCGGTCATTTTCATTCTGACCGTTCAGGGCCCCTTCCGCCGGGCCCGACGCGCCATGCGTCCCCAGCCCGCGCTGTTCGACACCCTGCGCAGCCGTACCGCCATGATGGCGGGACTGGGTGTCCTGACCATTCTTGTCGCCGCAATGGCACGCGGCATCTGAAATCGTATGCGATACGGCGCCAAAAGGGCCGTATCGCTTGCCATTCCTGCCATTTATCGATAACGCACCAGTTATAGCTGCGGGCAATTGCCCCGCCCTCAACTCCGGCCCGCATCCATTCGGGTGTGCGCCGTCAAAGAGAGTCTCGAGAGTCATTTGAGCGCGAAAACGACCTCCGGTCCTTCCAAGCCCCGTACGACTGCAACGCCCAGACGCGGACGCCCCTCTGCTTCGCGTGCTGCCGCAGCCGCAACTTCCCCGACTGTTGCCGATGAAGGCGAAACGTCTCCGGTAACGGAAACTCCTGCTGCCAAGGCACCGCGTACGCGCCGCACGAAGACTGCGGCTCCCGCGACGGAAAAGACGGCGGAAGTGAAGACACCAGCACGCCGGCCCCGCAAGGCAGCCACGCCTGCTGCCGAGTCCGCGACTGAAAGCGAAGCCCCTGCTCCGAAAACGACAGGACGCCGCAAGAAGGCTGTTACAGAACCGGAAGCAGTGACCGAGCCTGCCGAGGCGGCTGCAGCCGCACCGGCCCCTCGTCGTCGTCGCTCCACAAAAGCAGCCGAGACCGTGACGGAAGAGGTCGAAGCCGCCCCCAAACGCCGTGGCCGTCCCCGCAAGACGCCGGTTGTGGAACAGCCCGCCGCCGAAGTCGTGACGGAAGAAACCGTGGAAGCTCCTGCCGCGCCGCGCCGTCGTGGCCGTCCCCGCAAGGTGGATGTCGCAGCTGCCGCAGAGGCCCCGGTAGAAGCGCCCGTCGAAAAGAAGGCGCGCCCCTCCCGTCGCAAGGCCTCCGCCCCGGTCGTGGAAACCCCGGAACCCGCTGCCGAAGAAACCCCTGCCGTTCAGGCCGAGCCCACGAAGAGCGAAAAGCCTGTACGGCGCCGCCGCACCAAAGCGGCCACTGCAACACCGGCTGTCGTTGAAGAAACCGTTGAGGCACCCGCCGTCGTTGAGACCGTCGTGGTTGCCGAGGACGTGTCCGACAGGCCGCGCTTTGCCGATCTGGGACTGAGCGAGCCGATCATGCGGGCCATCGAGGAGCTAGGTTATGAACACCCCACTCCCATTCAGGCCCAGGCCATTCCCGAAGTCCTGAAGGGCCATGACGTTCTGGGTGTCGCCCAGACCGGAACCGGCAAGACGGCCTCTTTCACGCTGCCGATGCTCCAGAAGCTGGCTGGCTCCCGCGCCCGCGCCCGGATGCCGCGCTCGCTGATCCTGGAGCCCACGCGTGAACTGGCATTGCAGGTTGCCGAGAACTTCAAGCTCTACGGTAAATATCTGCGTCTGACCCATGCGCTGCTGATCGGTGGCGAGAGCATGGCCGAACAGCGTGACGTGCTGAACCGTGGCGTGGATGTACTGATCGCGACTCCGGGCCGCCTGCTCGACCTGTTCGGACGTGGCGGCCTGCTTCTGACGCAGACCAGCACGCTCGTGATCGACGAAGCCGACCGCATGCTGGACATGGGCTTCATTCCCGATATCGAAAAAATTGTGGCACTCCTGCCCGCCCATCGCCAGACCCTGTTCTTCTCCGCCACGATGGCGCCGGAAATCCGCCGTCTGGCCGATGCTTTCCTCCGTCACCCGGTGGAAATCACGGTGTCGCGTCAATCTTCCGTGGCCACGACGATCGAAGAAGCTCTGGTCATCGTGCCGGAGGACGAGAAGCGTCGCACGCTCAAGAAGCTGCTGCGTCGTGAGAACGTCCAGAGCGCCATCGTGTTCTGCAATCGCAAGCGCGATGTGGACATGATCCAGCAGTATCTGACCAAGCATGACATCGAAGCCGGACATCTTCACGGAGATCTAGCCCAATCCCTGCGCTTCTCGACGCTGGAGCGTTTCCGCTCTGGTGAACTGAAGTTCCTGGTATGCTCGGATGTGGCAGCGCGCGGCATCGATATCGGCGGCCTGTCGCATGTTTTCAATTATGATCTGCCGTTCAACGCGGAAGATTATGTGCATCGCATCGGACGGACCGGTCGTGCAGGCAACGAAGGCCATGCCTTCAGCCTGGCAACCCCGCGCGATCGCAGACTGCTGGAAGCCATCGAGACCCTGACAGGCAAGGTAATTGCCCGTCCGGTTCTTGAAGGCATCACGACCGTTGACTGGGCGCCCGAAGAGGGTGAACGCCGCCCGGCCGAAACCGCGACGCCCGCACCGCAGGACGTGGCGGAAGAAGGAGAGCAGCGTCCCCGCAAGCGCCGTCGTGGCGGTCGCAAGCGCAATCGTGGCGATCGCGACGAGAGCGAGACCGTTCAGCAGGTTGCTCCCACAGCCGTCGCTTCTGTCGCGGTGATCGAGGCCCCTGTCAGCCACCGTTCGGTTGAACTGGCCCCCGCTTTCGAGAACGATGGGCCAAAGACGGGCTTTGGTGGTGATACGCCCGCTTTCATGCTGGTCCCGCGCCGCAGGAAAGTCACGGTTTCCGGTAGCACCGATCCTGCTGCTCCTGTTCAGCATGATGGGCGCCATTACGGTAATGAATGATACCTTGACCGGGGTTGCAGAACTCCGGATTGAAGGACTGGGTGCGGCAGGCGACGGCGTTGCGCATCTTGATGGCCAGACCGTTTTCATCCCGGGCACTCTGCCCGGGGAAGACATCCGGGTCCGCCTTGCCCCCGCTCATCCCGAACTCATTGACATCGTTCACGCATCCCCCGACCGCGTAACGCCCCCGTGCGACCTGTTTGGCGAATGCGGCGGCTGTGCGTTGCAGCACCTCTCCCTGCCAGCCCTGCTGGACTGGAAGGCACAGCGCGTCACACAGGCCCTCACGGCAGCGGGTTTCACGGATCTGCCGCCTGCACGGATGTTCCAGACAACGCCGAAAACCCGGCGCCGCATGGATTTTGCTGTCCAGCGCGTGCCAGGCGGCGTGATCATCGGGCTGCATCGCCGCAATGGCGATCCCGTGGACATGACGGAATGTCACGTCCTGCATCCCGCGATTTTCGGACTTCTCGCCCCTTTGCGTGAGGTTCTGGGAAGTCTGGGCGCACTGACGGGCCGCGGGAGCCTGATGGTCAACCTGCTCGACAGCGGGCCTGACCTGACACTGCAGACCCCGGCTCCCCTGACGAGTGCCGACCGCCTCAAGCTGGCAGCCTTTGCCCGCGAGCATGATCTGTCGCGGATCTCCTGGCAGGATCCGAAAGATCTGGGCATCGAGACGGTGGCCCAGTCCGGCCCGGTCCGGGAAGATTTCGGTGGCGTGATCGTCTCCCCGCCTCCTTCCGCCTTTCTTCAGGCGACCGCTGATGCCGAGAAGGCCATTGTCACGGCTGTTGTGGACGGATTGCCGTCGCTCAACAAGAAGGACGTAACGGTCGAACTGTTTGCCGGATGTGGCACCCTGACCTTTCCGATGTCCGAAAAAGGCCGGGTCATGGCCTATGAAGGCAATCTGGGGGCCGCAAACTGCCTGAAGGCTGCCTCCGGTGGACGCCGCGTTGATGGATTTCATCGGGATCTGGGGCGCCAGCCGCTTCTGCCGCATGATCTGAAATCGACGCGGGCCGTGGTTCTTGATCCGCCTTACGCGGGTGCGGGCGCACAAACGATGCCTCTGGCCAAGTCGGCCGTGCCGGACATCGTTTATGTAAGCTGCAATCCGGCCGCGCTTGAAAAAGACGGCAAGGCTCTGTGGAACGCAGGCTTTTCGGTCATCGGCCTGACGATCGTGGACCAGTTCCTGTGGTCCACGGAAGTCGAAGCCGTGGTCGTGCTGTCACGTGACGTGAAGCGGATCAGACGTGAAAACTCTCGCCGCAGCCGCAACGACCTTTCTCGTTCGGATTCCTGAACGTAAAACCGGATTCGAGGTCCTTGACCTCGTAATCCATGACAGTACCGGTCAGGAACAGGGTCGCCTTGCGATCCACCAGAAGGGTCACGCCCTGATCCTCGATCCGCTCATCAGTCGGCTCCGGGGCCGTCACGAAATTCATTTCGTAAGACAGTCCCGAGCACCCACGCGTTCCCACGCTGATGCGCAGGAGCTGCCCCTGATGGGAGCCTGCGTAAAGAGCCTTCAGGCGCCTGGCCGCCTGATCGGACAGGGTCATGAGAGCGGGCAGCAGGCGGCGCGTTGCAACGTCGGACATGATGGTTCTTTCCGGATCAGAACATGTTGAGGGCAAGACGGGCATCGTCGCTCATGCGGCTCATATCCCACGGCGGATCCCAGACGATTTCCACCGTAGCCTGGGTAACACCCGGAACATGGGAAACAACATCGCGCACCATTTCCGGCAGTTCCTGCGCACTGGGGCAGTTAGGCGCCGTCAGCGTCATCTCGATATGGATACGACCGTCATCATGCAGGTCGATCGCGTAGATCAGACCGAGTTCATAGATGTTGACCGGGATTTCAGGGTCATACACCGTCGCGATGGCAGCGATGACCGCTTCCTGATCGGGCGCCGTCCCTGTTGCGGGGACAGCAGCTGTATCTTCACTGGTTGTGATATCGGTCATGGCTTCACTCATGTGAGCATCATCCGGGCCCGTTCAAGGCCTTCGATCAGCGCATCGATCTCTTCAGTCGTGGTGTAAATGCCAAAACTGGCGCGCGCGGTGGCATGAACGCCGAGACGTCGCACCAGAGGTTCGGCACAATGCTGCCCGGCCCGGATGGCAATTCCAAGCTGATCCAGCAACGTTGCCAGATCATGCGGGTGCGCACCGTCCATGACGAAGGAGATCACGCCCCCGCGCTCTTCAGGCTCGCCCAGAATGCGCAGACTGTTGATCCCACGCATCTTTTCCAGAGCATAAGCGGTCAGCTCAGCTTCATGGCGCGAGGTAGCGTCATAGCCGATCTCTTCCACGAAGCGGACAGCCGCCCCCAGACCGATCGTCTCCAGAATGGCGGGCGTACCGGCCTCGAACTTGTGCGGAACATGCGCCCAGGTGGCACGCTCGAAAGACACGTTCTGGATCATGTCCCCGCCGCCCATGAAAGGCGGCATAATGTCCAGCAGCTCCATCTTCCCCCAGAGCGCCCCGATCCCCGTGGGGCCATAGAGCTTGTGACCGGTGAAGGTAAAGAAATCCGCTCCAATATCCTGCACGTCGATCTTGCGATGCACCACCGACTGCGAACCATCCAGCAGGATGCGCGCGCCGTAAGCGTGAGCGATTTCCGTCAGTTTCCGGGCCGGCGTGATCGTTCCCAGCACATTGGACATGTGCGTGACGGCGACAAGCCCCACCTTGCCATCGGACAGAAGCGCTTCATAAGCGTCCAGATCAATATCGCCGGCGTCATTGATGGGGGCGACACGCAGTTCGATACCCGCACGATCCCGGAGCATGAGCCAGGGCACGATATTGGCGTGATGCTCAAGCTCGGAAATCAGAACCGCCTGCCCCCGCTTCAGCATACTGCCGAAACTATGGGCCACGAGGTTGATGGCCTCGGTGCTGTTACGGGTGAAAACTATTTCCCGATGATCGGGCGCATTCAGGAGACGGGCCACGTCATGACGGGCGCGCTCATAGGCTTCCGTCGTGCGCTCGCTCATCCAGTGCAGGCCACGATGGATGTTGGCATACTGGTGATATGCCGCATCCCGCATGGCCTCGATCACGACATCCGGCTTCTGGGAGGAGGCCGCGCTGTCGAGAAAGACCAGAGGCCGACCATGAACGGTTTCGTTCAGGATCGGGAAATGGGCGCGGATTTTCGGCATATCCATCCCGGTACGGCTGTCAGCGAGGGTCATGACGTCATGCTCCGCAGCAGCAGATCACGCAGACCTTCGTCGGAAACCAGATCCAGCGCATCAATCAGGAAAGCGCGCACGAGCATGTCCCGCGCATCCGCTTCCGCAATACCGCGGGAGCGCAGATAGAAGAGCTGCTCGTCATCAAGCGCCCCAACAGTCGCGCCGTGGCTACACTTGACGTCGTCAGCGTAGATTTCCAGCTCGGGCTTGCTGTTGATCTGTGCCTTTTCAGACAGCAGCAGCGCCTGGTTCATCTGATAGCCGTCAGTTTTCTGGGCCACGCGATCAACAAGGATCTTGCCCTGGAAAACACCCTGCCCGGCCTCGGACAGCACCGTCTTGACGGTCTGGCGCGAGCTTCCATCGGGGGCGGCATGGTGGATCATGGACGTCAGGTCGTTCAGGCGCTGACCATCGACGATCTGTACGCCATTCACATGCGCCATGGCGTGAGGTGCGCCCAGTGTCACGACAGCTTCATGACGCGCAAGGCTGCTGCCCTGGTTCAGGGTAAAGCTGTCATATTCGCCCTTCTCCGCCACATCGGCCGAAACGATGGCGAGATGCGTGGCGGTCAGGCTCTCACGCTGCACCTTGACGTGACGCAGGGTTGCCCCCTTGCCTACGACGATATCGAAACGCGGATTGGCGATATAACGCCCCTCACCTGCGCTGACATCGTACAGTGTCAGGGACGCGCCGTCTTCCAGCACGATGCGGTGCTGAAGATGCGTCGAAACATCCTGCCCATCGGACAGGCTGACGAGCGTCAGAAGACCAGCATCCGTTCCAGCGGGAACACGAATGTCGAGACCTCTTTCACCAAGCGCCGTATTCAGTGTCGCGGAAAACACCCCCTTAAGCGGAGAGACATTTTCCGAAGCCTGCCGAACTGTTTCTGGCAGGGCCGACAACGTGCTCAGAAGCTGGCCATTGCCATAGACCATGCGGGCGCCCGTTTCAGGCAGAACCAGACGGTCCAGCAGCGCAGTGGCGGTTTCGGTCGACAGGGGTACAGCCTTCTGCCACGCCGTATCCGCGATCGAACGCAGCGGCGTATAACGCCAGGCTTCGACGCGACGCGTCGGCAGTCCCGTGTCGGCCAGAGCCGCACCCTGCCCGGCGGCACGCGCAACAAACGCCTCCAGAGCCGGAACAGCGTTCTGCGTCACGGTTGGGGTTCCGCTCACGCTGCCGCCTCGAGGAACTGCGTGTAACCCTGCTTCTCAAGCGTCTTGGCGATGTCAGGACCGCCACTATGGATGATGCGACCATGCGCCATGACATGCACGCGATCCGGCACGATGTAATCGAGCAGGCGCTGGTGATGGGTGATGACCAGAGCCGAGAAATCCGGGCTGCGCAGGGAATTCACGCCTTCAGCCACGATGCGCAGGGCATCGATGTCCAGACCGCTGTCCGTCTCGTCAAGAATGGCGAAAGACGGCTGGAGCAGACGCATCTGGAGCACTTCGTTGCGCTTCTTCTCACCGCCCGAAAAGCCAACATTGACCGCACGCTTTAGCATGTCATCGGACATGGACAGGTGCTTGGTCTCGGCGCGGACAGCCTTGAGGAAGGCCACGGCATCCAGTTCGGCTTCACCGCGCGCCCGGCGAACGGCATTCACGGCCGTGCGCAGGAAGTTCGCGTTGTTCACACCCGGCAGTTCAACCGGCGACTGAAACGCCAGAAACAGACCAAGCGCGGCACGCTCTTCAGGTTCAAGCGCCAGCAGGTCCTGGCCTTTGAACGTGGCGGAACCGCCCGTAACCTCGTAGTCGTCACGACCGGCCAGCACATAGGACAGCGTGGATTTACCCGAACCGTTCGGCCCCATGATGGCGTGGACTTCGCCCTTGGGCACCTCGAGATCGAGCCCCTTGAGGATGTCCTTAGGCGTGCCGTCGGCGTCGATGCGGGCCTGAAGACCCTGAATTTTCAGAAAATCGCTCATATTAACCCACACTTCCTTCGAGGCTGATCTGCAGAAGCTTCTGCGCCTCGACCGCGAATTCCATCGGGAGCTCCTTGAGCACCTCGCGGCAGAAACCATTGACGATCAGACCGACTGCATCTTCTTCCGACAGGCCGCGCGAACGGCAGTAGAAGAGTTGGTCTTCGGAGATTTTGGACGTGGTCGCTTCATGCTCCACGCGCGCCGTCATGTTGCGGCTTTCGATATAGGGCACCGTATGCGCGCCGCACTGGTCGCCGATCAGAAGGCTGTCGCACTGCGTGAAGTTGCGTGCGTTGCGCGCCTTCGGCTGCATGCGGACCAGACCGCGATAGGTGCTGTCGGAGTGCCCGGCGGAGATGGTCTTGGCGATGATCGTCGAGCGCGTGTTCGGCGCCAGATGGATCATCTTCGTGCCCGTATCGGCCTGCTGATGATTGTTGGTCACCGCAACCGAATAGAACTCGCCAACCGATCCCTCACCGGCGAGCACGCAGGACGGATATTTCCACGTAATGGCAGAGCCGGTTTCGACCTGCGTCCAGGAAATCTTGGACCGCGCGCCCCGGCAGATGCCACGCTTGGTGACGAAATTGTAGATGCCGCCACGGCCTTCATCGTCGCCCGGATACCAGTTCTGGACGGTGGAATACTTGATCGAGGCGTCTTCCATCGCGACAAGCTCGACCACAGCCGCATGAAGCTGGTTTTCGTCACGCTGCGGCGCCGTGCAGCCTTCCAGATAGGAGACGGTGGCGCGATCCTCCGCGATGATGAGCGTACGCTCGAACTGTCCCGTATTACGCGCATTGATGCGGAAATAGGTGGACAGCTCCATTGGGCAACGCACGCCCTCCGGAATGTAGACGAACGAGCCATCCGTGAAGACGGCAGAGTTCAGGGCCGCAAAGAAGTTGTCCGCCACCGGAACCACCGTGCCCAGATATTTCTGGACCAGTTCGGGATGCTCACGGATGGCGTCGGAGATCGGGCAGAAGATCACCCCGGCTTCGGCAAGCGTCTTGCGGAAGGTCGTCGCGACGGACACGCTGTCAAAAACGGCATCCACGGCAACGGGCAGACGCTCCTCTGCACCTTCGACACCGGCGAGCAAAGCCTGCTCATGCAGGGGAATACCCAGCTTGGCGTAGGTCTTGAGCAGCTCGGGATCGACTTCGTCAAGGCTTTTGGGGCCGGGCTTCTTCTTCGGCTGCGCGAAATAATGCGCATCCTGATAGTCGATCGGCGGATGATGGATATGGGCCCAGGTCGGCTCTTCCATTTCCAGCCACGCGCGAAAGGCCTTCAGGCGCCAGTCCAGCATCCACTGCGGCTCACCCTTGCGCTCGGAGATCAGGCGAACCGTCTCCTCGTTGAGGCCCTTGGGCGCGATATCCATCTCGATATCGGTCTCGAAACCCCATTCGTAGCTGGATTTCGCGAGCTTTTCGACTGTCTCGCGGGTTTCCGTCACGGCTGGCATGGTGTGTTGTCCTTAACTGACCGCGTCGGTCACGGAAGAAGTCTCCGCTCCGGCGGGGGCGACAGGTGCAGACGCGGGGCTGCGCCTTGGCAGGCGCTCCGCGTGACGGCCCATATCTGCCAGTGTGATGCTGTTGAGCGTTTTGAGGATGGCGTCATTCACGACATCCCACTGTCCGGACAGGCCGCACAGCGAACTGTGCTCGCACTCGCGTCCGTCACAGCAGGCCGTGATGGCGATCGGACCATCCACAGCAGCAATAACGGTTGCGACCGTCACGGTTTCAAGTTCGCTGGAAAGACGGTATCCGCCGCGGGCGCCACGATGGGACAGAACCAGGCCACTGGAGGCCAGTCCCTTGAGAAGCTTGGCGACGGTCGGTTCAGGAACGCCGGTTTCCACTGCAAGGGCTGCTGCTGTTGCCAGTCCTTCGTGACGACCGAGATGGACCAGAAGGACAGTGGCGTAATCGGCCAGTTTTGACAGCCTCAGCATCGCTTGCACACTCACATCTTGTTCTAATTCAAGACTTGCTAAGTCCTGATTTGTTCCAAATGACCCAATCCCGGGCAAAGGTCAAGACTTCTGTATCCCCCCGTCTCCGGACATGGAATGTTACACGCCAAAAAACAGTCGGGAAACGCCGTCGAGCGCCGCTCCGGCAAGAAAACCGACAACGGTGCCATTTATGCGGATATAGGCCAGATCCCGCCCCACCCGCGACTCCAGCCGGGCCGCCAGATCATTACCATCCCAGCCCGCCATGACAGCCGCGATAAACCCCGAGAGCTTTTCACGCAGGCCAGGCAGGATCCGCTGGACGGTACTTTCGACAGCCTGATTAACCTTCAGCCGCAGGGATTCATTGGAGCGCAGGGCACTGGCGAGCTGGACGATGGCCGCATCGATGACGGTGGCGCTCCAGCCATCCTCGCGTCCGCTGTCTTCCTCAACCATGCGCCGCAGACGCTCCCACAGCTCCGAACTCCATCCCTTGAGGCTGGTATGCGTCAGGACAGACGTGATCGTATCGGCCATGTCCTTGCGCCGGGCAGGATCGTTTTCAATACGGTCGATCTCACCCCGGACCCAGGTGGTGAACCCGTGCCGCAGTTCCGAGTCCATCGGATCGACCCGCTCGAACTCGGCATGCAGCGCCATGAGGACGCGGCTGGCGACCGAACCACCAATGGCCCAGCCCAGAAAACGCCCCCCCTGCTCGCGCACACGTTCTTCCACGAAATGACGCAGATCGGACTCACGGGAGGTCACGGTCGTCTTAATGCGCTCCAGCAGGAAGGACAGGACCTCCTGATGCATCTCGCTGTCCACCATCGCCCGCATCCCACGCGAAACGAGGGGAGCCATTTCCTCACCATTCAGCAGAACCGGAAGCGCGCGCGAAATGGCAGTCTTGGCGCGCCCGTCTTCCATCCGGTCGAACATCAGCGGAATGGCGGAGCGCATGCTGGTGACGAGCGTCTGGCGGTTCGCCGGGTCGTTCAGCATGTCGGCAATCAGGCCGGAGAGGTCGATTTTCGACAGGGCACGGCGGACATCGTCCTCCGTGAAGAACTGACCGGAAATGAAGCGCCCCAGCGCCTGGCCGAGCCGTTCTTTCTGCCGCGGCAGAATGGCCGTATGGGGAATGGGCAGCCCCAGCGGATGACGGAACAGGGCCGTAACCGCAAACCAGTCAGCAAGACCACCCACAACGCCTGCCCGCGATCCGGCACGCAACAGGCCGAACGCAAGACTGCCGTCCCCGATATGACGGGCGGCTGCAAGTGTCGTTCCCGCAGCGAGAACACCCATGCCGACGAGCAGGCCGCCGGCCATGAACCTGGGCGAGAAACCTGTGGGGCTGGATTTCCGGGAAACGGGTGGGGTCGTGTCCGCGTGCATGAGCGCACCGATAGCATCATCCTGCCGTGCTGTCGCGCCCAGAGCAAGGTTGCGCTTGATGACAGGGCATGAAAAGTATTGCGCCCCGTCTTCGTCCCATTTTTTCCGCAGAAGCGAGACTGCTCCCGATGTCTGACTGCGCCTCCCGGCTCGATCCGTCCCTCCATGACCGTATTGACGCAATGACGTCACGGCTTCTCCATGAGCGCGATGGCCTCGCAGACCTGATTGCATCCATTGGACAGGGCCTGTCGGACGACGACCGGAGCGAGAGCAGGACGCAGCTGGACGAAATCGAGAATGTCGTCCGCGCCCTGCGTGACGAGCATTTCGTAGAACGGGCCGCCCATCTGCGCTCCTATGTCGGGCTCGATACCGCTGCTCCCCAGGGCCGCCTCGAAGCCGTGGCGAAACGCCTTGTCGATCAGGCCCCGGCTGCCGTCTCCCTGACGGTGCCGCAGATTGCCGCCGTCTTTACCGCCCACCCGACCTTCGCACTGGCGGACGGCGTCTATGAAATCCTGACGCAGCGTGCTGAAAATCCGGAACTGCCGGTGCCCTGCCTGAAGACGCATCGCCGTCCGGCCCCCCCGACACTGGCGCAGGAACAGGCGCTAGCTCTGGCAGCTATCCTGCGGGGACGTGATGCGCTCGACGATCTGACCGAAGCGCTGCTACAGGAAATGTCCCAGCGCTGGTCCGGCGAGGCCGGTCAGGTCGATCCCTCGCCCGTCATCCTCGCAAGCTGGGTCGGGTTCGATACCGATGGCCGGAACGACATCGGCTGGTGGGACACGCTGCGGATCCGCCTTGAGCTGAAATCCTCCCAGCTTCATCGCCTCACGGACGGACTGGAGCGCCTGGGCCTGCAGGACAGCGCACTGGCCATGCGCGCGCGCCGGGCGATCGAGGCGGTCAAGACGCAGCACGCCGCCTGCCCGACCGGCAAGGACGCAGCTCCGGAAATCATCAAGGATTTTGCTCAGACACTGATCGCCTGCCGGGACAAGGCGCTGCTCGACGCCACCGAGCTTCTGCCGCTGTTCCAGGACGCAGCGGTCGGGCTGGATGATGAAGCCAGACTGCACCTGCGAACCATCCGTGCCGGCTTCATGAACCACGGCCTCGGGATCGCCCGGATCCATACAAGGCTGAATGCCGCACAGATCTACAACGTGGCCCGCACCCGGCTTGGCCTGACCGATGATCCCGCCCTGCCCTCACGTCGGCGCGTTCTGCTGGCCAGGATCGATGAGGCCCTTTCGGACCTGAAACCCCGCGCCGTGGATTTCGGAGCCCTGCTGGTCGAGCCCGCCTCAGCCGCGCGGCTGATGATGACGATGGCGCAGATCCTCAAGCACATCGATTCCGGCTCGCCCATCCGCTTCCTCATTGCCGAAACCGAAAGCGGCTATACCCTGCTCGCCACGCTCTGGCTGGCACGCCTGTTCGGGATCAAGGACAACCAGATCGAGATCTCGCCGCTGTTCGAGACGGAAAGCGCGCTTGAAAACGGCGAGACCATTCTGGAAGAGGCTTTCCGCTCCAGCCACTGGCGCGATTACCTGAGGGCGAACGGCCGCCTGTCGCTTCAGTTCGGATATTCCGACTCGGGTCGTTATGTCGGACAGCTCGCAGCCACCAACCTGGTCGAACGCCTGCGCATGCGGACCCTTTCCCTGCTGGCAGAGCACGGCCTGGAGGACGTCTCCCTGACGCTGTTCGACACGCATGGCGAAAGCATCGGACGGGGCGCGCATCCGTTCAGCCTGCGCCAGCGTCTGGACTATTTCTCCCCTGCCCGCACGCGCCTTGCCATGCGCGAGGCCGGGATCGGCTGCCGGGTCGAAACCGCATTCCAGGGCGGAGACGGCTACACGCTGTTCGGCACGAAGGCGCTTGCGGCCTCCACCATCGCAACGCTGGCGGAACATGTGGCCGATATCCCGCTGGACACGAAAGATCCGGTTTATACGCGGCCTGACTTCGCATCGGATTTCTTCTCCACCATCGCGCTCGACATGGGCGCACTGGTCGATGATCCGGGCTATGCAGCGCTGCTGAGCGCATTCGGTCCGGCCCTGATCGACAAGACAGGATCGCGTCCTTCCGCGCGTCAGTCGGACGCGGCGACGGTCACACGCATCACCCATCCGGGACAGCTCCGCGCCATTCCCAACAACGCCATTCTCCAGCAGCTGGGCTGGTGGGCGAATGTGCTGCATGGACTTGGCAACGCGGCGCAGCGTCATCCCGAAACATTCGAGCAGTTCGCCACGGAATCCTCGCGTTTCCGCGAAGCCATGGATTTCGCCCGTCAGGCCCTGGCCCACTCGGATCTGGACGTACTGCGGACGACGATCCACCAGCTCGATCCCGGAACCTGGCTGGACCGTGCAGCGAAAGCCCGGAGCGATGAAGAACGTCAGAGCCTGCTGTGCATTTCGCACGGTCTGGAACTGCTGCGCTTCTGGGCCAGTGGCCCGGCCATGTTCCGGCGCATCCAGGCGGATCATATCGCCCTGCGCGCAGCCTGGCCGGATGCGCCCCGTATGGAAGCCCGCGAGAAGCTGCTTCATGCCATCCGTTTCGCCCTCATCGACCGGCTGTGGGCGCTTTCAACCCGCATCCCCTATTTCGGGCCGCGCAACAGCCTGACACGCGAAGCGATCACGAACCTGATCCTCTGCCTGGATGTGCCGCGCGCGCTGCATCTGCTGGAAGATCTGTTCCCGGTCACCGCTCCCAGCGTTGCCAATCTCGACTTCGGGGAGCCGGGTGACGCCGCTGAAGCCGCCGGTTTCGCGCGGGAGCATGAGGAAATCTTCGCGCCGCTGTCACGCTGCTTTGCACTGCTGCGTGAGATCGGCGTGGCGATCATGCACGCCAACCGGGCTTTCGGCTGAGGAATGATCCGCGGCCGCAACTCTTGTCCAGTGCGGCCGCCTGCGGTTAGAAAGCTCGCGTCATAACATTCAACGGAAAGTTCCTCTGCATGCTTCGCAAGGCCCTTCTTCTGGGTGCAGCCATGATGGCTGTGCCTGCTCTGGCGGCAGGTCCTGCCACACCGGCGCCCAATGCTGACAGCGTGACGAACGGAACCGTAACGGTCAATGGTGCGACCATCCCCTACCGGGCAGTTGCAGGCACCATTCTGGTTCATGGCGCCGACTACAACGATTCCGGCGATATCCTGGCCAAGCGTGGCACCAAGCTCGATGGCGGCAAGGATGACGACAGCAAGAACGCGCCCGTCGCCTCCATGTTCTACACCGCCTATTTCAAGGAAGGCGTTCCCGCCGAAAAGCGCCCGATCACCTTCCTCTATAACGGCGGTCCGGGCTCGGCCTCTGTCTGGGTTCACATGGGCACCTTCGGCCCGCGCCGCGTGAACACGCCGGGTGACACCCATCTGCCGGCCGCTCCGTATGCGCTCATCAACAACCCGCAGTCCCTGCTGGACGTCTCGGACGTCGTCTTCATCGACGCGCCGGGCACGGGTTTCTCGCGGATTGCCGGCAAGGACGCTGACAAGGAATTCCTTGGCGTCGATGGTGACGGTGAAGCCTTCACCCACTTCATCTCGAAGTTCCTGGCCAAGTATCACCGCTACAACTCGCCCAAATACCTGTTCGGCGAGAGCTATGGCACGATGCGCTCGGCCGTGGTCATCAACGACCTTGAGCAGGACGAGAACATCGACTTCAACGGCGTGATCCTGCTGTCGCAGATCCTGAACTACGACAACAGCGATGACAGCCCGCAGTTCAATGCAGGCATGGACGATCCGTATGTGCTCGCCCTGCCCACCTACGCCGCCACGGCCTGGTACCATCACTGCCTGCCGGCCGAACATCCGGACCTGAAGGCTTTCCTGCATGAGGTCGAGCATTTCGCAATGACCGACTACACGCTGGCCCTGCGTCAGGGTGCGGATCTGCCGGAAGACCAGCGTCAGGCCATTGCGGCAAAGCTGCATGACTACACGGGCCTGCCGGTCGACTACATTCTGCGGGCGGATCTGCGCGTCAATGGCGGCGAATTCGACCAGCAGCTTCAGGCGAAGACCGGGATGGCGACGGGCCGTCTGGACACCCGCTATTCAAGCCCGACGATCGATCCGATGAGCCAGGAAGTGGATTACGATCCGCAGTCCAGCGCCATCAGCTCGGCTTATGTCACGGTCTTCAACGACTACGTCCGCAACACGCTCAAATACGGCACGGACGAGGATTACCGCCTCTATAACAGCCAGGACCACTGGGACAGCCATCACCGTCAGCCCGGCCACGGCTACCAGCCCAAGGGCGAGCCGAACGTCATGACGGATCTGGCCATGGCGATGAAGACCAATCCGAACCTGCATGTCATGCTCAACGCCGGCTACTACGATCTCGCAACGCCTTATTTTGAAGGCGTGTACGAGATGAAGCATCTGCCGATGCCGAACAGCCTGCAGAAGAACATCGAATATGCGCAGTACACGTCCGGCCACATGGTCTATGTGGACCCGGCGACGCTGCAGCAGCTCCATGACAACGTGGCAGCCTTCATCCGTCGGACAGACAATCTGCACTGATCCCTGACGGGACCGGACAAGGCGGCGAAGGGGAAACCTTTCGCCGCTTTTTTTGTGCTCAGCCCTTCCGGACAGGCCAGCCGATCCGCACAAGGACGCAGTCAGGCCCGTTGACCGCAAACTCGTACATGCCCCAGGGCCTGACCGACGGCCCTTCCTTCTCAAGGACTTGGCCAGCGAAGGCCTGCGCCAGCGCACCCACATCCGGACGACGGAAATAAAGACCGAACGGATTGTGCCCGGCCTCCACCCAGCCGGGAACAGCCTGCGTCAGATGGAGTTCCTCACCGTCCGCCGTTTCCAGAAGCCTGTATTCGGCTGAACTTCCGTTGCGGGACGAGAAGCCGAGGACCGCAAAAAACTGCTCTGCCTGCGCGAGATCGTTCACCGGCAGAATGGCAATGACGGATCTCCGGGGTTCAGACTGGGACATCAGGTTTTTCCTTGAAAGGGGAACACAAAAAACCCCGCCAGATTGCTCTGGCGGGGTCTGATGTTTCACCGGAGTGAAGAAATCAGGCGGACTTCGCGATGATTTCTTCAGCCACGTTGCGCGGCACCGGATCGTAGTGATGGAACTGCATGGTGAAGGATGCACGACCCTTCGTTGCAGAACGCAGGTGCGAGATGTAGCCGAACATTTCCTTCAGCGGCACCTGTGCGCGGATCATGACGGTCGAACCAGCGGTTTCCTGGTTCTGGATGATGCCGCGGCGACGGTTGAGATCGCCCACGACGTCACCAACGTGATCGTTCGGCGTGGTGATTTCCACGTCCATGATCGGCTCGAGGATCACCGGACCGGCGTTCTTCATGCCTTCACGGAAGCAGGCCTTGGCGGCGATTTCGAAGGCCAGAGCCGACGAGTCAACGTCATGGTACTTACCGTCGAGCAGCGTGAACTTGAAGTCCACGGTCGGGAAGCCGGCGAGAACACCCGTGGTGCTCTGCATGCGGATGCCCTTTTCGACAGCCGGGATGTATTCCTTCGGAACCGTACCACCGACGACCTTGTTCTCGAAGATGATCTCATCCGGCTTCTCGGAAGGAGCGAACTCGATCTTGACTTCAGCGAACTGACCCGAACCACCAGACTGCTTCTTGTGGGTGTAGGTCTCGACATGCGGCTTCGTGATCGTCTCACGATAGGCCACCTGCGGTGCACCGATGTTGGCATCGACGCCGTATTCACGACGCAGACGGTCAACGATGATGTCCAAGTGAAGCTCGCCCATGCCGGACAGGATGGTCTGACCCGTTTCCTGATCGGTCTTGAGGTGCAGGGACGGATCTTCGGCCGTCAGCTTCTGCAGGGCCAGCGTCATCTTCTCGACGGCGTCCTTGGTCTTCGGCTCGACGGAGATGTCGATGACCGGGACCGGGAACTGCATACGCTCCAGAACCACCGGATCGGCGGCATCGGCAAGCGTGTCACCCGTGACGGTGTCCTTGAGGCCCACGAATGCGGCGATGTCACCGGCACCGACGGACTTCACTTCCTGACGCTTGTCGGCGTGCATCTGGAACATGCGACCGACGCGTTCCTTGTGACCCTTCGTCGTGTTCAGTATGGTGTCGCCGGAGTTCAGGACGCCACGATAGACGCGGACGAAGGTCAGCGTGCCGTACTTGTCGGAGATGATCTTGAACGCAAGGCCAGCGAACTTGCCATCCGGATCAACCGGAACGATCGGCAGGAAGTCCTCGTCGACCTCTTCGCCTTCCGGCGGAGCGATGCGGATGCCTTCGACTTCGTCAGGAGCCGGCAGGTAGTCGATGACGGCGTCGAGCAGGGGCTGCACGCCCTTGTTCTTGAAGGCCGTACCGCACATGACGGGACGGAATTCGCCGGAGATCGCACCCTTCTTGATGCACTTCTTCAGGATTGCGACGTCCACGTCACCCTTCTCGAAGTACTCTTCCATGGCAGCGTCGTCCATGGCGAGAGCCGTGTCGAGCAGCGTCTGGCGGGCTTCGGCAGCCTTTTCCTTCAGATCGTCAGGGATCTCTTCGTAGTGGAACTTGGCGCCGAGTTCGCCGCCTTCCCACACGATGGCGCGCATCTCGACCAGGTCGACCACACCGATGAAGTTTTCTTCGGCGCCGATCGGGAGCTGCAGCGGCACTGCAACGATGTCGAGCTTCTCCTTCAGCGTGCTGAAGGCGTAGTAGAAGTCCGCACCGGTACGGTCGAGCTTGTTGATGAAGATGATGCGCGGAACGTTGTAACGGTCAGCAAGGCGCCAGTTCGTTTCGGACTGCGGCTGCACGCCGGCCACGCCTTCGATCACGAAGATCGCGCCATCGAGCACGCGGAGCGAACGGTTGACTTCGATGTTGAAGTCGATGTGGCCCGGGGTGTCGATGATGTTGATGCGGTGGTCGTTCCACTCACACGTCACGGCTGCCGAGGTGATCGTGATGCCACGCTCACGTTCCTGCGCCATGTAGTCGGTCGTGGTGTTGCCTTCGTGGACCTCACCGATCTTGTGAGAGACACCCGTGTAATACAGGATACGCTCGGTCGTCGTGGTCTTACCGGCATCGATATGCGCGGTAATACCGATGTTGCGAATCTTCGAGAGAGCCGACTTGGCTTCCTGAACGCTTTCGGACACGGAGAACCTCCAAAATACAATGAAAGGTGTTTCAGCCTGAACCGAAACACCTCCGCTGCGGTCCTATTGAAAGGACCGAACCTGATTTATCCCAGTGGCGGCTGAATGACGCAGACCGCCATGGTTTTCAAGAGCAATCTTGTTACCAAACAAAGTCCGGCAAAGATTTCTCAGGCGGTCTGGGCAGCCTTGCGTTCCTGAACGCGCAGGATACGGCGCTTGATGACCTGGGCTTCCGTCGGAAGCTTGCGGTTCGGCGTACCCAGCAGGAACGAATCCAGTCCACCGTTGTGCTCGACCGTGCGGATACCGTCGGTGGACAGGCGCATGCGCACCGAAGCACCGAGAATATCGGAGATCAGCGTGGTCTCCTGCAGGTTCGGGAGAAAACGACGGCGGGACTTGTTATTGGCGTGGCTGACGTTGTTGCCCGTCAGCACGCCCTTGCCCGTGATCTGGCAACGGCGAGACATGGTGGTACTTTCCTCGATGCTGGATGACGCAGGACAGCGAGGTCCGGCGTGTTCCGTAAATCAGGCGCGGCTTATGACGTATGCTTGGGGGCTTCGTCAACCCCCGAGAGCTGTCCAGCGACGTTTTCACCGGCCTGTGCGGCCCACATTGCGGCATAATGGCCACCTGCAGACAGCAGTTCCGTATGGCTTCCCTGCTCCACCACGCGCCCCGCGTCAAGCACCACGATGCGATCGGCATCCTGAACCGTGGAAAGACGGTGCGCGACAATAACTGTCGTGCGCGCCTGCGACAGGACGGCCAGCTCCTTCTGGATGGCGACTTCCGTGCGGGTATCAAGCGCGCTCGTAGCCTCGTCCAGCAGAAGGATGCGCGGGTCCTTGAGGATGACGCGCGCAATGGCCACACGCTGCTTCTCTCCCCCGGAAAGCTTCAGGCCGCGCTCGCCAACAACAGTGTCATATCCATCGGGAAGTTCACGGATGAAGGCATCGATCTGCGCACTCCGGGCCGCCTTCTCGATCTCCTCACGCGACGCTGACAGGTCCCCATAGGCAATGTTTTCGCCGATGCTGGAATTGAAGAGCACCGTGTCCTGCGGAACCGTCCCGATGATGTTCTGAATGTCAGTCGGCGCAATATCGCGCAGGTCATGACCGTCAATGCAGACCGAACCTTCGGTCGGATCATAGGCCCGGGTCAGCAGACGCCCCAGGGTGGATTTGCCTGACCCGGTATGCCCCACAATGGCCAGAGACGTACCTGCGGGAATATTGATGGAAACATCATGCAGGATCTGCCGCGCAGGGCTGTAGCCAAAGGAAACATGCCGGAACGCAACGGACGCCGCCCCCGCTTCCGACAGCTTTCCCGGCAGACGAACCGGCTGGACGGCATGGGTGATCTCGGAGCGCACGGCAAGCAGTTCGAGATAATTCTCCAGATCAACGCGCGCATTGCGCCAGCCTGCACTGACGTAATTCAGGGCGCCTACGGATGAGTACAGTCCGCTCAGATAACTGCCGATCAACACGAACTGCGCAACCGCCAGCCGGTGCGCCACGATATCATGAGCCGCCATGGCCAGCAGGGTCGTCGTCGTGACCGCAATCAGAATGCCGCGGCTGATCTGGGAGAGGCTGACATAACGCTGAAGGCTGATTTCAACCTGCCGGAGATCCTTCCGGGCCGCGTCATAACGGGCGATTTCATGCGGTTCGTTGGCGAAACTGCGGACCGTCTCGAAATTCAGAATGCTGTCGACCAACTGATGCTGGGCCTCGTTGCTCGCACGGTTGCGGGCCCGTCTCGCCGTCATTCTCAGACGGGTAAAGACATAAGAGACAGAAGAATACAGCCCGAGCGCCAGCAGAAGCAGCCCGACGTAACGCCAGTCAAAGATCTTCAGAATGACGGTCAGCGTCATGATGAGTTCGATGACATTAGGCAACACGTTGAACAGCGCCAGGGACAACAGCGTCCCGACCGCATCCGCCCCCCGGTCAAGCGTGCGCGTCAGGGAACCGGTCTGCCGGTTCAGATGGAAACGCACGCTCAGATCATGCAGATGGCGCAGGCCAAGCACCGCCACACGACGCTGAAGATCCGTTTCGACAGGTTTGACCAGAAGCTCCCGCAGCGGGGTCGCCAGCCCCGAAATGATCCGGATGACCGCATACTGGGCAATCAGCCAGACCGGAACAGCCAGCAGGGTCTCGGGACGTGACAGGCTGCTGACCATGCGGCTGAAGAGCCAGGGCGTGGCGACGGCCGTGCCGCTTTCCACCAGAAGAATGACGAGTGCAAAACCGATGCGTGTCGCGTCGGGCCAGAGTTTTTCGGGCCGGATCATGGGCCACAGCACCCGCAGGGAGAGCGCTTCAGATGTCGAATCGGTTTTCTTGAGCATCAACAGACTATGGGAAGTGCAGGCGATGCTTTGCAAATGCCTGTCTGCATGCGACATATTGCTCTGTGTCTGACAAATCCTTCCCCCCTGCCCTCGAACCCTTTCTTCGGCATATTGCAGCCTGCAACAGCGCAGTCCTGCCAGGTGGCCGCCTTCCGTTTTTCTGCGGATCAGAACAGATCGGCTGGGTCAGCCCCACAACCGCACAGGCGCTTCAATCATTGGGCCTTCAGAAGGACCAGGGTTTCGGCGTAAACGCCGGCACGGAGCTTCTGCCGCTCTCCCAGACCCTGTGCGACATGGGGCTCTACGCGTCCCATGAGGAAGCCTTCGATGTCCGTAATGACAGCGGCGTCGTTCTGGGCCAGGTGGATCGCGGCGCCATACCGGTTCTGGGACTGGCCGCCGAAGGCGTGCATCTGAACGGACTGGTCGAACGTGAGGACGGACTTTTCCTTTGGGTAGCCCGTCGCAGCATGAGCAAGCGTCTGGATCCGGGAAAACTGGATCATCTGGTCGCAGGCGGCATGAGCGCAGGCCTCGATCCGCAGACAACGGTCATCAAGGAAGCGCAGGAAGAAGCGGGAATCCCAACGGAACTGGCAGCAACCGCCCGCGCCGTCAGCCGGATCGAATACGCGCTTGAGCGCCCCGAAGGGCTGCGACGCGACGTGCTGCACTGCTATGACCTGCTCCTTCCGCAGGGGTTTACGCCCATAGCGGAGGATGGCGAAGTGGAGAGCTTTTACCTTCTGCCCATTCAGGAAGTCGTCGCGCTGGTCCGGGACACCGATGCGTTCAAGTTCAACGTCAATCTTGTCCTGATCGACCTGTTCATTCGCCGCGGCCTGTTCGCCCCTGCTGAAGCCGCGATCCTGCAAAACGCCCTGACGGGTCGGACTGCGTGAAGAAAACGCTGCTTCTGCTGACCCTGACAGCCCCACTGCTCGGCGGATGCATCGTTCCTGTCAGCGTCACACCCAATCTGTGCCGCGAAATCCAGACCCGCGACGGTCTGCAGATCAGACTGATGTTTGGTCTGACACGCCCCGATGGCAGCATCATCGATGGCGATGACTGGCAGAATTTCGTGGACAGCGAAATCACACCGCGCTTTCCCGCAGGTTTCACCGTGATCGACGCGCAGGGGCAGTGGTATGATGCAGCAGGCCACCGGATTATCCGAGAAGCATCGCGAATCGTCTGGATCGTGGCTCCGTCTTCGGATCGCAACCTGCAGCCTTATCTGAAAGCCATTCGTCAGGCGTATCAGAAACGTTTCAGTCAGCAGGCCGTCGGACTGGCCATCCAGTCCGGCTGCTCTTCATTCGAAAACGTGCCCGTGGAATAGTTCCATGATGCGGAACAGTGTTACTCAGGTTCCTGCATCTTTCTTCATCCGGACTTCTCTCGTCGGAGCAGGTCTCTCTGCACAGGACGACAGTTCAGACATATTTTCATTCCGGAATTCTCATGACCGATTTTTCTCCGCCTCCTTCTCCCGACACCATCACGGTCGAGGCCTCTGCCTCAACCGGAACGATCCAGCGGCGTGCCCGGGGCTTTCTGGCGCTCTTCTTCGTGGCGATCGGCCTTTACACGCTCAAGGGCTTCCTGCCTGCACTGCTGTGGGGCTGCGTGTTCGCCATTTCGATCTGGCCCCTCTACCGCAGGGCCGAGCTGCGCTTCGGACGCAGCGACTGGCTGCCGATGGTCTTCACGCTGGCGGTGGCACTGATTTTCCTGGTGCCGGTCTCGCTGGTCGGTGTGAAGGTCGCGGATGAGGCGCGAAGTGCGCTGGAATGGATTGATGACGTGCGGAACAACGGCATCCCGATGCCGGAATGGGTCCCGCACCTGCCGTTCCTGTCCGCCCAGGCCACCAACTGGTGGCAGAACCACATGACGAGCCCGCAACGCCTGTCCCATCTGCTTCATTCGGTGGATGTGGGACATGGCATGCAGATGACCAAACAGGTCGGATCACAGCTTGCACGCCGCGGCACGCTGTTCGCCTTCTCGCTCCTGACGCTGTTCTTCCTGCTCAAGGATGGAGACAGCGTGATCCGCAAATGCCTGCTCGGATCGCAGCGCCTGTTCGGCGAACAGGGTGAGAGTCTAGCCAAACAGATGATCTCGTCCGTGCACGGCACGCTGGCAGGGCTTGTTCTGGTGGGTCTGGGCGAAGGGGCGATCATGGGCATCGTCTACATGGCAACAGGCGCGCCCCAGCCCCTGCTGTTTGCGATGGTGACGGCCGTGGCGGCCATGATCCCGTTCCTGGCCTGGCCGACGGTCGGACTGGTGGCCCTGCTTCTGCTGGCAAAGAGCAGCATGATCGGTGCAATCGTCGTCTCGGCCGTCGGCTCAGTCGTGATCTTCATCGCAGATCACTTCATCCGCCCCGCCCTGATTGGCGGCAGCACGAAAATGCCGTTCCTGTGGGTTCTGCTGGGAATTCTGGGAGGGGCCGAGACCTGGGGTCTGCTGGGCCTGTTCCTTGGACCGGCCATCATGGCCGCGCTGCATCTGCTGTGGACACTCTGGACGGAAGTCAATCCGCGCAAAGGCGTCTATGCAGAAGACAAAGGATCTTAAAGAAAGGGAAATTACCGCAGGACTGGTCGGGCAGGCGGGATTCGAACCCACGACCCCCAGTCCCCCAGACTGGTGCGCTACCAGGCTGCGCTACTGCCCGTCGTCCTGCGGTGGCGGTGGTTTAGCAGTGTCCCGCCGTCACCGCAATGGGGCATTGTGACTAGACGGGCAGAAGATTTCGCAAATTGCTAAGCTCTTCGAGAATTTCGCGCAGTTCCGAACGCAGCAGGCTGTTTTCAGCCTCGGTCTTTTCCAGCGTATTGAAAAGAAGTTCGTTTTCGTCACGCAGGTTCACGAGCAGAGCAGAATCTGGCGCTTCGGCTTCGGCTTCGGCTTCGGCTTCGGCTTCGGCTTCGGCTTCGGCTTCGGCTTCGGCTTCGGCTTCGGCTTCGGCTT